>FR884145.1 GCA_000435515.1 Firmicutes bacterium CAG:582
TTATTACATTTCTTTTTTTCATAGTTCATTCACACCATTCTACTTTTAAATTTTATAACGGATCCCTTGTAGTTGACAAGACATTTGATACTATTTACAAAGCTTTTACACATTAAAAAAAGCAAAATTTATATTTGCTTTTTAATATTGTCTACCAAAATAGATTACATGTTTTGCAGGTTCTCCACAGATGCAGTTTCCGTTTGCATGTTCATGTTCTAGTATACAACGTGATTTCAAACCAGTTTTTTCTTTGATGTTTTCTTCGCATTCACATCTTCCACACCAATTTATTTTGATGAATCCAGGTTTAGTAGCCGCAATACTTTCAAATTCTTCCATAGTTGAAGCTGAATATAGCATTGAATTTCTTCTGTCTTCCGCTTTTTTATACATATCATTTTGCATAGTTTCAAAAATGTCATTTAATTTATCTGCCAAATTATCAAGTTCATTTATACTAAATTCGTACTTTTCTAAAGTATCTCTTCTTACTAAAGTAATATGACCATTTTTAATATCTCTTGCACCAACTTCAATTCTAACTGGATATCCTTTAACCTCAGCTTCAGCAAATTTAAACCCTGGAGTTTTGTCGCTTCTATCAACTTTATTAGTTATGTCATTTCTATTTAAAACATCCAAAACTTTATCAATATATTCATCAATATCTTTTCCAATTGGAATAACGATTACTTTTGTTGGCGCGATTTTTGGAGGTAATACAAGTCCACGATCATCTGAGTGAGTCATGATAAGTCCACCAATCATACGTGTTGTACATCCCCATGATGTTTGAAATGGAGTTTTTAGTTTATTATCTTTATCCAAAAATTCTATTCCAAAAGCATGAGCAAAACCATTACCAAAATAATGACTTGTTCCATTTTGAAGAGCAACACCATCATACATCATTGCTTCAATTGTATAAGTTGCTTCAGCTCCAGCAAATTTTTCTTTTTCTGTTTTTCTTCCTACTATAACTGGCATAGCTAAATAGTTTCTTTGAAAATCTTCATAAACATGTAACATTCTTAAAGTTTCAGCCATTGCTTCTTCTCTTGTTGCATGTAAAGTATGTCCTTCTTGCCATAATATTTCACGACTTCTTAAAAATGGTCTAGTTGTTTTTTCCCAACGAACTATCGTACACCATTGATTATAAAGAACTGGTAAATCTCTATAACTTTTTACGATCTTTTTAAAATGATCACAGAATAATGTTTCACTTGTTGGACGTACACACATTCTTTCATCCAACTTTTCTTTTCCACCATAAGTTACCCAAGCAACTTCAGGAGCAAATCCTTCAACATGATCCTTTTCAACATTAAGTAAAGATTCAGGTATAAACATAGGCATTTGAACGTTTTCATGTCCTAAACGCTTAAATTCTTTATCCAAAATACTTTGCATATTTTCCCAAATAGCATATCCATATGGACGAATAACCATACTTCCCTTAACGTTTGTATAATCAACTAAATCAGCTTTTTTAACAACATCGGTGTACCATTTAGCAAAATCAACATCTCTACTTGTAATATCTTTAACTTGATTATCCATAAACTATTCCTCTACTTCGAAGTTTTCTAAACTTCCATTTTCTTTTAATATTTGATTAACTGCATCTGTTGCTTTTGTTAATTTATCATTACAAACTTTAACAATTTGCATAGCTTCAGTATATTTTTTTATTGAACTTTCTAGATCAGTATTACCAGTTTCTAATTCTTTGATAATATTTTCAAGTTCACTCATAAGTTCTTCAAATTTCTTATCTTCCATTTTCTTTCTCTCCTTTAACAACTGTGTTTATCTCTCCATCAAGAAGTTTTATATTTACCTCATCATTAACTTTAACGTCTTTAACACTTTTAATTACTTTTCCATTTACTGTAGAAAGTGAATATCCCTTACTTAAAACACTTAATGGGTTTAATAACTCTAATTTATTAATAATAAGTTCTAGACTATTTTTATTTTTTATAAATAACTCACATGGATTTAAAATTATATGATTACTTATTGCATTTTGATATCTAGAAACAGATATATCCATTTTGTGAGTAATATAACTATTTAATTTGTTAATAATCATATCAAGTTTTTGTTCTCTAATCTCAGAATATGAAAGTGGATTAGTTAGAACATAACTATTTTTAAAGTTTGTAAGTTGTTTTTTTGATAAGTCTATTAAATTAAATATATTTTTATTTAAACGTATTTCAAGTTGGCGAATGTAGTTAACTAAATCAACCATATTTGGTACAGCCATCTCTGCTGCTCCGGTCGGTGTTGGAGCACGCATATCAGCAACGAAGTCAGCTATAGTAAAGTCTATTTCATGACCAACAGCAGATATAATCGGGATACGAGATTCATATATTGCTCGAGCAACACATTCTTCATTAAATGCCCATAAATCTTCAATGCTTCCTCCACCTCTACCAACAATTAAAACATCTATATCATCAAATTCATTTGCACGTTTAATTTGTCTTACAACATCATCTTTAGCAAGTTCACCTTGAACTAAAGCAGGAAATAATATTGTATTACATATTGGATATCTTCTTTTTATAGTCGAAAGAATATCTCTTATGGCAGCTCCTGTTGGTGCGGTTACAATACCAATTTTACTCGGATACTTAGGTATTCGTTTTTTATGTTCCTGATTAAACAAACCTTCTTTAGCAAGTTTTTGCTTTAATTCTTCTAATCGTTTTAATAAATCTCCATTACCGGATAAATGCATTTCTTCAACATATACTTGATATCCACCAGTTGGAACGTATACGCTTATTCTTCCAGTAACTAACACTTCATCTCCATCTTTCGGGACAAAATCAAGTTTTGAAGCACTAGTTTTAAACATAACCGCATTAATTCTTGATTCTTCATCTTTTAAAGTGAAATACAAATGTCCTCTAGTATGTCCTTTATAGTTGGAAACTTCTCCTTTAATATGGACAACTTGACATTCAACCTTAGAATCTAAAAAGTTTTTAATTGCCTGATTATATTGGCTTACGGTAAAATATTTTATTTCTTCTGTGTCCATACTTTTCCTCCTTTTTATATTTTATCAAAAATATAATAAAAAGTCTTTAATTAATAAACATTATTTTATTTGTATAATAAATTTTATTCACAAATACAATTTTAAATAAAAAAAATCACATAAATTAATATGTGATCTGAAGTGCAAAAAAAAGATTTTAGATAGATAAATAATCCAAAAATGAAAAATAAAAGTATGCTTCGCACTTCACTTATAATTATAAATGCATTTTTATAAAATTACAACTATTTTATTGTATTTTTTAACTCATATAGGAAATTTATTGCATCCATTGGGGTCATTTTTAAGATATCTATCTCTTTTATCTTTTCTTCTAATTTATTATCTTCATGCTTTTCTTCAAAATTAAGAGATTGTTGAACAAATACTTCACGTTTTTCATAACTTTCATAACTTGCCAAAAATTCACTTGCACGTTTTAACAAATCTTCTGGAAGACCAGCAAGTCTTGCAACATGAATACCATATGATTTATCAATTGGTCCTTCTTTAACTTTATGTAGGAATGTTACTTTACCATCCTCTTCTATGGCATCAACATGAACATTTTTGATACTTGGAATAGTATCGCTTAAATCCGTTAACTCATGATAATGAGTTGAAAATAATGTTTTACATTTGATTTTTAAATTAACATATTCAAGAATTGCACGAGCTAAACTCATACCATCAAATGTAGCTGTTCCTCTTCCAAGTTCATCAAATAAGATAAGTGAGTTTTCTGTAGCGTTAACAATTGCATTTTTGGCTTCAATCATTTCAACCATAAATGTCGATTCTCCGCTTACAAGATCATCACTTGCTCCGATTCTAGTATAAATTGAATCAAATATTGGTAAGTTTGCTTCAGCAGCAGGGACAAAAGAACCCATTTGAGCCATTATAATGATGATTGCAAGTTCCCTCATATATGTTGATTTACCACTCATATTTGGCCCAGTTATTAAAAGAGTTGATGTAGATTCATCCATAATTACATCATTTTTAACATAGTTATTATTGCTAACAACTTCAACAACTGGATGTCTTCCGTCAATTATACGAAGATTATGATTGTTATTGAATTTTGGTCTAATTAAATGGTGTTCTTCACTTACAAGAGATAAAGAACATAACGAATCAATTTCACTTAAAAGGGTTGCTGTTTCTTTTAATTCAAATAGGACACCCTTTACACTTTCTTTTATTTCCATGAATATATTGTATTCTAAATCAATTATACGTTCTTCAGCATTTAAAACTAAAGCTTCTTTTTCCTTTAATTCTGGAGTTATATATCTTTCAGCATTAGTTAGAGTTTGTCTTCTTTCCCAACCTAACTCTTCACTTACGCGTTTTGAATTTCCTTTTGACACTTCAATAAAATATCCAAATACTTTATTGTATCCAACTTTTAAGTTATTTATTCCCGTTTCTTCTTTTAATTTTGCTTCAATTCCAGAAATAAAATCTTTTCCTCCTGAGCGAATACTTTTAAGTTCATCAAGTTCAGCATTATATCCACTTTTGATTATTCCACCCTCTTTAATGCTTATTGGTGTATCTTCAGAAATAGAGCTTTCTAAAAGTTTAAATAATTCCTCATGAGTATTTAAAGTAATATCAAATTTAAGTTCATTTAGAATTCTATTGATATCAGGTATTACTTTGATTGAATTTTTTATTTGTAATAAATCTCTTCCGTTTAAAGAACCGCATATAACTTTACCAGTTAGTCTTTCAAGATCATATACTTCATATAAATCTCTCATAAGTTCTTCTCTTTGTAAAAAGTTATTATTCAAACTTTCAATATAATCAAGTCTTTTATTTATTTTAGTTTCATCTTTTAAAGGATTCATAAGCCAGCTTTTTAAAGTTCTTGAACCCATCGCTGTTTTAGTTTTATCAAGAAGCCATAAAAGAGAAAACTTTCTTTCTTTTAATCTTAAAGTTTCTAGTAACTCAAGATTTCTTATTGTATGAATATCCATATTTAAATAGTCATCTTTTTGAACCATTTCAATATGTGATAAATGTGATAAATCTTTTAATTGAGTTACATGTAAATGATACATAATATTCTTTAATGCTTTAACTATTCTTTCATCATTTATTCCTTCATAGACATTTTTATATTCGTCCTCTAAATATAAATCATTAATGGTGATAGATATTGAATAAGTATTTTTAAAGATATTTATAAGTTCAATATCAAAATTATTTTCAACAATAATTTCTTTTAAATTTAAACTTAATACTTCATTTATTAAACTAGTTTTATTATGAGGAACAAATATTCCAAATACTTTACCAGTTGATAAATCAAGATAAACAATTAAATAGTTGTATCCATAATCAAAAATAGTTCCAATATAGTTAAAATCATGTTCATTTAAGAACTCTAAATCAACCATTGTTCCTTTTGTTACGACTTCAATTACGTCTCTTTTAACCATACCTTTAGCAAGTTTTGGATCTTCAAGCTGTTCACATATCGCAACTTTATATCCTTTGCTTATAAGTTTTTCAATGTATATTTTAGCTGAATGATGAGGAACTCCACACATTGGTACTCTTTCACTTAAACCAGCATTTTTACCAGTTAAAGTTAATTCTAATTCTCTTGAACAAACATCAGCATCTTCAAAAAATAATTCGTAAAAATCTCCTAATCTAAAAAATATTAACGTATCAGGATATCTATCCTTAATCTCCATATATTGTAACATCATTGGAGACAATTTTGTTCTATCCACACTTAAACGTTCCATTTTACCACCTACATCTAATAAAATATTATATAATAATTTTTAGATTTTAGGAAGATAGTTTTTCCATCAAATCTTCTATATTATTTGCTTCAATTAACTTAATTTTTAATTTATTTTTTTCTTTAACTTTCTTTGCCTCTTCATAGTTTTCTTTTGGTGTTATAAAAACATCACATTTATTCTTGCTTGCTCCAAGTATTTTATATTTTACTCCACCTATTTCGCCAATGTTTCCTGCCTCATCAATTGTTCCTGTACCACATATTTTTTTATCTGTAATAGTTTCATTATTTAATTCTTGAATTAAAGCAAGAGTTAACATTGCTCCACCAGAAGGGCCTGATTCACTTTTTTTGTAATTGTATTCAAGAGAATCTTTATAGTCATTTACTTTTGCATAGCTTACTCCAATAAGTGTTTTATCGTTTACTTTTATAAGACTCGCATATCTTGTATACTCTTTATCAGAGTTTTTAACCTTTATAGATACTTTCATCCCTTCTTCAAGAGTATTTAGATAATCATCTACAATATCCGGAGTAAAGTCGTGTCCATCAATGCTTATAAGTTCATCACCAATTTTTAAATCTGTATCCGATGAAGAACTAATATATGTTACATAATAAGTAGTTTTTTCGATTTTCAAAGGTTTGTTAACATATTTATAGGCAACACTTTTAGCATTACTAATGGATTCATATAAACTAATTCTATCTCTTTTTAGTGAGTCAGCCATCTCTTCATTATCATACTTTATGTCATCATTTTTTACAATGTCCCAGTTTGGTAAAATTAATGAAAGTAATAAAATCGGAACTTTTCCTTCAACAAAACTTACATATGTCATATTTACACTTGTTTTAGAATTCTTATTCAATCTTTTAGAAATATCTATTGTTCCTCCTGGAGCATAAACACTGAAAGGAAGATTTAAATTAATAGCAACTACAAAAACAACAATAATAAGTATTGATTTAATATTTTCCTTTAAAAACTCATACATTTTATTAAGCATAATTTATTCTCCTTACTTTGATTATACCATTATTATAGAGGTGAAATGTGAAAAAATTGTTAACTTTATTACTTTTTATCCTATTTATTGTAAATAAAAATGCAATTGTTTTAGCAGCTGGGGATGCCCTTAATATTTGGAGTAAAAGTCTATTCCCGGTTCTTTTTCCTACCCTTATCCTAAGCGATATTTTACTTGCAAGTGGAGTAATTGATAAAATACCTAATTTTTTTTATGATGTTTACTCTAAAATATTTAAAACTAGTCCATATGGTTTATTTGTATTTATCGTTTCTGTTTTTGGTGCAACACCAACAAATGCGAAAATATTAAAAGATTTGTATGATTCTAAATTGATAGATAAAAATAGTTTAACAAAGATATTAAGTCAAACAATATTTTTTAATCCAATATTAATACTTACATTCAGTAATCTAAAAGTTTTAATAATTATGTGGGTATCTAATGTTTTAACAAGTTTCATTTTAAGGGATGCCTTAGTAAGTGAATCCTCACTTAAAGCATCATACAATTTTGATTTTAATTTAAATAAATCTATTGAAAAAAATATGAAAACAATTCTTAATATATTAGGAACTTTAACTGTTTTTTTAAGTCTTTCAAATATAGTACCAATTAAAAATCCTATATTGAAAACATTTATATCCGGTATTCTAGAAATAACTAGTGGATTTACTAGAATAAAACTTTATACAGTAAGTCCAATAAATGATATATTGATGCTTACTTTCACTTCTCTTGCATCGTTTAGTATAATAATGCAAATAAAAAGTATTTTAAAAGAAACTAAGTTTGATTCAAAATACTTTTATACCTCTAGAATTTTAACTTTATTTATATCTTTACTCATATATTTGATTACATAAACTATTAGAACTGCTACAATTACATCTAAATTTATTAGTAGTTGCATTATTAGCTTTACATTTAAATAAATTATTGCCTGTATAAATAAATCCAATGTTTACGTCATAATGTTCACCTGTTAAATTTTTTATTGGAAAAACTAATGAAGCAGCATTTATGTTTTCACTTAAAGCTGTAAAATTAAGAACTGAAGCATCAGATAAATCAACTTCTTCAGGAAGTTCTTTCATAGTTGAAGCATCTGCAAAGAATGATTGATATTTAGGAGATCCATCAAAATTATATTCTTTGTAATATCCTCTCTTGTAAGAAATCATCCATGAAGTTTCACCTTTACCAACATATTTACCATTTTGATAATCGTATTTTGTGTAATAATTATATATTGATAAGAAAGCTATATTGGACTTTAAAAAGTCTTTTTTATATTCAATTTTTAAACATTTATATTTATCTTCATAACCACTTACTATAATAGAATTATCAATTCCTTGTTCAGATAAAGTGCAAGCTGATACTCTTTTAACACCATAGTCAGTTACATCCTCTTCAATAGCTTTAATCATTGTTGATTGATCGATTATGAAGTTTGATTGAATGGAACTTTTATTGTCTTCACTTCTCACTTGAATTAAAAGGGAAAACAATAGAAGTAATACAATCGATATAATACATATACTTACTAGAAGTTCTGTTATTGTCATACCTTTATTATCCATCTTTACACCTCCATAGAAGAATGGAAGACTTCATAAGTACCATCTTGATAATTTTTCTTATATTTTACAATCATCCTTCTTGTATTGCTGTATTTGCCTAAATGTTTAATATAATCAATTGTTGTTGCATCTAATTTAACTAAAACACCTGTATTAGTTAAAACTTCACTTGGAGTTAAAAAATATATTTTTTCAACTTCAAAAGATTGTTTTAATTGAGTTAATCTATTTCCAGAAATCGTACATTCATATACATTTGTTCCTGGTTTATTACAAGTATTCATATATGTTCCTAAAGTTCCATATTCTTTTTCAAGTATTTGTTTTGTGTAATATGTTTTATAAATCATCTCTGTTGTATCAAAAACATTTCTTTCTCTTGATTTTCTAATTATGTAGGAATAACTTCCAAATAACATTAAAAGCGTTAATGATAAAACACTTACAACTACTAAAGTTTCAATAAAAACAAAACCATTCTTTTTCATTCGCTTTTTCTCCCATCCATAATTATGTATGGATTAGTTCTCAATCCTGTTCCTCCAGATACATAAGTAACGTTGCTATTGGAATCAACTCCAAGTTCAAGCATAAGTCTAAAGTTATAAGCAGCACTGTTGAGTATAGCAATGTCATTATCTTTTGTTTCATTTGCTTCAACCACTTTATCACTTACTTTATGAGTATAAGCAACTGGAGATGCATATGAACAATAATCAATATATTCAGAATTTGATGCCGTATCCCAAACTTTATTCATATATCCAAAAGTATTATTGGAGTTATAATTAACTTTTCCATTTGAAAAATTACCTCCACAATAATTATTTAAAATACTACCATTTTTAGAGTTTGCTAAAGTAAAATTATACATACGATAGTAATAGTAATTACCTGCAGTATATGGTCCAGTTGTTTGATCAATATAAACAATGTAATTTGAATCAATTCCAAAAATAGAATTTTTAACTTCATCAGTTAAATTAGTATTATTTCTTATAGTTATAAGTTCAGTTGATGTAGGAAAACCCATTTTAAAACTAGTATAGTTTTTAAATTGAAGTGATTGTTGATATAAGTTTTCATTTCCCCAACTTCTTAAATTAATCATTTCATTAATAATACCAATAGTTAAAGTATGATACTTTCTTATAACGTCAGTTGATAATTTAAATTGAACATCCAATTTTGATGCATCAATTTCACTTAAGAAATAATAAGTTTTTATATTGCCATTTGTTTTAATATCAGCAACAATCCATTTAGCTTCTTGATTTAAAACACTTTCACCTATTTCATAAGGGTCATGTTTTGCAGGATCTGGATCATTATATGTTTCTCCCATACTAGGATCGTTCATAAATTGGACATAATCACCAATATTTAAATCACTTATTTTAGTGTTATTTATTTTTAATAAATTACTTTTTGCCTCATCATTAATCTTTTGTAATAATATTTGGTTATGAAGATAAGCTAAAATTAAAGCTAAGAAAAGAGTTAGGAACACCAAGAATATTGAATAAAGAATACTTGTTGCAATAAATCCATTTTTCTTCATCTTAACCTCTCCTCTTCTATTCTAATCATAATTATAAATCATTACTAAACTATTTTCAATTATTTTGTAAAAGAAAAAAAGATACGCGATTGTATCTTAAATTTTAGTATTATGCGATTCGGAAAGCTGGAGAAATGCCATAAAGGTCGCTTGGCCAAGAACTGTCCCATGAGCCATTGAAAATGACATAAAGGAAGGCGGAGGCATCGCTAGAATCAGCTGAACGAAGCCACCAAGAATTATCACTTTCTTTATATTCCTTGATTGTTTTTCTATCATAACTATCTGTTGTTACTCTCTGATTTTTATAATAATCTAATTGTCTTGTATTACTATACGATGTATCATTTTCGCCTATTCGATTATTTTCATCTTCTCCATCTTCCCATATTTCATGCGCACTTAACAAATATAATTTGTCTTGAGTTTCAAAGTTTGTTTCGCCACTTGTGTTTCCGTGTCCAGATACTACTTTTGTTGGAACTATTACATTTTGTAATTCACTTGGAAGCAAATTATATATTGTTCCATTTATGTATGTACGTAATTCTGAATCTTTCCATCCGCCTACATTTGTATCTAAACTATTAAATTTTTGCTCTGTTATGATATCTGCAAATTCTACTACAAATCCACATGCGGTTTCACTTGCCTCTCCATTTGTACATTCACTCATATTTGATATTCTCACTGTATGTGTTCCTAAATCTCCTAAATCAACTTCTTTAGTATCACCTACATTATATTTACTTGTATTTCCACTCTTAACATTGGCTGCTATTGTTGACCAACTATCCTTTTGGAATGCTGGTATTTCTTTTCCTAATGTATCTCTTTCTACTGCATTGAATTCTAGCTTACATGTATATTCTTCTGTAACTGCTTCAGTTGCTACCTTATCTAGTGTTACTGTTAATGTTC
>FR884146.1 GCA_000435515.1 Firmicutes bacterium CAG:582
TTGCATTTACTTCTTAAAGTAACTAAATAAAAAAGCTAAGATTTACTCAGCTTCTTTAATTTTTTCTTCTAATTCTTCTTTAGACATTTTAGTGTATCCTTTAATGCCTAATTCTTTCGCTTTATTTTTTAATTCTTTTAAATCATCTGAAGGAACTTCATCACTAATCTTTCCCGTAGTAACTAATTCTTCAATTTGCTCTTTCGTGATTGTTTCTCTTTCCATTAAAGCATCACTTATTGACATAACTAAATCTTTGTTTTTCTTTAAGATTTCAGTTGTCTTTTTATAACATTCATTAATGATTTTTCTTACTTCTTGGTCAATTTCTAAAGCAACGGCATCTGAGAAGTTTTTAGATTTATTATAATCTCTTCCTAAGAACACTCCTTCACTTCTTTCTTCTAATTGAACTGGGCCTAAATCACTCATACCATATTCAGTTACCATAGCACGAGCAATCTTTGTTGCTTTTTTAAAATCGTCGCTTGCTCCAGTAGTTGTTTCTCCTAAGAATAGTTCTTCGGCTACACGTCCACCTAATAAACCAGTTATTTGAGCAAGTAATTCATTTTTAGTAGTTACTGCCATTTTTTCTTCTTTTGGAAGCATCATTGTGTAACCACCTGCTATACCACGAGGTATAATTGTTATTTTGTGAACATCATCTGCATCTTCTAGCTTTAGTCCAATAACTGCATGTCCTGCTTCATGAATAGAAACAAGTCTTTTTTCTTTGTCAGTAATTTTTCTAGTTGTTTTTGCTGGTCCCATTAATACACGGTCAGTTGCTTCATCAATATCATCCATTGTAATAGCTGATTTATTTCTTCTTACTGCCAAAAGTGCAGCTTCATTAAGCAAGTTTTCTAGATCAGCTCCACTGAATCCTGGAGTACGATGTGATAAGTTTTCAAGATTTACATTTGGTGCAAATACTTTACCTTTAGCATGTACCTCAAGAATAGCTAAACGAGCTTTTTGGTCTGGTAAACTTACTGTAACTTGTCTATCAAATCTTCCTGGTCTTAATAAGGCTGGATCCAATACATCAGGTCTATTTGTTGCAGCAATGATAATTATTCCTTCATTTGCTCCAAATCCATCCATTTCAGTTAACAATTGGTTTAGAGTTTGTTCTCTTTCGTCATGCCCTCCGCCTAAACCAGTTCCTCTTTGACGTCCAACAGCATCGATTTCATCGATAAATATTAAACAAGGAGCAGAATGTTTTGCTTGTTTAAACATATCTCTTACACGGCTTGCTCCAACACCTACAAATAATTCAACAAAGTCTGAACCACTTATATAATAAAATGGAACATTTGCCTCTCCAGCTACAGCTTTTGCAAGCAATGTTTTACCTGTTCCTGGAGGGCCTACTAATAATACACCTTTTGGAATACGAGCTCCAAGCTTTTGGAATTTTTTAGGATTTTTTAAGAAGTCAATTAATTCAGCAACTTCTTCTTTTTCTTCATCAAGTCCAGCAACATCTTTAAATCTTACTTTTCCACCATCTTCACTTAATTTAGCACGGCTTCTTCCAAAATCCATACTATTTTTGTTTGATCCTGATAGTTTAGTGAAAAGTATTATTGTTCCACCAACGATTATAACCATTGGTACAACATTTATAAGTATTGCTACCCAGTTGTTGTTTTCTGGATTCTTTTCTACTGTCCATTTAAAATCATTAGTTGTATAGTAAGTTGTAAGAGTTTCTGTAACAGTTTCTGAAAGTGGAGCTTTTGTAGAGAAATACTCACCTTTTTTGTAATTCTTTAATTTTCCAGTTATTTGATAGTAACCAGCTGCACTTCTTTCAGAAGTAACTATTTCAGTAACATTTCCTTTAGAGAATTCTGTAATAAGTTCATCATATGTAAGCTCTTTTACAGTTGAACCACTAAAGCTAAACATTATTAATACAACCGCGATTATTGCAATCAACATTATATATGGAATAGTTTGTTTTGTATTAACTTTTTTATTCATATTATTTCTCTCCTTTTTCATACTTTAATATTATATCATATACTTTATCTTTTGCCATATCAAATTTACTTTTTTTAATTCCGGGAATCCAAAGAACTTTACCTTTATGGTCAGTTACTATTGGATATGTATTTCTTTCTTGCTTTGGGATCTTTGAATCAATGAATATATCACTGATCTTCTTTGAACCCGTCATGTTTTTAACTTGCATCTTATCTCCATCACATTTGCATCTTACATGAATTGGCAAAACTATATCTAAACTGTTTAATCTTATAGTATTGTTACTTGTATCATCAGTTGCTGATACTTTCGTTATCTTTCCATAAGGTGTTATAACTTCATTAGTTAAAACATAATCATAGGTGCTTATATTATTATTGTAGTTAAATATTAATTTATCGTATTCCTTTAATACACATATATTATTTGGAATATTTATACTGACACTTGGTTTGTCACTTTCAATTAAAGTTAAAATATTTTTAACGTGATTACTATTTATTAAACTCAAATTATTATTATAAATACGCATCAATATTTTATAAATAACTTCTTTTTTTATATAAATATCAAGATTTTCAAATTTGTTTAAATCTAGAACTTTATCAACATAAATCTTATCAATTATTGAATATACATAATTATCTAAAAATTTAGTACATTCTTTTAAGTTACTTGCAAAATTCAGAAATTTTAAATGAGCATCTTTTTCTTCACTTTTTAAAAAGGGAAGTACATGATGTCTAAAACGATTTCTAGTGTAATGATCTTCTAAATTGGATTCATCTATTGCATAAGGAATGTTTAATTCTTCATCATACTTTTCTATTTCATCTTTTGATAAGTAAACAAGAGGACGCACAATTTTATAATCGACTTTATCAACTATAAAATCAAAGCCTGAATAGCCATAAATGCTTCCACCTCTTAAAATATGCATCAGGATTGTTTCCATTAAATCATCACCATGATGAGCAGTAAACAAATATTTAGCATGGTATTTTTTTACAACACTTTCAAAATATTCATATCTAAAGTTTCTTGCATACTCATGAAAATTATCACAAGTATCATAGTTAAGAATTTCTGTTCCCTCAAATATAATGTTGTTTTTATCACAGTAAGATTTTAAATCAATATATTCTTGTTCACTTGCTTGACGCATTTTATGATTAACGTGAGCACATACAACCTTACATTTATAATAAGTGTGCATGATATAAAGCATATACATTGAATCAGGTCCATAAGAGCATGAAACAACAACCGTATCATTTTCATTTATATTTAAGTTATTAATAAACTTTAATACATTATCCATATGCCCTCCATAAAAATTCACTAAGTAGTATAATATAAATAAATGAAAATAACAAGAAAATTAATTCTTGTTATATTTAGTTGACGTCACAAGAGAAATCATTATTGGTAAACATACAATTATCGGATTCATATATCTAAGATATGCATTAACTGGAGATAAAATACAGAATGCATAAGTTAAAAGTAAAGGAATACTTATAACTAAATAATCGTATCTTTTTATATATAATGAATAACCTAAAATGATTATTAGAACAATAAAATATGTTCCTGTATTATATATAAATTTTATATATTCGCTTCTTCTTAAATGATAAAAGTTTTCTTCAAATCCTTTTCTAAAACTTTTATACTTCCTATTCATATAAAAGTCAAAGTTACCCTTATTTATCCTTTTATTGTTTACAACTCTAAAGTAACCAATACTTTCTTTTACATCTTCTTTGTAAGGATAAAAATATCCATAAGTGTTATTAAGAGTTGCATCAATATAAGTAACTGGATCTTTTTTTAACAAACTCCACCAGAGAGATAAAAATTCTTTTAGATCGGATTTGGTTTCAATAACTAAACTTTCCTTTATCGGATCAGATATATCAGGATTATAGTTTAGAGCGAAATCATTTTCATCATACATAAACACCTTCGATATCTTTTCTTTTTCTTCTTCTGTTAAATTATTATAAATTGTGTATCTAGCTATTTGTTGAACTGGTATTGATAATGTTTCTCGGATGTTGCTTGGTTCTATTCCGTTCATCTTAATAATTGTATTAAGAATAAGTTGAACAATAAAGAATAAAACCACAAATGATATTGATGTTTTTTTATAATCCGATTTTAAAAAGCATAACGCTAGAAAGGATACACTTACAACATATATTCCATTATTTCTAATTAATATTAAAAAAAGTGATGAAATTAATAAGGTTATAATACTTTTTTTATCGCTTTCATTATAGAAAAATTTTATGTAATTGATAAAGAAAATAATAAATATTAAATAGTATGAAGTGTCTTTCATAAATGTGTATGCATACAGATACCATGATGGACTTAAAGAAAAAAATAAAAATGTTAAAAGTTTTATTACATCAGATGTTCCTAATTTGTTTTGAAAGTCAATGATGTTTGCAAATATGAAACAAGATAATGTGTATTGAGTAAAAGTAAATAGGAATATTCCAAAATTATCATCAACTACAATTGAACCAATTTTTTGAAATGTTCCTAGAATAAATGTTGAGAATATCGGATGATGATTACTCCATGGAAGTACTCCCGAATAATAATTTAATTGCCACATTCCATCCCATTGAACAGGACCAGGATAGAACGTTATAACAATTGGTAGTCCAATTAGAAATAAAAGAATAAAAACCATTAGTAAAGGATGATCATTAAATATAAATTTAAATACTTTATTATTTATCGTTATTTTTCTTTTTAATAACTTAAATATAGCAATAATGATAAAATACCAAACAATAAAATGAACTAAAAAATCTATAAAGTTACCGACGAAATGATTAGAATCAACTAAATATCTTATAGATCCGTAGTTTTCAATCGTAGAACCTATGATAAAAGATAAGGATATTATAAAACTTGTAAGCAAAGCAGCAAAAGATATCTTTTTCATCTCATCACCCAAACTTATTTTATGATAAATACATATTTTATGCAAGAAAAAACCTTGCATATAGCAAGGCATTGAAACATTCTAACGTTTTGAGAATTGTGGTGCTCTACGAGCTTTTCTAAGACCATATTTTTTACGTTCTTTAACTCTTGGATCTCTAGTAATAAATCCTTCAGTTTTTAAGATTCTTCTATAAGCAGTTTCACTTGATGGATCAGTGTCCTTATCATATTCAAGTAATGCTTTAGTAATAGCAAGTCTTATTGCTCCAGTTTGTCCAGAGAATCCGCCACCTTTAACATTAACAGTGATATCAAAAGTTGATTCATTGTTTGTTAAAACTAATGGTTGACGTAAGTCCATAACTAAAACTTCAAAAGGTAAGTATTCTTTTACATCTTTTCCATTAACGATAATTTTACCTGTTCCTGGAACCATTTTAACTTGTGCTACACTTGATTTTCTTCTTCCTGTAGCTGTTATAACTTTACTCATTATTCCTTACCTCCTATAAACTTATGCTTTCTGGTTTTTGAGCTTGTTGTTCATGATTTTCACCTGCATAAACAAATAACTTCTTAGCCATTTGTCTTCCTAAACGGTTATGAGGAAGCATTCCTTTAACAGCTCTTTCTACCATTTCAACTGGATATTTTTCAATCATCTCAGCTGCATTTCTTTCTCTTAATCCACCAGTATATCCTGAGTGATTATAATACATTTTATCATTTAACTTATTACCAGTTAATTTAACTTTACTAGCATTAGTTATAATGATATAGTCTCCACAATCGATATGAGGTGTAAATGTTACTTTGTGTTTTCCTCTTAGCATATGAGCAGCTTTAGTAGCAACTCTACCTAAAGGTAAATCAGTAGCATCTAACACATACCATTTACGTTCTACTGTTTCTTTCTTTTGCATAAATGTGTTTTTCATAATATTTTCCCTTTCAAAAATTCTTATCTTCATCAACTTCCCACATCGAATCCAATATTTGAATTTAAAAAATGTACCAGTTAAAATTATATGCTATGTCCTTGTAAATGTCAAATATTTTTTTAGTCTTTTTGTTAATATACTAAATTTATATGAATAAATATATATTTTATTAATATTTAACTTCCATTAAATAAAGACCATTTGCAGGAACTGTCATATAATTATAGATATTTCTTGAATTACTTAGCATCTCCTCTATACCAGTTGTTGGCATACGTCCTTCTCCAGCTAAAAGCAAAGCTCCTACTAAATTTCTTACCATATAACGATAAAAACTTACTCCGGTAAATGTAATATATAACATGCTTCCACGTCTTTTGAAATCAACTTTAGATATTATAGAATTATAGTTTTCTCTTTCTCCAGAGGTAAATACTTTAAATGAATGTGCTCCAAGTAGGTATTTACTTGCTTTTTTCATATTCTTAATATTTAGTTTTTTATTATAATTATAAACATAATCATCTATAAACAAATCATATTCTCCCATATTTATGATGTATTGATATTTTTTTTGAATACAATCAAATCTAGCATGAAAATCACTTGATACTTCTTCAATGTAATTAACTCTTACCGCTGAATCAAGTCTACTATTTATTGCTAAAAGTAAATGAGGTATATCAATTTTGATATTTAAATCAAAATGTATTTTTTGATCAAGTGCATGAACACCGCGATCAGTTCTTCCAGCTCCTTTTACTAAAACCATAGTTTTATTTATAGTTGTCAAGACTTTTTCAAGTTCACCTTGAACAGATTTTTTGTTTTTTAGTCGTTGAAAACCATAAAATTTTGAACCATCATAGCTCACACTTGCTAAATAACGCATTACATCACACTCCTATAAATATCTTTCAACAGTTCTTTTCTATCAAATGTATAAGTTAAATTTGCTCCTTTATTATTTGCCAAATTAATAAACTTAATGATTTTTGAATCAATTATGGATTCATTATATACATTATCTATTAAATCATCATAAACAATCTTACCTTCATTAAAAATAATTAAGTGATTACTTACTTTATAAAGAAACTCCATATTTGTTGACAGAAAAATGAAAGATAATTCATCATTTTTAATTTTTCTTATAAAATTAAGTAATTTCTTTTTGTCTTTATGACTCATATTTAAATCCATATGATCAAAGATTATCGTTTTATAATTTCTAAGTATTGCATAAGTTAACAAAACAAACTTAAAATCGGTTCTAGATATATTTTTTATTTTCTTATTTAAAAGTTCTAAATCAAGTTCTAGCATATTAAAAAGAGTTATAATTCGTTCATTTATTTTAAAACGAAAGCCATTTAAAAATCTTTTTACTGTCCAATTATCATCATACATAAGACCTTCTATATCGAATTCTTCATTTAATAAATCATTGATATCACCAATTACCCCAACTGTTTGATATTTAAAACGAAATGGTTTATTTAAACTTACTACTACTTCCATATTTTATCCACCAACTTTTTTTCATCTAGATACACTTTATTAATAATACCATAAAGAACTAAATTTTGAGACATCTCGGCAGTAAACGGAAGATTTATACCGATATATGGTAGAATCGTGTTTCCATTTAATAGTTCTTTTTTATCACCATAGAAGATAGTTTTCATATCGTTAAGCAGTAATACTTTATCACTTATAAGTAAATCTTCACCATTATTTGTGCAATTTATTAATGTTATCTTATTAGAAACACAGAAGGTAAGTAAATTTTTTTTATCAGTTTCATTTAAATAACCCAATAGATTATCAATTCCAAATATTTGAGGTTTTATAATTAAAAGTGCAAGGATTTTTATAAGTATACGTTTTTCAATTGTTAAAAGATCGATTCTTTCACTCAATAGACTGCTTATTTTAAAGAATTTTGCAAGTTCATTTATCTTATTCGTAATCTCATCTATTCTATAGCCTAATTTAGATAAGTAGTAATGGAGTTCTTCGGCTACATACTCACATTTAAAAGTATCATCATCTAAAACAACGACAATATTGTTTTTTAAGTAAGTTATGTCATATTCGCTTATTAAAATATCATCAAGATATACGTCATGATTAGGAATTACATTTATTAGCTTTTTTAAAAAGTAGGTTTTACCAGAATTCGTTGGGCCAAGAACACACGTAACTGGTAAAGTTAAGTCAATGTCAATAGACATACTTTTAATGCTTAGTTTTTCCATAACCATAACCTCCCGTAAGATATATTATACAATAAATATATTTATTTTTGAATAAAAAAACCAAAGAAATTATTCTTCGGTATCTTTAGTTTGACTACGTTCTTTTACTACCTTTAAAGGACGATTTTCGTTTAATACTTTTTCTTGTTCCATTTCTTCACCATAATTTAGTGAAAGGCCAATAACAAATACAAATGACATAAAATATAACCATAGCATAAGTATTGCAATATTTGACAAAGCACCATAGAAAATATTGTATGTTGTTATATTGGTTGATATTTGGCTATAAAACCAAGTGAGAATAATCCAACCGCCTGTTGTGAATATAGCTCCTGTATTGATATGAGAATTTCTTCTTACTCTATCGGGAGCAATTTCATATATACCTTTTAAGAATATAAACATTACAAGCCATGTTAGTGGTCCTTTTAATATCTTAAATATTTCTTTTATCGTAGAACTGATATTAGTAAATTCAAATAACTCTAGTATTTTCTTTCCAAATACTGGAAATACAAGTAAAAAGATAATGATAACGACTATTCCAAAAGTCATAAATATAGCTTTAATTCTTCTTTTTATCCAATTTGATTGATCGATACCATAAATTTGATTGCTTATTAGGATAACTGTATTACAACCATTACTTGCTAAATAAAACATCCATAAGAATATCAATGCCAATTTTAAATCAATTGTATTACCAGTTAAATATGGTTTTAAAAATTCTACTCCAGTTGGAATAATATTATCAAGAATATCAATAACTGTATCCATATTGATATTGAATAAACCCGCTCCAAAACCACATAAAGTTATAATCGGAACAAGTGATAGGATAATAAAGAAAGCAAGTTGTCCTGGCAATATTCCCATTTCCGGTTTCTTTATTATCTCAATAATTTTTAATAAATAATTTTTTAAATTTTTGAATTGTTCAGTTGCTTGTTTATTAAATTTACTAATTCTTTTTTTCATAAGATTCCTCTTTATTATCACGCATCTTTATACTAGCTTCATTAAATGCATCTTCTACTAACTTTGAGTCATCTTCAATCATAGAGAACCCCATTGCAACCCCAGGTTCATAATCCAATTTTTTAAATTCTTTTATTAACTTTTTGATATAAGAAAGTACTTGTTTTTCAGGATATCCTACTAAGTATACAAAGAATTCATTACCATCCGTACGCATTATTTCTGAATTATCAATTTGAGTTTTTATTAAAGCATTAGCAACTTTTTGAATTAATTTATCCCCTTCTTCATGTCCAAGAGTGTCATTTAAGGATTTTAATTCATTAATATCTAAAACAATACATGCTTGTGGATAAATCGTGTTTTTATTCCATAAATTAACCTTTTCATTATAATAATTTCTATTTTTTAAAGAAGTAAGTAGATCAATATATTTAATTCTATCTTCTTTTTTTACTTTAGTATTTATCTTTATAGTTTTTTCTTTTTTCTTTCTTAATACAAATATGTATGAAGCAACAATAATTATTATAATTGAATATTTCGCGATGTTTCCGATAATAATACTTTTTTTTGCAACATAGTTATATGAAGATATACCTTTTCTAACTATATCACTTGGATCTAAAGTTTTAGTATACGCATTAAACAATAAATAGAATGTATCACTGGCATTTTTATATCTAAAAGTATAGTTATTTTCTTCTATAGTTCCAGCAAGTCTTACAGTATATTCATTAGTTTTATTGGTAATATAATAGTTATATTCAGATTCATCAACTAATATTATTGCTTTTTTTCTTATTATTTTAGTTAATTCATTGTTGTTTTTATATGTAATAACCTTTATATCTTTATTGCTTTTTAAAACATCTTGCATATATGAGTTTTCAAGAACATAAACTGTTTGATTTGAAAGTCCACTTATATTTGTAAGTGATAAATCAATATTGTTATGTGCAATAACATAATACTTTATTTTCTTTACAGCACCAGTATCAATATAATTAGTTATTAAATTATAGTAGTTATAATATAAGTCAATATCACCTTTTATAGCTGCTTCTGCTAAAGAATTAGGTGTTTTATATTTACGATAAGTAAAATCTATATTTGCAAATTTTGAAAAATCATTTAAGACTTCAGAAGTTATTCCACCATATGAGCCACTTGTTAAAACTTCATATGGACGATACTCAGCAAAACCATATTTATATGTTTTATTTGAGAAATTTTCTTCATCCACTTCTGAAATACCTAGTTTATCGATAAATAATTGATAGTTATGTTTCCCATATGATTTTTCATATTTTTTTTCTTTCCATGATAAGAATTCTTTTTTAAATATCGAATTAATCATCTTATTATCGCCTAAACGGAAATAATAATATTTATTTAAATCACTTACATGATATAAAATATTAATATTATTTTCTATTATTTGATCTTTATATTCATTCAAAGGAACTAAAGCATACTTTAAATTACCATTTCCTAAATCTTCAATTATTTTAGAAATCGCGTCATAACTTTTCAATGTTGTTTCATTAATCCCATAATAACTAGCTATTTGACTTTTGTTATTGTTTAATACGCCCATATTTAAACTTACAACATCACTTGCATCGACTATTCCACTATTCTTGCTTATAAGAACAAAGTGATCTTTAAACATTAAAAGCTCATTTTTATCAAATTTATCACTTATGGTAAATCCATAACCAGTTGTTGTGGTTAAATAAGATACTGTATTATTATTAATTTTTATACCTAAGTCAGTTGCCAAATAATCAGAAAGGTCAAAAAACACTCCTGCACCAGTATTTCCAAATATTGGTACATCATTAGGAATAGATAATGATATTACATCGCTACTATTTTCATCTATCCATTTTTTTTCCTTTATCGATAAAGAATTTTCGTCTACTAATAACTTATATAATCCGAAAAATGCACATCCTACTACGACTGTAACTATTCCAATTATAATTAGTACTCGTTTTATTTTTTTCATAACTCACCTATTTCTTTTTAGTGGTTGTCGAAGTTGTAGTATCTACTGAATAATTTGCCCATGATATTACTGTCTTACTAGCTGATTTACTTCCAAGATATGGAGTCAAACCTTCTCTTTTAAATATAAATTGAATATCATAGTATGTTTTTTCAGTATCAGGAATTTTTTCTAAACAACCAACTGCTAAGTTTTGAATAGCTTCATTAGAAGTTGTCTTTTCCATTTCAACATCAATGTAAATTATTCTTCCTTGAACCCTAACATTTGAGTTTGTTACGCCTTTACTATCTTTATAGTATTTTTTTAAATCTTCAATAGAGGAATCAATATTGTGATTTTTAATGCCATCTAATCTATTGCCATATGGGCTTGATATAGTTTGATTAACAAAATATATCACAACACCACTTACCATCAATATTAAACAAAATAATGAAATAATCATCAATATTGAATAAATGCGATTGTTTTTATAAAAATTTTTTAGTTTTTTTATCATTCTTTTCACCCCAAAAACTTTAGTATATTCATTATACTACATATAATTTAAAATTAAAAGTATTCTAATTTTTGCCTAGTTCGCTTAAGAATTTATCTTCATCCCAAATGGTAATTCCAAGGTCTTGTGCTTTAGTTAGCTTACTACCAGCATCATGTCCAGCTATAACTACATCCGTTTTTTTAGAAACTGAACCAGCACAGTTTCCTCCTAAAAATTCAATTTTTTCTTTAGCTTCATCACGTGTAATGGAATCTAGTGTTCCAGTAAGTACAAAAGTGCGTCCTGTAAATATACTTTCTTCTAAAGATATTTTTCCTTTATATTCAAGATTTACTCCGACCTCCTTTAGTTTTTCAATTAATTTTTTATTATCTTCATCATTAAAATAGTCAACAACACTTTTAGCGATAACTTCGCCTATATCTCTTATGGATTTCAACTCTTCATAGTTTGCTTGAGCAAGAGCATCAATTGTTTTATAGTGGCTTGCAAGAATTTTAGCATTCTTTTTTCCTACATAACGTATACCTAAAGCAAATAATACTTTTTCTAAGGAGTTATTTTTAGATTCTTCAATAGAAGTTAATAGATTTTCAATAGATTTATTACCAAAACCTTCAAGAAGTTTTAATTCTTCTTTATAATTATTTAAATGATAAATTGAAGATATATCAGTTAGATAACCTAAATTGTAAAAATCCTCAATAATTGCATCTCCTAAACCATCTATGTTCATAGTTTCTCTTGATGCGTAATGAATTAATGATTCAATATTTTTTTTGTCACAAGAATCGTTTACACAATAATACGCTGCATCCTTTTTAACAAGTTCACTTCCACACATCGGACATGTTCTCGTAAAGATAAAGGGTTTTGAGTTTATTGGCCTTAATTCTTTTACAACACCTTCAACTCTGGGAATAACATCTCCTGCTTTTATAACTTTTACAGTATCACCTATTCTAATATCTTTTGATAAACAATATTCTTCATTATGTAAAGTAGCTTTCGATACTAAAGACCCCATAATCATAACTGGTTCTAGGATAGCATTTGGAGTTACAACACCAGTTCTTCCAACAGTAAACTTGATATCCAAGAGCTTTGTTGATACTACTTCAGCAGGAAATTTATACGCAACGGCCCATTTAGGATATCTGATTGTATTTCCTAAAATTTCATGTTCTTTTAAGTTATCAACTTTAATAACTACACCATCAATATCATATGGTAGTTTTGGTCTAAGTTCAGCTTTCTCATGAATGAATTTGAAAACCTCATCAATATTGTTAACAAGTCTATTATTTGGATTTGTTCTAAACCCTAAAGAAGCCATAAATTCAAGTGCCTCATGATGAGTTTTTATTCCATAATCTTCTGGATCTGGTAAGTGATATATCCATACCTCAAGATTTCTTTTAGCTGCTATGCTAGAATCAAGCTGTCTTATAGAACCTGCTGCTGCATTACGACAATTTTTAAAAGGTACTTCACCGTTTTTTTCTCTTTCATGGTTGATTTTCAAAAGAGTTTCACGACTCATATAAATTTCACCACGAACTTCGATATCGATATCTTGTTTTAGCCTTAATGGAACTTGTTTTATTGTTTTTACATTATGAGTAATGTCTTCACCGACAACTCCATCGCCTCTTGTAGCCGCACTTTTTAAAACACCATGCTCATATTTTAAAGATACGGATAAACCATCGATTTTAAGTTCACATACATATTTAGGATTTAATCCTTCCTTTTTTATTCTATTATCAAATTCGGTTATCTCATCTTCATTAAAAACATCAGCAAGGCTCATCATTGGAATATTATGGGTAACTTTTTTAAAACTATCTAAAATTACGCCACCTATTTTGTGAGTTGGAGAATCTTCTCTTATGATGCTTGGATCTTTTTCTTCCATTTCATATACTTCTCTTAAATAGTTATCATATTCTTCATCCGTCAATGTTTCCGGATTATCTAATACATGATATTCATAATTTGCTTTGTTTAAAAGATCTACTAATTCGTTATATCTATCCATTATGTTCACCTAGAAATATTATACCATGAATGCCTTATTAATTTGTCAAAAAAAAGCACTTATTATTTCTTTAAATAAGTGCGTATGTATTGTAATTAAATTCTTTCTATTCCATGTGTTGAGTCAAGAAAGTTGTTTAAATCTTCATAAGTCATGTTGTTACTAACAAGCATATCAATATATTCAATATCTATTCCTATTTTTTCTAAAATATATGATAAATCTTCTTCATCTTTATATTCATCTAAATCTATCCCTAGCATAAATTCAATCATAAGTCTATTAAATGATACTAAGCTTTGATGTTCTAATTTTTTTGAATATGAATCCGTGTATACGGTAGATTTACCATCTAAATCTATTAATTGTGGTTTTAAAGTGACAGGATTTATAATCACATGAGAATGTCCTACAAGCTCAGTTTTTCCCTCATCGTTTGTATAACAACTATTTTTTGTAAATGGTGAATTATCTAGATCTATGTGGTATATATAGTTATCCATCAATTCTTTTACATTGTATAATACTTTTTTCATTATTTTTCTTTTTAGTGCAAATGGCAAGCCTATTAACTTATGTATTTGTATTCCTCTGATAGTTAGTAAGGTACAACCTGCAAACTTGCCGTCAATATATACGGAGTTTTGTGGAAGACGCGTATTTGTAACTTTCATTTGTCTTTCTTGTGCAGATTTTATAGCTGCTTCTCCGTTTCGAATTCTTATAAATTCACCATTTTCTTCTTTCTCATAAAATCTAAACATATCAAAAGTATCATCAACCTTTTTATAGTCTCCTTTATGATATATCTTCATGTCAGTATCATCTTCAGTTGCAATTGCTTGTTTCTTATTTTTATAATATCTAACATACTTATGATAAAGTTTAATTAATCGGTTTCTGTCAAAACTTATGACTCTTCCATCTGTACCATGACCAATTTCTTTATCCAATAATGCATTCAACTCATCATATGTTAAATTAACATCACCATTCTTGTTTGTATTCACTTTATCACCTTCAATTCAAATTGATAGTTTTTCACTTCTAATTATATATTATCACTTAATGCATTAAACATCTATATTGTTTACATTTTTATTATACACTGCTGAATAAGAAAAACGCATGCGTTCTAATCTGCATGTGATTTTTTTATACTTTCTTTATACTCTTATGATTCTTCATAAGTTTTTTTATTCCTGTTTTAAATGCCACTTCAATGAAAGAACCATCAACATTTAATATAACTCCTATACCAAGAGTATCGTGATTTATAGTATCTCCGACTTTTAAATCATCATTTGAACCTTCAATATACATATTACTTGTATCTATTTTTTTTGTTTCATCTTTAATCGTATCAATTCTTTCAATATAGTCACTTTTAATTTCATCAATGAATCTACTAGGTGGATTCATTGTATCTTTACCATATAACATTCTTCGTTTTGAATTTGTTAAATAAAGAATTTCTTTTGCACGAGTAATTCCAACATAGCAAAGCCTTCTTTCTTCTTCAAGGCCATTGTCTTCAAGAAGAGAATTAGCATGTGGAAATATACCTTCTTCCATTCCAATTAAGAACACAACGGTAAATTCAAGACCTTTAGCTGAATGTATTGTCATTAAAGTAACTTCATCATCACTTTCTTTGTGCTCTGACATATCAGCTATTAAACTAATCTCATTTAGAAAATCACCTAGATTAACACATCCTTCCTTTTCTTCAAAAGATGCTGTAATTGATTTAAATTCCATTAAGTTATCAAGTCTTAATTCAGAATCTAGACTTTTATCAATTTCAAGTTCATTTTTTAAACCAGTTTTTTCAAGAATAGAATCGATTAATTCAGTTAAACTCATAGAATTTGAATCTTCAATAAGAGTTTCAATTAGTTCTTTAAATTCAAGCTCTTTTTTTGTACTCAATGATTCAAACATGCTTGTTCCATTAAGAATAGCTGTTTGTTCAAGAGTTTTAATTGCCGCTTCTCCAATTCCCCTTTTAGGTACGTTTATAATTCTTCTTAAGCTTATTTCATCATGAGTATTATAAATAAGTCTTAAATAAGCAATTAAATCTTTGATTTCTTTACGATTATAGAAATAATATGCCCCAACAACACGATATGGAATATTACTTGTTAAAAAACCTTCTTCAACTACACGACTTTGAGCATTAGTACGATATAAAACGGCAATGTTTTTTTTCTTATAACCTTCTTCAAGAAGTTTTTTTATCTCATTAATAACAATTGTTACTTCATGTCGTTCATCATAACTTCTAATATATTTTACTTTTACTCCATCTCCGTGTTCACTCCAAAGGCGTAAATCCTTTCTTTCCTTATTATTAGCAATTACTGAATTAGCAGCATTTAAAATATTATTTGTGCTACGATAATTTTCTTCTAATTTTATAACTAAACAATCTTTATAATCCTTTTCAAAATTAATGATATTTTTATAATCTGCCTGTCTAAAGCCATATATACTTTGATTCATATCCCCAACAACAAAAATATTTTTATATTTACTTGAAAGAAGTTTAGTTAATTTATATTGTACAGGATTAGTATCTTGATATTCATCAACTAAAATGTATTTAAATATTTCTTGATAATGATCAAGTACTTCCTTATGGTCTCTGAATAAAATTACTGGCTTTGCAAGTAAATCATCAAAATCAACAACATTTGATTCAGCTAAAATTGATTGATATTTATAATATATGTCTTTTACCATTTTATCGAATTCTGTATTAAAAAATTTATCAAGTTCAGCATCGCTTAATAACTCATTTTTAATAAAAGATATCTTATTACGAATCGCGTATGGGCTAAATTTTTTTGGATCAACGTTATTGTTTTTCATTATTTTTTTAATGATAGACAATACATCATCACTGTCGATGATATTAAAATTTCTATCCAAGCCACATAGTTCATAGTTTTCTCTTATTATACGAAGACCAAGTGAGTGGAAAGTTCCAATAAAAGTGCGAACTGGACCATACATATTATACACACGATCACGCATTTCCTTAGCTGCTTTATTGGTAAAAGTGATTGCTAGAATATTATAATCATTTACACCATTTTCTATTAAATTTATTATTCTTGTAGTTAATACTTTAGTTTTTCCAGAACCAGCTCCGGCCATAACTAAACACGGACCATTTAAGTGGTTAACCGCCTCAAGTTGTTCTTTATTTAATCCTGTTTTATAATCCATTTAAATCAATCCTTTTCTTTAATTATTATACTATAAACAATTGTTCGTTTCTACATAAAACTTTTTAATTTACAAAAAAGAAGATACTATTTTTCAAATATCTTCTTATTGTTTATAAGTCTTTCATCTTTATTATTATAAGCTAAAGCTTTATCAACATAGAAAATTGCTTCGTCTTTAAGGCCTAAATTATAATATGAAATAGATAAAAGATCATCTATGGTTGAATCAAAACAAAATGGTTCATTGATATATAGAAGTTCATTTTCACTAATTAGTTTTGCTTTTAGTAAAGTTGTTATAACTTCCATATATTTTTTTTGTTTGAATTTTAAAAAAGCAAGTTCTACATAAGGTTCACGAGCTGATGGAGAAGTTAAAATGGCCTTATTCAGCCATATTAAAGCTTCATCATCTCTACCTAAATGTTGATAACATCTACTTATAAAACGCATTGATGCTGCGCGTTCCAAATACCAAGCAGATTCAATTTTTGTATGTTTTATTAAAGTTTCAATAGCTTCATTCCACCTACCATAATACATGTATTCTCTTCCTAAATAATGTAAAGTTCGATCATCATCAGGATTTTCTTTATGGGATAGTTCCAATAGATTTAAATACTGAGAACGTGATTTAGTTTTATCAGGATAATGATTTAAAACTATAGTTTCATCAGTATTTACTTTTTCTTCATCTAAAGAACATTCTAAGATTTCGTGTACAGGATAAATCCATTTATAATGCTTACGATCATGGATTTTTTCATACATAAAAGAAACTATTGGTCTATTTTGGTCATCTAGTGACCAATTATATTTATAACGAAGTCGGTTAGCATTTTTAAATGATGCATCAATTTTACTACGCCAACCACTTTCAAATACTTCGTCTAAATCAGTACATACACATACATCAACATCTTCGGGAACCAATTCTAAACTTTTGTTTCTTGCTACATCAAATCTCCAAGGTGATATAGTTTCTACCGATACATTCACGCCTAAAGATTTTAAAAGATTAACTGTATTATCAGTTGAACCAGTATCAAGAACATAAATAGAATCTGCTTCTTTCATTGATTCATACCATCTTTTTACTTGCTTTTCTTCATTTTTGGATATTGCATATACGGCTACTTTTAGTTTTTTATTCATCTATGTTTCCTATGCTCCTGCGGCTCCAGTTGGACCTGTTGGACCTGTTGGACCCGTTGGACCTGTTGGACCTTCTACTCCGGCATCTCCTGCTGGACCTGTTGGGCCGGCAGGTATAGTTAAGTTAAGAACAAAGTTTGGAGAAGTTCCAGTAATAGAAGCAGTTGCTTGTGTTCCTGGATTTCCAGTTGTTACTGTACCAATCGTTATAACTGGTGTTTCTCCAGCAGCTCCTGCTGGACCTGTTGGACCTTCTACTCCCTGAATACCTTGGATACCTTGTGCTCCCGTTGGACCTGTTGGGCCTGTTGGACCTTCTGTTCCGGCATCTCCTGCTGGACCTGTTGGACCTTGTACTCCTTGAATACCTTGGATACCTTGTGCTCCGGTTGGACCTGTTGGTCCTGTTGGACCTGTTGCTCCGGCATCTCCTGCTGGACCTGTTGGACCTTGTACTCCTTGAATACCTTGGATACCTTGTGCTCCGGTTGGGCCTGTTGGTCCTTGAATTCCTTGAACACCTTGAATTCCTTGTTCACCTTGTGCTCCTGTACTTCCTGTTGCTCCTGTTGGACCTGTTGGGCCTTGTACTCCTTGAATTCCTTGAATTCCTTGAATACCTGTTGTTCCCGTTGCTCCTGTTGGACCTGTTGGGCCTTGTGCTCCTGTTGGACCTGTTGCTCCAGCAACTCCTTGAGGTCCTTGAATTCCTTGGATACCTTGTGGGCCTGTTGGTCCAGTTTCTCCAGCAACTCCTTGAATTCCTTGGATTCCTTGTTCACCAACTGGTCCTTGAGTTCCTCTAGGTCCCGTCGGACCTGTTGGGCCTGTTGGACCAACTCTTGTAGGTCTTGGAGGAAGTGGTGATGGAGGACATGATGGATTAAATTTGTTACCACATGTACAATCGTTGTTCATTTTTCACATTCCTTTCTATTATAGTCTATGAAAGAAATGAAAAAAAGTTTCAAAAAAAAGATACTAAATGAATACACATTAAGTATATAATTTTTATTTTGTTTTTCTTTAGCAGTAATATTGCAGACGTCATTTAACAATAATTGAAAGATTGGATCACTTCCGCCTAATACTACAAATGCATCATTCATATTTCATGAAATTAATCTTCTCATGTACTCCTGATTTTAAGTTATAATACTAAAAAAAGAAAAAAGACAAGTTAATAATTTATATATTAAAAAATATACCAAAACTGGTATATTAAAATTTTATATCATCAACATTGCTTGGATCATTATATAAATCTTCAAATCTTCCTTTTCTACTTATAAACATAAGCATTCCAATTCCTATAAGAACCATCACTACAGAAACTATTTGAGCCATTTTAAATCCACCAATCATTAATGAATCAGTTCTTCCCATTTCTATAAAGAATCTTAAAGTTCCGTATATTACTAAATATAATGCAGTCATCATACCAACTTTATTATATTTTCCTCTTCTTACAAATAATAAAATAATAAAAGCAATGAAACATATAATAGATTCAAAGAAGAAACTAGGCATATAAGTTACTCCATCAATATTCATACCTTTTATAACAAAATCAGGAACAAATAGTCTTTTTAATGTTTCAACATTCGTTGCTGCGCCATGAGCTTCTTGATTAAAAAAATTTCCCCAACGACCAATCGCTTGACCTAATAGAAGTGGAACACATAAAATATCAGTGATTCTTAGAACTCTAACATTATATTTTTTACAATATAATATAACAGTTATTAAACCAAAAATGATTCCACCATGAATAGCAAGACCACCTTCCCAAACTTTAAAAATATCTAATAGATTATCTTTAAAAGCATTATATTCAAAAATACAATAATATAATCTTGCTCCAATTATTCCAAAAATTAGCCCCCAAAACATTAAATTAAACATAAAATCTTTTTTTATATTAAATCTACTTGCTTCTCTTTCACTTAGCATAAATATACATATAACAGCACATAGTATTAAAACTGAATACCATCTTAATTCAAAATTACCAATTGTAAACATTATTGGATTCATTTTATCACTCTCCTAATTAATTATAATTTAACACTTATAATTATTCAAATAAAAATGTTGATAACACACACATTATCAATATTTTTTATATTATTTATTAATTTTATAAGTAAG
>FR884147.1 GCA_000435515.1 Firmicutes bacterium CAG:582
TTTTGCATCATCTATCTTTCTATTTTTATTTTATAATACCCTATCGAGGTTTTCAAGTTAATTCAAAAAGTTGTTAGAATTTTGTATATAAAGTGATATATTCGAGTTATAAAATATAGAAATTGCTTTTAAAGATTTAAAGTTATTATTAACAAAATTAAAACAATAGTTAAGATTATATCATTTTTGCTTCTTAATTGAAGCCACTTATTTTCCCTCCAAAAATATATAATTTACTTAAAAATATCAAAAAAAGGAGATGAAATTTATCATCTCACTTCACACCAGATTTTATTCCTTTTATAGTTCAACTTCACACTAGATTTGATTGTTTTATAAAATTTAGCATTACTTTTCACTAATTTTTACTTCACACTAGATTTTAGAGAACCTAATTTATTGTAGATAATGTTACTTTAGCGTATCCATTGCCAGCACGTTTTCCAGCTTGAGATGAACTTCCACTTCCATATGTTGGATTAATATAGTTTGTACCACCTTTAGAAGCAACGGAAGATTCATTTTGTACTTTAGCTTGATAATTTTGATATATGTTTCCACTTACGCCATTTCCATCCCAACCAAAGTTATTGTTAGGCGTTATATATGCATTTCCAATTCCATTATTTATAACGTGAACTTTGACTGTATGATTACTTGCATTAGCTTCCGTTACGTTTAGTGATAATCCACTAGAAAGTATCCAGTTTTCTCCATTTATAGTAACTATTCCTCCAGCTGATGCTCCGATTTGATAATGGAATCCATCATTTTGAGTTGTACCCCAGTAGTAACCAGTTCCACTTAAAGATACCCAATAATAATTATTGTTCCAAGTCGGGTGAGTGTCAGTTAGATACCTTTTTCTAGTTTCATACTTTTCAGGAGTGTATGATCCAGCAGAACCACCAGATCCACCTGCTCCTCCACCGGCTTGTCCTCCAGCTCCAGAGTTACCACTTACTCCACCGCCAGTTCCTCCGGTTCCGCCTGCTGCTTTGACAGTTGCTCCTCCGCCGCCTCCAGCAATTAATAATGTACCTTTAGAGTTAGAGTTAATATAAGTCATTCCTCCACCTACTCCGTAAGCACTAGCGGAACCTCCGCCATTGTAACCATTTTGTCCGCCTGTTACAATTGTTAGAACTTCACCTTTAGTAAGTGAGAATTTTGCTCCGGCATATCCTCCGGCTCCACCAGAGACATTACCATAGTTTCCACCTTGAGCACCATACGTTTCAAGTGTGTATGTACCACTGCAAGGTACTGTTAAAGTTTTAGCTTGACCAGAATAATCATATGAACCTATAGCCGTACCAGCTGTGTATGGACAAGACGATGCTGCAGTAAATGTACATGTCGAATCAGCAGTTTTTCCATTGTTATTTATCGTTACTGTTTGAGCAGATGTTGCACTTGTACCTGTTTTTAATCCACTCATCGTATATCCGTTTGTACAACTTCCGCTTGAAATGTAGTATTCACTATTTGGTGTTATAGTAATTGAACCTGTACCACTATAATTTATCTTAAATGAGGAACTACTTGTACTCATTTTAGTGGTTTTAACAGTTACTGTATATGTATTTATATTCCATTTAGCATACATATTTATATTTCCTGAAGTTGCTAAGTTTTTCACTGTAGACCCGCCTGCATAAGAGTCACCACTTGTTGAATCTTTTGTCCAATTTGTAAATGTATATCCTGTTTTGGTGAAAGAATTTGCTTTTATTGTACAATTTGTATCATATGTACATGTTGTTTTACTCATAGTTCCACTTCCACCATTTGCATTATATGTAATCGTGTATGTATTGGCATTACATTTTGCATATAATGTTTTACTTGATTCTCCACTTGGTGTATATTTACTTCCACTTGCATAAGCAATTGATCCACTTGCACTTGTTGCATATCCACATGTGTATCCTGTCTTTGTTATTGTTGGTAAGGTTACTGCTGTATTTGTCCAGTTTGCTGTGAATGTTACTGTTGCTCCTTTAGTTGCTGTTAGATTTTTAAAGTATGTATTCTTTGTTGACGAACCTGTATATGCTGTTGTTATAGCATTACTTGCTGTTCCAGTTTTTGCTGTACTTGTATTTAATCCACTTACTGTCCATCCATTAAATGTTTGAGCTTGACTTACACTTGTTTTTGATATTGTTGCTCCTTGATTATTAGCATTTATTGTTACTGTTAAGTTCTTTGTTGGATTATCTACTAATACATTTGCATCATAACTTGCACTTGTTGGTTTATTTGTTCCTTGTGTTCCATTATTCATTGTATATGCTATCTTATATGAATTTGCTGTCCATTTTGCATACATATTTATATTTCCTGAAGTTGCTAAATTTTTAACTGTTGAACCAGCTGCATATGATGTTCCTGTTGTTGAATCTTTTGTCCAGTTTGCAAATGTATATCCAGTTTTTGTGAATGAGTTTGCTGATATTGTACAATTTGTATCATATGTACATGTTGTTTTACTCATGGTTCCACTTCCACCATTTGCATTATATGTGATTGTATATGTGTTGGCTGTCCACTTAGCATATAGAGTCATACTTCCTGAAGTTAATAAATTTTTTACTATAGAACCATTTGTATATTGTATTTCTCCATTGCTTGTTTTACTCCATCCTGCAAATGTGTATCCTGTTTTTGTAAATGTGTTTTTTGTCAATGTACAATCTTTATCATATGTACATGTTATTGTATCCATTGTACCTGATCCACCATTATTGTTAAACGCTATCTTATATGTATTTGCTGTGAATACTACATATAATGTTTTACTTGGATAGTTTTTATCTATGAATTCTCCTGTTACTGTACTTGTTACTTCATAGTTTTTACTTCCTCCACTTGTATTTGAATATCCTGTTAATGTATATCCTGTTTTTGTGAATCCATTATTTGTAAATGCTTGATTTTCTTTTCCATATAGATATGTTACTTCTTTTTTTGTATCTCCATTTACAAATGTTACTTTTAATTCTTTTCTTACATAATAATAATCTACTTTAGCACTTCCATCTGCTAAGATTTTTACTGTTTGTTTACTTGGTGTTACAAATCCTTCATATGTCTTTAATGCTGCATCTACAGTTTTATTTGTTGTTCCTGTATATACTACACTTTCTGTTACTTTATCATATTTTTTATCTAAAGTTTGTAGATAATAATTTACTGTATATTTTGTATTTGTTGCTTCTGTCCATTTTGCTCTTATTGTTATATCTTTTGCATATTTATATACACTTTCACTTGTTATACTTTCTGTATCTAAATACCATCCTGCAAAGTTATACCCTGTTTTTGTTGGATTTGTTAATGTTCCTATTTTACTATCATATGTTGCTGTTTTACTACTTACTGTTGTTCCTCCATCTGAATCGAAGTTTATCGTATATGTATTTGGATTACATTTTACATAGATTGTTTTATTATCACTTACTGTTATACTTGTTGTATATTTAATACTTCCATTTGTTTCATCTGTATATCCGCATGTATATCCTGCTTTTGTTGGTGTATCCAAAGTTACACTTGTTTCATTATAATTTGCTGTTAATGTAACTGTTCCATTTAATGTACTTGTTAAATTCTTAAATTTTGTTTCTTTTGTTAATGTTCCATTCCAACTTACATTATTTACAAGTGCTGTATTTGATAAGTTACTTCCTGTCCATCCTGTGAATACTGGATTTCCTGTATAACTTGTCTTTGTTAACGTTGCTCCTTGATTATTTCCATCTATTGTTACGATTACTTCTTTTGTTGGATTTGCTATAGTTACATCTTTATCAAATGTTGCTCCTGTTGGGGCATTTGATGATACTCCACCATTTAAGTTATATGCTATCTTATATGTATTTGCTTTCCATATTGCTTTTAATTCTACATTTCCACTTTCAACTAGATTCTTTACTGTTGCTTGATTTTTATATGTATTTGCATTTACCTCCCAATGATCAAATGTATATCCAGTTTTAGTAAGTGTATTTGCTCTTAATGTACAATCCTTATCATATGTACATGTTGTTGCATCCATACTTCCAGTTCCACCATTTGGATTATATACTATCTTATATGTATTTGCTCCACATTCTACTGTTAATTCTTTATTAGTATCTGTTCCTTTTATTGGATATATTGCTGATGGTTCATAAGTAGTTTCTCCATCTTTTATCTTACATGTATATCCGTTTTTTGTGACTTCTGGTAAAGTTATAGTTGTATCTTCAAAGTTTGCTTCTAATGTTACAGTTTTATCTTGTTCATCTGTTAAGTTTTTAAATGTAGTTGCTTTTATTATACTTCCATTCCATGGAACTCCATTTGAAACAGCTGTTCCACTTATATCTTTTCCACTCCATCCTTTAAATGTTAGTATTTTTGATATTTCATTTTCACTTATTGTTGAACCTTCATTATTATCATTTATTGTTACTTTTATTGTTTTACTTGGATTTTCTAGTGTTATTTCTGTTCCATATTTTGCTTGTGTTATTTGATTATTTAAGATTCCTCCATTTAAGTTATATGCTATTCTATATGTATTTTCTCCATAATATGCATATAATTTATTTGTTTTTGTTTGGCTTACTATTGTATTTGCTGTTATGATTTTTCCGTTTTCATCTTTCCAATAAAGAAATTTTGTTCCTACTTTTTTCGGTGTTGGTAAGTTCTCATATTTATTGTTTTCTCTTACTTCTATTTCTTCATCGGCTTCTCCATTATTTTTTACTAATGTTATTTTAAATGTTTTATTATTTTCTTCTCCGACTACTTTATCTTTTATTTCATGTCCATTATCAAAGACAATTGTTCTTGTACTTGATGTTGTTACATTTGTTTCATCTATAGCATTTTTCTTTATTTCTTCTTTTGTTTTATTTACATCAGTTTTTTCTATATAGTATAACTCATGATTTCCTCTTTCCAAGTTCCCTACATAAAAGTATCCATAATCATCTGTTGTTACAAATTGTGGATTTTCTGAGAATACTGCTATATTTGCATTTGGTATAGCATTTCCTTCTTTATCTACAAAGTATCCACTTATACTATATACTTTTGAAGTTATTGGTGTATTGTCTATTTCTTCTCTTTCTTCAGCATTAAAGATTAGTTCCACCTTTATTTTTACATCTTTTGCTTCTGTTGCTCCCTTTTTTAATCTTACTGTTAATACTCCGGTTCTTGTTTCTCTGGCACTTAAGTTTTTACTATCATCATATGTATTTGTTACTTCTATTAAGTCACCATTTTCTTTACTAACTTTTATGCTTACACTGGCATCATATTGAGTGCTTCCATTTGTTACATCATATTTTAACTCTGATGTATCATTCTCCTTCATTAGTTCTTTTGTTTCAAATGTTATTGTTTTTTTATCCTTACTTATTATTTCATTTGTATAATCTTCTTTATCTACTATAGCTCCTGAAAAATATACTTGATAATCTTCTTCATTTTCAGCGACTATTGTTGTTCCATTTATTATAAGTGTTGTTGTTACTGCAGCAAATCCAACACTCATTAATATTATTAATACAAATATTAATCCTTTCTTATTTTTCATCTTACTTTACTCCTTTATAAAACTCTTCGATACTTGGTAATGATTCATATATTTCCTCTTTACAATATTTATAGTTCTTATTCTTTTTTTCTTCACATTCTTTATATTTTGAATAATTATTTATTACTGGAAGTGTTACTGTTATACTTCTTGATATATCATTTTTACATTTTCCATTTTTACTTATTATATTTATTGTATATTTTATTATGTCTTTACTATATATTGTTTCAAAGCTTGCTTTTTTGTTTTCAACCTCTAACATCTTTGTTTCTTTTGTATAATCATTATATATTTCTACTCGATAATTATCACTTATATTGCTTAGATTTATTTTAAACACTTTATCGACTACATTTTCTCCTGTTGTTTCATCATAACCTACGATTTTTTCTATTTTTTCATATGTTACTTTTACTTTTTTAGCTCCACTTTTAGTTTTATTTTGTGCTAGTATTCCACATTTACTTTCCTTAAAGCTTAGCTTTTCTACTTTTGTTGGATATGCATATTTTTCTTTTCCAAGAAAAATTGCAACTAAAATAAGAGCAACTAAAATTACTCCAAATATTATCATATTTCTTTTGTTCATAACTTTCTTCATATATTCGACCATCCTATATTTTTATTTTATAATACCCCCCCCGATTTTCAAGGAATTTCGGGAAGTTTACACAAGTTTTGTGTAAAATATTTATTTAACTTCCCGTTTTTTTTATTTCGGGATGTTACTTTCAGAATTC
>FR884148.1 GCA_000435515.1 Firmicutes bacterium CAG:582
ATCCTATTTTTAATTATACTACATATTTGTTGTAATATGTAAACTTTATTTTAGGTTGTGTAAAGTAAATTATTGCAAAAAAAAAGACTTGATTAGTCAACTAATTCAAGTCTAACAGTTAAGGCGTCATCGCCTATTCTTTCTTTTAATTTAATGATTCTTGTATATCCACCATTTCTATTTGCATATTTTGGTGCTAATTCATCAAATACTTTACTTACTACAGCTTTATCATTATGTAAGAAAGCTAATGCTTTTCTTCTTGAAACTAATGTACCAGTTTTTCCGTAAGTAATCATTTTATCAACAAATTTTCTAACTTCTTTAGCTCTAGCTTCAGTTGTTACAACATAACCATTGTTGATTACGTCTTTAGTTATTCCAGCAAGAATACTTCTTCTGATTCTAGATTCTCTACCTAATTTTCTATACATCGTCATATCCTCCTTCTTTGGTTTTAGTCTTTAAATTTTAATCCCATTTCGTTTACTTTATCGATTACTTCTTTAAGTGATTTCTTACCTAAATTTCTAATCTTAGTAACTTCAACTTCTTTTTTATCAATTAAATCTTGCATTGTATGAATATTTGCTCTCTTTAAGCAGTTATAAGCTCTTACACTGAATTCAATTTCTTCAATTGGAGTTTCAAGTGTTTTAGTTATTGTATCTACTTTCTTTTCAGCAATTATTCCTGTTACATCAGCTATATGATTTAAATCAGTAATAATATTTAAATGTTCAATTAAAATTCTACTTGCTAATGCCATACATTCTTCTGGAGTTATAGATCCATTAGTGTATACAGACATTATTAGTTTGTCATAGTTTTCATTATGACCTACACGAGCACTTTCAACCTCAAATGCTACGTTTTCAACTGGAGAATAAATTGAATCAATAGGAATTAATCCAACAACATCTCCAAGTGTTTTTTTGTTTTCTTTTGCATCAACATATCCACGACCATTATTAACAGTCATTTCAATATCAATTTTTCCACCCTTAACTAAATTACAAATAACTAAATCAGGATTTACTATTTCGATATCAGCGTCATGTTCAATTTCACCAGCTGTAACAGGTCCTTCCTTAGCAACAGAAAGTTTAATTACTTTCTTTTCTGTTGAATGATTCTTTACAACTAAAGTTTTGATATTAAGAATAATGTTCATAACATCTTCTCTAACACCATCTATTTTTTGGAATTCATGTAAAACTCCATCAATTTTAACACTAGTAACAGCCGAACCAGGCATACTAGATAACATAACTCTTCTTAATGCATTACCTATAGTTGTACCAAAACCTCTTTCAAGTGGTTCTAGTTCAAATTTTCCATAATTCTTACTTTCACAATATTCAGTAATTTTATAGTCTGGTTTTTCAAAATTCATATTTAAATCCTCTTTTCCTTTGTATTAGTTTCTTGGACGTTTTGGTGGTCTACAACCATTATGTGGTACTGGTGTTTCATCGTTAATAGCTGTAATTTCTAATCCTACTGATTGAAGTGAACGAATAGCAGTTTCTCTACCTCCACCTAATCCTTTAACGAATACTTCAACTTTAACAACTCCAGCATCCATAGCAGCTTTTCCTGCAGATTCAGCAGCAAGTCCTGCAGCATAAGGAGTTTTCTTTTTACTACCTTTATAACCAATAGTTCCAGAAGATGCCCAACTGATTGTATTACCATCTTTATCTGTAATAGTAACTAATGTATTATTATAAGATGAAGATATATGAGCTTGAGCTTCAGGAATATTCTTTTTAATTTTTCTTTTTCTTCTATTATAAGCCATTATTATACCTCCTATTTATTATTTACCAACTTTTTTCTTGTTAGCAACTACTTTACCTTTTCCTTTACGAGTCTTAGCATTACTTCTAGTACTTTGTCCATGAACTGGTAAACCTTTAATATGTCTTATACCTTGATAAGATTTAATTTCCATTTTGTTTTTGATGTTCATTTGAACTTCTCTACGAAGTTCTCCTTCAACTACAAATTTATCAACTTCAGTTCTTAATAAAGCTTCTTGTTCAGTAGTTAAATCTCTTACTTTCATTTCAGGATCAATTTTAGCTTCTGCACAGATTTTTTTAGCAGTGCTTTGTCCTACTCCATAAATAGCAGTTAAACCAATATATAAAGCTTTATCTTTTGGTAATTCTATATTTTTAATACGTGCCATATATTATTTTCCTCCTAGCCTTGTACTTGTTTGTGTTTTGGATTTTCACAAATAATTCTAATTTTACCTTTTCTTTTTATTGTTCTGCATTTTGCACACATTTTTTTAACTGATGCTCTTACTTTCATAAAATTTCCTCCATTATTTTCTATATTTTATAATCCCATGTGTTAAATCAGTTGGTGACATTTCTACTGTAACTCTATCACCTGCTAAAATACGGATCATGTTCATACGTATTTTACCAGAAACACGGGCAGTTACAATAAGCTTATTATCTAACTCAATCTTATATATTTCATGAGTTACGTCGATTACTTTACCTTCGACTTCAATTTTTTGCTCTTTAGCCATTTTTCACTCTCCTGTAAGAATTTCATATCCATCTTTTCTTATAGCAACGGTATGTTCAAAGTGAGCGCTTGGACTTCCATCTTCAGTTACGATTGTCCAGTCGTCATCTAACATTACAACATATCTCTTTCCAGCCGTTAACATTGGTTCGACAGCTATAACCATGCCTTCTTTTAGTTTTACTCCAGTATTGTAAATTCCATAGTTTGGAACATCTGGATCTTCATGTAATTCATGACCTACTCCGTGTCCAACAAGTTCATGTACAACACCTAAGCCATGCTTCTTAGCATATTGACCAATTCTAGCTGAGGCATTTCCAAGTGGAACTCCAGCTTTCAATTCTTTTAATCCAGTAAATAATGCTTTTTCAGTATGATGCATTAAGTATTCTTTTTCTTTATTTATCTTACCCACTGGATAAGTCCATGCCGAATCAGAATGGTAACCCTTATAAAGTGTACAAATATCAAGTGTAACAATATCGCCTTCTTCAAGACATCTATCGCTTCCAATTCCATGTACAACTTCATCATTTACTGAAATACATATATTTCCAGGATAACCTTCATATCCTTTACAACTAGGCTCTCCGCCTTTGCTTCTAATGAATTCTCCAGCTAAATCATCTATATATTTAGTTGTTACTCCAGGTTTTAAGAATTGTTTTAAATATTGATGAGTTTCGTATGTAATATGACCTGATTCTTTAATTAATTTAATTTCGTCATCAGTATATATATTAATCATTAACTACACCCTCTATTTCTTTAAAAGTTTCTTCCGGAGATAAACTTGCTACCACGTTAATTATACCTAACTTTTCATAATAGTCAAGTAAAGGTTTGGTATTACTTAAATATGTTTGAAATCTTTCTTTAAAAGTTTCTTCATTATCATCACTTCTTGATGTTAATGGCACCTTACAATCATCACATAGATCTTTTTCTTTTGGCATAAGACCTTCTTCATATTTATTATAACCTCTACCACAACTTGGACAACTAACTCTTCCAACAGCTCTTTTCATTGCTGTTAATTCATCAATATCCAAATATATAACACAATCTAGTTTAAAATTTAATTCATTTGCTAACTTACTTAAGCTTTCAGCTTGATTTATAGTTCGAGGATATCCATCAAATATAAACTTTGAAGATACCCCTGAACTTTCAATCTTACTTTTTAATAAGTTTAAAACTATTTCATCACTGATAAGTTTACCAGCTTCCATAAGTTTCTTTATATCTTTACCAAGAAGACTTTCTTTTTTAACTTCTTCTCTTAATAAGTCTCCTGTAGAAATATGTTTATATCCATATTTCTTAACTAGCATTTCACTTTGCGTTCCCTTGCCAGCAGCAGGAGGCGCTATAAAGATAATGTTTTTCATCTTCTATGTCTTCTCTTTCTACTACCTTGATAACTTCTACTAACAATGCTACTTTCAAGTTGTTTATAAGTTTCAAGAGCAACACCAACTACAATTAGTAATCCTGTACCTCCAAGTGTTACAGCACTTGATAATGAAGATACTTTACTAAATAATATTGGAATAGAAGCGATAACAATTAGGAATAAACTTCCAACAACTGTTAATCTAGAAATTGTTCCTTTTAAGAACATCTCTGTTTTTTCACCAGGAGTAATTCCTGGAATATAACTTCTATTTTTATCTAGGTTTTCACTCATCTCTTTTGGATTAAGTTCCATAAGTGTATATACATATCCAAAAGCAAATATTAATACTACATATAATATATAACCAGTTAAAGTTGTATAGTTTAAATAGTTATTAACAATGTTTTGATATGTTTCATTTTTTACAAATTGAGCAATTAATGTAGGAATACTTGTTAGAGCACTAGCAAATATTACTGGCATAACACTAGCTGAGTTTAATTTCAAAGGAATATAAGATTGTTCTTGATTATAAGAACTATCTGTTCTTTGACTATGTTGTATTGGTATTCTTCTTTCAGATATTTGCATGTATACAACTCCTACTAGAATAACTAAATAAGCTATTATGAATAATACAAATAAGCTTATTCCAACAACTCGTGTAAATGTATCAGCTAATATTAAGTCTTTAAATGCTGTTATAAATGTTGATGGTAATGTATTAACGATACCAGCCATAATAAATAGTGATATACCATTACCTAATCCTTTATTTGTAACAACATCAGCTAACCATAATAGTAATGAAGTTCCTGCAGTTAATATTATTGTTGTTTTTAATATTTCAACAGTGCTTCCACCCATAAATGCAACTGAGTATATATAACCTTGGACAAATGCAAATAGAATACCTAAGTATCTATTAATCTTATTTATCTTTTGTCTACCAGTGGCACCTTGTTCTTTTAATTCTTTAAAATATGGAATAATATCCATTTGTAATAATTGTGTAAGGATTGTTGCCGAAATATATGGCATAACACCTAACGCAAATATTGAAAAAGTTTTTAAACTACCACCACTCATTAAATTTAGTAAATCTAAGAAATCTAAATTTTGAGTAATACTTTTTGCATGGGGAACTACTATGTTAGTACCTAATCCAAAGATAGCTAAAATAGCTAAGGTGATATAAATTCTTTTTCTTAAATCTTTATTTTTAGAACTAAATAGTCCTTTAAGACTTTTGAACATCTTTAAATCACCTCTGCTGTTCCGCCTAATTCTTCAATCTTTGTAACAGCTCTTGATGAGAATCTATGAGCTTTAACATTAACCTTCTTTTCTAATTTACCATTAGCAAGTACTTTAACACCAGCTAATTGTTTTTTTACAATACCCATTTCTTTTAAAAGTTCTGGAGTAACTGTATCACCATCATTAAATCTGTTTAAATCAGATAAATTGATAGTTGCATATCTTGTTTGGAATCTAGTATTGTTGAATCCTCTTTTTGGGATTCTTCTATATAATGGAGATTGTCCACCTTCGAACCAAGCTTTAATGCTTGCTCCACTTCTTGATTTTTGACCGTTTTCACCACGAGTAGATGTTTTACCCATTCCAGATCCTGGTCCACGTCCAACTCTTTTTCTTACTTTAGTTTCTGGAGATTTTTCTAAACTATTTAACTTCATATTATAACTCCTCAACTTTCTTACCACGTAATTCTGCAATTTGTTCAGCAGTACGTTGTGATTTTAAAGCTTCTAGTGTAGCTTTAGCAACGTTAACTTGAGTATTTGATCCTAAAGACTTAGAAACGATATCTTTAACACCAGCTAATTCAAGAACGGCACGAGCAGCTCCACCAGCGATGATTCCTGTACCTTTTGGAGCAGGTTTAATCATAACTTTAGCTCTTCCACATACTCCAATAGCTTCATGTGGAATAGTTCTAGCATCAACTAGTGATACTCTAACTAAATTCTTATTAGCAGCTTGTAATCCTTTTTTAATTGCTTCAGGTACTTCATTAGCCTTACCTGTTCCAATTCCTACTAATCCTTTTCCGTCACCAACTACCATTGTAGCTGAAAATCTAAAATGACGTCCACCTTTAGTAACCTTTGTTACTCTAGAGATGGTAATAACTTTTTCATCTAAAAGTTTTTTCTTAGGGTCCATAACTTTTTCTTGTCTTGCCATAATCTACCTCCTAAAATTCCAATCCTGCTTCACGTGCAGCTTCAGCTAAAGCTTCAACACGTCCATGATATTGGTATCCACCTCTATCGAATACTACTTTTGTAATACCAGCTTTTTTAGCTTTTTTAGCAACATCAGCACCTACTAATTTAGCACCTTCAGCGTTTCCACCATTTTTGATTTTTAATTCAACACTTGAAGAACTAACTAAGGTAGTTCCTTTTTCGTCATCAATTATTTGTGCGAAAATATGAGAATTAGATCTAAATACATTTAATCTTGGACATTCACTAGTACCTGCAACTTTATTACGAACTCTTGTATGTCTTCTTTGTCTTGCGACATTAGTTGATTCTTTCTTTATCATATTAACCCTCCTACCTATTTAGATGCTTTCTTTCCTTCTTTACGTCTTATGTATTCGCCTTTATAACGTATACCTTTACCTTTATAAGGTTCTGGTTCACGAATCTTACGAACATTAGCCGCAAATTCAGATACTTTTTGTTTATCAATTCCACTAACAGTTATTTCTGTATTTGATACTGATTCAACTTTTAAATCACTTGGAACTATTACTTCTACTGGATGAGAATAACCAGCAGAAACTGTAATCTTGTTTCCAACAACTGTAAATTTGTAACCAACACCAACAGCTTCTAATCCTTTTTGGAATCCTTCAGATACACCAATTAACATATTTGAAATTAATGCATTTGTTGTTCCGTGTAAAGATTTTACTTCTTTAGTTTCGTTTGCACGAGTAACTTTAATAGTTTCATCTTTTACTTCAACAGTTATATCTTTACTAAAAGTATAACTTAATTCTCCTTTTGGTCCTTTAACAGTGATAGTATTACCTTCAACTGTTACATTTACACCAGCAGGAACTTTTAAAACTCTATTTCCTATTCTACTCATAACCAATATTTTCCTTGTTACCAAATGTAAGCAAGTACTTCTCCTCCTAGCTTTTTATTTCTAGCATCTCTATCAGTCATAATACCTTCAGAAGTAGATATTATTGCTATACCTAAACCATTTAGAACTCTAGGAAGTTCATCACATTTGGCATAAACTCTTAAACCAGATTTACTGATTCTTTTTAAACCAGTGATAACTCTAACTTTTTTATCTTCAGCATATTTTAAGTTTAATGTTAAAGTATTTCCATTAGGAGCTTCAACTAGTTTATAATCGCTTATATATCCTTCTTCTTTTAATATTCTAGCGATTTCTACTGTCATTTTTGTTCCAATAACATCAACAGTATCATATTTCATTTGATTTGCATTACGAATTCTTGTAAGCATATCTGCTATTTTATCTGCTACCATAATTAACTTCCTTTCTACCAACTTGATTTCTTTACTCCAGGTATTTGTCCTTGATTTGCAAGTTCTCTAAAACAAATACGGCATAGTCCAAATTTACGTAGAACACCATGAGGTCTTCCACATCTTTGACAACGAGTATATTCTCTAACTTTAAATTTTTGTGGGCGATTTGCCTTAACAATCATACTTTTCTTAGCCATTAATATACCTACTTTCTAAATGGAAGTCCGAATCCAGTTAATAATGCTAAACCTTCTTCGTTAGTTTTTGCTGTTGTAACAAAAACAATATCCATTCCTCTTATTTTTAATACTTTATCATAATCTATTTCTGGGAATATAAGTTGTTCTTTAATTCCTAGAGTATAGTTTCCAAAACCGTCAAATGCCTTTGGACTAATTCCTCTAAAGTCACGTACACGAGGTAATGCAACACGGATTAATTTATCCATAAAATTGTACATATTTTCTCCTCTTAAAGTAACTTTAGTACCTATAGATTGACCTTCTCTTAATTTGAATCCAGCTATTGATTTTTTAGCTTTTGTTATAATTGGTTTTTGTCCTGTAATAGTTTCTAGATCAGCAACTGCAGCTTCAATAAATTTTGAATCATGACTTGCTTCTCCAACACCGATATTAATAACAATTTTTTCTAGTTTAGGAATTTCCATTACTGAAGAGTAATTAAATTTTTCCATTAGATCTTTTTTAATAACATCATTGTATTTTTCTTTTAAACTATTCATTATCTTCACCTACTTCTTTTTGAGGTTTTTTCTTAGTTGTCTTTTTTTCTGTAGTTTTTACTGTTTTTGCATTTTTTGTTTCTTCAATTACTTTTACGTTAGAAACATGAATTGGAGCTTCTGTTTCAAGAATTCCACCAGTTTCATTTTGATAATTTGGTTTCATATGTTTTTTGATCATATTGATTCCACTTACAACAACTTTGTCTTTTTTCTTCAAAGTTACTGTAACAGTTCCTTCTTTGCCTTTATCTTTACCAGCAAGAATTTTTACTTTATCGCCAACTTTAACTTTCATGTTTACCTCCTATAAAACTTCATTTGCTAAAGATACGATTTTCATGAAGTCTTTATCACGAAGTTCTCTAGCAACAGGTCCTAAAACACGTGTTCCGATTGGACTCTTATCATCTTTGATTAATACACAAGCATTATCTCCGAATTTAATTAAAGATCCATCTGCACGTCTTACACCTTCAACACTTCTAACAATAACAGCTTTTACTACTTTTCCTTTTTTAACATTTGAGTTAGGAATTGCTTTTTTAACAGTTCCAACAACTATATCTCCAATGTTACCATATTTAACTTTACTTCCACCTAATACTCTGATTACTAATAATTCACGAGCTCCAGAGTTATCAGCAACTTTTAATCTAGTTTCTTGTTGTATCATAATAACCCTCCTTAAGCTTCTTGAGATTTAGTTAGGATTTCTACAAGTTCATATCTCTTAGTTTTAGATAATGGTCTAGTAGAAAGTAATCTAACTGTATCTCCAACTTTCGCAATATTTTTTTCATCATGAGCAGCATATTTCTTAGAATATTTTACTCTTTTTTTGTATAGAGGATGATTTCTATAAGTTTCAACTAAAACTGTAATAGTTTTATTATTAGCAGCTGAAACAACTTTTCCGATTAATTCAGTTCTCTTAGTTTCGCTCATTATTCATTTCCTCCTTCTCTTTCACTTAAAACAGTTTTCATTCTAGCAATATCTTTTCTATCTTGATTTATTTTATGTGATTTTTCTAATGAACCAGTAGATTGTTTCATTCTTAAATCGAATAATTCACTCTTTAGTTCTTCAATTTTCTTTAATATCTCTTCAGTGGACATTTTTCTAATTTCACTAGTCTTCATTACTATCCCCACTTTCTTCTCTCTTAACGAAACGAGTTGTAACGCTTAATTTATGAGATGCAAGTCTTAATGCTTCACGAGCAACTTCTTCAGAAACACCAGCTATTTCAAACATGATTTTTCCTTCTTTTACAACTGCTGCCCATTCATTTACGTTACCTTTTCCTTTACCTTGACGAGTTTCCAAAGGTTTTTGAGTTCTAGCTAAATGTGGGAATATGTTAATCCATACTTTACCACCACGTTTCATGTAACGTGTCATAGCGATACGAGCAGCTTCTATTTGACGAGCTGTAACGTATCCACCTTCTTTAGCTTGTAATCCGTAATCACCAAAATGTAATTCTAGATTTCCTTTAGCATGACCTTCGTATGAAATTCTTTGAGGTTTACGATATTTAGTTCTTTTTGGCATTAACATCGTCATTACCTCCTTTATTTACTCTTTTGTTTAGGATTTCACCTTTGTAAATCCAAACTTTAACACCAATCTTACCATAAGTAGTGTCAGCTTCTGCTGTAGCATAATCAACATTAGCTCTGATTGTTTGTAGAGGTACAGTTCCTTCTGTATATCCTTCAGTACGAGCCATTTCAGCTCCTCCTAAACGACCAGATACAGAAGTTTTGATTCCTTTTGCTCCAGCCTTCATAGTGTTCTTAATAGCTTTCTTTTGAACATTTCTGAAGTTTCCTCTATTTTCAATTTGTTTTGCAATAGATTGAGCAACTAGTTCTGCACTTAAATCAGCATTTTTAACTTCATTTATTGTTACGAATACTTCTTCTCCGCAAACGCGTTTAATTTTATTTCTTAATTTTTCGATGTCTTCTCCACCTCTACCAATGATTACTCCTGGACGAGCAGTTGAGATTTTAACATCAACTTTATTATTTTTTCTTTCGATTAAGATTTCTGAAACAGCAGCATCTTTAAGTTCTTTAACTAAATATTCACGAATTTTAATATCGTTATTTAAGTTATTAACATAATTTCCTTTTTCAGCATACCATTTAGATTGCCAATCTCTATTAACACCAAGTCTTAATCCTCTAGGATCTACTTTTTGTCCCATATCTAATTAAGCCTCCTTACCATCACTAACTTTTACAGTTATGTGACTTGTTCTTTTATCTCTTCTGTCTACTTTTGTTCTAGAACCAATTTTTACTCTTTTGTAAACAGGTCCTGGATTAACAAAGCATTCAGATATTACTAAATCTTCTAGCTTAGCACCATAGTTATTAGTTGCATTAGCTATAGCAGAATTTAAAACTTTAAGTATTAGTCTACTAGATTTAGTATTTGTGTTTTCTAATATTCCAATAGCAGTAGTAGCTTTTTTACCTCTAACTAAATCCATAGTCATACGGCATTTACGTGGAGCTACCATTGCGCTTTTATGCATTGCAAATGTTTCCATCTAATAACCTCCTACTTTTGTCCTGCATGTCCGCCGGCTTTACGAGTTAAAGCAAATTCTCCAAGTTTGTGACCAACCATATCCTCTGTTACATATACTGGAACAAAATCTTTTCCATTATGTACAGCAATTGTATGACCTACAAAGTCAGGGAAAATTGTTGAACGACGTGACCAAGTTTTAACAACTTCTTTTTTATTTGATTCATTTAATTTTTGAATTTTTTTCATTAGGCTTTCATCAATGAAAGGCCCTTTCTTTAAACTTCTTGCCATAAAATCACCTATTTCTTCTTACTAACAATTAACTTGTCAGAAGCTTTCTTTCCTTTACGAGTTTTATATCCAAGTGCTGGTTTACCCCAAGGAGTAACAGGCCCTTTTCTACCGATTGGTGTTCTACCTTCACCACCACCATGTGGATGGTCGTTAGGGTTCATAACAGAACCACGGTTTGTAGGACGAATACCCATGTGACGAGTTCTTCCAGCTTTACCAATGTTTACTAGTTCATAATCTTCATTTCCAACTTCACCGATAGTTGCCATGCAAGTTCCAAGAACTTTTCTTGTTTCACCTGACATTAAACGAACGATTACATATTTACCATCTCTACCAAGTATTTGAACGCTTTGTCCAGCAGATCTAGCAATTTCTCCACCCTTACCAGGTTTTAATTCAACATTGTGTACTAATGTACCAACAGGAATGTTTTGAAGTTGCATTGCATTACCAACTTTGATATCACAAGCTTCTCCAGATTCAATAATCATTCCTACTTTTAATTCTTTTGGTGCTATAATATATCTTTTTTCACCATCTAAGTAAGTGATTAAAGCTATATTAGCATTACGATTTGGATCGTATTCAATTGTCGTAACTTTACCAGTTACATTGAATTTATTTCTTTTAAAATCAATTATACGATATTTTCTTTTTGCTCCACCACCGATGTGTTGTACAGTCATTCTACCTTGATTATTACGTCCACCAGTTTTAGAAATAGTTTTTAATAAACTTTTTTCTGGTCTTGATGTAGTAATTTCGTCATTAGTTAAAGTAGACATTCCTCTACGACCATTCGTAGTTGGTTTATATTTTCTTATACCCATAATAACTTAACCTCCTACTATATTTCTATAGCATAACCGTCTTTTAAAGTAACGATAGCTTTCTTATAAGTTTTTGTTTGTCCAGTATATCTTCCAACTCTTTTAGCTTTTGATTTAGTATTAAGAGTTCTAACAGAAGCAACTTTTACATTGAAAGCACTTTCAATAGCGTCAGCGATTTCAACTTTATTTGCATCTTTACTTACTTTAAAAACGTAAGTCTTACCATCTTCTCCTAAATGAGCAGATTTTTCAGTAATTACTGGTGCAATAATTAAATCTTTCATTATTTAAGTGCCTCCTCTACATAATTAACAGTATCAGAATCCATTACTACCATATCAGCATTAACGATATCATATACATTTAGTTCATCAGCCATTACTACAGCTACATTTCCTAAATTTCTAGTTGCTAAATATAAATTTTCAGCATCTCCTGCAGATACGAATAATACTTTACCAGTTAGTTTTAATGTTTCTAATAACTTAATAGCATCTTTTGTTTTAACGCTTTCAAGAACTAGTGAATCAACTACAATTAAGTTCTTTTCAGCAAATTTTTCAGATAAAGCAGTTTTAAGTGCTAATCTTCTTTCTTTTCTATTAGTTTTGAATGAGTAACTTCTAGGAGTTGGACCAAATACGATTCCACCGCCTCTATAGTGTGGTGCACGAATAGATCCTTGTCTAGCATTACCAGTTCCTTTTTGTCTGTATGGTTTTCTTCCTCCACCAGATACTTCGCTTCTACCTTTAGTATCAGCTGTTCCTTGTCTTAAAGAATCTAATTGTAAACGAATAGCTTTCTTTAAAACAATGTCATTTCCTTCATTTTTCCAAATTTCATCATTAATTGTTAAGTCTTTAACTTTTTCACCTTTAAGGTCGATAACATTAACTTTAGTCATTATATGTTTCTCCTTTCAACTAAGCTTCAGTAGATTCCTTGGCTTCAGTATCAGTGTTTTCTACTGTAGAAGCAGTATCTACAGCAGTTTCTTCTACTGGTGTAGTTTCTTCTTCAATACTTTCATTAATGATGATGTCTTTTGGTTCTACGCTTCCACCTTTAACAGCAGATTTAATTAGAACTAAAGATTTCTTTGGCCCTGGAATATTTCCACTTACTAATATGTAATTATCTTTTACACAAACTTCAATTATTTCTAGATTTTGAATTGTAACAGTTTCTGAACCCATATGTCCAGCAAGTTTTTTACCTTTCAAAACACGCATTGGTCTCATTGTTCCCATTGAACCTGGACGTCTATGATATCTTGAACCATGAGTTTCAGGTCCTCTAGATTGGTTATGACGTTTAATAACACCAGCGAATCCTTTTCCTTTAGAAGTACCAGTTACATCAACTTTTTCTCCTACTTCAAAAGTGTCAGCTGCTAATGTACTTCCAAGAGTATAGTTTTCTGTAGATTCAACTCTTAATTCTTTTAAGAAGCGCTTAGGAGCAACACCTGCTTTTTTTGCATGGCCGATTTCAGCCTTTGTTGCATTTTTTTCTTTCTTGTCTACTACAGCAAGTTGAATAGCGTTGTAACCATCTTTTTCTACAGTTTTGATTTGAGTTATAACGTTTGGTTGAACTTCAACTATAGTAACAGGAATAATTTTTCCATCTTTCGTAAATTTTTCAGTCATTCCGACTTTTACGCCTAAGATTCCTTTCATTTCATTTCCTCCATTATTATTTTTTTATTATATTGTTTTGATATCAATCTCAACACCACTTGGTAAATCTAAGTGAGTTAGAGCATCCATAGTTTCTTTGCTAGGATCTTTGATATCGATTAATCTCTTATGAGTACGCATTTCGAATTGTTCACGACTATCTTTATATTTATGAACTGCTCTTAATACTGTAATCTTTTGAATTTCTGTTGGTAGTGGAACAGGTCCTGAAATTTCCCCTCCAGTACGTTTAACAGTTTCGATTAATTTAGCTACAGCATTATCTAAAACTCTGTGATCATAAGCTTTTAATCTAATTCTAACTTTTGACATTCTCATGTCCTCCTTCCGTCTATATCATTGTATAAACATAGCTCCGTTACAAATTAACCTGATATTCGCTAGTTTTATTTTGCAACTCCACCTAGTGTATCAGCAACCTTGCACATCTCAGCCAGTTAAACTATTTACGATTATACATTAATAATGTATTAAAATCAAGTACTTTTTAGCACTTTTTCGACTTTTTGATTTTTTATTTAAAATACATGATATAATTAGAATGAGGTGAAAACATGAAAATAGATTTAATCATCCCTGCTTTCAATGAAGAAGGCAATTTAGAAAATCTTTATTCAACAATAAAACAAAGTTTAAAAGATGTGAAATACAATATTATTTTTGTAGATGATGGTTCTGCCGATGGAACCTATAAAGTTTTAACTGATATATATAATAAGGATAAAAAGTGCGTCAAGGTAATAAGATTTTCCAGAAATTTTGGAAAGGATGCCGCAATATATGCTGGGTTGGAAATATCAAACGCGAAATACGCTTGTATAATAGACGCTGATTTACAACAAGATCCAAATCTAATAAACGATATGATAAATATTTTGGAACGTGATGATTCTTATGATATGGTTGCTATGGTAAATGATTATAGCAACGAAAACAAGTTATCTAAATTTTTAAAGAAATCATTTTATTATTTAATGAATCGTGTTTCAGAGCAAAAGTTTAAAGCTGGTGCCAGTGATTTTCGTTTAATGCGACATAATGTCGTTAAAGCCCTTGTAAGCATGAGTGAAAACAATCGTTTTACTAAAGGATTATTTTCATGGGTTGGATATAATACTTATTATATGGAGTATCATGCTAATAAACGTATTGCTGGAAAGTCTAAATTTCGTTTAAAAAAGCAAATTAATTATGCGACAGATGGTTTAATCAACTTTTCTACTAAACCACTTAGAATCGCGACATTTTTAGGAAGCATTATCTCAACTTTCTCGCTTGTTTATTTAATTATAGTTATTATTTCCGCTATATTAAAAAGCACAAAACTTCCACCATATACAACCATGATGTGTGTGATTCTTCTATTAGGTGGAATACAGTTACTTGTAATTGGGATTATGGGTGAATATGTTTCAAAAGCCTATATAGAAGCCAAAAATAGACCTATATATATTAAAAAAACAACCCTTGGTTTAGATGAGGATATTTTATAAAAAAAACTGCTAAATGCAGTTTTTATTTTTCTCTAATTTCTTTAATGTAGTTATTAACCTTTTCTGCCCATGCTGTGCTATAAGCATACTTTGGCCCCATTTTTTCTGGTGTATCCAATCCTTTTAAATAGTAGTTATTATAGATTATGTTTAAATATGAATCTATTCCTTCTTCTAAAGTGTCATATCTACTATAACTCTTTCCATTACAACTGTTGCCACCTTTTAAACCACCAATATTATTACATTCATAAGTTAATGAAGAGCATTTCCATTTGCATCCTGTTTCTAGTAAGACAATAGCAACGCTTAAATAAGGATCCATTCCCGTGTCTCTAGTATACTTAGCAAAATAATAACCAGTATTAGCTAAATAGTCATTTAAACTTTTATTTAGCTTATTTGTAAGTTCTGTCATCGTCATTCCTTCATAAATTATTGAACCATCATCAATTATTTCAGGTGCTTGTACTGTTTCCACATCTTCTACAAGTTCCTCTTCTTCATATACTTTTTTTTCATCAATTGGAACATTTAGAGTTGTTTTAATTGGAACAGTTGTTGCGACAGCTAGTTTAGGAACATTCGTGCCACCTCCATAATATTTTATAACATTTCTTATTGGTTCATCTATTTCAGTTTTATTAAAAAAACTTACCTTTATAATTAAAAAAATTCCTAGTGATAACACTAATACAATTGAAAGTATAATTATATTGGTTTTATTTTTTATAATCATATTATTCCTCTATTCTTATACTTTATCAGTATATCATATGCAATATTGTTTTTCAATACACCAAAAAAAACACCAAAAGGTGTTTTTTCATTAGATACTTCTAAATAAGTCTTTTCTCTTAACTACTGTTAGAACAGCAATACCAATTCCAGCAACTATAGCAAACTCTAATGCGTATTCTTTAACTCCAGTTTTTGGACTTTTAACACAATTTGCTTTTGAAGTTACTTTTTCAACTAAAGTACAAGTATCAGCTTGACTTCCAACAGTTGTCCAAGTATAGTCATCACCACAAGAATAGCATGCATATTTTTGTTCAGTTTGTTTTTTGTTACAATCTTGTTTCTTGTTGACATACATTACTGGAACATAGTCATATTCATTAGATGTAGCGTATGCAACTTTTTTTACAGCTGCTTTTACCAAGTTTCCTGCTGAATCATTTATAAATTCAACTGCCCAAACCATATTACCATCCACTGTTGAAGTGAAGATACCTTTAAATGGATGAGATGCGGGTCTTGCAAGGTCTAATTTGGCGTGTGAAGCAATTTCGTTAAATATTGTTAATTTAGACGCATCATCAATTACATAACCTTCTCCATCCACTTTTGCTCCAAAAATATCGATTAATTCTTGTAAAGAGATTAATGATAAATTTCCATCAGTTTCAAGATTAGTTGTATAATCTAAATCATTTAGAGGCATTTGGTTTTCATTTGGAAGTAAAGTCTTTGTCATATAATAATATGCTTGAGTATTTTCAAACTTATCAACTTTCCATCCAATATCGGGATCATTTGTATCAGCATATGGATCACTTGTATAACCAACGATTCCATAAACAAAAGCTTTAACGTATTCAGCATCTTCCCCTGAATCCTCAAGAATCATTAAAGATCTACCTACTTTATCATTTTTAGAAATGTAGAAATTTGCCATTTCTCCTTTTTTATAGGTATTAAATCCTTCGGCTTTTACAAATGTTGGTAAAATACATGCAATAGACATAATAACTGCAAATAATTTACTATGCAACTTTTTCATAAAATATCACTCCTTCTATTATTTTATCTTTAACCATAATAAATATAACATAAAATGACAAAATATACTAATAAAAGTTATGATTACGTATAATTTTACATAAAAAAAGTAAAACTATTTAGTTTCACTTTCCATATTCTTTTCTATTTTTTCTTCTTTTTTTGGTTTTGGTAAAGCATCTTTTCTGCTTAAATTCAATCTTCCACGATTATCATATCCTTGTGACATTACAATTATTTCATCACCAACTTTGACAACATCACTTGGTTTATTTACTCGTTCATGAGCAAGTTGAGATACATGAACAAGTCCTTCACATCCAGGCCATAATTCTACAAAGCAACCGAAATCTTCTACTTTAATAACTTTTGCTGTATATTTAACTCCCATTTCAACTTCACGAGCAATATTTTTTATCATCTCAGCAGTTTTATTAATAATATCTCTATTAGTATGATAAATAATTACTTGACCATCGTCATTCAAATCAACTTTAACCGCATCTTTATCTTGAACAGTTTTAACATTGCTTGCTTCAAGAATAATCTTAGTAATTGTATCTCCACCTTTACCGATAACATCTTTGATTTTGTCAGGATTAATCATAAATGTTTCAGTTTTTGGAGCGTATTCAGAAACTTCACTTCTTGGTTCTTTAATTTGTTTTTCCATTACATCAAGAATTTCCATGCGGGCTTTTTTTGCTTGTTCAAGAGCTTCTGCAAGTATTTCTTTAGTTATACCTTTTATTTTTATATCCATTTGTAGTGAACAAATTCCTTTTCTTGTTCCACCTACCTTAAAGTCCATATCACCTAAATGATCTTCCATTCCTTGAATATCTGTTAATATTTGATATTTGCTTCCATCTTTAGATGTAATAAGTCCCATTGCAATTCCAGCAACTGGAGCTTTGATTGGAACACCTGCAGCCATAAGTGACATACATCCTGCACATATAGTAGCTTGACTTGATGATCCATTTGATTCAAGTATTTCAGATACTACTCTAACAGTATATGGGAATTCTTCTTCAGAAGGCATTACTTGTTTTAAACATCTTTCTCCTAAAGCACCATGTCCAATTTCTCTTCTTCCAGGAGAACCATATCTTCCTGTTTCTCCAACTGAGAATGCTGGGAAGTTATAATGTAACATGAAATGCTTCTCAGCTTCTAAACTAATTCCATCCAAAACTTGGTATTCGTTTAATGCTCCTAGAGTTGTAACTGCAAGCGCTTGAGTTTCACCACGAGTAAATAAAGCACTTCCGTGAGTTCTTGGAAGTAAATCAATTGCTGTTGAAAGGGGTCTTATCTCATCCATCTTTCTTCCATCACTTCTAGTATGTTCATCAACCGTTATACTTCTAAAAATATCATATTCAATATTTTCAAGAACCATTTTTACTTTAGTTATTAAAAGGACTAATTCTTCTGCATCTAAAGACTCTTTATTTTCAGTTTCATATTTAGAAACTATTTCTTCTTTTACGGCATCAATTGCTGCATATTTTTCTAATTTTTCTTTTATACGCATTGCCTTATCCAATTTCTCAGCAGCTAAATCATATATTTCTTTTCTTAAACTATCTTCAATTTCAATATGTTCATAAGTCATCTTTTCTTGACCTATTTCAGCTATAATTTTCTCTTGGAATTCACATAATTCTTTTACAGCTTCATGACCAAACATTAAAGCTTCCAACATATCAGCTTCTGATACTTCTTTACTTCCTGCTTCTACCATATTAATTGCTTTTTTAGTACCAGCAACTGTTAAATCTATATCAGATTCTTCAAGTTCACTTGGAGTTGGATTGATTATAAATTTTCCATTTATTCTTCCTACTTTTACTCCTGCAATTGGTCCATCAAATGGTATTTTAGAAATACATGTACATAAAGATGAACCAAACATCGCTGATAATTCTGGAGAATTATCTGTATCAACAGATAAAACTGTATTAACAATTTGTACTTCGTTTCTAAAATCTTCAGGGAACATAGGACGCATAGGTCTATCTATCATACGGGCAGCAAGTGTTGCAGCATCAGTTGGTCTTCCTTCTCTTTTGATAAAACCACCGGGTATTTTACCTACAGAATATAGTTTTTCTTGATATAAAACCATAAGTGGAAAGAAATCGCTTAAAATATTGGCATTATTTCCAACTACTACAGTTGATAGAATTACTGTATCACCATATCTTACAACTACTGCTCCATGAGCTTGCTTAGCAACTTCTCCGTTTTCTACTATTATTTTTCTTCCTCTAAAATCGTATTCAAATACTTTCTTCATTTTTTCACCTCTACTAATTTTTTAAATAAAAAAAGGCACTTAAAATAAATGCCTACTTTCTTATATTTAATTTTGCGATTAAATCACGATAAGCTTCAACGTCTTTTGCTTTTAAGTAATCAAGTAAACTACGTCTTTTACCAACCATCATTTGTAATCCTCTTTTTGAATGATAATCGTGAATATGAACTTTTAAGTGTTCAGTTAAATCATTGATTCTTTCAGTTAATACAGCAATTTGTGCTTCTGTAGAACCAGAATTTTTTTCACTTTTACCAAATTCTTTGATTAATTCTGCTTTTCTTTCTTTAGTAACAGCCATTTTCAATTCCTCCTTCTTTGTATAATCGGTTAAAACTTAGTAAAAAATCGGAGACTTTTAAAACCAAGTAAAAACTTCTTAGTTAATTATATTATAAAGACTTATAAAAATCAATAAAAATTTTTAGGTTTGTAAGTTCTTACTACTTGATAGTCTAAACCTTGATGTCTTATTATTTCATAAGTCCTATCAGTTGATGATAATTTTTCTAAAATATAGTCTAAATATCTTAAATAAAGGTGATATTTGTTAGCTATTTTTTGACTACTTGCAAATTCTCTAGGTACATCATGTGTGCATCCACACATTTCAAGAAACAGGTCTTTATCATTTTTAAAAGATGATTTTATCATAGTAGTAGTTGCTTGACATGGATAAAATCCATAAATTAGATCATAATTACTAACATCAGTGTCCAAAGTAAATTCTTTTTTTATAATTCCAATATTTCCTTCATATGCCTCAATTACTTTTGGATCCATAGCCGTTACACTTCCACAGGTTTGCTCTTTACTTATTCTATTTGCTAAGGATGGTAAAATCCCACAACCTACTTCTAGCAAATTTTTATCAATTCCCGTTTCGCTTTTCATGTATTCTATAAAATTTTTGTAATAATCATTTTCAAGAAAACGATTTAAACCAAGTTCTTCAATTATTGAGCGAATAATATCGTTAGGCTTCCCATAACTGATGTCTACAAAAAATTGTTGCTTTATATATTCGTAGGCACCTGGTATTTCTTTATAATATTTTCCATATTTTTTTAAGAATAGTTGAAATTCTAATAAAATTTTTAATCCTTCTTCTTCTGTATATTCCATTTTAATTCTCCTTTTATCTATAAGTTTTTATAAGTGGGTATGGTAAATCACTATATTCAAAAATATCAAAATTTCTTCCAGTTTTATTTGATAGAGTTTCTAAAGTATCCTCTAAATCATATAAATATTCATAGTAATCTAAATATAATCTTCCAGTGGCACACCCACATAAAGCTAAATACAAATCTATATCATTTTGAAATGATGAATATATCATTGCACTTGTTGCTTCACAAGTAAAAGTGCCATAAATAAGTTTATACTCGCTTACATCTGTTTGTTCTGTAAACGCTCCATTAATAATTCGCAAATCTCCATACTCAGGTATTTTTACCAATGGATCTATTACAGTTATTGTTCCACTGGTTTGAATCTTTTTCAAACTTTTGGCTAGTGATGGTATCACACCACATCCAACTTCCAATAAATCAACATTTATATCACAGTCATTCTTTAGATGATTAATGAAATTTCCATATATATTAACTGATAATTCCTCTGATAATCCACATTCTTCATAAGCTTGAAGTAACAAAGTTCCAACGCTTTCGCGAGATTCAAACTTACTAATAAAACTACCTACAACGTATTCAAAATCTTCTTTAGAATAATACTTTTCATATTTTGTTTTATACTGACTTAATAAATAATTTAATCTTAAACGTGTTTCAAGTGTCATATTTTCCCCTTCTTTTGGTTAGGTATTATAATCGTTTAGAAAAATATTGTCAAATTAAAAGCGAGCTCAAATGAGCTCAATCTATATAAACGTTATATAACGTACAATATATTCTATGAACAAGTTATATCTTTGGTGTTTAAAATATTGATAAATATTATTTTAACTTTTGAGTTGCTTCTTGTTCCATAATTGCCTGTTTATAATATTGATATAATTCGTCGATTTTGGGAATCAACTCTGGAAAAAAAGAGCAAATACTTATGTATGCACAATCGATGTATTGCTCATGGTCCAAATCGCGCAACTGTCTTTCTATTCTATCTTGGAATATATTTATTAAATCATTAGGTTCATATCTATAATCATATCCAAATTCTTCTGCCAATTCATTGACTTTTTGCATCAAATTTGGATGAAGATAAATCAATCTATTAAAATCATTTCTTGTAAACTCTTTTTTAAATACGTTTTTATATCTTCTCCACTTATCTAAAATATCTGAACCATCATGTTTGAATCCAGTTGGTTTATTAGGATATCGATATATCTTTATTAGACCTTCTTTTTCTGCTTTTAGTATGCCTTCCCAAACATTATTACAATATTCTTCACTAATTACATCTACACTAACTTCTGATACAATTTCACAAAAACCAGTATGCAAATCTTTAAACGTTTCTTTTGGAAGAGTGTATATTGATGAACTGTTGGAATACATTTTATCAAAAGCTCCAGGTACATTTTCAATTAATTCCCAAGGTCCATCTTTTTCAATGCTAAAATGACCAATATCATACACTAAGTCATCTCCGCATCTTTTACTGAAATGTAACGCTAGAACTTTTTCAGGAGTGGCATAGACATATGTTCCGTGCGTTGATTTTCTTGGTTCTAATCTTTTTAGACCACTTTCTTTACTTCCATGATATACAATTTCCATATTTTATACTCCTTATCTTCTATATTATAACATATTAATTCTATAAATTTTGCAACTATTACAATAGGTTAACATTGTTAAATTTCTTTCAAAGAAAGTATAAGTTTTCATTTGAATAGATTTTTTGAATTTATTTCATTTTGTAGAGATGCATATTAACGTGATTAATAATAAGAATGTGTAAAAAAAAAAGAATGTGTTAATCATTCTTTTTATGTGAATAAAAAATTATAACTATTTACCCAATCTAGGTTCTTCTTCTTTACCAAATATTTGATCTTTTTTTGCTCTTAAATATAATTGAAATTCAATAAAAGCTATTGCTCTTTCATCTTTAGCTATTAGTTTGTTATAGTGAGAATCTATTCTATTTAATCCTCGTGCAAGTTCTGAATCAGTCATCGGATATGCGTATTCTATATATTCATCAAAGAGTCTCTCAATCTTCTTAGCTCGAATTGCTCCCAATTCTTCTTTAGATTCGTTTAAATTTTCTATTTCTGCTATTAATTCTTCTGTACTTTTCATATAAATTTCCCCCTTTTTTTTAATTTATGCACATACTATAACACAAAATAGGAAAATATGCAAATTTCCGACTGATATTTATTACTTAAAAAGGTAAATGTAACTTTATAT
>FR884149.1 GCA_000435515.1 Firmicutes bacterium CAG:582
GCTTAAATGATTTTTTAAACATATCATATCACTTTCTCTTGTACTCCATTAACCAAAACCCTGAATATTTAACCTCTAGTTTGGAAGTGATAAGCATCTTACCCTGCTTCTCGAGCTTGTATTATATATGTTTAATTTTTCTTGTCAATACATCCGACAAATGTCGACAAAATTAGAACTTAAAAATTTAAAAAAAAGTAACATCTATGTTACTTTTCAAGCATCCATTCTTGATAATATTTTATTTTTGTTCCACAATAAGAGCATGCTTCATCATTTACATTTAATGTTGAGCCACAATTATGACATCTTAACATATTTGTTCCTTTTGATATATTTTCTACTTCTTCATTATGTCTTACAAGAATAAATTCATCTTTTATGTATTTTGATTTTATTTTTCCATTTATAAGATAAATAACTCTTAAATATACTTTAACTTTAACATGTATTTTATTGTTCTTTTCATAATTAGTAAATTTATCATAATCTAAAATATCATAATCAATGATATTTTCATTGCTATAATATTTTTTTCTTATTTCATAATTTAAATTGTTGAAAAATGTTTTTTTATCTATATTTGATGAAATCCAAAAATTTTCTTGTTCTTTATTAATTCTATCCTTATAGTTCTTTATTGGTCCAAGTATTATATATGCATCCATTAAATAAAATACATAATATAAAACTAAAGATAAGATGAAACCAAAGATAAAAACTTTTGATATATCGTAAGAATTAAAAGTTCTAGAAGTTGTTTTAATGTAGACAAAGGACAAAATTATACTTATAATTAAATCCACAAAATAAGTTATTATTCTATAAAGATTACTTTTTAACACTAAATCATAATGGTATTTACTTCCCAAATCTTTATCAGTATATTCTAAGTTATAGTTTGTTCCACAATAAGGACACCCATCAATAAAAGTGTTTAAATCACTAGACATTCCACAGTTAACACATTTAAAATTATTATTTAATAAATCTTCTGATATATATGTGTAAGTTATTCTAGAATCAAACTTTGTTTCAGTATGGACTAAGGAACCATTTATATAATAATCTTTTCTAGCTCTTATACCATTTTTTACATCATCATTTTTTTTACCATCAGTGTTTCTCTCTAGAATTTTATCCGCTGATATGTATGTTGTTTTAATATTTATTTTATGTTTATCAAGTTGTTTTTTATGAAATTCATCTACTATAAATGCCATACTTCCTCCTAATTATTATTGTTGTTGTTGTTATTGTTGTTATTATTATTTGATGAAGAACCACCACTAGAATAACTGCCTCCACTTGAAGGTGTATAGTGTGGAATAATTTTAAATAAATTATTGCTAACTGTTACTCCATCTATAGTAGAAGTTTTTTTTCTAGAAACTATTATTTGATTTTCTTTACCCTTACAAGTTAACACTAAATTTTCTATTCCGCCTCTAATAACAGCCTCTTTATTTTCTTTTAAAAAATTATAGATAGTTTCTAAATCGTTTTCATCAAGCTCATAATATTTTGTTATATCTATACATCTTTTTTTTCTAATTAACTCTTCATATGTTTTTGCTTCTTCTTTCATTTTTATAACTCCTCATCTATATAAATAAATTCCATATTTTGAAATGGTAAATTAATTGCTGCTAAATGGTAATAAGCATTATTTTTTTGTTTTAAGTAATGATATTCTCTTAAAGATGTTGTTGTAAAGAAAATATTGTTGGGATTTTCCTTTGAATAAAAATCTTTATATTCGTGAATCAAATTGCTTATATCATATACGTAGTAGCCTTCTTTATCACTTTGAATATTATCAAGTACTCCTTTAAAAATTTGAGTTGTGTTTACATGTCTTTGTTTTGTTCGTCCCTCATCTCCATATGTTACTAAGTTTCCACTAAGTATCATAATATAAAGGGCGTTGTTTTCTGGATAATCACATTCTTCTTCAATCATATTCTTTTTCATGTATATTTTTATTTTAGATTCTTTTGTTAAATATACAAACTCTCGAGAGACATTTAATATTTGAGAGGATAAATTATATTCTACTCCATCAACATCAAGAATAAAGGACGAATCATCGTAAATGTATTTTAATCTCTTATCCTTTTTAATTAGATTAGCAAGTGAATTATCATCATTATCCTTTGGAATATAGTTACTTACATCTGTTGTACGCATTTTGCTAACGTATTGATAAACAAATTCATCATTTGCAGGATCTTTTTCATATCCACGATCTTCATACATTTTTTGTTGTAACTTACACGTATAACTCTTATTGGTTTGATATGTATTTTTTACAAAAGGGCATCCTGTTTTACATAAATATAAATAGCCACATTTAGAGCATTCATCATTGAATGGTTCTTTGTTATGATTTAAAAACATCTTATTTTTAGCAGTTGTTAAAATATCTTCAACTGAATCTTTAAAAATGTTTCCATAATAGTAATCTTTTTGTTTTTGTCCTCTTACACATGAATAAATATCTCCATTAACTTCAAGCAAGAAAAACTTTTCTCCACAATTATCACAGTTGGTACAATAACCTGGTCCAAACTCATTAAACCATGGTCCGTTTACACCAGCATCTAATGTAGTTCCATCAAAGCATTCATGCATTTTTTCGTAAAAATTCACTTGTTCATCTTCGGTAATAGGATGTAATAATCCACATGAATTGTAATCAAAACCTATCATAAAATTAAAATCATTCATATCTAAACAAGTAAATTCATCTAAATATTTTATATCCTCAACTATTTCATCTAAACGTTCATAATGTTCTTTAAATATAGTTGCTGATACTTTTTTCTTATTTGGAATATCCTTTAAAAGTTCAATATTTGCTAAAATTTTTTTTAACGTTTTTTGATTCCCTTTAGTTAGACGATATTGATCATGTAAGGATAAGGGTAAATCTAAGCTTCCAGAAATAGAAACATTGTATTCCTTAATTGTATCAATATGTTTATCTAAACTGTATAAATTAGTTTTTATATGTGGATTTCCTACAGTGAATCCAGCACTTTCAATTAAGTTTTTATTTTCTTTGTAGTATTCACTTATGTATTTTATAATGTCGTGAAAAACACTTTTTGATAAAGTTGTTACTTCTCCTCCATGAAGAGATATATTGAAAGGAACTACACCACTATTTTTAAATTTATTTATGGCATATTCTAAAGTATTTAAAGGGTTCATATTTCCTTGACTAACCGTATTTTCCTCTAAATAGCAATACTTACATCCCATATTGCAAGCTAATGTTGGGACATATAATAAATGTATATATTTATAATTCATAGTACCACTAGTCATAATACACATTTAGGGAAATACTTGTTGATGATGAAAAATTATAGCTTGCAGAGACCTCAACATCAAGAGAGTCAGTTATTTCCATATTAGATATAGTTTTGTTCAATTTAAATTCTTTAGTAGTAGTTAAATCTTTATATTCTAAAGTAAATTCACTTCCACTTGCAGTTACATTGATACTTTTTAAAGTTAATCTTGCATCATTTTGATACATCTTAGTATCAGTTTGATAGCTAGATACTTTTTCTGTTTCTCCAACTCTTATATACATAAATGTTTTATATTTGTGTTTATTCTCATCGACTAAAGATCCATAATCAATTTCACCAAATTTTTTAACCTTTGTTGGACTTTCTTTAAATGCTCTAGAGTTTACTGATGTTAGTGATGGTATAGTTATTTCTTTAAGTGAATCACACAATCTAAATGCTGATGAACCAATCTCTTTTAATTTACTATTTTCACTTAGATCAACTTTACTTAAACTTTTACATCCATAGAAAGCATGTCCACCGATTCTTGTAACTGTATCGGGAATTTTTATCATAGTAAGATTTTTATCATTTTCAAAAGTGTTACCTCTTATTTCTTTTAGACTAGATGGTAAATTTATGCTTTTTAAAGATGTAGCATTTTTAAATGCTTCTCCTCCAATATATGATAAAGTATCTGGAAGAGTTAATGTTTTAAGTGATCTACATTTTTTGAAAGCACTTCCTCCTAAATAAGTTAAATTATTCGGTATATTTATATTCTTTAACATGATATCATTTTCAAATGCTTGGCCTCTTATTTCCGTTATAGTATTAGGTAAACTCACTGTTCTTAAAGTATACATATTTTTAAACACTTGACCACGTACTCCAATTATATCTTTTCCATTGTGTTTTTCAGGAATGTTAACTGATGTAAAATTAGTTATACCAACTGTATAAAATCTAACTATATATCCGTTTTCAGACTTTTCATATAAAATATGTGGTTTGAAATAAACAATTGAAGAAATTAATAAAACTGCTATAAAACCACCAAACAAAACTTTTTTAGAACTATCTTTAATAAAGGATAATTTAACATTCATAACAATATTACTTATATCCTCTTGTGGTCTAGATTTAACTTCTTTTTTTAAAAACTTCATTAAATTATAAGAATTTGATTTTTTATAAAATATAAATATTATAAAAATGGCAATCAAACAATAAATAACTCCAACATGGAAGAATATCATAGATATAAAAATAAATGTTAATAAACTAAGAATTATAAACATAATATTTTTTCTTTTTAACACATCCTTTGGAATTAAATCTGTTTTGCTGTTGATTTTAGCTTTTTTCATTTCACTTTGTAAGAAACTTTCTAACATTTGTTCTTCAGGTTTGCTGTAAATAGAATCAAAATTGCTTGGAGTTACAATATTTTTCTTAGAAGCAGAAACTTCTATATTATTTCCTTCTATTGCCATACCACAATTTGGACAAAATTTATCATCAACAGTTATTTCTGTTTTACAATTTGCACATGCAAGTTTAACATTGCTAGATTGAGTAATATTGCTTGATGTTGCCACTGCTGCAGGCTTTTTGTTATTTACAACTGCTAATATTGGAACAACTATAAATGCCCCTATAAATACAAACATAAAATCCCACATTGCTATATCAGTACTTATAAATATATCAAAAAATATTAACAAAACATATCTTATAACTGATAATTTAATAAATAAAGATTTCACATTTCCATCTTTAGAGCAATATTTTGCTATTGGATATATAACAAAAATACTCATAAAAATTGTCATAAAGTTTTCTATTAAGAATGCTTCACCAAAATTTAGAGAAGAACTAGATGAAGCAAAGACTAAACTTGGTAATAATGATAATAATACTAAACCTATTTTTTTATTCATGATTTTTCCTCATTTCTAACCTTTTTAAAAGGATTTTTTCTATTTCTTCCCAGCCTCTACGCCAATCTCTTGTAGGCATAATAACACCATTTTCAATTAAAGTTTCTTCACTTATTTCCTTATTATGATATGATGGAAAAAGAATTTTCGTTGGGGATGAAGTTGCTTGAAGATTGCTTAATAGATCATCTATTTGAATATCTCCTTTAAATAATCCTTTAGAACCAGTAAAAATATAATTCTTAGAAGGTATTTCTTCTTTTGAGAAAGTTCTATAAAGAAGTTCAAATTTTCCTTTAAATATTCTACCTGAGTTTTTTAAATCAAAGTTATTTCGACAATCGCTTAAAGGATAAATATTATAATACTTACTTAAATTTTTTATTGCTTCAATTGCATGTGGTAAAAACATAGGGTTTTCATATTGATCTCTATTTTTCATAAATTCACAAAATTCTCCCATTTTTTCTTTTGGAATTGCAGCCTCATCTATATAATAATCACTAAAATCATCAATCGTATAATTTGTATTTAAAAATTCATTTACTAGTTCCAAATAACCAGAAAAGCAAAGTACTTCATCAATATCTAATAAAATTGTTTCTTTTCTTTTTTCCATTTAATACCACCTATATCTAATAATATAATTATAACATTATATCCAGTTTAATACATTAAAAAAGAGAATTATCTTTTTAAGATTGTAAAAGTTTTAATTCTCTTTCTATGTTTGGATTGTAATTTACTTTATAGTTATTTTTTTGATTATCAAAATCATAAAAACCTACAATTTGATTATTTTTTAAGAATCCATTTCTATCAAAAATAATTGTTGATTGTTTTTCTTCTCTAGGTACATTTGGTGTTTTAAAATAAATAGGGCGTACAGCAACAAATCTACTTGTAAACTCTACTTTAATTTTGGTTAAGTTTTTTGCTTCAAAATAAGCAGTTAAACTTTTAAAATATTCTTTAGATACTAATTCAGTACAAGCAGATTTTACAACAATAACTCCTTTACCTTCATTTTGTTGAAATGATATAGTTATTGCTTCTATAAAGCCATTCTTTTTTAATCTATCTATTTCATAACTTATTTCATCTATTAAGAATTCATATTCCCTGTCATTTAAATCTATTTTTTCAACTATTGTATCTTTATTTAAATCTAAAAGTTGGTTGTCTTTTGCACATTTTAAAACATCAAAAAATTCTTTCATATCATTATTGCATTCATATATATTTTTGTCATATAAATACCAAACATCAAAGGCAGTTGTTGCAAGACCTTCATTAATCATTTTTTGTACTTTACCAGATTTCATCACAACATTATGTTCTTGATCAGTTAAAGAATGATGAAAACCTTTTTCTTGATATACTTTTGCTTCCAAATCTGCATCTTCTTTATCACAGTTATGAGCAAAAGTATCAATTGGATTTGTCCCAGCATCAAAATCTAATAAACTTTGATATAATTCGTCACGTTTGTTTAAATTTCCAAGTACAGTTTGCATTGCTTTATGTTCAATCTCACGTTTTTGTTTAACAGTAACATTATCAAATGGAGTAATATCTCCAATAATTGCTTCACCTATTTCATGAATCATTAAAGTTTTTAAAGCCTCATTAACATCAAAATCATATTTAAACTCACTTCCAAAAGCATATGCTAGTCCAACAGCACCTATTATATGATCAGAAATCATCTCTACTCTTTCGTTTTCACTTTCAATGTTCCAATGTTCCTTATCCCAACCTGTACGTAACTTTGATTTTAAAGTATGATTATAATAATAAAATTTTAATATGTTAATATATTTTTCTTTATCTTTGTCCATTGAAATAACCACTAAAGCTTTATCTACAAACTCATCAATTGATTTTGTGTTCTCTGCTATACTTGAAAGAGTTATGTCAAGTGATTTATATTTGTGAGCTAAAGAAGCATCAGGTGATTTACAGGCTTGAAATTCTAGTAATAATTCCTCAATTTCTTCTTTTTTGCCCATGCTTTCTATAACGTCAAAAAAATTTGGAGTATAAGATAATTCATATAATAATTCCATTTTAATAATATTAGCTAAATTGCTTGCATTATTGAATTCTGAATCAAAAGCGATTGCTAATATACTACTTCCAAAAATGTTATCAGCACGACTGCTTTCTCCTTTAGCTGTTTCTTTTAATTTATTTACTGCCATATAGAACTTTAATACATTTGTTATATTTTCTATTTTTCTCATTCTATTCATCTCCGTGCTATGTATTATATATTAATATATGTCGCTTAACAAGAAAAAAACTAAATATTTATTGAGTTTTTAGTAGTTTCTTTAAAAAATTCATCTGGTGTTATGTTATATTTTGGTGTTTCATATTCATAAATTTTTAAATAATCTGGATCAAAAGAGGAAGCAAGATCTAGAATAAATTTTTCTTTTACATCCATTAAAGCTTCATTTAAAGTTGAATATTCATGTATACCTATATATTTTTGATAAGCATTTTCTAGCCAATAATATATGTTTCCTTTTTTATATATTAAAAAAGTATGTGAAGGATATGTATCATCTTTAAAATAAACGATTATATATGTTTTGAATTCATAATTTGAAAAAGAAAAATAATATCTTTCAAGCTCCACTTGATCCCAACAAACGCCACATTTAGAAATAAGCAAATACTCTGGAGCTTGCAAACGATAAAGTGTTGCATAAGTTTCATCAACATCAATATGTTTATTTCCATTTACATCAACCCAGCCATATGTTATTTCTTTCATTTTATTTTTTATTTCATTATCCGTCATCTTATCACCTTTATAATAATATCATAAAGCTGGTGAACCTTCAAATGATGTGTCTTGTCTTTGAAAATAGATTAAACATATAATGCCTGCTATTAAAAGTAAACTTCCTAAAGTTTTAATTTCATATAATCTTTTTTTACTTTTTGGAGCTTTTTTTAAAGCTCGATAATTTCTTAAGAAAAAATAAATATAGATTAAGAATGTAATCGATAAAGTGAATTCAAAAACTTTATTTGCTTCATTATGAAAAGAATCATTATTTTCTTCAATTGACTCTATTTCTAAGTTATCTCCTCTTATATTTAAAAGACAAAGAGATGCAAATACAATCCATATAAAATTTTCAAAATTTAATCTATTTATTTCCTCATTCATACTAAATTATATTAAAAAAGAAGTGTTTTTTTAACACTTCTATTTAAACAGGTTTTTTATTCTTTGGAAGAATGATACTTTTTTAGTTGTTTTTTGTGTATTTTGTTTTGGAGCTTCATATTTTTTACCATCTACTACTAAAATCATTCTTGTTTCATCAGTTGAATTTAATGTTTTAGAGTTTACTGATTTATAGTTTTCTCCAAGTTTAACGATACTTTTTACTTTATTAGTTGTTGTTTTTACATCTCCACCAATTATGTTAGTAATTTTAGTAATTCCCTCTTCATTATATTTTGAAATACCAGCAGATAATTCAGAAATTCCTGAATCTAATGTAGAGATTCCTGCATATAAAGTTTTTAAAGATTCAATAGATGCCTCTTTTACTTGATCAGCAACATTACTTGCAAGCGTTGGAGCTAAAGTTTCAGTTGTTTTTAAAGCACTTTCTTGTGCAACTTTTACAGCAACAGATTTAGAAACATTTTCAGCTACATATGATGAAACACTTGATGCTAGTGCTGCATTGTTAACTTGTAAAGCCTCTTGCATTGGTTTAATTTTTGTAAATAATGTAACACATCCTTGATCAGTATAAGCAGAATCTCCTAGAGCATTACAACGTCCATATTCTTGGATTTCCCCAATACTTTTAAGATAAGTCATCATTATGTTTGTTGAATATTCAGTTACTTTTCCTACAACATATTGATCGTTTGGATCAAGACTTGATTCAACTTCCCTCCAAGCAGAAGCTGCTATATTATTTTTATATTCTTCAGTGAATGATGAAGAAACTAAACCCTTAGCTTGAGAAGTAATCATACTTAATTGTTCATCAGTTAAAGTTGAAGCGGAACTTGCCTTCATTGAACTTGATAAAGCATTTTTTATCTTACTAGATCCTTCTTTAATTTTCTTTGTATTTGTATCAATTAAATCCATATTAGACTTTAATTCATTAGATTTTTCATATAATGTATCCAATTTATCAAATATTTTTAAGTCGCTTGAATCAACTAGTTTTGGAGTTATTACAGAATACATTGAACTTAATTCAAAGCATGTTGTTTCATAAGTAATCTTTATTGTATCAGTATTTTTTAAAGAACTTAAATCTAAACTTTCATATAATCCTGGTGTTGCAATTGCACCTATGATATTTTTGCTACCATTACTGATTACTTTTCCATTTTCTACAGAAATGTTTGTTCCGTTATTTATAATAGTTCCAAAAGTTACAACAAATGGTGTATATAAAGTTTCATTTTTGCCATTAACTTTAACGATATGTTTATCTGTGTTTTTATATTTTATAGATATTTCTACCTTGCCACTTTTACCTAACATATCATCAACAGACATTTTTTCACCATTTAATTTATAAGTTATTTCCATATTTATTGGTAAGTTTTTTTTATAAACTCCTTGATAATAAATATCTTTTCCGTTAGCTTCAACAGTTAATTTATTACCATTTACATTTAATGTTTCATTTCCATTAATATTTAATATTTCACTTAATTCAGTATAATCCTCAATAGTTTTAAGAGAAGTGTCATTTTTTAAATGTTCATTTACAAGTACTGATGAATAATTACCATTAGAATCTAATTTACCGTAAACAGTTTCGATTCTTGATAAAGCATAAGTATTTGTTGGAACACTTAATAACATAAACGATAAAGCACATACTGAAGCAATTACTTTTTTATTATTTTTTTTCATATTATTACATCCTTTCGTAGTTTTCATTATTAATGAATCAAATATTAGAAGTATTGAAGGTAAAATAGTTATAACAACTATCATACTAACAATCGCTCCTCTTGAAATAAGCGTACATAAACTTCCAACCATTTCTAGTTGAGAATAAACACCTACTCCAAATGTTGCAGCAAAGAAACATAAGCCACTTACTAATATTGATCTACCATTATAGTTTAGAGTTTCAAGAGCTGCCTCTTTTTTGTCAACTCCTTCACGTCTTAATTTAAGATAAGATGAAGTTAAAAGAATTGCATAATCGATTGTTGCACCTAATTGAATTGTACCTAAAACTATTGGAGCAACAAATGGTAACACAACACCTCCAAAATATGATATTGACATATTTATAAATATTGCTGATTCTATTGCACATATTAGAAGTATTGGTAAACTTAAACTCTTAAGTACTATGAATAGAATTAATAAAATACATATAATTGATGATGAATTAACATTGTTAAAATCTGTATCACTTATTTTAATTAAATCTTTCATAAGTGGTCCTTCTCCAGCAACAATTATATTGTCATCATATTTTTTTACAATTCCATTTATAACGTCTACTTGATTATTAAGTTCATCACTTGCAACTTCATAAAGGGAATTTATTAAAACCATTTCATATTTATCATTTTTAAACATTTTTACAAGATCATCACTTAACATATTTTCGGTTAAACCATGCTTTTTAAGTTCATTAAATGATAATACAAAATCAATTCCATCTACATTTTTTATTTCATCCAACATTTTAGTAACATCATCATTTTTTAAACTAGTGTCAACTAAGATTATTTCTGGACTTACAATATTGAATTTTTCTTTTAATTCTGTATTAGTACTGATACTTTCAAGTGTTGCTGGCAAAGATGAATCCATCTTGTAGTAAACTTCTACATTCTTATATCCTAAGTATGCTGGAATAGATACGACTAAGAATATAATAAATAAACTAACGTGATGCTTAACAATGAATTTATTTAATCTTTCAAATTTTAGATTTAAACTCTTATGTTTTGTCTTTTCAATTAAAGAATCAAATACAAGTAATAAACTTGGAAATAAAGTTAAGACAGATATAACCCCAAGGATTACACCTTTAGCCATTACTATACCTAAGTCACGTCCAAGCGTTAATTTCATTGTGCATAATACTAGAAATCCAGCTACAGTTGTAAGTGATGAACCTATAACTGATGTAAATGTTTCTTTAATGGCTTCTTTCATTGCCTCTTCTTTAGTTTTATATATCTTCTTTTTACTTTCGTATGAGTGATACAAGAAGATTGAGAAGTCCGTTGTAACACCTAATTGTAATACAGCAACTAATGCTTTAGTAATGTAAGATATTTCTCCTAGGAAGATATTTGTTCCTAAGTTATACATTATAGCGCATCCAATATTTAATAGTAAGAATATTGGTACCATATATGAATTAAGTGATAGTTCAAGAACAACTATACAAAGAATTACAGCTATAACTATATATATAAGTATTTCTTTATTAGATAGCTCCATAGTATCAAGTACCATTGAACTCATACCACCAAGTTTTATTTTCTCTTGACTGATATTTCTTATTTCTTTTACAGCATCAATTGTTTCTTCACTTGATGTACTTCCGTAAAATGTAATAAAAAGCATATCAGTGTTGTCTTTATGAAGTTTTTCAGTTATCTCACTTGGTAGCATAGAAATAGGAATAACTGTACCAATTGCATCATATAATGACATTACTTGGTTAACTCCATCGACATCTTTGATTTTTTCTTCGAGATCAAGTAAATCTTTACTGCTTAAGTTATTAGCAACAGCAACTGAATATGATCCCATATCAAAATCATCTGTTAAAATATCTTGTCCTTTAATAGTTTCAATATCTTTTGGTAAGTAAACCAATATGTCGTAGTTAATTTTAGTTAAGTAGTTACCAATAAATGATAAAACTAAAAGAAGCCCAGATATTATTAGAATTAATTTCTTATGTTTACAAATTAATTCAGACATTTTATCCATATCATTTCCTCCATTCGCTTCTATATTTTATTACTTAGATTTTAAAAATAACACAACCTTAAATAAAAATATGTATGTTTTCCAACAAAATAGCAAATATGTATAGTTATTTCCAACAAACTAATATTTATCATTGATTTTGTTGCTTATCTGCGTATAATATGAATTGGTGACGGAAATGAATAAAAAAGATGATTTAAGGGTTATAAAAACAAGAAAACTAATATATCAAACTTTACTTGACCTTATGAAAGAAAAAACTTTTGAAGAAATAAAAGTTTCAGACATATGCTCTAAAGCAATGATTAATAGATCAACTTTTTATGCTCATTATGAAGATAAATATGAACTTCTTATAGATTTTTTAAGCAACTTAAAAGAAGAATTTGCTCGTGAACTTAATGAAAGCTGTAAAGAAAACTTAAGCATTCGGGAATATTATATTAGACTAATCAGTTTGTTTTTAGATCATATTGATAGTAAAAGAGATGTTTATAATTCAATAATGGTAAATAATAGAAGTAGTATAATGATGGATATATTACTAAGTGTTGTAAATGACGATATTTTGAAGAGATTTAAAGAAAATGATATCAACTTAAAAGTTCCAACAGAAGTTATATCAAAATTTTACTTAGGCGGAGTTATTAATATTGGGATGGAATGGCTTAGCAACAGCAATAAATATACTAAAGAAGAAATTCTTGATTACTTAGAATTACTTATTCCTGATATCGATTATTATGCAAAATAAAAATTGGTAGTTTTTTTACCAATTTTTTTATGTTTTAACTTTCTAATATTTTATCGATTTTTTGAATACATGTTTGAACATCGGTACATCCCATTTGAGTAACCGTATCATCATATATTATATTTTTAGCTTTATAATTATAATTTACTACTTCGTTTGCACCTAAGCTTGTTCTTTCAGATGCAACAATGTTTAATTTACATGTTATAGGTATATCTTGATTTGTAATACTTGTTTTTTTTAATTCAACTTTAACAGTTCCAGTTTTAGTAGTAGTTGCTTCGATAGTTAAGTTATCCGGTACCATTGATACTTGTAAATAATTATTTGCACCTTCACAGTTAACTTGTACTATGGCATCATAGTTTTTACTAGCATTTGTTACCTCATATGTAAGCGTTGATGTGTCACCTACAGCACTTAAATCACTTGTAGTAAATGTAATTGTTTTATTAGTATCATCAATGAACTCTCCACTTTTATCAACATTATCAAGTATAGCTTTTGAAAAGTAGACATCAAAATCATCAATATTTTCTGATATCTTAGCACTACCTTTGATTATTAAAGTCGTTGATACTGCAGCAAAACCGATACTCATTAACAAAATAACTAGTATTAACGTATTACGTCTTTTCACATTATCACCTATTCTATTTAAAATTATAAAATACATTATTTATAAAATCAATCGAAATGAGTTAATTTAACGTAAAGAAATATTTTTATTTAATCTTTTTCCACCAACAAGTGGATTAATTTTTCTATCCTTAATTTCGGGATTAGTTGGAGTTTTTATATCTTCCTTTAAAATGTTTTCAAACTCGGTTAACTTGTTTCTTAAGTTTGGATCTTCTGAAAACTCTAAAAGTCTAAATAACATAACGTCATCAATATAGTAAAGAGTTTCATAAGTTATTAATTCTTCTTTAATAGCAAGAGCAATTATATCAGCAAGAAGTTGCATCATATATGTGTCCCAGTTAGAATGTGTAAGAGAGTTTATGATGTCATTTTGTCTTACAAATTGAATTGCTAACTCTATATTTTTAAAACCTATTTCTTTTACACCGAATTCATTTATATAAGCTTCTAAATTCATTAACATCTTTTTTGCTTCTTTTAATTTTAAAGTTTCACTCCAAACAAGAGAACTTAATATTACTCCATCAATTCTATCAGCACAAAGGGATGGACGATCTAAATCTACTAAAGAATAATTTTTAAAGTCATATACTTCTTCAGGTTCAATTCCATCTTCCTTAAGATATTTTTTTAAAAGTACATCTCCTAAAATAATGTCTTTAGTATACTCTTCAGTACTTTCTTGAGTTTTATAATCACCATTCATATAGTCGATTACATGAGAACAAGTTGGTTTCGATACATCATGATATAAAGCCGCAAGAATCTCTCTTTTATCACTAGTGAACATCGAAGTTATACCAGCTGTTGTTATTGAGTGTTCGTAAGTACTTAAGTATTCTTTAAAGTTGTATACATCTCTAGATGCAAAATCCATTCCACAAAAATATCCAACGCGTTTTAATCTTTGAAGAGATGGCGTATCATAATATTTTTTTATATCTTGTGGAATTTTCTTATCTAAAAATTTTACATATCCATTTACTTGTCTAAACATAAGTTTTCCTTCCTTTCCAAAAAATAAAATTAAAAGGCAAATTTAGTTTACCTTTAATCTATAACTTTAATATGAACATCTTTAAGTTGTTTTTCGCTTACCTTACAAGGAGAACCCATAAGTAAATCTTGAGCTTTACTATTCATTGGGAATGGTATAACTTCTCTTATACTTTCTTCTCCAGTTATAAGCATAATCATACGATCAACTCCTGGTGCAATTCCGGCATGCGATGGTGCACCATAACAGAAAGCATTATACATTGCAGGGAATTTTTTCTTAACATCCTCTTCACCTAAACCAACAAGTTCAAAGGCTTTAATCATAATTTCTGGATCATGATTTCTTACAGCACCACTTGAAAGTTCAACGCCATTACATACAAGGTCGTATTGATAAGCTACTATTTCTAACTCACGCTCTAAATTTCCCTCTGCTTCTTCTAAAATTTTTAAGCCACCTTGAGGCATTGAGAATGGATTATGACAAAATTCTAATTCTCCCGATTCTTCACCAATTTCATACATTGGAAAATCCACTATCCAACAGAATTCATATGTTTCTTTATTCATATGTCCGTCAATTGAAGACCCTAATTTTTTTATTAATACTCCACCAGTTTTTAAAGCTGATAATTTTTTACCCGCAGAAATAGCTACAAAAGAGTTACTCTCTAAGTTTAAAGATTCAAATAGTTCTTCTTTAACTGGTTCTAAAAATTTAGAAATACCTCCAGTTAATTCACCACTTTCATCTACTTTAAACCAATAAACTTTATTACCAGTTGAAGTAGTTACTTCTTCAACTAATGAATCAATATATTTTCTACTTTCCTTAAAGTTACTAACATTAACAGCTGTTACATAAGCATCTTTAAAGTCTGCAAATTCAGTTTTAGATGCTATATCTGTTATATCTTTTAGTTTTAAATCTATTCTTAAATCTGGTTTATCAGATCCATATGTTTCTAATGCATCTTTATAAGTAATTCTTTTAAATGGAACACTTGAAGCACTTTTGTATATTCCATATTTTGCAAATACATCTGGTAATACTCTTTCAATTACTGAAAAAACATCTTCTTGATCTGCAAAACACATTTCCATATCTAATTGATAAAATTCTCCTGGACTTCTATCTGCTCTAGCGTCTTCATCTCTAAAACATGGAGCAATTTGAAAATATCTATCAAATCCAGAAGTCATAAGAAGTTGTTTAAATTGTTGAGGTGCTTGTGGAAGTGCATAAAACTCTCCAGGATAGTTTCTTGAAGGGACTAAATAATCTCTTGCTCCTTCTGGTGATGAAGAGGTTAAAATTGGAGTTGTTATTTCCAAGAATCCTTCATCAACCATTCTACTTCTAAGCTCAGATATAATTTTACTTCTTAAAACAATTTTTTCTTTTACTAAAGGATTTCTTAAATCTAGATATCTATATTTTAATCTAGTATTTTCATCAGCGTTTTTAGAGAAATTTATTTCAAATGGAAGTTCATTATAAATACACTTTCCAATTACTTCAATTTTATCTGGTACAACTTCAATATCTCCAGTTGGAATCTTAGGATTTTTACTTGTTCTTTCTCTTACAGTTCCATATATTTTGATTGTTGATTCACAGTTAATAGAATCAATAATGTTCATAATCTCTTCATTTTCAACAACAATTTGAGTTATTCCATAAAAATCTCTTAAAATTAGAAATGCTAAATTTTTACTAACCTTTCTAACATTTTCAAGCCAACCTACTAATTCGACTTTTTCTCCTACGTTTTCTATTCTTAATTCATTTAAATTATGAGTTCTATTTTGCATAAAAACTCCTCCACTTCGTAAATTATTATAGCATATTTTTTTTAAGTTTTATATTTATTTTTTCTTAGTGTAGTATATTATGTGATCAAGCGAAGAATGGTCTGTATATGGATTTACTGCCATTTTAGAAAATTCATCTATCATGAAATATTTTTCTCTTTTAGAATCAATAGTAAAATCACTTCTAGATTTAACACTTGGATAATTTCCATAAATGTAACCAGTTTCAATAACTCCATCCTTATTTAACTTTTTAGTTAAAGAATGTATTAACCTCAAATAGTTTTTTAAAGCATCATCCGTATATATGCTATTGATAGAGTCACTTATATTGGAAAATAACATCATATCATAAGAAGTGGGTATATTTGCTCTTAAATCTTGAATTGAGGATTCAATAAAATTAACTCCTTTATTTTTTAAATTTTCTTTTAAAACATAATAGTAATACTCTTCTAAATACAAATTCATTTGCTTCATTTTTTTTAATGATGGATTCATTTGATAATACAATTTTTTTATAGAATCTTTAACACCAAACTTTTGAAAAAATGTATCAAAAAGAACCTTCGTATCTTGTTCTAGTAAGGGATATATTTTAGCATATAATCCTTCGGAAAAAAATTCAGGGAAATTAGAAAAGAAAAAATGGATAAATTCCTCATATGACAAACATTTTAAAGCAGAAATTTTTAAATCAGCAGCGCATTTAGCAAGTGGATTTATATCAAAGGTATCAACCAATGATGCTCCTAAAGCATAAGCATTTAGAAGCTGATCTCCACTTCCTGCAACGGTTAATACTCTTTTTTTATTTAAATCAAAACAAGATAAAAAGTCCTTTATATTTTCAGTTGTATGCATATATACTTTTGAAAACTTTCCAAATTCAAAATCTAGAGAATAACCACACTCAGCTAATTTTACTATTTTTTCAATATCTATCACTTTTACCCCTCCTGAATAAGTAATATTGTGGTATATGATAGCATATATGTTAGATTATGTAAAATGACTAGAATATATCAATCATTTTTCTTAACTATTTTGACTGAAATAAGATAACTTTCGTTATATTAAAAAAATGCTTTAAAAAGCACTTTTATTAACTAATATTCTTATTAAATAAATTGTTTAGGTAGGCTATAAATAAATTTAAAAGATATGCACTTCCATTCATAAGAATAACCCACATTATTGACATTAACAATGATTGTTCATAAACCCTTAAGAATGGATAAGGACCATTCATTATTTTGAATATATTTAAAGCAACAGCAATAATTCCGTATACAACTGTAAAGATCATCGCGATTAAGGCATCTTTGCTACCACCTATTTTATGATTTTCTAAAAATATAAATGATACAAATGCAAGTATTGGACAAATAAGATGATGATAAAGCATCGTTCCATCTAACATCATCGCTTTATAACCTCCCATAATTGGGGCTAAAACTGTAACAACTACTAAAAATGTTGTAGTAACACATGTTGTTGCTGAGTATTTTAAAATACTTACCCAGTGGGGTATTTCCTCTTTGGTTTTTAGATTTATTGTTTCATATATCAGAAATATAAATGATGTAACCATTAAGAATAAATTACTATCTTGTGTATAGTATTGAAAACAAGATAAACCATCTTTTTGATAACAAATTGCAAAAGCTATTATTTCCATTATAACTATACTTAAATTTATAATTATTGCTAGTATTTTTTTCAGCGTGGTATTTCCCATTATCGGCACTTCCATTTCTAGGTTAGATTATACTCTAGTAATTAAAAAAATTGACAAAAAATGTCAATTTTTAAAGCGACTTTACGTAAAGCTTTACAACTTTAACCATAATTTTATTAGAATTACAACATATTTATTTAACCAAAATAGAATCATTAAACTAAGTGCTAAGAATGGTCCAAAAGGCGTTATGGATGTACCTTTCTTTATTGATTGATAAATCGCGTTTGGTAAAGCAATAAAAGCTCCTAAAAATAAATATATAAGAGATATTGGTATATTTAAAATATATCCTGCAAGATACGAAAACTTAACATCTCCCCATCCAAGAGATTCTTGTTTAAATACTTTATCCCCTAGAAGTTTAATAACTAAAACTATTAAAAACATCATTAAACCATGAAATGCATTTACTAATACTAAGTTAAATCCCCCAATAAAATAATCAACAATCATAAGTAAAATAGTTCCAATTATAATTGGGCTATCAAGAATTACCATATAAGAAACATCACTTATGATGGTAATCATTACAATAGATACTAGTATACATGACTTTATAGTCATTAAATCAAAACCATATAGGTAATAACTAAAAGCAAAAGAAAGCCCAGTAAAAAGTTCAGATAAAAAATACCATATACTTAACTTTTTATAACACTTTCTACACCTTCCTCTTTGTATGATATATGATACAAGAGGAATTAATTCATACCACTTAAGTTTGTGATAACAATTAGTACAGTGACTTCCAGGTTTAATTATGGATTCTCCGTTTGGTATACGTGTTGCCACAACATTATAAAACGATCCAAGGATTATACCTAGTATAAAAAGAAAAATATATGGTAACATAACTACCCTCCTATAATATTTCAGAGTATAGACTAAATATAGGAATGATTACTGATATTATAATTCCTCCAACTACTACAGCTAAGAAGATAATAAGTATTGGTTCAATTAAACTTTTCATTGAATCAATTAACATCTTGTGTTGTTCAGCATAGTATTCAGAAACTTTTTCCATCATTTCAGCAAGTTCACCAGTTGATTCACCAGTTACCATCATATAATATGCAACTTCAGGAATTGCCCAGTGATTTTTAAATGCTGCAGAGATTTTTTCTCCTCGACCAATATAATTAATTGTATTAATCATTATTTCCCTGTAAATTTCGTTATTGGTGATTTTACCTAAAATATTAATCGAATCAGTTATAAAGACATTATTCTTTAATAGACTTGCAAACGTTTTAGTAAATATAGTCATCTCTTTATAAATTATAATTTTACCTAAAACAGGTATTTTCATAAATATTGTTTGTAAAAAATATCTAAAAGCTTTTATATGCTTATACATAACATACATAATAGTAAAGAATATTATAATAGTTATAAATATATAGAATAAATTAGCTTTTAAGAAACTACTTGCTCCAATTAAGAACGTTGTTATTGGATTTAATTTAACTCCAGCTGTTTTATAAATACTTACAAATTGAGGTATTAAATAAACAAGAATAAAAATAATTACTGCAATAGAAAATATAAATACCATTGTTGGATAAGTTAAAGCACTTACCATTTCTTTTCTAGTAGTTTCAGTTTGTTTATAGTAATCAGCCATTTCATCAAGTGTACCTTCAAGATCTCCCGTTGCTTCAGCCGATTTTACCATGTTTATTAAAAGTGGAGGAAAAGCTTCTCCTTGTCGTTCCAAACAACTTGAGAAGTTTTCACCTAATGTCAAGTTATAAACAATAGAATCAAATGTTCTTCTTAGATTTGGTTTTTTACCCATTTGTTTACTTAAAATACGCATTGCATCTGTTAAAGGAATACCTGCTTTTAAATAAGTTGATAATTGTTGTAACCAAAATACAATATCTTTAATTTTAATCTTCTTAGAAGAAAAAGTACTAGGTCCATATAGTCTTTCAATCCAAGGACTTGTTTCTATTTTAAATACTTTGTATCCTTCATTTTCTAGGAATGTATAAACTTCAACTTTAGAATAAGCTATAAAAGTACTTGTTACTTTTTTACCATCAGAGTCTATTGCTGAATATCTATATGTTAATGGTTTTTCACTTCTTACTTCTTCTGTAGCGTCTATTGAATTTATTAACTTTTCTCTTTCTGCAAGTAGTTTAGGACTAATGTTAATCTTTTTAGCATTATAAGTGTTTTCTAGTTCAGGTGTAACTTCATCACCCATATTTGCCCCTTTAAGATCCTTGCTATTAGTTTTAGTTACTGTATTATATATGGTATTTGAACCTCTTGACCAAATAAAAATAAATGGTGTTGCAAGCATCTTTAGAATATAATAAATACCTAAACATACATACATTGGGAAAAACAAGAAAAAGTTAGCTTGTTTATGTTTTTTCAATTTAATCACTCCCTAGTATTCTCTAATTTAAATTATATCATAATAGAAAAATTAGTAAACTATTTTTATTTATTTCATATAATTTATTAGGTGAAATATTATGAATTTCAATCTTTCTTCTATTCTTTCAAGTAGTTTAAGATTCTTAAATATAACTAAACGAGCTTTACCATTAATAAAAGATCTTAATCCAACTATAAAAAATATTAAAAATAAAATAACTGAATTTAAAACTGAAAATAAACAACCAGAAAAAAAAGAACTGACTTTTAAAGAAAAACCAGTTCAAAAAAATAATTCATTAACCTTCTTTAAATAAAATATATTCCATATATAATTACACAAATCAAAATAATTATATTGATAACTAATGATATAACATTCATTAGTTTTTTATTTTGTTTATTTAATACAAATATACTAAATATAATAGCAATTATATTAGATACTATACAAACTATAAAATATGTTATTTCATCTTCTTTCATAGTTAATAAAAATAGAGTAAGCACTATATTAATAAGTACAACCAATGCACCAAAATTATCTTTCTTCATATAATCATCACAAGTTAATTATAAAATTTTAATATTTAAATAGTCAATAATTATCTAACCACTTAATATATTTATAACTATTTCCAATATTTAAATAAGTTTTAAAACATGTTTTAACAATATTTATTTCATTAACAATATTTTTACTAACCATCTTTTTTAGTTTTCTTCTTTGTCTATATATTGTTTTCTTATCAGGTATCATTATTACTTTACCTGTATCTAATAATTTAAAATGCCATTTACAATACATAAAATATTCATTTAAAGAAACCATTTTAGTTTTATTAGAATTTATCTTTATATCTAATTTATTTGCTAAATAAGTATACTCTTTTAATATGTTTTTAGCATCTTTTAAGCTATTTATTAGTATTATAGTATCATCCATATACCTTTCAATAAAATATCCTTTATTTTCTATAAAATGATCTAATATATTAGGTAATATACTTGCTTCTCTTTGGGCAAGTTCTATTCCTAAAGCTATACCAGTATCAATAAACAAATAATCTTCTATAACTTTAGTTGTATAGTTATTTCTAATTAATTTATTATGATACTCTTTTATAATATTATGAGAACAATTATCAAAGAATTTGGAATAATCTATTAATAAAACATAGCCATTTAATCCATATTTTCTATAATATTTTATCAAAGCATTTTTAACTCTAGTTAAAGCAAAAATAAAACCTTTATTTTTTTGACTTGCACCATTATCGTATATTAAATGCTTGTTGTATATGCGTACCAATACTTCATTACTTAGAACTTTATGTACTAGTCTATCTTTTATAAATGGTGCATCTATATGTCTAATTTTACCTCTTTCATTAATGGTGAACTTATAAGTTTTACCAACTTTATATGTATTATTCTTTATATCATTACAGGTTTTAGCAATAATTGTAAACATATGATTTTGAAATAAAAATGTAGATTTTTTATGGCGTACTCCATTACAACATTTATCAGCATATTTTAATACTTTATGAAATACAAAGATGGAATCAATATTACTATATTTTAAACTGTTCTTTATTACTCTTTCTTCTCTTTTTTGTTTTCTTCTAAGATATCTTTCTTGTTTTCTTTCTATACTATTCATAATTTTTCCTATATAAAAAGGAGAAAAATTCTCCTTAAAAACTAATGTATAAGACTCAATAAATTTATTGATTCATTTAATCTACTTACTTAAATATATACCAATGAAATTAAAGTAAATGAATAAAACTTTAACCATGCAAGAAGCGTCCTAGTATAATTATCATTAGTCATCTTTAAGAATATATTCATATTCTTAGGAAATATCAATCCTTTCATTTAGAAATTAGTTAAAGAGTTATTTAAAACATCTTTATTTTACCTGTTCTATTTTCTTATAGAAATCTGGAGAGACCCCATTAGAGTTGTTCGCATTGTTGTTGTTCCAATCACCATTGTTGTTGACATTAAGGAAGTTGTTGGTATTGTTAGAATTAGCCGAACGAATAATTGAAACAAACCCAAAGGCTCAATAATCATTGATATTCCTATTCCAAAACCATAGCTATAGTTTTTGAAACCAATATTTCTATTATTTCTTTGTCAGTTATATTATCAGTTTTTTGTTTTTCCATTTTCTTTTTATCAGCTGCAAGTACTCCTTTTATTAAATCATATTGTCTTGCATATTTTATTCCTAAATTTTCTAGTTTTTTATCAAGCATCTCAGTTGCTTCAGCAAATGTATAATTTTTACCATTCTTACGATTAAAGCATTTACTAGGATTAGCATATAATATTCTAATCATCTCCATTATTCTTCTTTCTAATGTAGTTAAACACGCATTAGACATTTTAAGCAGCCATCTTCTTGTTATAAAATCTTCACTGGCTTTAGGAGTAATAGAACAAGCCATATTGACAAGATCTGCTTGTAAGTTCGCAAGTCTATCAATTGGTTGTTGATATATACGTGCCCAGCGAGCTGATAATTTGGAAACCAAATTCATTATTTCAACATTAAGTTCATATGCATTATTTACATAATCATATTCGCTTGGTTGTCTTTTAAATTTAGGAACTGACATATTTCCTCCATTATTTTGTTCCAATTACTTATAAAAAGTAATTGGAACTATTAATTGTTTTTTCTTTATAACGTTATTTATACTGGCTTTACTCGCGTTGCTCGTAGTGCGCCTACGTATAAATAACTATCGGTTTAGTATGTGTATCTCCACTTACTTTTATCTTCTTTTATAGTTTTCTATATCTGCATTGTTATGCGATTCGGAAAGCTGGAGAGACCCCATAAGAGGCGGCCGCACCGTAGCGGCTCCAATCACCATCGCTGTAGACACTAAGGAAGCTGATGGCAGCGATAGAATAAGCCGAACGAAGCCACCAATATGAATTACTTCCGTTATATTGCTTTATTGCTCCTGCATAACTGCTTGCTGTTACTCCTTGATTTTTATAATAATCTAATTGTTTTGATGTTCCTACTGATGTATCATAACTATTACC
>FR884150.1 GCA_000435515.1 Firmicutes bacterium CAG:582
TTATAAACTCTCCTTTAGCTTATTATACATATATATAAATACAAAAACAATTAATTTTTTATTAAATTTATTTCATTTACTAATATAATTTCTTATACAAATTACTATTTGTCTTTCAGTTCCTATTATATCATTTTATTTACTTAAAATATTAAAATGTTGGTTAATTTTACTAAAACCATGTTATACTAATTTTAGTTAGTAGTTATTACTACCTATAAATTGTTGCTTTTAATGGTTGTTTTACCAGAACCATAAGGGCTCCATTTGAAATCAACTTACGAACTTAATTGTTCGTGAGTTTTTTTATAATAGATAATATCAAAAAAGAGGAAAAAATTATAAAAACGATAAAGACAATATCATCTAAACGTTGTCTTTATCATTTAATTAATATCTGTTAATTTATTAAACAAATCCTTAAATATTTCATTTGCATTTAAATAATTAACGAATTTTACACTATGTCTGTTTTCAGTTAGTTTAAAAGTATTATCAGTATTTATAAGTGGACAACTAACATCCATTGTATTAAACCAATTTTTATTTATCATATATGCTATTACACTAACATCCCATAGTGGCCATCTTTTAGTAGGACCATAGGCTCTATTATAAAATCTATAGCATAAATAATCACATAATTCGTTTTTGCCTTTTAATTCACTTTCTAATTCGTATATTGATGTCATTAGATTCGATGTTATAGGAGAACAAGGCATAACAGTAAGTTTAACTTTTGATTCAAAAACTACTTTTACTGCTTCTACATCTTGATCAAAATTGAAATCTTTATTAGTACCAAATAAAAAGTTACTTCCTAACCATACAATTTCTATCTTATCAACAATATCTGGGTTAGATTTTAATGCTAATGCTATATTTGTTAAACACCCTATTGCTAATATATATGTTTTTTTATTTTTGTTAGCAATTTCAATTATTTTATTAACTGCTGAATTTCTTTCATTATATCCATTTTTTAAATAATCGCGGGAACCTTTATATATAAGTGATTTATCCTTTAATCCTAATAAATCAAATACTTTACATGCTTCATCATAACTTAAATCTAGAGAATCAGAAACTGTTCCTTGCCATTTTTCTGGACTAAATGGAGCAATTGTTATTGCTTGAATATTAAATATTTCTTTGCTTTTTAGTAAGTAAGATAATGCGAATTGATCATCTGCTTCATTATATGTATCTGTATCCAAAATTACATTATATTTATTTTTTTCACAGATTAAACTATATATTTCTTTCCATCCATTTACTATTGGAATATTTAAACTATAATTCTCATTATATCTTGTTTTCATTAAAAAACATTCTATTCCTGCGTTTAATATGTATTTACATTTATCTGCTTCATCATCAAACATAATATCAATACTATTTTCAATACACTCTGGACTTTTATCTCTGCTTTTTGTAAATACTAATTTATCATATTTTATACCTTTTTCATTTAACCAATTTATAGTTACTAATTCATGATTTTTAAAAAAATGATTTGATCTATGTGTTATTAAAAATATCTCGTTTTCTTCATATAATTTATTAATATATTCCTTAGCACCTTCTATTAAATCGAATTTTTCAGCCATTCTATCCATATTATTACAGATAAAATCTTCTATTTCTTCTGAGCTCCAATCAAACATTCCTTCAGTAATGTGTTTAGCTTTTTTATTTATAATTCCTTTATTTCTTTTATTTTTATCTTCTTTCTCAAATTCTTCTAAAAATGTTTTATCTAAATCTGCTATTACATTATCAATATCTATTCCAATTCTCATATAACAACCTCCAATATAAAATAAAGTTTTAATCTATAAAAATTATACATTATATTACAAGTATACTTTAAGATGTAAATAATTTAATATTTATATCTTAAAGTATACTTGTCTATCTAATTCTCTTTTTGAATAATTATTTTTAATAGATAATTTTAAATAAAAATGCCTTTCTTCTTTGCTTTTAGCTCCACTCAAAATCAGTAAATTGTTTGTCCATGACAATTGCGTCACCAGTGGTGTCGCAATTTCATCTTCTTTATAAGTACTATAAAACTGAATCATACGTTTTATATTTCTTTTAGTAAATCCTTTTATAGTTGGATAATTATTTTTCATGAAATCTGAGGCTTTTGTTGTTATTTTATCACCATAATTACTATTCTCTTTTAGTTCATATAGAAATTTACCAACTTCTAAATACAATAAAATCATTTCTTCATTTACTTTTCTGTAAGCATTATTTTTTCGCTTTTCAATCATTTCAATAATTTGATTAAAATTAATATCTAACATAATAATCACATCCTTAAAATAAGTTATTTGTAATTTTAAACAAATTATATCATTCAATTTGAAAATTTTATATACTTTCATTGAAATTCGTAAAAATTTTATATATAATATTTTTAGAAAGAGAACTTAGTTCGTAACTTGTATGCGATTCGCTCCATTTGATATGGTTACTCACACTTCGTGTGAGTTTTATAAAATATGTTAATATTAGTAAATACACTTATGAATAGAAAAAAATTCATTCAAAATGCAAATTTAGAATAAAAAAATATTATGGAGGTTTTAAAATGAGATTAGCTACTTGGAATATTGGTGAAGATGAAAGAAATGAAAATGGCAGATTAACTTTAAATTCTTATGCTTATATAACAAAAACTATAAAAGATAAAAGAATTGATATTATTTGCTTACAAGAAGCAATAATTAAATCAAAAAATTTACCATCTATAGCAAATTATATTAAAGAGCACACTGATTTAAAGTATATAGCTGAATTTGAATTATCAGATTCACATATCAATATTGGATCTAGAATGGGTATTGTTATATGTTCAAAATACAAAATAGATAGTTATAATCAATTTATGTTAGATAATCCTAATTTAATTTATTCTGTAGATGAAAATACTACTTATTATTCTCATGATAAAGGTTTTATTATTGCGGATATAAAAGAATTTAAAATTGTTACAGGTCACTGTTTACCATTTCATGTATTTAAAAAGAATCCTCTAGATTATTTAGAAATATTTGAGAAAGCAGATAAAGAATTTATTAGTTGCTACGGCTTAAATAACAAATTCATATTATGTGGAGATTTTAACTATGACAATGTTAATTCTTTATTTCCTGAAACAATGGTTAACTGTATTGACTTAATAAATTGTCCTACTAGAAAAGATAAACAATTAGATCACTTTATTATTAGTAATAAACTAAAATGTTCTTTTAGTAAAGTTGAACATAATATATTTGACCATAAATTAGGAATTTTTGAAATTAATGATTAGTTAGTACATAATTCGAAAAAAATCGAACTTGATATATAGAATCAATCGAAAGATTGATTCTTTTTGTGGTAAAAAAAAACTATCATTTTAATAGTTTCGATTATAAATTTAATTGCTAAATTGTACTGTTACTTTAAAATATTTGTGATTGCATTAGCACAATCATCTTTAACACATATTGCCCTATTTTTTAATTCATGAACCATATCATTATATTTATCATTTATTCTTATTAAAGTAATATTATCATGTGTATATGCTAATTTTTCAAATGGAAATCTTATGATTCCTGGCGTATTAAATCCAACACCTAATTCAATTAAAATTAATTTTTTATTTATATTATCATTAATAAAGTTTTCATAATTATCACTAAGTTTATTCCAATTATCATCTTCATCAAAGAAAGCATCTTTTCTAATATTTATTTCCATTTTTTCTCCACAAACTGGGCATATTGGTATAAGATTACTATCAATTCTTAAGTTGTCTTTAGATTTCAACATCTTTTTAATTAATTCAGTATCATCATATAACTTATTATGACACGCTTTAGAACATTGCATTTTTCCATAACTACCTTGAACTTCAAATACTTTATCATGTTCAAAACCAGAATTTTCAAATTGTCCATCGACATTTGTTGTAATAACAAAATAGTTTTTATCTTTTACTATTTCTAATAATTCTTTATATGCCCTTAATGGAGGTGGTGCAATAAATGAATAGTTAATATGTTTTGCCCAATAACTCCATCTCTCTTCTTCAGTATCAAATTCATAGAAACTAGATGTGTACATATCAGTCATTCCATATGCTTTAACTAGTTCAGGAAAATTCTTTTTAAAGCTTTCTTTCGAATAATCTATACCTGCTGATGCCGATAATCCAGCTCCTGCACCAATAACAATAGCATCAGCGTTTCTTATTAAATCTTTAATTTTTAAATAATTTTCTGTATTCATTATAATCACTCTCACTAAAAACATTAAATATAACTTTTATATTTGATTTATACTTACTTAGTGTTTCTTTAACTGAGTTATATGCAACTATTTTTGCTTTATTTATTGGATAGCCAAATAGACCTGTTGATATACTTGGAAAAGCAATAGATTTATAACCATTCTTAATAGCATATTCCAAAGAATTTTTATAACAATTTGATAAATCCAATTCGTTTTGGTTTGTTACTTCGTTTATAACTTGAGGCCCAACCGTTGTAATTACTTTTTTACTTGGCAAGTTATAAGCATCACAAATGATTATTTCACCATTAGAAAGCTCTTTACCCTTTAAAATTTCATTACATTCAAGTCTTAATCTCATCCCTGCATTAGTATGAATTACATTGTCTATACAAACATGTCTTGGATTAAAGCATCCTAATCCATCGTTATTGCCAGCATTAACAATGACATCACACTTCAAAGTAGTAATATCACCTTTCCACAAAACAATATTGTCTTCCAATTCCTTTAAAGAATTAACATCAACTATTTTCTTATCCGTTAATTCTAAACTTAAATATTCGTCTTCCAACCTTAAAATTTCTTCGTTTATTGGTTTAGGTAATCTTATATTAACAAGTGTCTTATACAATCTTTTTAACTCTTCGTAAGAATATGGTATTTCAATATCATAATTATTTTCTTGAATTAAATATTCTATTAATTTTAATAATAATTTTTCTTTGTTCATTTTTGATCCTTATACTTAATCCCAAACTCTTTCATCATATCAAGAACACTTTTAAGTTCCATACCTTTCTCAGTTAGTGAATATTCGACTTTTGGTGGAACAACTGGATAAACTTTTCTTTTAACTATCCCATCACTCTCCAAATCTTTTAAATTTTGTGTTAAAACCTTAGCAGATATTCCAACAACCAATCTATTAAGTTCATTATATCTTTTTGTACCAGTAATTAAATCTCTTAAAATTAAAACTTTCCATTTATTTGAAATAATAGATGCCGTATATTCAACAGGACAATTTGTATAAACTTTAGCCATAATTATCAACTCCGGTTTTATTATATCATTGTATGTTAATTTCAGTAAGTACGCACCTTTTGGTAAGTATAAAAAAAGTGAATTTTACTTCACTTTGTAATTATTCTTCAAAGAAGAATCCTGCTGTCATTTCTAGATAATTAACGCCACTATAATTTGGATATTCATCTTTAACTTTCTTTATCATTTCATCTTTGCTAGTACAAGTATTTGCAATATTTAATAAATTTCTAATATATGATATTTTTGTATAAACGGCTTTAATATCTTCTGGAATATAATGTGATGTTAAAATTAAATTATAATTTTTTTCTATGTATCCCTTTAATGTATCAATCATAGAGTTTGCATGACTTACACCAGCAATAATAGAATGACAATCACTACCCAACATATGAGTATAAATACAATTTATTTCTGGTATTTCAATATCAAAAGCATCACTTGTTGGAATAATATTCATTTTTACATCTGCTAAAGTAATAGTCCCTTCGTTGATATAATCAGTTATATTATGTATATTGTTATCAAATGATCCTCCAAATACCTTTGTAAAATTGTCAACTAATACTTTTCCTCCACCAGTATGTCCATATTCATCAGCTTTTTTAGTAGCATATTTCTTAGAATCTTTTAGGAAAGTTCCACCTCCCATATGATATGAAAGTAATACTCCGTCAAGTTTAACTCCTAACGATTCGATGTATTTTTCTAATTCTTTATTATTGTCATAGAATGCAGGTGATTCAATAACAACTATCTTGTTATTTTTTTCAAGTAAAATAACTTGGTCATCAATATAATCTGCTGTATTGTAATTATGAACTTTTACATCTCCAAAATCATAAACCAAAACATATCCTTTATCTAAATTTATCTTTTTGTTTTCCATTTTCTTTCCTCCTAAATTTTTATTCAAAGATGTGCGCACATTTCCTTTGACAATTAAATTATAGAGTAATAAAAAATAAAAAGTAAGTATGCACTTTTTTGTTAGATACTTACTTCTTGGTATAAATTTAATAAAAATGAGTATTTATAGTTTAAATAAAAAAATGATAGCTAATCAAAAAGTACTATAATCACATTTGTATATGTTGAACTAATATATTGGTTAGTTAACACCATGTAGATAATTCATTCAAAATATAGTCTAAAATAATATAAAAGAATTTGTAAAAAAGTTGTTTTAGTCAAAAATCATTAATTATTTTGGTAAAGACATTCAAAAAGAAAAGACAATTCTAATTATTATGACATCTTTAAAAGTTACTTTATTCAAAATTTTGGGAATCTTGGTTAACTAACTATGCTTTAAATTTTATTATAGAATCTAGTGCATATGGGTTGATGACTAATTTTTTCCTCAGTGCAATGATAAATAACATTCGCTCTAAATTCTTCTAATTTATCTTCCATATCATCACAAAAGCTTGCATAGATAATATACCATTCACTATTTTCGTCAACTTCTTTCTCTATTCTGAATAAGTTTTTTTGATATTCTAGCAGAATGCTTAATAAAACATCTATTCTATTAGCTTCACCATTATGATAAAGTTCAAAATGGTAACATACTTTTTCTTTCAAATCATTATACATATTACGTAATGGTTCATAAATATCACGATATATTTTTAAACACTGTTTTTTGCCTGAAAAAAATTGTACATCCCCCAATAAATTATTCATCTCTAAAAAAGAATAATTATTAATATTTAAATATTGGTATATTATTTTTTCTAAATTTTCTAATACTCGTTTTCTTTCAGTTTCTATTAAAAGATTTATGTATTCCTTTGTTTCTTTTTTAGACATATTTTTCAATTTGTTTTTATAATTTTCAAAAAAATACTCATAAAGTTTATCATATGCCTCGCGTTTGTTTCCAAATAAAATATTATCCTTTTTAGTTTGGCTAAATTGCCATTCATTTATGTAGTCTATTAGTAAATTATCATCAATATTGGAAAGTAATGGCTCTATTTTATGTATTTGTATATTTAAATTTCTACTTTCGTTCCATATTTTTTCTAGAAGTTGGGTTTTAGCAACTTTATATTCCGCTATTGATATTAAGAATACTACAAAAGAGCTTCCAAACATTCCTAAAGAAATATTATAAATATATTCGTACCATAAATTTTCAAAGTATTTATTTAAAATGAAAAAAGCAGTAAAAAATATAAGTGTTACCATGGATATTGCAATAGATAATTTCAAAGTTTCACATTTTGTTTTCATTATTCATCTCCAAACTTTTAACATATGAAGTTAATTAAAATCCAATATAATTATACTATGAGTATATAAAATTTTCTATATTCTAATATTAAAACAAGGGAATATTATAAGCTTATTGTTTAACTGAATTAATCTGTTTTAATTGTAATTGAAAATAAAGAAAGCTTGGTTATTTCTAAAATTTTAAAGTAATTCATTGAAGTTGAGAATATTTCAAACAAATTCCAATCTTTAAAATAATTATATATGTATTGCATATGAATTATTCCTCCCTATTTTTAATTGTATTTTTAATAACCATAAAAATGGTTGTAGAAAGCAGTATACCTAATGAATTTAAAATGATATCATTAAGATCAAAAGCTCTACCAAATATTGGCTGTAACACTTCAATAATTAAAGCCAATAATATTCCTTTTAAAATTGTATATTTCCATTTCGTATTTTTTTGTGATAATGGGTATAAGATACCAAATGGTAAAAACATTAAGATGTTACCAATTGTTTTTACATTAACTCTATTTATAAAATCTAAAGTAAAATTAAAGTCGCCATTAAACCAGTTTATTGAATTTCCTGAATTCATATGATAAATGAATGAATACCATAACTCATTCATTAAACCATGGCCAATAGTTAAACAAATAAGACCCGTAATATAACAAACAAAAATACATGAAAATATTTTTTGACTAACAGTTGTGGTTTTATCTTTTTTAAGTTTTATAAACCAATAAATTATTCCAACAAATAAACATATTGGTAATGCTTGTATAAAATAACCTATATATGTATTAAAGAAGAAATACTGAAAAGTCATATCCTTGGGAAAATACATTTTATCAAATCCTCTCAACCTAAATTAATATTTATTTTAAACAATGTTTAACTCTTTTTCAAAAAAGTTTATAATCTTATACTTCATTCAATATTAATTTAGCATAAATATCATATTTATTAAAAGACTTATAATCTGTTGATAAAAATTCTTTATATTTTTCTATATAGTCAGAGGCTGATTCAAAATCATATTTAAAATTCGTATTTATTTCTCTGCATAATAATGCTTCAATATAATTTATTAAATCACTTTTATTGTTTTCATAAGATTGAATTAAATCACTGAATGCATATCTGAATGTCTCTTCAGGTTTATCTAACAATTCCTCATAAATTTTTTGACTTGCTTTAATATAATCGAAAGGATTAGATGACATTATGGGACCATTTTCAACAATAGAATTGATTTTTTTTAAAACATTGTTTTTTTCTGACGATTTTAATTCTATATTGGTTACACTAATTTGTGCTGGATAGATCTCATTTATGTCACCTTCATAAGTTATTTTAACTACATCTCCAACATTACATGAATCAAAACCATCAACATAATCAATCTTAAATTTATCGCTTGACTTGTACTCGTCTTCACTTTCATTTGGACGTACAATCATAGATTTTTGTTCACATTCCACTATAGTTCCTTCAAAAGAATGAATATCAGTTGTTTTTTCTTTTGTAGAAGTACTACACCCAGTTAATAATAAAACTATAAGTCCACATATTAGTATTGTTTTTTTCATAATTTCTCCTTTTTTCAGCTGCTTTTATTTAACAATCGAACAATATCCATTGCTGTTTTTTCAGTATAAATAATTTTCAATGATTCTTGCCAAACTTACATATACCTGTATTTTTTTCATATGTTTAATGAATTTATTACAAATAATTTAATTTTGTTAATAACTATATTCATTCTATAAATATTTTCTTTTTTATATCTAAATTATAAAAAGCTATAGCATTTGATATTATCAAGGCAATATCTGTAATAGAACTTACATATGCTTTAACAAAAATGTCATAAATAAACCACAAAATAAATACCAAGATAGAAAATAATCTGATATTTTTTTCTATCTTATTCCAAGTTACTATTGTATAAGTTAAAGCTGCTATTAAAGGAATAATGCTCATAAAACCATTATATGTAATCAAACTACTTATCGTATATAAAATCAAAAATAATATTAGAAAAAAGCGATTATTTGTTTTTGAAAAAGTATAAGCTCTAGTTGCTCCTAATAAACTTATTAAACTTCCTGTATAAGCTCCTAATAAGAAATATTGTAATATATCAAAAGAACTATCCAATACCTGAAAGAATAAAATTTGCTTTCTGTTTCTTTGCCAAAAACTAAATAATAAACATAACGATGAAAGAAAAGCAAATATCTGTGCTAATATAAAATCCATATTCATCTTCCTATCTAATTCAACAAATTTGTAAGTGTCCTATAATTAAAATCTTATCTTTCAATTAATGCTTATCAATTCAAGATACACATTTCTAATTTGATCTTCAGGGATTTTTAAATCTCTTAATATGGCATAGGCATATTCTATATTCATCTTTAAAAAACAGTCTTTTTCATTTAATATTTTCTTTATTATTTCATACTTTTTTAATTCTTTCGGATTTTCTTTATATTTTTCAATGTATTTTTCATTAATATTTTTTAAATCTTCAATCATTTTTTCAATTCTCCATTTTCATTTATACCTGGAATTCTTGGATCTTTTTCAAGAATATACTCAAATACTTTATCGTTAAATCTATTTTGTAGTTCTTCTTTGGTTATAGAAATAAGCTTACTATTCGGATTAAAATAATAATAGATATTTTGATTTGGCTTTTCTTGGAAACCTTGTTCATTCAATGTAAATATTGCACTTGCCATGGCAATCTTACTATCATCTATAGGAATATTATTTCTAACAATAGTAAAAGCAATATTCTTACCTATTTGTTCAGGAGTAAATAATATTTTTTCTAATTGTATGATATATGATAATGAATCAATTCCAACCATTTCAGTAGAATTTACCTTATCTATTAATATAGCTAATCTTTCATTTAAACTTATTTCTTGAATGTTATCTGTAGACTTAGAATATTCATCCAACAACTCATCTAAAGTTTGAGTATGTTCAACTTGAGAACTCTTAGTTAGTTTTTTTTCTTGACTAGCAATTAATTGATACATTCTACTAAGTGATTCTTTAAATTCTTGTTGAGTTTGCAAATTTCTATTAATACATTTTATCCCAATTAAAGGTTGATTAAGTTTTGCTTGCGCAATGTCTCCTAAAAGAATTGACGTTACAGAATCGGCGGTGACTAAAAATTTTCCTGCTCTAAAATCTAAACTTACATGAACAGATCCATAATCCTCATCAAACAAACTCTTATAATTACTACTAAAATGTATTCCTATTTTATCCAACAATTTTGTATATATCAAATTAAATTCATAACATACAACTCGGTTGTTTTCAAGTGTAACCGCCGAAACGTGTTCTGTATCCTTGTGTTTTATTGCGGCATATCCTTTTTGATTAACTGCATAATATTCTTCATCATATGTCAATAACTTACACATTTTTATATAAATATAAATTGCCTTTTCTAAAAGTGTTGAATCTTTTGGTAATCCGCAAAAAATTTTGTTCTCTAAATCATTATCTATTTGAACATTTTGATATAGAGTATCAGTAGTTTCTAAATGTTTATTTATAGCTTGTAAATCTATTTTTTGTAATGACTTTATACCATTATAATGATTAACAATAATATCAGGTAGCAAATATTCTTCTAATATTTCATTTTCTCTAAAAAAATTAAATGCCGCATAGATAAAATTTTCTCTTTTAACTCCATTTATCTCTTGTATTTCTACATTTGAACATAGATTGTCAAATTGATCGTTAGGTAATTGCATAAAAGATATAATTTGCTCAACAGGAATAGAATATTCAGTTCCATCGATATTTATATTGTAATTATCTTCTTTTAGTTCCTCTAAAAATATTTTAAAAGAAATACTATTTCTTAACCTATTTAACCTTTCTTGCTCTACTTGATTTAATATTATTTGCCCCGATGACACAAGATGTTCAATAGCTTTTATAATAGTATTTTTTTTATAATGAACTAGGGATCCTGTATCTCCATTTATAATGTAAGTAACTTGAAAGGTATTTATATCACCTTTAAAGTATTTTAATGCATATTCAAAATATAGATCATTATTTAAAATTCTTTTTAAAAATTCAATTGAAACATTTTGATTATCAATATTGATCTTATCACCATTTTTTAATTTTTCTACATCTTCTTTTGATGTGAAAATTGTATATTTTGCTAATTCTTTTAAGTATGGATATTTTTCTATATCTTGTTCAATTATTAAATCTTCCATATTGTCTCCTCGTTAATTTAAAAATTATTTTATCTGAAAACTTTAGAGTTTTCAAATATCTTTTAAGGGTATTACTTTAACATATTTGCTTTTTATATTTGTATAGAATTAGATGTTTGAGCAGAGTTTTTATTTAACGTTTTACAAGAGCATCTAGAATAACACTTTGCTTAACAAATATATTTTTACCTTATTCTATACCAAATTCAGCAACCAACCAGTTCTTTATTGCTTTTGTTATTTTATTTTTGTAAAATCACCCAATTATGACTTTCTTCAATTCCATATTTATTTTGATTATCACTGAAGATCACTTTAAAGCCTATTTTAGAAAGCATATCGATATAAGTTTTATAATCGTAATAACTCCACATCATTTCTTGGTTACAAAAGTTATCTTTATATTTTATTATACCAGCATCTTCATCTCTAAGGGTAAGAAGTAAAATTCCTTTATCATTTAAATGATTATAAATATTTTGAAGTATTTCTTCATGTTTTTCTCTTGGTAAGTGTAATAAAGAAAATAACATCATAATTAAATCATATTGTTTATCAATCTTATATGTTTCGATGTCTCCAACCAAATACGAAGCTGAAGCGTTTATCTTTTTTGCTTCATTGATATGTTTTTCGCAGAAATCTACACCTAAAAGATTAAATCCTTTAGAACAGAAATAATAATAATATGGATATCCATTTCCACAACCTAAATCTAAAACATTTCCATTCTTTGGAATTAAATCTATAACTTTATCAAAAATCATTTTCTCAAACGGAAGTAAATCTCTTCTTCTATATTTTTCTAAATAATTATTTTGTTCATAGGAATCTTTAATTTTATTCTTCATATCGTTTGAATTTAATACACTTTCATCTAAATCAATAAATCCATTTCTGCTCCATAACCATAAAGCTGTATGAATATCTATTGGCTTATATTTAGTTCCTTTAAATAGTTTATTCCACTTATCAATTACAATTAATTGGACATCTGGACTTGTAAATTCTTTGTCACTGATAAGTCCAAGCTTATGAGTTGATTTTATAACATGTGTATCAGGCGCAACAGTTAAGTTTTCTATGTTTGTATAGTTTCGGTCTGTATATTGATAAATCACATATAACCAATAATTGCATAATTTATTTCCTGAAAGATATGGGAATTTCTTTTTGTTCTTAACTTGGATAAAATCTCTTATTTTATCAACATCATTATCTAGCTCATCAAATAATTTTCTAATATCTCCATCAAACAGTTCTACAAACGTTGAGCAAAGTTTTAACCATATCTCAGTTTGCTTTTGGCTTTGCAAAGCAACTTTATATTTAGTAAGTGCATATTGTACTTCTTCAAAATTTTTTTCTAAACAAAGTTGTGGATTAAATACAAACTTTGTTTGCTCATCATTATAAGTTTTTAAAGCATTTTCCCATAATGTGTAAGAATTTCTTTGATAATTAAGCGCCATTGGTAACGTAAAATATAAATAATTTTCTAATGATTTTCTTTCTAAACCTGGATTTGCATCTTCTGGCATAACTTCTCCACCAAGTTTTCCTTGCTTCCACATTAAATATAATATATCAACTTTTTTTAAGATTTCTTTCTTATCCATGTAAGCCTCCAATAATTCAAGTAATTTTCTAATAAAATTATATCAAAATTAACCTAAATATCATAGTTGATTGTAAAATAAATAAGAATAGATTCAAAAAAAAAGATGGTGCAAACTTTAATAGGTTTAACAAACTGCTTAATATATAAATTAATTTATAGCTATTCCGTAAAAGAACTAGGATGATAAGACTTTATACCTAAAGACTCGGCTTTTCTTAAAGCATCAAGTCTATCATCTACAAAGGCTACATCATTTACACTGATATTGTAATGTTTACAACACTCAAGTATTACTTCTGGTTTTAATGAAGTAGAATTTATAAAAAATATATGTTCCTTTCTAATGTTTGGATAATATTTTTCTAACCATCTATATTTTTGTTCAATTTCATTATTGGTTACAGCAGCTCCTAAAATAAAAATATTCTCACTTTTTAAATTTTCAATTAGCTTTTGCATTGTTTTAAGAGGCCTTGCCTGAAAAAATAAATCGTTAAATAATAAGTCTTCAAGAGATTGACAACCAAGTTCAGAATCCCCACTTGCATATAATCTATCATTATATCGATATTCAGATAAAGTTCCATCTATATCAAAAAACACATATTTTTCTTTTAATTTTTCAATCATATTTACTCCTTCAAATTTTTATATTTCAAATAGCTTTCAGCAATTTACCAATTTTTACTTAAATTATACTTTTTTGCTATGTTTACTAGTAAAAATTCAATATTTTTTATATTATCATTATATCATACTCTAATGAATTTATTTTAGGAAAATAATCATACATATGATAAAATGGTTATAGGTGATTACGTTGAATATTTATAAGTGTTTAAATAAAATAACTGAATATATAGATAATAACTTAGAAAACAATATTGAATATGAAGTTTTAGCTAAAATGATGGGAGTAAATTCATACACAATGCAAAGAATTTTTTCTTTAATAACTAATATTCCCCTTTCAGAATATATCAGAAAAAGACGTCTATCAAATGCTGGATTTGATTTATACAATAGCAATATGAAAGTTATCGATGTTGCTATTAAATACAATTATGAAAGTGCAACAGCTTTTTCAAGAGCTTTTGAAAATTTTCATGGTATTAAACCAAGTCAAGTAACTAAACTTTCCAAGCTCAAAAATTTTCCAAGAATTATATTTAATGAAAACATAACTATAACTCAGGAGTTGGAATATAACATTATAAAAAAAGAAGAGTTTATATTTTATGCATTAGGTATTAAAACTGATAATAAAAAAATCGGAGAAGATGCTCCAAAATTTTTTATAGCTACTGAACTAAAATATAAAGAGAAATATGGAGATATAAAATATGGTATGGTTACTTACAGTGATAATCTTCGTGAAAAGTGTAATGGTTACTATGTTCTTTATGAAACAAAAGTTAATGGCTTTAAAAAAGTAATTATTCCTGAAAGTAAGTATCTTATGTTTAGAATTAATTCCCAAAAAGCTAAAGATATTCAAGAGATGTCTCACCGCTTTTACTTAGAATTTTTACCATCTTGCAAATATAACTTAAAGAATACTCCTGAATTGGAATATTATCATGATGGTGTAACTGATTTTTTAGTTCCAATATATTAAACTGACAAAAGTTGAAAACTAAAAGTCAGTTTTTTATTTTATTTTTTTGATACTATTTTACTAGAGGTATCAAATTATGTATAAAACATCAGAAATATATCTTACTAAAAATTATGTTTTAAAAAAAGAATGGGAAGATTTAATAAATGTTATATCTAATTATAATGGGTTATTAAAAAATTGGAAAATAATAATTGAAAACAATAGTAATCAATTAAGATATTTTATAAAATCTGATTGTAGTTTACCAGCAACAATTAATGGTTTAAATGCATTTTTAATGAAGAATATTGAAAATAATAAACTATATTATTCTTACCTATCCCTACCGTTTTTTACAAATACAGAAAACAATATTATTGACATAATAAACTATCTAGAAATTAAAAATAAGGGAACACTCAATTTCATAGAAATAACTTTTAAGAAACTATCTAAAAATAATATTAAGAAAAAAATTGTTATTTATTTAACTAAAAACGGAAACGAAAAAAAATACAGGTTATTATTGAGTAATCCAACAAATATTTTATCAGTTGATTTTGATAATAATAAAAGGTATTTTTTTAAAAGTGCACCAAAATATTTAGATATAAATAAAATATTACATTTGCTTAGTACGGATATAAACTCTTCTATTTTTAAAATCGATACATTTCCTTATTTACAGGGGGATTTTTATCTAAATCAGAATAATTTTAGTTTTGATAAACATTCTGTTGTTTTAGGTGCAAGTGGAACTGGTAAATCTAAATTTTTAAGTTTACTTATAAATAATATTTATAAAAACAGTGATCTGAAACAAAGATATAAAATTGTGATAATTGATCCGCATGCGACATTAGAGGATGACATAGGTGGAATTAGCCGAGTGATTGATTTTAAAACAACCTTGGATAGTATCGATTTATTCATAAACAATCCTGATGATGTTATTTCATCAACTGAGCTGTTACTTGAACTTTTTAAATCTTTAATAGCTGATCAATATAACTCTAAACTTGAAAGAGTTTTAAGACATAGTATCTATGTTCTTCTACTGGATAATTCCTTTAATTTCAGCAATTTAAGAAAAATATTATTAGAATTAGAATATAGAAATTTTTTAATAAAAAAACTTAAAAACAAATTACCAATAAGTGTTATTGAATTCTTTTTAACTGACTTTAACGATTTAAAAACCAAAGCATATGGAGAAGCAGTTTCCCCTATCATTGCATTTATTGATGAAATGGAAATGATTCCGGTTTTTAACAATCAAACTAATGAAGATAATTTAAGAAAAACTATATACGATAATTTTTTAACTTTGTTTTCTTTGGATAGAACAAAACTGGGAGATAAAGTTACTAAAACCATTTCTGGATTAGTTATGCAACAATTATTATCTTTAATTCAAAATCATAGTTTTAATGAACATATTATATTTATTGTTGATGAAGTTGCCGTTATAGAGAATCCAATATTATGTAGATTTTTAGCTGAAGCTAGAAAATATAATCTCTCATTAATTTTAGCTGGACAATATTTTAGTCAAATTACTGATAAACTAAAGAATGCAATTTTTGCTAATGTTATTAACTATTATATTTTTAGAGTTTCTAAAATGGATGCAAATATTTTAGTAGATAATTTTAATATGAAAATACCGCTTGATGACACTAGAGATAAAAAAATTAAGATGTTAACGGAATTAAACAATCGCGAGTGTATTCTTAGAATTGATTCAAACGATAAATTACTTCCTGCTTTTAAAGCCTCTACTATTAGTTATGAAAGTATTCCTAGAATAAAAAAAGCAAATAATTTGGAAAAAAATAATGTGTTAAAAACTGATTGTAAATTTACTATTGGTAATAATGTTAATCTAAAAGATATATTGCTAAGTTCATCTACTAGAAAGGTTGATAATAAATGAATGATAAATTGGCTTTAGACATTGTTGATAAAATATTCAATAATGTATTTGATACAGACAATAATTACTCTCTTGAAGAGTTACTAGATAAGGTAGCTTTTGATATAAAAATACCAAAACAGGTTATTGATTCAACTACTAATGAAATAACTTGGGCGGATTCAATAAATTCTAAAAAATTTATTACAAATGAAAATATGGAAAAACGAGATAAAACGATTGGTTGGATGCTTCCAAAAAAAGAATTTTCTAATCTTCAAGAATTAATAGATATGTGGAATTCTATAAATTTAACCACAACAGAAAGAGTTTACGATTCTATCAATGTGATAAAAAGCGATACGATTTATGGATGTGTTAACGTTTATAGATGTACCGATTGTCGAGAATGCAAAAACATTGTGTATTGTGATTCCTGTGGTAACTCAGAATATCTTTTAGCTTCTCAAAGATCAAGTACTTGTAATTTTTGTATAAGAACTGATGATTCAAGAAATTGCAGCAATAGTTATAATGTTGTTTGTTCAAACAAAATTAGTAATTCTTTATTTATTCAAGACTGCTTTAATTTATATGAATGCATGTTTTGTTCTCATATTGCTAATAAAAAGTTTTGTATAGTGAATATGCAATTTGAAGAAAATGAGTACTATGAAATAAAAAAAGCAATTATCAATTGGATTTTAAATTCTTAGTAATGCATAACATAGAAAAAAGATGGAAAAATTTCCATCTAATTTTTTTTGATTGATTCTTCTGGTATCTCTTTATACTTTTATAACACTTAACTTAATTTCGGACCTTCTTCTTCCAAATTCTTTTCTTCTTCTAAATCAAGTTCATCTAAGATTTCAGCATAATCTTCTGGATTATATGATGTTTCTAAATTTGCTGATAAGCCTAATAGATTAACACCAATTTTTTGTAAATTATTTATAATATTACTATACATTGGTGAATTTTTATCCACCGTTGACATATATTTTTTGAAAAGATTAATAAAATCCTCTTCACTTCCTATTTCATAAAGTTTATCATTTACTTGAATCATTGGAAACTTACTGTCATCCTTGGGAACGAATTTTATATCAAAACATCCACTCTTTTGTAAACTATAACATATTTTGTCAATCTTATCATATCCCAGTTTTTTTGTTACCTCTGCTTTTACCATAAATTGACTTTCTATTTTTTCTAGCTCTTTTGCATCATTTTTATAGATTTCTTTTAAAATCAGATAAGCTAAGATAGCATAAAATGTTCGATGATTTCCATCTTGAGTTACATAATATTTACCACCAATTTCTGCCAATTTTATTGGTTCGTTTAAAGTGCTTATTTTTTCCAAATTCTCAAGAATATCTTTATCCAAATTATTTAATGCTCTTTTACCATAATTATCTTTATCATGATAAAAATATGAAATACATTGTAAAATACTCATATCATTACTTCCTATTGCAAAAGTTCCGACTATATCTTTTAAGTTTACCATTTCAATTTCTTTAGTATTAAAAGGTCTATCATAAGCCAAAGCATAATCAATTTCATTCGCCTTTGCTGCATTTTTACCGTGCATTGCTGTAGTGAAACTGCTTGGCAAATTATTTAAATCTATTCCATATTTAGTAAGAAAATTGGCAACAGGCCTGCTTATTTTAAATGTTTCTAATAAGGAATCATCTATTTCTGGAACCTTATAACATTTATCTATTTTTTCTACGGCATCAACATCAAAGCAAAATTTTTCGGGATCAATATCTAGTTTTGATATTTGTGATTCAAATTCAATTTTGCTTTTTAGAGATGCCAAAAAATTTGGATCATATTTTGGAATTTCTGGTGATATTTCATGGATTACTTTTTCAATAGAATGTGCTGTAAGCGATATTCCATTTCCTAAATCAATGGTTGTTGATGACATTTTTTCGTACCCATATTTTCTCAAATAAATCATAAATTTATCTATAATTGTAGAAATATCATTTGATATTTTTTCTTTTCTTTGTAAGCTATCTAAAGTATATCCTACTTCTCTTATAACGTCCTCTTCATTAAATGCTGTTCCTGAATTTTTAGATTGATTCATTAAATGAGTTTTTACACTTTGATATTTTTCTTCCAATTCTTTAATTAATTCGTCAGTTATTTTAGAAGAAAAATAATCTTTGAATAAAACTTCTTTTCCATCAACATTTATTTTTTCTTTCAATTGAAAATTAATCCATCTTTTAGAACTTTCATCAATGGCTTTTTCAATTATGGTTGCACGTTTTTTGTTAAAAGAAGTTTTTTTACCATCAATAGATTTATTTGGTTCAGAACCATACCCAATCCAACCATCAATGCGTCCTGTAAGAAGTGGCGGATCTTTCATTCTAGATATTAATTCTGGATATTCTTTTTGCATTTCTTTTAGAATATTAAGATATTTATTAAGATTTTCTGTTGAAGAATATATTACTACTGTATCATCTCGGTTGCCATATTGATCAAACTTAAAATAATAAGGAAGCTGATATTTATCACATTTTTCTACAAGTATATTGATTATTTTATAGGTATCGAGTGATTCACAATCGATATATAATCTGTGTTCTACGTTTGGATAGTCATCTTTTTTAGCAGTTAAATATCTTGAACAAACGTGAACCCAACCACTGACCTCACCAAAAGAAGACCAACGGTATTTATCCAAGGCATCCTCTAATTCCTTATCACCCTTTTTTCCAAAGAAGATGTTATTTGCTTCAGCCATAGTAGTTACATCTGAAACGTTTTTTAAATATTGTCTCATTTTAATAAAATCATAACCATAGCTACCCTTTTTATATAATTCAATAAATTCTTCTTTAGTTATGGCTACTATGCTATTTTTCCATTTATTAAACAATATTGCATAAAATTTATCAGCATCAGCACGATAATATTCTCCCTTATTATGTTCCTTCTCTACAGTTTGGGTTAATTTACCATAAAATCCTCCCATACTGCCAAAGCTAGTAGCATAAACATCAAGCAATTTAGAAAGTACATCCTGATCATTTAAAGGATTTTGTATTTGATTGTAAAAAGCAGAATGTTCCATAGTTTTCACTCCCTATTGTATTTTAAAGTATATTACTTAATTAAATTATAACTCATTTGACATATACAATTAAAGCAAAAAAAATAATTTAACAATTTTACGCTAAATTACTTTTCTAATTTTCTTCTACTTCATATAATTTTTTATATTCATCACATTTTTTCATAAGATCTTTATGTGTACCTTTAGCAATTATGTTATGGTTGCTTAAAACTAAAATGTTATCTGCATCAACTATAGTTGATAATCGATGTGCGACAATTATGACTGTATGATCTTTAGCTAAATCCTTCATAATCTTTTTTATTTTCTCTTGATTGCTATTGTCAAGTGCACTTGTTGCTTCATCAAATAAAATAATTTTTGAATTTTTGATTAATGCACGAGCAATCGCGATTCTTTGTCTTTGACCTCCACTTAATATCACTCCATTTTCACCAACAACTGTATCATAACCTTCTTCCATTTCAATTATTAAATCATGGATTCTAGCTTTCTTACATACTTCAATTATTTCTTCGTCTGTTGCTGATGGACGAGCTAAGCGGATATTGTCCTTTATTGATAGATTAAATATATATGGAGCTTGAGATACAATTGACATATTATCCTTTATGTTTTTTTCTGAAAGTTCATTGATATCTATGTTATCAATCAAGATACTACCTTTGTCGACATTATAACTTTTGTTAATCAATTTTAAAATCGATGATTTACCTTCTCCACTTTTACCAACAATAGCTGTCATTTCATGTTCATGTATTTTGAAGCTTAAGTTGTTAAATAACTCTTTGGAGTTGTACTTAAACTTAACATTTTTAAATTCAATATTTCCTTTTAAGTCATTTATTTCTTTTGTTCCATAAGTTTCTTTAGTAAACGTATTATAATATATGATATCAAAAACTCGAGTAGCTGCGACTTTTCCGTCAGCAAATCTTTCTAACATATCAGTTATAAAAGTTATTAAATTTAATACTTTATTCTTATATAGGAATATTATTAAAAATGAACTAACCTCTAGCATATTTTTCTTAATAAAATATACCGATAAAATAACAAAAATAAAATCTAAAATATGTTGAAAAGCAGCGATATATCTATTCCAAGTTCTTCTTGTGTGAATGCTTTTTGTTTCCGCATCAATTGAATCCTTAGTTTTACTATTAACATCTTTAAGAATAGTATCCTTTAAATTTAAATCTTTTATCTCTCTTATACCACGAACAACATCTGTGTATAATCCTACAGTTTTCTCATCCTTTATCTTATAATCTTTTCTTACTCTTTTATAATATTTTAATTTTAAGATTGTTAATAAATAAACTAATATTACATTTAATACAAGAAAGATACCTAAATATTTATTTAAAAAGAAAACATAGACAATAAAACTAATATTTAAAATTATTCCTGATAAATCATCAGTTACATCATCAAATAATTGAGATAACTCAGTTGTATCCTTATTAAGTCTTGAAACAAACATTCCCGAATTAGTGTTATCAAAGTTTTTTACTTCAAAGTTGGTTAAACTTTCAAGCATGTCTCTTTTTAAATCAAAGTTAACCCTAGCATTCAATTTAAGAATAACTCTTGACCATAAATTAGTAACTATTTCAATAATTATTCTGATTACTACTAAAGTTAATGCAACAGTGATGATCTTCGTTATATCAAAATTTTCAAAATAGCTTAATAACTTTCCTTCGTATATTGGAGATAGTAAAGAAATAAAGGCAAATAAAAGATTTAAAACAATTACAAGTATAACCAAAGTCGGATATTTTTTATAATAATTAAATAATCTTTTTACATTTTTAGTATCACTTTTCATAAAAATAAACTCCCAACAATAATATCTATAAAACTTCAATTAAAAGTATCATCACAGAATAAATTCAGTGATGCATGAAGTCACCTTTTTATTATATTATATTTTAAAACCTTTTTATATAAAAAAAATCCAAATATGGATTTTAATTTTTAAATAGAAACTTGTTTTTCTTTAAATATTCTTCTATTCTAACATCTATTGATTTTATGTATTTTGGATGAATATCACCTCTAGATAAGAACTCGTTTCCGTAATGTGTAGAGTTTCTAAAAGCTTTAATACTGCTATCTACAATAATATCCAATTTATCTACAGAAGAAGAATCATACTCTTCTTCTCCTTTATATAAATCTTGTAACCCAGCAACTGATAAAGAGACATTGTCTATGCCATTCACATGAGATTCTATATCGGAATACTTTTTTAGTTCATCCTCACTAAAACTAGCTAGACCAATCCTATTTAATGAACTCATCGACAAAATTCCATGTGCAACTACCCAAATCCCTGCTTGATAATCAGTGTTATGATGATACGTTGAACCATCTATATCGATTCTTTCCATTTTAGCAGTATTCAATATATAATAAGCATAATTTATTATGTCCTTTTTACTAAAATATTCCATAAAGAACCCCTTTCGAAGTTGTATTTTATCATATTTACACTTTCATTGCAAATTTTACATAATAAAAAAATGGTTAATAGTTTAACCACTCTTATGCTTTTTTTATTTTTAGTATTTCTGAAACTGTTTCAAGTATTTGATCTTGATTTTCAGTTAATATTGCATTATATAAATATTTGTTTAAAGAACATACTTGACCAAAGAAATCCATATTTTTTGGTAGTTGGTCAAATATTGAATTTCTTAAAGTATCGATATATATAAGCTCATCTGTCATATCCAATGACTCAGGTTTTGTAATGTTAATATAAAATGATTCTTCAAGTAATGTTTGAAGTTCTTGAGAAATTATTAAATCGCTTTGTTTATCAAGGCTATAATTAAATTCTGTTCCTATAACATTAACACCTAAGTAGTTTAATAAGGCTGACATTTCTTGAATACGCTTATTTGTTTCCTCATCAAATGTAGTTATACATTGTTTATAAAATACATAGTAAAAATTTAATAAACGGCTTATTCCACTTTCTTTATTTTCCAAATCACTTTGATCAAAATAATTTTTTATTTGATATAATCCTTTTTTAAAACTTTTAGTTTCTTTTGATAAAAATGAATATTCTTCATCACTAAGCTTACTCATATCCTCAGTACTGATTTTAAGTCCAACATCTTTTTCATATTGTAATGAAAATTCTTTATTAAACTTGGTTACTATCTTTTTTAATAAAGATAATTTTTCTTCTTTATAAACTGCATACGTAACACTTGTAGAATCTTTTATTTGAATAGTTAAAGACTTTCCTTCATATATTTTTTTTGTTAAATTTAAATATTCATAAATACCGACTTTTTCAAGTAATAATCCATCTATACCGGTTGTTTGAATTATTTCACCATCTCTAATAATTTTTATATTTTCTATTGGCATATTTTCCCCTCCAGGACTTGTTATTATACTCTTTTATAAAAAAATTGCAAATTTAACAGTCAATTATGTCTACTGTATTTCCATGATTTTTTATGATTTCAATTAAATCTTCAGTTTTTATCCATAAAGTTGCTGTATTTTCATTTGGATGTATTCCAATTATACCATTATCATTTAAGAAAAATTTGTCTATAAAAAATCTTACTTTTAGTTTTTCATCATTCAATATACCTAAAGGACTTACAGAGCCAGGAATAAGTTTTAAAATACTCATCAAATCTTCAGCTGATGCAAAACTTAAATTACGCGTGTTAAAACTTTTTCTAAATTGTTTTAAATCAACTTTTTTATCACCTTTAATCGTAATTAAATAATAATTTAACTTTTTATCATCTCTTACAAAAATATTTTTAGCATCACGATTTTTATATTTTAAATTCACCTCATCCAAATCACCCATATTAAATACAGCTTGATGCTCCTCTAATTCAAACCAAACGTTTTTATTTTTTAAATTTTTGATTATGTTTTCTTTATCCATTTTACACCCTTTTTAATATAACACATAAAAATAAAAGCATACAATGTATACTTCTAATTAAAATATGTAGATAGTTTAGTTAGTAGTTCGTCAACATCATCATATGATATATGAGTTATGGAATTATTTCCTTTAATCATAGCTGAAATGCTTTCATCATTTTGATATAGACAAATGATTCTTTTATTTAATGATTCAGCATATCCAATTTCATAACCAACCCCAAGTGATGGAACTGTTACCTCTGCGATTAAAATATCACATTCGTTAATCCAGCTGACATCACGATTATAGATTTCAGTAGAAGTAATCGACTCGCCAGAAGATTGTAAATTAGGATCGGCAACATGTTCATCTAAAACTGTTCCTATAGTTTTTAAATAATCAACTATCTTTTTATAATCTTCAACTTTAGATCTGCCACCTTTTATAGATCCTCCAAAATATATTTTTAAATTTCTACTCATTTCATTTCTCCTTCGTATAGTTTTATTATAACATCTAAAATTTTAAAAAAAAATTATTTTTTATCTTCTTTTTCAAATACAATTCTCTGCTCTATAAATCCTAGTTTATTGTAAAATTCAAGAGCATTAGAATTGAAGTCCCAACAGTTAAACTCCACCCTCTTGCAATCATTATCTTTTGCAAACTTATGTATTTCATTGTTGCCTTCGATATATAAATTTTTATCAATATCAGCCTGTTTTGCTCTTCTAATTATTATAACTTTCCTACTAATTGTTATGTTCTTTATAAATTACTTAATTACTGAACTCGTTTAATAGTTCACTTAAAAGATCCTACCAAACCATTTTTAACTTAGGAAATTCATAATTAAATCAATTATAACTTCTTTTTCTTTTGGATTAGATTCGGCAATCATTAAGGTTAATGAAGCTAAAGCATTGTTATCAATAACTTGTTTGCCATCTTTATACAAAATATCATAAAAGTTTAAAAAGTAGATAAACATTGTTGCAGCTATTCTTTTATTTCCATCTACAAAAACATGATTTTTAACAATCATATATAAAAAATTGGATGCCTTTTCTTCTACACTTTTATATACATCATTTCCATCAAATGTTAGATAAATATCACCTATAATTGCTTCTAGTCCTCTATCTTTTTCAATAGCAAAAATATCGCTTTTTTCGTTAAATTTTAATTTACTAATAATATCTAAACAATCATCATATTTTATTCTTTTTTTACTATCATTACCTTTAGGTTTTACTAGAGTTCTATGGTCATAATCGTCTAGAAGATCAAGGGCTTTTGAATAATTTCCTATTACTTTTAGGATTTCTTTAGCATCTTTATTTTCTAACCCTTCATCAATTCTATTGGCAATATCTATTAATTTAATTGTTTTTTCTAAATATTCTAATCTTTTTTTGTTTAAAGCATAACCTTGTAACAAATAGTCTTTTAAGATCTTATTAGCCCATTTTCTAAATATAATACCATTTTTACTTTTTACACGATATCCAACACTTATAATCATATCTAAATTATAATAATCGATTTGATACTTCTTTCCGTCTTTTGCAGTTGTTGCAAAATTTGCAACAACTGCATCATCTAATTCCTCTTCTAATATATTTTTGATATGTCTAGAAATTACCGATTTATCCCTATCAAAAAGTTTTGCCATTTGTTCTAAAGACAACCATACAGTTTCATCCTTCATATTAACTTCTAATTTAACATTTTGATTTTCAAATAAAATTATCTCATTCTTCATTCAAATCCCCCCAATATGATTAATTTTACAATCGTTAAATATAATTTTAGTGCAACTTTTGATTTCTTATTGCACACTTATTATATTCAAATTATACAGTTTATTTGTTATAGAGTAAACATTCTGTTTTTAGTTTGTGTAAAGTTTACTTTTATATATTGTTGTAATCTATCTTAAAAAATGTTATATTTTATTTAGTGAGA
>FR884151.1 GCA_000435515.1 Firmicutes bacterium CAG:582
CTACTTTCTACTATTTTATTTTATAATACCCCCCGATTTTCAAGTCGTTTTGGGGAGTTTACACAAATTTTTGTAAATTTTTTTTGACAACAAAAAAGATTATGCAGTTTACTTGCATAATCTTATAAATTTATTTTATTTATTAATCACTTAGCTTTTCTGAAGCATCAGCTAACATTTCAGAAAGTTTTTTCTTAATATCTTTAGCAGTTTTTTCTATCATTGGAGCACTTTTTTCTTTAGCTGCATTGATTAAATCTTCACAACTATTAAGAAGTTTTGTTCCTTGTTCTTTAGCTAGTTTCATAGCTTTTTCTTTGTCCATATCTTTCATTTCATTTTTAAATTTATCAAAGTCTCTAACAAGGTTTTCTTTAACTTCATTTAAATCGATATCTTTAACTTTTTTTCCTAATTTTTTTGCTTGATTTTTAATATCTTTTCTTGTTTCTTCTCCACTTTTAGGTGCAAGTAGCATTCCAGCTGCTGCTCCTATTCCAATTCCTGCTATTAAAGCTCCTATTTTACCTTTCTTCATCACTATCATTCCTCTCTTCTTCTTTATTTCCTTTGATGAATTTCATAACTAAATTCTCAAAAAAGTTAACAACACTCATGGATATGCTTTCAATTTTATTGCTAACCATATTAACAACATTGAAAACTCCATTTAAACTATTAACTTTTTCTTCAACATTATTAACAATGCTTTTTGCTTTGTTAATAATATATATGCATTTAATGACAAGTATTATACTAACTACAAGCAATACAATTAACAATATATCAATAACAATCGGTAATACTGTAGCCAAGACCTCCATTATTCTTCATCTCCTGATTCTTCATCGTCTTTATACATTGAATCTATTAAGTTGAAAAGATCAGTTTCTATAGTATCCTCTAACTTGTCATTTTCTTGTTTTTCTTCTTCACTTTCTTCTATAGTTTGAGGAGTATACTCATAATTATCTTCCTCTAGCATTTTACTATCCGCATCATTTATAGTTTCAAGTTCACTAGTGGATTCAAATGACTCCTCAATATTATTGTTACCCAAATATTCGTTTTCTATACCTGATGTTTTAATATCATCAAAACTATCCTCTACTTCTATTTTTTCTGGAATAACTACTTCTTCAACCTTTTCTTCTTTTTCAATAGCTTTAGAAATCTTTTCTGAATTATAACTTACTGGTCCAAAATTTCTAATTTGAGTTTTTTCTTCTTTTATCTCAACTTTTTTTGGTTCTACGATTTTTTTATCAACATCGATGTATCCATAAACAGGTGAAATAACTGGTGTTACTTTAAAAGGCTTTTTATCCTTTTCTTTTTCTTCAGTCTTTATTAATTTCTTATAATCTTTATCCTCTTGAAGTCCAGCATGAAATGAAGAATTTGAAGTGTTTTCTCGCATTTTTACTTCATCATAAGCATTATACATTGAATATCTACTGCTTGGTTTTGGTTCTTCAACTTCCTTTTTTACTTCTCTTTTAGGCATATAGTCAAAATCTTCATCATCTACAAAATTAAAAGTTCTTCTTTGAGGTAATTCCTCTGGTTTTTCCTCTTTTTCTTTTGGTACAATTACTTCTTTAATTGGATTTTCTTCCTCTACTTCGGTATTTTCATGATGATTAATAAATGATCCCCTGGATGGAAAAGTTTCTTTTTTTACTTCTCTTTTAGGCAATTCATCACTTTTAACAGGTACTTCTATTTCATCCTCATCAAATAATATTTTTTTTACTTTATCCATTAAACCCATGGCTTTCATCTCCTCTAATTTATAACATCTGGATCATAATCTTCTTCTTCATTTCCAGAATATTCATCCTCTTCAACATCTAAAGAAGAATTATCATTTTTCTTATTATCAAACACTTCAACTACTTCATCATCTTCGACTTTTGACTCATTTGTAAGTATATTTTTTATAACAGCATCATTATAGTTAATTGAAGATAAAATAATCATTATATTTGATATAGTTTCATTTAAATCAAGTAGATTTACTTTTGTTTCAATTGTTGCATAATTATAAGTAACCTTTACAAAACATTCATCACTGTCATTAGTAACATCGATGACTCCCAACTTGTCATCTTTAAATAAGAGACGCGAATAATAAATATTATCATTTTTCTCAAATTTCAAATCTTTTTTATTATAATAACTTATTAAATCAACATATAAATAGTATTCATACTCATCCTGTTTAATAATCTCATTCGTTTCATCAACTTTCTCTACCTTCAATTGTCTAGGCAAATAATATTTGAATCCACGATTCATATGGTTATTTAACTTATATTTACTATTAATTGTATTATCTATTATTGTATCGATACTAGATTTTCTAATATTCATTACAGCACTACAACCTGTTGTAGCAAATAAAACAATAATTATTATTAATATTTTCTTCATAAAAACATTCCTTTATAGTATCATTATAACAAATAATAGAGAATTTTTAAATACTATTTACCCCTCCTATTTATTTTAATTATAGCATAGCTATTGTCTTTATACTATGCAAATATTTATTTCTTTACAGCATCAACATAATTTATTTTAATACCTAAAGACATAAATTTTTTTTCGTATTCAGTACATACATTATCAATATCTTCATTTGCTAAGTCCAAAGAAACTCGGTTAAACTTATATCCATAATTAGATAAAGTCTCTAATGAATACGCAAATAATCCAATATTATCTGTTTTTTGAACAATGTGTGGATTTCCTTTAAAAATATTATCATAAAGCTTTAAAAATATTGGTGAAGTTAATCTTCTTTTAGCATGTTTTTTCTTTGGCCATGGATCAGAAAAATTAAGATATAACGAAGTTATCTCATGATCAAAAACACGATCCAAATAAGTTGCATCATATCTAATTAACTTTAAATTATCTAACTTTAAATCATTTAGTTTTTCAATAGCTCTAACCATAACCGATTCATACTTTTCCATACCAATAAAATTAATATTTGGATATTTTAAAGCATTTCCAATAATAAAGTCTCCTTTACCCATTCCTATTTCTAAATGAATTTCATTATCATTACCAAAAAGTTCACTAAAATGTCCTTTAATACTTTCCGGATCATTTATAGCATAATTAGATTCACTTACTATTTTTTTTGCATCTTTAACATTTCTAAGTCTCATATACATACCTCCTAAATGAAACATTTATCATAAAAAACATATAATACACTAGGGAGTGATTATATGAAAAAGGATAGAAACAGTTTTTTTTCTCAATTTGGTTCTTATGGATATCAAACTAATCCACAAATGAATACCGGTGTTGTAATGCCAAATATGGCAACCAACATACCACAACAACAATACATTAATTCTAACACTATTTATGACGATTATGATGCTAGAATAAGCAAACTTGAAAGAGAAATTGCTCGTTTAGATCAAAGAGTAACTAATCTTGAAAACAGTTTATCTTCAGTAAAAACTACTACAAACAATGCTCAAACAGATTTCAACTTTGCTAATTCAATGTACATGGTTTAATTTTTTATTTCAAACTTACCAAAGGTAAGTTTTTTTATGATCTTGTTTAGATATTCTTTTCCAAATAACTCAGTTAATATACCCATACTATAAGATATTCCAATATAAGTAATACCTCCAACTATTCCATAAACTATTATTTTAAGGAAATTGTTATTTATAGGTAAAAATATTTCAATACCCATAAGAATCAAAATCATTATAGTTATTGGTACCAAGCTTTTAACAATTGTAGTAAACAAGAATTTAAAATTAATTTTTTCACTTCTATGAAGAGAAACTAAACCAACAATTACACTTATTGAAAATCCTAATATACTTGAAACGATACTTCCTAAAAAAGGAGGTAATCCAATTTTATTAAATAAAAGCATTAAAGGAACATCCATAACTGCATTAGTTAAAAATCCACTTATACTAACTAAATAAACCAATTTAAATTTATTTAGGCTTTGACATATTGTCGAAAGTATCATATACATATTAGCACATAATGCAGAAAATACAGATAATCCTAAAATCATATAACCATATTCATTGCTATTATAAAATATTTGCCAAACAGGTTCTCTTAAAATACAAATTCCAACAGCTAAAGGAAGCGATATAAAAAATACTAAAGATAAGGAACGATTTATTTTATCAGTTACTTCACTCATATTTTTTTTAGTATAAGCACTTACTATCGTCGGAATTAAGCTTATTGTCATTCCCATCGCCATCGCGTTTATAACCATATTAATTTTTGGAGCCCAAGTACTTATTGCACTAGCAACAAACTCAATAGTTTTAGCATCTAACTTCAAATATTCAAGAGTTCTTAAAACCAATATTTGATCTGTAAAATTATAAAGGTTTGTAACTATATTAATTATTATAAAAGGAACTGCATATTTTATTATTTTCTTTGTTATTTCTTTTTTTAAAATTGGATCATCTTTTAATTCACTTGTTAAATCCAATTGCCCTTTATTTTTATTAATTATACATTTTAAATAGATGTATGCACACAATCCACCAACAAAAGCTCCAAAAACCGAAACTCCAATCGCCAAAGAAACTGTTCCATTAAATACATTTATTATTAAATATGAGCCAAGTAATATAACTAATATTCTAACTATTTGTTCAATAAGTTGACTTATCGAAGATGGTTTTACATATTTATGTCCTTGTAAATATCCTTTAGTAATGCTTAAAAACGGGATTACTAAAATAGCTGGAGATACAGCTCTAATAACAAATGCTACATCAGCTATCGTATTTCCACCACTTAAATCTCCAATTATAAAGGTTGCAATTTCTTCAGCAAAAACAAATAGTAAAATAAAAGATATACTTGCAAAGATGAATATAATTTTTTTTGCTTGTTTATATGCCATATTTTTAGCACTCTTATTATCTAGTGCATTATATTCACTTATAATTTTGCTTATGGCATTCGGAAGTCCAGCACTAGAAATACCTAAAAATATCAAATAAATATTATAAGCATAACTATAAAGTGCTCCACCATTAGAACCAACTATTGCATAAAATGGTATTACATATAACATACCCAAAATTTTAACAATAACGATAGCTAAAGTCGCAATAATTGTTCCCTCTAAAAAACTGTTTTTTTTCATAACTAACCTTCTTTATATATAATCATCGCTGAAAAGCAATATATTTGTTCTTCAGCAAATATTGATGCACTTACTTGAAATTTAATATCTATAACCTCAACATTACTTATAAATGCATTTACGCTTTTTTCTAAATCTTCTTCATGTGATTCATCAATAACTTTTACTTTCATATTCATCACCAATTATAATTTAACAAAACAAAAATGAAATAATTGTCGAATATATAATCATTATATAACATTTTACTTATAAAAAAAAGTTGAGATTTACTCAACTCTTAGTTACAACTCCATGGTTTCAATATACATGTTTGACATACATCAAAGTTTCTGTCTTTATCATCTTTTCCATATGCATCATTGTAATCTGCAATTGTACCAAATAACCACAAAATTAAGTTAGGTATAAAGAAGATAGCTACACCAGCAATTGCTCTCCACATAAGAGTCTTTGCTGCTTTCTTTGTTTCATCATCTTTTCCTGAAGTAACAGCTTTACCTAAATCAAAAATACCAAATGCAATAATTAATAGAGGTATTGCAACCTTAACTAAAGTTAAAATATAACCTACAAATCTTAATATATCTTTTGTTTGAGTACAAAATTGTGCTAAATTGAACATAATATACCTTCTCTCTCTACATGAACTCATTATACAATATAGTTTTACACATTGTCAACAAAATTACATAGTTTTTACGTTTTTAAAACCTAATTTATATAATACATCATTTACACTTTCATTATTTTTGTTACGATCATTAATAGGTGGAATAATGTCAAATATTTTACACTTTAATTCATATTCAAAATCAGCTTTATCAGCATCATTAACAAAACTCATGTTTAAAACTATTTTATCATTTTTTCTATCTAAAAAAGCATTTTTATTTTTTTTAAGTAATTTAGTTAACTTAATATATGATGGTTCAACTAAATACAAAATATCATCACAATACTCATATGCTTCACCAAATTCATTTAAATCTATAATAACGGCTTCAGCATCACCTAGTTGTCTTAGTTTTATATCAAGATCATTTTTATTCATACAAGAAAATAAATTTTCACTTCTATAATAAATCAAATCTTGTCTAAACATTTCAATTCCATATGCTTTATACCCATGATTATTAAGTTGTCTTACCATCATATTAGTAAGCGTACTAGCTCCAGCATGATCTGTTAAGTTCATTAAACCAATTATTTTTTTCCCAGCAAAAGCTAAGGAAGGTTGTTCAACTATCGCATTTGTATCTATATAAGGTATAACCTCGACATTTTCATCATCTATAAAGTGTTTTACTTTACTGAAATCATTTGGGGTATTATATAGATAGTTAATTCCTTCAAAATTTCTACTGAAATTATAAAATCCAGCTTTTATCATACTCGAAATATAATCTTTGCTATTAACAATAGAATCACTATTGAGTAATATTATAACTTTTGAAGGATCAATATATTGCCTTAATTCTTCAAAAATATTAGGATTTCTATAATTTTTTATTGCTGTTATGTCAATAATCATTTTATTGAAGTAAAGATTAACAAGTTTACCCATTAATTCTCTCACTTCATATTCTCCATCAATACGTTTTATTATATCGATACTCAATCTATCAATTATATTTTTATTTTCATTTGCAATAACTACATTCATCGTTAACCTCCAAAAGTACTTCCATCTTTAGGAAAATATATATTTTTTGTTTCACCAGTTACATAGAACTTAGTAAAATCTTGAAATACTGGTATTGAAAGGGAAAAAAACACATAAACCTTGTAATAGGCAGTTATCATATCCCCCGTAGCAGAATTAGAATTAATTTTTTGTATGCAAAAATTATATTTATCATTTTTATTTGGATGAGCCGTTGTTCCTTCATCAATTCTAAAACCTGCAAAAGACAAATTATCGTCTGTTAAAAGTTTATCACAGCTTCCGATTGCATTATATCCGATTCCCTTTAAAAAGGTTGTAATATCCTCTTTTGCTTCTTCGCTTACTCCACCATATTTTTCAATTCTTTCAACTATACCATTTTTTACTTTGAAAGCTTTAGAGTAATTAATAGAAAAAGCTAGAAAACCTGAAAATAACGCAATGAAAGCAATTACGATACCCATTATCCATGTTGCACCAATCGCTTCTCTCATGCGTTATCATCTCCATTACATATAAATTAAAAAATTATTTAGTAGTATCTTCTACATCTTTTCTAGGACACTTAACATCTATTTCTGTTTCACCATCAGTGTCTAGATATTTACATGCACATGTACTTCCACTACCACTACAATCACAAGAAATTACCTCTGTACAATGAGTTGATCTAACAATATTTGCCTTAATTGAAGGCCAGATTAGTGTAGTAAATACCACCGATATTGCAGCTATTGCTACTACTGCTACTGCAGTCATACTTAATTCTCCTGTTGCATCTTTCATTTAAAACACACATCTCCTATTCTATTTATGTTTTAATTATACTATTATTATTTTCCATATTCAATTATTTTATGTAAAATTTACATCTCTAACTTAAATATGCCTCTTCAGGATAAAGTAATTCATTTGTTTCTCCATTTACTGTAAATGTAAATACATTACCAAATAAAGGTAAATCAAAAGTGAAAAAAACATCAATATCATATGTATATCTAGTCTCACAAGTATATACTGAATTGCATAATTGAGCAGAAGCTGTTCGATAAATGCAATAGTTTTGGGCATCAGTCGGATTTTTTGTAACATATCCATCTTTAACCCCAATTACATCTATACCATCTTTTTTTGCACATTTTTTTGAAGTACGATATCCATAACTATTAGCAATTCTATCCAGTTTTTGAACTGTATTACCATTAATTCCATTATACTGCTCGATTGCATTTACCATTTCACTTTTCATACGATAAGCATTACTATAATTCAAACTTATAGCTACAAACGCGATGATAAAAACCATCAAAGTCATTACTATCCCAATTAACCAAAGTCCATTAATTGAATCTCTCATATAATAATCACTCCTAGTCTAAATAAATTATACATTTATTTTTATAAAAAAAAAAGAGCAAAAACTCTTTTACTCATATTTATATTTTCCTTTACTCTTTTTTAAATATTTATATAAGAAATATACAGCAGTAGCCAATGCTCCAATTAATAAAAGAATTAGCAACACGTATTTCCATGTATTAGAATTTTTTCTAACTTTTATTTGGTAATTGCATTCATTTCCATCTGCACTTAAAACAACAATATCGATAACACTTTTATTTTTTAAATTTTCATTTCCACGAATCTCATAAGTTGCACTTAATTCTTGAGTAGGAACAACTACTATATCCAAAGATTTTACATTTTTAGGTAAAGTTAAAGTATAATCATATTTATTTTTAGAAAATTCAATACTATAATCTTCAATATAAATATTTGCTAGAGTACAATCACTTGTTTCAACACTATAACGTGTAATATTGAAGTTTACTTCTCTCGTATCTCCATTTTCAGCCGTAACAATAACCTTTACAAGAGTATCCTCATTAGGCATATTAGTGTTACCAATTACTTGATAAGTAGCTCTTTTGCTTTCTAGTTCAACAGTTACTTCAATTTCAGTCATATCATAAGGAAGTTTAACTGAATAATCAGTTTTATCTTGTTTATATCTAACGTCTTGACCATTAATTTTTATATTTTTGATATTGTTATTACTTGAAATTTCTGGTGCTGTTGTAGTTGTTGTTTTTTGTGGAGCAGTAAAACCAGTTGTTGGAATACGTCGAGTTGTCGTTGTTTTCTTTCCTCCATTAACTTTAGTAGTTGTTTTATTATTACTTGGTTTTGTAGTCGTATTATTTTGTGGTTGAGTTGGAGTTACACTTCCACCATTTTGATATGCACTTCCATCTTTTTTTCTATTACAATCAACAAACTCAACTCTAGTACAGTAAGGATTGCTTCCTGTTTTACAAGTCCCACTATATTTACTACATCCATCACTAGTAATTTGACTATATGGTTCGTAATTACCATTTTGGCAACGATATGTTGCAATTGATGTCATTGGATCTAAACTATATTTTGAATTACTCTCACAAGTAGCTCTATAGCAATATTTATAATAATAACTACCTTCATTTGTTCCAATTGTTTTGAATCCATCTGCAAATCTGTAACATTCACCAAAACTTATATTACTAGATCCTGTTGGAGCGGCTAAAACAGTTGATGAAACAAACATAAAAACACCAATAATAAATATCAAACTTTTTTTCATTTTCACACCACAATTCTATAATAATTATAAGATATTAAACTAAACTTTTCAAGAAATTATTTTCTTCTATTCTCGCTTATAAGTTCCATATCAGTAGTAAGTTGATTAATTCTTTCAATAATTCTTTTGGCTTTTACCATATCAACACCATTTTTAGTATACGCAAGATGACTGATAAGTTCATCTTTATTTAAATTAGATGTAAAAAACGTTGGCATTTTAGCATCCATTCTATATTGTAAAATAGTTCCCAATATTTCATCCCTACTCCAAGGACTAACACTTTCGGCACCAATATCATCAATAAGAAGAAGTTCAGTAGTTTTAAGTTTATGCATTCTATCATCAAAATCATCATTAAAAGATTCTTTAAGACTTCTTAAAAGTTCCGGATAATAAACTATAATAGATTTAACATTAAGTTTTGAAAGTTCATTAAATAAAGCAGCTATCAAATAACTCTTACCAGCTCCAAATGACCCATGAAGATATAATCCTTTAATATTTTTATCTTTTTGATATTCTTTATAAAAATTATTTATCCACTTAATAACATTTTTTCTTTTTTTGTCAGTTAAATCAATATCTTTCATTGAAGCATTTTTGATACTTAATGGCTCACTAAAACATTCTGTTTTTAAAAGTTCCATTTTTTCATATTCACGTTTATATTTACATTCTACATAATCAAAATTAAGACGATTACCAACACTTTTAGGGAAATATACACATCCATTAACTGCATTTTTACACTCTAAGACACCTTTACACTTACTACAATTTTTAAGTTCCTTACTAGTGCGTTCAAGTTTAGTTGTGTACTTTATAGCTACATCTTCACTTAAATCCAACTTTTTTATCATTTTTTTAAAATCTTCATCCTTACATGCTTCAACGTAGCTTTTTAAAAGTTCACGATCAAGTTTATCTTTATCAACTTTTGTAAGTTCACTCAATTTTTCCATTATTATCACCTAAATTCTTCAAACATACTTTCAAGTTCTGCAAGTTCTTCTTCGCTCATTTTTTCGCTTTTATTATCCTTATCCATCCAAGCTGGTACATTAACAACATCTTTCTTAGTAATTTCTTTTACTACTTTAACGTTTTTCTTATGGCCTTTTTCAGCAATACTCATCGCATCTTCTACTGTTTTAACATTTCTTCTTGACCAATCTCCCGCTATAGTTTCTAAATATGCTGAATTAAGTTTACCATTATTAACAAGCAACGCATAATCCACAAGAACATTGATAACCCCTGGAGGCAGATCAAAGTCAACAGCTAAATGTTCAAGCAATTTTAAATCTCTACTGGTTGGCTTAATCCCCCTATTCTTACTTTTTAAGAAATCATATGGTTTAGTATTTTCAAATACATGAATCATTTTACCTCTATTAGAAAGATCCCCACTTGGACTTTTTAAATACTCCGGTTGAGTTCTATAAACAATAGTTGGTAAACTTCCATTATTGTTATACTCATAATTTTTTCTAGTAGAAATTCTAAGTTTATCTTTATTAATTATTCCATATTCATCAATAACAAGTCTAATAATTTCACTCATTTTAATGGAATCAATATTATAAATAAACGCTAATTGATTAATTAAATCTCTAGTTTTTTTGTTGAATGTCTTACTGGTAACTAGTCCTTTTGGCAAAGTCGATTCTAAAAGTTCAAAATCAATAGAAGATTCAATATTAACTCCAAGTTTTTTTACACTTCTTATATTTTCTTCATAAACACTTTCATTAACTGATTTAAAAGTTTCATTCATACTTGAAGTAATCTCTTCATAATCACCTTTACTAAAAGTATGTCTTTTATAATTATTTAAAATAATATTATATTCATTTTCTCCAATGTTGTTTAAAAGTAAAACGCTTAAAACCGGATGATTTAAAAATTCACTAGCACTTAAAGGAGAATAAAGTTCATACAAATATTCGTTTATATTATCATTTCTCTTAATATAACTTTTTAATAAACCAACAGCTTCCAAACTTTTTCTGGCATTTTCAATATCAATTAACTTAGTTTTTAAAATAGTCATTAAATGATGATGTGTAAAATCTTTGCTCATTATCTCAAGTTTATCCAAATCAGCCCAAAGAGTTAAATAAAGGCTTACAGCTATTGGACCAATTATTGGTTCATATAAAGAAATTATTATTTTCTTATCAACCTCAGTCAAAATAGTTTGATTGATAATTGTATATGTATCAGCTGGCAACAAACTATTTTTCATGAGTCTCACTTCCTTAACTTATATTTTATATTATTTTATTTTTTAAATCAATTGTTAAATACCTCCTACCAATATATATAACGTTAAATATTTGTTTTTCTTCAAAAAAAGAAAAGAAACTATTTTTTCTTAGTTTCTTTCTTATCATCTTTTTGTTCTGGATAAGTGATTTCGATACCACATTCCATCAATTTTTTCATTAATTCTTCTTCAACTAAATTCTTATTAGTATTTACTTTATATCCCATAAACTATACCTCTTGAATAACAGCAATAATCATTGGTTTAGTTTCTGTTTCACTCAAGAAATACTTACTTAACTCTTCCCTGATTTCATTTTTAATTTGATTATAGTCAACATAACTAGGTGTAGTATTATTCTCAATTATATTAACAGCAATTCTTTTAATTTCTTCAATCATATCATAAGAGTCTTTTACATAAATAAATCCACGAGTAGTAACTTCAGGACCAACAAGAATTCTCTTTGTTTGTTTATCTAGAGTCGCACTTATTAGCATAATACCATTTTCACCAAGCATTTCTCTATCTTTAATAACAAGTTCACCAACATCATCACTACTTTTTCCATCTATTAAAACATCATCAACTTTAATAGTTTCAAATTTATCTTGTAAAACTCCATCAATAAATTCTACAACATCACCATTTTGTTTTAACAAAATGTTTTCCGGTTTCATACCAAGTTCAGTTGCTAAATTAGCATTATTAACCATTGATCTATATTCACCTTTAACTGGCATATAATATTTAGGACTAACAAGGTTTAACATAATCATCAAATCTTCTTGACTTGCATGATGTAAAATCGTGTACGTGTTAGGAATAGTAACAACACTTGCTCCCATCATTGCAATCTCATCTTGAATACGAACAAATATCTTTTCAGTTGCATCATATTTAGGTTCTGCAAAAACAACTGTATCAGTTGGCTTTAAATTTATAAATTTATCATTACCATTCACTATTTTATCAACTGTTGCATATGGTCTATCACGATCATCACAAACAAGCAAAATCGAATTTGCTGATTCAATATCACTTAAATCCCCAAGAATACTAGGTTTAATATTTAAATATCCATTTTTAATAGCCATATTTATAATATTTTGAAGTCTTTTACCCATTACTACAATCTTTTTATGCATATTGTTAGCTGCATCAAATATTTCTTGAATTGTATGTAAATGTACAGGTAAAGTGGAAACTATTATTCTTCCATCAGCATGGTTAAATGTATCTTTAAACCAATTAGTTAATCTATGATGTGGAGAAGTATGTCCTTTTCTTTCTGAAAAAACTGATTCAGACATTAAACATAAAACTCCTTGCTTACCAACATAAGCAATTTTACCTAAGTCCATTGAATAAGCCCCATTCATAGTAGGATCTATTAAAAAGTCTCCCGTATAAACAATTGCTCCATCATGAGTATTTATAACATACATAACAGCATCCGGTACTGAATGACTTACATTTATTGGAAATACTGAAACGTTTTTAAAGCCAATTTTACGATTAGCAACAACATCAACTATGTTTTTTTCTTTCATACCATTCATTAATAATAATTCTTTTGTATATTTTGTTGCATAAACTCTAATTTTAGGTAAGTGTTCCACTAAATCAAAAACACCTCCCATATTTTCTTGATGTGCATGTGTTAAAAAAACACCAACAATTCTCTCTTTATTATCTTCTAAATATTTATAGTTAGGTAAAATATAATCTATTCCATACATTGAATCATTTGCATACTTTATACCAGCATCCATTATAAAAATTTTACCATCTATTTCTACAACATAGGTATTTTTACCCATTTCATTTAGGCCACCAAGCCCAAATATTTTTATTTTACTCATTAAAATTCATCTCCTAATTAAATTAAAAAAGTATTTCACATACGAGCATTATAACATAAAAGAACATAAAAAAAAAGTCTAAAGACCTTTTTTATATTTTTCTTCTTGTTGTTTTTCATCCAAACTTTGATAAGTTTTTAAAGCCTCGCTAAGAGTCATAAAACCTGATGCTGGATTTTTAACAACATATCCACCATGTAATAGTACATAAGTTTCTTCTAATAAATCTTGTTCAGTCACAGATTTACCAGTTTTTTCATTTATCATACCAATTGGCAATGCTCCAGCAAACATTTTATAATATTCATAAGCACTTATTCTTCTACCCAAATATATTGGAGTGCCAAAATCATATGATTGATAAACTTCTACACCATTACGAATCACTTTTCTCTTTTTATGTACTTGAAAACAAACCATTTTGGAATTTGCATTATTTCTTGTAATAACATCAAAGACCGATTTATCATTTGTTAGGTCAATATCCTTATCAGTTCCATCCACATAGCAACATTTTACATAAAGTTTATTGTCATCTAATTCTTCTACTTTTCTAATAGAAGTTTCATTTTTATTTTCTCCCATTTTCCCACCTCACCTAAAGTATTGTATATTATTTTGTAGAAAAAATCAATCTCTGTAAATAATGGTTTAAAATTTTATCATCCACTTCTTATTAAAATTGACTTTAATACACGAAATAATTTTTCGAACATATCATATACTAAATTCTTTTACATAAAAAATATCCTATTTTTATTAGGATATTTTTTTTAAATAATATTTTTTATAAGAGCTTACTTTTTAACTCAAGTCTAAAGACCTTTTTCATATTTTTCTTCTTGTTCAACCTTTTTACCTTGGAAAAACTCTAAAACTTCACTAAAAGTTTTGAAATCAATCTCTGGATTCTTTATAACTTTTCCATCAGCAAATACAACATAATATTTTCTCAATAAATCTTGAGCTGATAAAGTGTGTTACCTGTACTTTCATCAACCATACCAATTGGTAAGGTTCCTTTGATTCTTTGATAATAATCATAAGCACTTATCTTTTCACCAAAATATGTAGTCATTCCAAAATCATATGATTGAAAAATTTCTATATCATCAAGAAGTACTATTTTCTTTTTATGAATTTGAAAACTAATCATTCCCGTATTTTCATCTTTTCTCTTAGCAATATCTAAAATTGATTTACCAGTCACATCAATATCTTCAACAACACCATTTTTATAAACACATTTTGCATATAATTTATTTGCATATGGATCTTCTTCTAATCCTCTTACAGCAGGTTTATATCTATTTTCTCCCATTTCTCCATCTCAAGAGAACTATACCTTATTTCTCCTGATTAATCAAACTACTTTAAATAATCATCAGTAACATCAACTTCATCCATAATATCTTCATCAATTTCCTCATAATCATCAAAAGAATCTTCAACACTGACTCTTACAGTTGTATCCCCTATAACTTCAACTCCTAATTGTTTTTCAATTGTAAGTTTAATTTTATTATCTAAAACATTAACATCAATAACACTTGGTTGAGATAAAGTTCTTACTATTATTTCTGAATCTTTTGTTAAAGAAGCATTTTCTTTTATATTAACATTCATAGGATATTCATAACTAAATTTCTTTATCATTACATTTGTTTTTGTATTATTTAAATAAGAATACCATATATTAACATCATAACTTCCACTTACAATAATAGAATTATTAACTACACTTCCTCGAAAATTATGATTAATAACCCAACAACCTAAAACATTATCGATTTTTTCATTGGTCTCAATTACATAGTCTTCCTTCTTAGTTTTTTTACCCTTTCCAATTACTGCTTTAGTAACTATCTCTTTATAATAGGCCATATACTTACCTCCTAGTTTAGTCTATGCAACAATATAAAAAAATTGTATAATATTTTTGGTGATAAAATTGAAAGATTGTATATTTTGTAAAATAATGAATAATGAAATTCCTTCATATACTATATATGAAGATGAAGTAGTAAAAGTATTTTTAGATGTTAATCCTGATGCAAACGGACATATGTTAATTGTTCCAAAAAGGCATATTACAGACTTTTTAGAAATGGATGATGCTACATTAATACACATTCATGAGGTAGCAAAAAAAATGGGAGAACTTGCATATGATAAACTAAACTGTGATGGTTTAAAACTAGTAAATAATCATGGTATTACTCAAATGGTAAAACACTATCACTTACACGTTATACCAGTTTATAAAGAAGATAATGGAATTAATTCATTAGAAGATACATATAATTTATTAACAAAATAAAAAGAAAAACTAGCTGAAATGCTAGTTTTAATATGGCATAATTATGCAATTCGGAAAGCTGGAGAGACCCCGAGAGAGTAGTTCGCATTGTTGTAGTCCCAGCCACCACTGCTGGTGACACAAAGGAAGCGGGTGGCACCGTTAGAATTAGCCGAACGAAGCCACCAATATGAATTACTTCCGTTATATTGTTTTTTTGCTCCTGCATAACTGCTTGTTGTGACTCCTTGATTTTTATAATAATCTAATTGTCTTGATGTTCCTACTGATGTATCATAACTATTACCATTCCAAACTTCTTGAGCATTTAACAAATATAATTTGTCTTGGGTTTCAAAATTTGTTTCTCCTGATGTACTTCCGTGTCCTGATATTACTTTTGTTGTTGTTATCACATTTTGTAATTCAATTGGAAGGGCATTATATATTGCACCATTTACATACGTACGCATTTCGGAATCTTTCCATCCGCCTACATTTGTATTTGTACTGTTAAATTGTTGGTTTGTTATTATGTCTGCAAATTCTACTACAAATCCACATGCTGTCTCACTTGTTTCGGTCGTACATGCACTCATATTTGAGATACGCACCATATGTTTTCCAAGAGAACCTAAGTCTACTTCTTTTGTATCTCCTACATTA
>FR884152.1 GCA_000435515.1 Firmicutes bacterium CAG:582
TTAACAGTAACACTAGATAAGGTAGCAATAGAGAGTGTTATAGAAGAATATACATGTAAATTAGAATTTAATGCAGTAGAAAGAGATACATTAGCTAGTAGCGGACAATATTATGCATATGGAACACCAACAACAGCAAGTGCAACAGATTATACAACGTTAGGAAAAAATGTATTTGTAAGATTAGGAACAGATGGTTCAAGGTCAGTATGTATAAATGATAATGGATTATTTTGTATCAAAATAAATGATTATGATAATTCGGTATTAGCATTAACAAATCATTTTGGAAATTCAGCTTGTACTGACCTTGATTCTAGCTTTGGGCGTTTCTTCCAATGCGAATCTGAAGCATTCGAGTGCACCGCTTATTCTTCAAGTGGTATCGTGAATTGCCAAAGTGCCTCGGCTGGTGAGAACTGCACTGTGAGTTCTTCTGGAACTGTTGCATGCAGCTAGTCCTATCTCCCTGAAGATATCTAAAAATCTAAAATCTATCTTTTGATTTATTTAAAAATAAAAGTTATAAGTAATTTGAAGTTAAAAATGTCTTTAAATTATTATAGCTTTTTTTGTTATAAAAGTTATCTTTTTGCATATTTATGTTTATAAATAAATGATATTTGGCTTATATATGCCGATTTAAATTGACATAAGCTTGAATATTTGGTAATATTTAGATGTTTGTAAGTGTTCATTACAAACCGCACTAAAAAGGTTTATAAACTATTATTAGTACCTTAAAGGCGTGTCTTCAAAAAATTTATAAGGAGGTTAGAGTAATGAAAGCAATATTCGTAACAGGTGGAAAACAATATTATGTTTCTGAAGGTGATGTTATCTATGTTGAAAAACTAGATGCTGAAGCAGGAAAAGATATTACATTCGATACTGTATTAGCTGTTGGAGATAAAATTGGTACTCCATATGTAAATGGTGCTAAAGTTGAATGTAGTGTTGAAAAACATGGTAAAGCTAAAAAAGTTGTTGTATTCAAATATAGACCTAAGAAAAAATATCGTAATACTAAAGGTCATAGACAACCATATACAAAACTTGTTGTTAAAAAAATCGTAGGTTAATTATGATTAACATCAAAAAGAAGAAAAATGTTATTACTATTTCTGGACATGCAAACTATAGAGATAAAGATGATATAGTTTGTGCAAGTGTATCATCAATAATGTATACAAGTGTTAATGCACTTTTAAGATTTGATGAAAAAAGTATTGAATATATGGATGATGGAAATACAGTAACAATAAAAGTTAATAAAGATGATGATATAACGAATACTTTAATTATTAATATGTTGTCATTATTTAATGAATTAGCTTTGAAATACAAAAAAAATATAAATTTTGAAATGGAGGAAGAGTAATGTTAAATTTATTTAATATAATTTCTTTAGACATTCAACGTTTCGCCCATGTTAAAGCACAAGGTTCAACACAAAATGGACGTGATAGTGCTGGTAGAAGATTAGGAGCTAAAGCAGCTGATGGAGAAGTTATCAATGCTGGATCTATAATTTATAGACAAAGAGGAACTAAGATTTATCCAGGTAAAAACGTTGGTATGGGTAAAGATCATACTTTATTCGCATTAATCAAAGGACAAGTTAAATTTGAAAGATGTGGAAGAGACAAGAAAAAAGTAAGTGTTTACGAAGTAAAATAGTATCAAATGATGCTATTTTTTTATTGACGATTAATATAATTAAATATATAATAACTTCCTAGGAGATGAGATAATGATAACCCTAACTTCTGATGTAAAAGAGAAAATTGTTGAAGAAACGAATAAAGAAAGATATGATCATATCAGCAATATCAAGCCTTATGAAAAATTTTTATATATGGGTAAATTTAATACATTAGAACCTGATAAAATGTTTAGAAATAAAAATGGTGAGTTGATGGTTACCGTTAGACAAGAACCAATTTCCAATCAAAGTTATGCCATAATTTTAGAAAAAAGAGGAGATTCTAAATTTTACGATGTAGAAAGTGGTATTTGTGTTAATATTGCCCCAAATTCTTTTGATTTACCATTTAGATATTCAAATGGCAAAGAAGCAATAACTGGAGAAGTTGACTTAATATATGCGGATTTAAATGTGGTATCTAAAATAACAGACGATATAAAGAGAGTATTTGATGAACTTCAAGAAGCTGAATTGGAATCAAGGACATTAAAAATAATTACAAGAAATACAAAAAAAGAGTTTATAGATAGAATGGAAACTTTTACGTTACTTCATTTTTGTGGAACAGATTTAGAAAAGAAATATTTAGTTAATGGTATTAGAAAGTATCCAGTATATAGAAAAACTCCAAAAATTGGTGAATGCTTTGGCTATGTTGGACCAATTAGGTTGTTATGTGCGCTTAATGTAAAATTAACAGAAAAAGATGGACATGCTGATGCTACCTTTGGTTTTACTCCCGAAATTATGAGAGAGGAACTTAAGTATCCATTATTTTTCTGTCGAATAAGTGAAGACAAGGTTCAGGAAGTGACATCTGGTGCTATATTTCAATTTCAAGGAAATTATCGCGAGAACGCAAGATATGAAGACTTTTGTAATACACCATTCTTAATAGATGATTATGTTTTATTAATGCCAACCGATGAATTTAAACTTGAATATGCTAAAGGGGTAGAAAAAACAGCTGCATTTATGGAATGGATGGAAGAACTTATAAAAAGTTATAAAGCTCAGTTTAACTGGTGCTTTAATGATACTTTACAAGAGTTTTATTTTAAACCAGGTGAAGCTAAATATCTTGCAAGTGTTGATAACGATATTTATGATGTAATTCATAATAAAAAGAAAGTTTTAAAACCTCAAAGATCAAAAGAAGAAAAAAGTAAGAAAGAAGAATAAATATGTTGCTTAATTTAACACATATATTAACTGAAAACTTTACTAAAAATTTTAAGTCAAATGATATTCTAAATTTTTATAATATAGATAAACACGCCGACTTTATCTGTGTTGCTCGTATTTATTCAATGGTTCCTACTGGTATGATAAAAAACTCTTATGGTAAAGTAGAAATAACATTTGAAGTAATGCCTTTAATTGAAGATAAATACATTTTATTTTTAAGAAAAGTTGATAATCATGAAGTTATAGATTTAACAAGTGGAGTTAAATTAAGTACAAATTTAAATACTACTTCAAAGTTCTTTGATTTTAGTGAATGCTCTTATTTAAGTTATTATGAAGATAGTCCATTATGTATACAAATGGAATTGGTATTAGAAAACAATTCTCACGTTAGTAAAAAAATAACTCGACTTTTTAAAGATACCACGGAAATGTATCCAAGTTTAACCGAAATTCAAAGCAAAGCCAAAAGAAAGTTTATTAATCAAAAAAATCAATTATTTAAAAATAGTTTTTGTGGTACGGATCTTGAAAAAAAAATTTTTATTGATGATTATGACCAAATTGAAACTTTTAAAGAAATGCCTAAAGTAGGAGAATATTTTGGATATGTTGGACCAATTAATCACATAGTTCCGAGAAATAATACATATGGACAATCCGATTTATATTCTTTTGAATCAGTCCCTTTGGATGAAAATCCTAAATACCCGTTTATTTTCAAAAGAATAAGTGAAGATACAGTCATTGAAGTGATATCTAAAACGAAATATTGTTTTTCTCATTTTTTATCTGGAAGTAATTTATCTAATAAATATGAAGATAAACCTTTACATGTAAAGGGAACTGATTACATAGTTTTAAATGATTTCTTTAAGAAAGAATATGTACATCTTGTAAGTGATTTAGTTGCCTATGAATCTTGGGTCTTAAACCAAAGAGAAAATGCTACTTCATCTTATAAGACTAAAATGTTAGAACTTGAGGAAAGAGAAAATGAAAAAATAAATGAAGCATATGAAATGGCTCAAATTGATAATATGATGTTTGATCTTGATAGGGAACTCAAAAAAACTAATGATAATGAGTAGATAACTTTCGTTGTCTACTTTTTTTATAGATTTATTTATCAATTTTTGATAAAATACTTTTGAGGTGTAATTATGCGTTATAACGTGGTAAAAAATGCAAATAGTATATTGGAAAGTAATTCTTATTTAGTAAAAAATCCATATGCATATAAGGGTAAATGGGCAAGTATTTTTAAAAACAATAATCCAATATGTTTAGAACTTGGAATGGGTAGAGGAACATTTATAATAGAAATGGCAAAGACTCATCCGAACATTAACTATATTGGTTTAGAACTTGATAAGAATCAAACAGCAACAGCTTTAAAAAATATCAAAGATTTACATTTAGATAATTTAAAAATGATTAATGCTGATGCTTTAAAAGTTGCCGAAATATTTGGACGTGAAATTGATACAATTTATTTGACATTTTCTGAGCCTTGGCCAAAAAAAGGTGATGAAAAGAAGAGATTTACAGCAATAAACTATTTGAAATTATATGATAGAATATTTAAAAAGAATAAACATATTATCTTAAAAACTGACAATAAAATATTATTTGCTTCAGCTTTAGAAAGCTTAAGTAGTTATTGGTATACTTTTGATAAAGTAAGTGTAGATCTTCATAATGATGAAAGAAAAATAGAAAATATAATGACCGATTTTGAACGTCAATATTTTAAAGAACATCGACAAATATACTATGTTGATGCAAGTTTTAAAGGTTAATCATAACCTTTTTTTTGGGAGGTAAAAATGAAAGTAGTAGTTGAAACTTTGGGTTGTAAGGTAAACGCTTATGAATCTGAGCTTATTAAAGAAATGTTTATAAACAATAAAGATGAAATAATTGATGATAAAAAAAGTGCCGATGTAATTGTGATAAATACATGTACAGTTACTAACCAAGCTGATTCTAAAGGAAGAAAACTTATTCGTCAAGCAAGAAGAGATAATGAAAACGCTATCTTAATCGTGTGTGGATGTATGACACAAAATCATGAAGATTTAGATATAGATGCAGATATTATTATAGGCAATAAGGATAAAACGAAAATTCTTGATTTAATAGATGAATTTAAACAAACAAAAAAGCAAATAAGATTATTTTATGACTTAAGAAATGTTGAATTTGAAGATATGAAAATAAGTCATTTTGAGCATAAAACTAGAGGATTTGTTAAGATTCAAGATGGTTGTAATAATTTTTGTTCTTACTGCATTATTCCTTTTGTAAGAGGTAATATTAGAAGCAAAAATATTGATGTTGCTTTTGATGAAATAAAATGTTTAGTTGAAAATGGATATCAAGAAATCGTTTTAACAGGAATTCATACAGGTTCATATGGAACGGGAAAAGATTTTGATTTAGTTGATTTAATTAGAAGAATAAGTACACTTGATGGACTAAAAAGAATACGTATATCATCAATAGAAATAACAGAACTTAATGATAAATTTATGGAAGAGTTTAAAAATAACTTAAAGATTTGTTCCCACTTACATGTTCCAATTCAAAGTGGATCAGATAATATTTTAAAAAGTATGAATCGAAAATACGACATCGCTTATTTTAAAGAAAAGACAAAACTTATTAAATCTTTAAGGAATGATGTTAATTTAACAACGGATTTAATCATTGGATTTCCTGGAGAAACTGATGGGGATTTTTATGAAACTAAACAAAATTTAATTGATATTGGTTTTTCTAAAATTCATACGTTTCCTTATTCAATAAGAAGAGGAACAAAAGCAAGTACAATGATTCAAGTTAATGACACAGTTAAAAATAATCGTACTCATGAAATTTTAGAATTAAGCGATCATTTAGAACATGAGTATTATGAAAAATACATTGGAAAAGTTGTATCTGTATTGGTTGAAGATAATTATTCTGGATTTACAAGCAATTATATAAAAGTACACTTTGATGAATACCAAGAAAACAATAAGTTTGTTGACTGCTTAATAACAGAAATTGATGGAATAACTGTAAAGGGAAAAGTAAAGTAATTGATAAAATAAAAAAATACGCTTATAATTTAAAATAGGTGATACTTATGAAAAAAGTAATAAGAATAAAAAATAACAATGTTTATATTGGATCTTTAAAAGTTGATATGAAGGCGATAAAAAACTTTGCCTTTATAGCTGGAACAGCTTTTGTAATTATAAGTTCGGCATCTTTAATAAAAAAATCAGCCGATATAGTTAGAGAACCAAAAACAGCTGGTGAAGATCCAATAACTGATGGGACTTTAACTCAAGAGAGTGCATCAAGTAAAAAAACATATGAGGCTGAATATGTTGTTCAAAACTGTGATACTTTATCAGGAATAGTAGCTAGCTATCAAACCGATCCAAACAAAATGTATGGGATAATTGAAAAAATTGCTGATAAAAATAAGTTAAAAAGTCCAAATAGCTTAAGAGCTGGAGAAACCATAACTTTATACGGAATACCAGAAGAACATTTAATTGATTTCGGGTATACAATAGATTATACAAAGACTGATCCAGAATATGAATTAGAGGATTTAAGTAATTACATTGATGAAGCAATCACATACGCATATATAACTGATGATAATGCTCAACAATTTGCTGATTTTGAAGCAAAATACAGTTATGCTTCAAATATTTATGCTAAATACATGGAAGATAAAGATGAATTATTATTTGATAGTTTAATAGATCAATATCGTTCTTTAGCACAAGAGATTTCAAACTTAACTGGATATGACTATAGTCACTCTATAAAAGCCCATAAAATAAGTGAAACAAAGGGTCTAGGTTTATAATGACTATAAAAGAATATATAAAAAAACGATTATCAGTTTTTATTGTATCTTCTATATCTATAATAGCTATTTTAGGAATATCTTTTTATAATGTTTTAAATAATAAATCAGGAGATATTGTTATAAAAGACAATATAAGCTATAAAATAGAAACTACTAAAAAAGAGAAAAATAACTATCCTATGAGCAAAGAAGAGGGTGTTGAATCAGCTAACGTTCATAAGATAACGATCAGTAATAAAGACTCAAAAAGAAGTAATTATGAAGTTGTTTTAAAAGATAAAAATTCTTCAAGTCTAATTGATAAAGTTTATTATAAAATAGATAATAGAGAGGTAAAACAAATAAATAAAAATCATATTTTATATTATGGTACTTTAGAAAAAGGAGAAAGCAAAACTATAGAGGTTAGATTTTGGCTTGGAAGTGATCTCATAACTAATGATGATCAAGGTAAAAAAGCAAGCATTTATATAGATGTCTATGGAAAATAAGGGATAGCTAATAATATAGCAATCCTTTTTATTTACAAAAAATAATACAATAAAAAAACTAGCTGAACTAGTTTTTTTAAATTTCTCTCATTTTTTCTTTATCTTTAAAAGGATTCTTTGGATCAATTTTATCTACAAAAAGAATTCCATCTAGGTGATCCATTTCATGTTGAAAAGCAATTGAAATATCTTCTCTTACACGAATTATATATTCATCACCATATTCATTATAAGCTTTAATTTTCATTCTAGCATATCTAGGAACTATTCCTTTTACTTCACGATTAACGGATAAACATCCTTCACCCTCACCAACATAGATAAGTTCTTCTGAATGACTTAATACTTTTGGATTAATAACTACATATCTTTCAAAAGTTCCATCTCCATTATCTTCACTTACAACAAAAATACGTTTCATTATACCTATTTGACACATTGAAAGTCCCATACCAGCTCTTAAATCATATTTTTTTGCAAGTTCTTCATTTTGACTCATTTCTAAATAATCAAGAGAATCATTTATAGTTTTTATCATTTCATCATCAAGTGGGAAAGTAACTTCTTCTGATCTTTGATGTAATCGTTTATCTTTTTCGTCTAATATAGTAATATTTGGTAATTCCATAAAAACATCCCCATTTCTTCAATAAACGTATTCTATCAAAAAAAAGATTATTAATCAAGTTTGCGTAAACTTTACTTAAAATTTACTCCAATCATTTACGTGTTTTTTTGTTTTTTGTATACTAATAAAGGAACGGAATTGATCTAATGGAAAAAGTAGTAAAAAATTTAATAATAACTTTTTTAATTATAGTAGCTGTATTTATTGTCGGTTTAATGGATGATAAAAAAATTACTTCTTTAACAGTTGATAATACAATTGCAAAGAATGCCAACAAAGTTGTAACTACTACAACTAATAAGCAATATGTTTCTATGAGACTTGATAAAAATAAAATATATTTTAATTCTAATGAACCTAATATAGTAAGCAATATAAGTGATGTTGATTTAAAAAATTTATTAAAATCTAAAAAGGATAGTTGGAAGATATTTAATGAACAAAATGATGAATATACTAATTCATACTCTAAAAAAATCTTGAAGTTTTCTAACAAACTTTATAAAAGCTTAACTATTAATGATGGTTTTAAATATTATACAATTGATAATAATAATGGAACTTATGAAATAAATTATCCAAATATATCAACCGAAAGCAATTATTTTCATGAGTTTGAAGATGCAATAAATACTTGTGATAATGACTGTACAATAACCTTGCTTAATAGTTTAGATTTATCTGATATTGAACTTGATAAAAATCTTACAATTAATGGAAATCATCAAACAATATATGTTAAGAACTATTTATTCAATTTAAAAAACTCTAAAATAGAAGTAACTTTAAATGATGTTAAAATTAATACTCAATATCTTTTGAAAGTAAGTAAGAAGAATAAAAATAGATTAACATTAAACAATAGTAAGATAATATATAGAGAGCTTGCAAACAATAAAATTAAAGTTGAAAACAATAAATCAAGTCTATTAAAATATCTATAATTTAGGTATAATAACCTTAGGTGATTTAAGTGATCTATGTTATTTGTGGACCAACTGGTGTTGGTAAGACTAAATTAAGTGTTAGTTTAGCAAAACACTTTAATGGAATAGTTGTAAATGCTGATTCTATGCAAGTGTATAAAGATTTAAATATTGGAACAGCTAAAGTAACTGAAGAAGAAAAAGAGGGAGTACCACATCTATTATTCGATGTAGTTTCTCCAACGGAAATGTATACTATTTTTGATTATCAACGTGATTTAAGACGTGTAATTGATGAAAACAAAGGAAAAGACATAATACTTGTTGGTGGAAGTGGACTTTATATTAAAGCGGGACTTTATGATTATAAGTTTGCTTTAGAAGAAAATCATAAAAATTTTGATGAATATAGCAATGAAGAACTTTTAGAAATGGTTAAGGAAAAAGATCCAACAAGTGATATTCATGTAAATAATCGTAAAAGGCTTATAAGAAAGTTAAATCAAAAAGAAGTATCTTTAGATGGAGATAAACTACTTTTCGATGCAAAGTTTATTGGACTTACAACTTCAAGAGAAAAACTATATGATAGGATAAATAAAAGAGTAGATAAGATGATGGAAGATGGACTTCTTGAAGAAGTAAAATCTTTATATGATGAAGGCATACGTAGCAAAGCTATAATGACTGGAATTGGATATAAAGAACTATACGAATATTTTGATAATAAGCTAAGTTTAGAAGAAGCTATTTCTCTTATAAAAAGCCGTAGTAGACATTATGCTAAAAGACAATATACTTGGTTTAATAACCAAATGGATGTTAAATGGTTTGATGTTGATTTTGATAATTTTAATAACACAGTTACTGAAGTTATAGAATATTTAGAAAAATAAAGACATAGAAATTTATGTCTTTTTTGACACTTAGGAAACATATTCAATTGACACATATATTTTTAAAAAGTATAATTTATATAGAATAGGATATGTGTTTATGACTGATAAGAAGATTTTTTTATTAATGTTTTTACTATCTATGGAATTATTAATGATCGGAGTATTTACTTTAGGAAATTCTTTTGCAATTCCAACCGATTATAATAATACTTGGGATGTTGGCTATATTGTGGATGGTGAAAAAGAAAGTATTATAAATATTGACACTGTTATAGGTGAAAATGAAGTTTTTGAAAAAGAGATAGAGATTTATAATGACGGAAACATTGATGCTATGTATGATAGTATGAAAATTATCGGAGATACAACTAACTTAGATGTAGCAATTGATAATATAAAAGAAACATTATTTTCTCATGACAAATACAGAGCAACTTTAAAAATAAAATTAAAAGATAATAATGGTTCTAGTAAAGTTGATATTGGGGTAAGTTTATTATTTAAAGAATTAAATTAAAAGAATAAAATTAGGTGATTTCATGAATAAAAAGGTTAATTTATATCGTTTATTTATTATTATATTATTATTGCTAACGTTTGTAAGTGCATTTTTTATAAGCTTCTTTTATAACTTTGATAGCAATAAATATATTAAGAAAATGAATGCTCGTATTGAATACACAACAAATTATAAACTAGTTAATAAGGATAAAACAACGACATTTACCTCTTTAAATGATTTAGATAAGATAAGTGTCTTATATAATTATTCAATGATTTTAAATATTAAATCAACAATAAAAGACAATTATAAAATTATTGGAAAACTTGTAATAAGTGATGGTGAAAAAGATTTATTTATTGAAGAATTATTTAATACAGATATTATTCCAACAAATGTAAATGGAAGTGTTTTAAATATAAAAGAAACAAAAGAGATTAACTTTAGTGAAGATTATCTTGAATACTTGAAAGCAATTCAAAACGAATACTACAAGGGGAAAAAAGCACGTATAGACTATGTACTTGTAAATGATATAAAAATGTATAATAACTATTTAAGTAAAAATATAACTAAAAACGATGATGTTATTCTTAGTATAGATTTAAATAATGGAACTATAAATCCCGTAAATGAAAATAAAAATGAAACTATTTATGGAAGAATTGATATAAATACTTGTTATGCTATATGTTTAGAACTTCTTTCATCAATAATATTATTTACTTTAATAATTATCTTGTTATTAAGAAATATTTTAAGAACTAAAAATTCTTTTGATTATCGTTTAGAAAAAATATTACGCAAGTACGATAAAAATATTGTAAATGTTAAAAGCTTTCCAAGAATTGATAATAAAAAAATTACTTTTGTTAGCAGTTTTAAAGAACTATTAAATGCTAGTAAAGAAAGTAAGCGTCCAATAAACTATCTAGATATAAAAAATCATCATGAAGCAACATTCATCATTATGTTAAGTGATTTAACATATGTTTATAAACTGAAATAACGAACATGTTGGGCATATAAACATATAAATATACTAGAGGTGTTTATATGGAAATTAATGATGAAGTTTTTAATAAGGTGGAAGCTAAAACCAAAGTTAGTAAGGAATCAATTATAAATATTGCTAGTAGACTTAATGAAGGAAATATGAAAGATCCTAAAACTTTAAGTGGCATTATTAGAGAATTAAGCAAACTTACTGGCAAGGAAGTTTCCCAAGAAAAAGAGGATAAGATAATTAACTTAATAGTTAACGATAAAGTGCCAACAAATATAGATAAAATGTTTTAGGAAGTGATAAAATGCTTTTTTACGATGAAGTAATAGATACTGAAGGGTTAGTAGAAAAATTAATTGATAATCAATCTCTAAAAGAAGTGAAAGTTGGAGTAATATGCTTTATTTTTGATAAAAATGGACGTGTTATTTTAAATAGAAGAGGTCCAGGTGCCAGAGATGAAGTTGGTCTATTACAAGCGGTAGGTGGAGCAGTTAACAAAAGTGATGTTAATTTTGTTGAAGCTTTAAAAAGAGAAATAGTTGAAGAAACCGGAAGTTATAATGTTAGAATAGGTGAATTTATCGGAGCTTATTATAATAAGAGTTTTGATAATGAAACAAAAGAATATGTGGATTGGATAATTTTAGGATATACAGGCTACTTAGAATCTGGAAAACTAGAAAATAAAGAGAAAAGTCGCAGTTATGATTTCGAAGCATTTTCTTTAGATGAAATAAAGGAAGAAGAACTTTCAAAATCAACATATGAATTTATTAAAGTGTTAAAGAGGATGAAATGAAAAAAATATTTATAAATGAAGATGGAACAATTAATTTAAAAACCATTATATTCACAATTATTATTGTATTATTTTTAATAATCGTTTTAATGTATTTATTGACTATTTTTAATAAGCCAATAACTGATGAAGATGGAGATAGAATAGAAGCAACTACTAAAAAAACAACAACTATGAATTTATGTAAGGATTGTAAACTTGGTTTTATTAATTCAACATACTCTTTAAAAACAAATGAGTCTATCGATATTTCTTCGGTCATGAGTTTAAAATCAATAAATGTAAAGAATATAAAATTCAGTGATTATGATCAAACAATTGTTGATATAAAAAGCACTAAAGAAGGTCTTATGTTAAAAGCCTTAAATAAATTAGGTACAACAAAATTAAAAGCAACATATCAGGATAAAACCGCAGAAATTACTTTAAGTGTTTTCAGTGACTATATATCATCTGCTAAATTATTCAGTGATAATTATTATGTTTATCTAGATGATAAAACTGACTTGAGTTTGGATACTAATCCCGAAAACGTAGAAGCAGGTTTTTTTGATGTATTTGTAGATGATGAAAATATTGCAACTATTAAAGATGGGGTTATATCCGGAAAAACTTTAGGTAAAACAATAATGAAAATGGACTATAATGGTATTACATCAACTAGTAACCTATATGTTATTAAAAATCGTATCGCGATATATTTAATGGAAAATAACTCTATGAAAGAATATAGTGAGTATACTACAAGTATTAAAACATTTAATATATTAGTAAAGAGTTTAGATAAAGATATTACGTATAATGATTTATCCTTTAATATTGATTCTAACGGAAGTGTAAATTACATTGAACCCGATATTGAGGAACCTAATACCTTTAAATATGCTGTTAATCTAGCAAATGAGGGAACATATAATTTGGAATTTACTTTAAATGATGGAAGTAAAACTGGAATGAAAATAATTTATAAAGGTAACTAAGTTATCTTTTTTTATGAAAGTATTGTAATTTTAATTGTAAGGCAGTATAATAAAATTACCTATTAGGTAATAAATTAATAAAAATGAGGAAAAAGGTGCAAATCGAAATCGACAACAGAGAAGTAAGAAAAATTTTATCTGATACAGTTAAATTACAAAAAACAATTGGATTTGAAATGATGAAAAAATTAAAATTAAGAATAGAACAAATTAGAGCCGCAAGTAATTTTAAAGAATTTTTAGATATCGGTTTAGGCGATCCTCATCCTCTTGTTGGTAATTTAGATAATCTATATGGTATTAAAATTAACAAAAATTATAGACTAATAGTGGAACCATTATCAGATAAATTAGATGATGAATCTTTAAAAAAGTGTGAAAAAGTTAATTTGAAAGGAGTTGCAGATTATCATGACGGAAAATGTAATTGGATTATCCCTTGATTTGTTGACTCATCCAGGGGAAACTATAAAAGAGGTTTTGGAAGATAGAAACATGTCACAAGAGGAGTTGGCAGTTAGGACTGGATATTCCGCTAAACATATAAGTGAAGTTGTTAGGGGAAAAAAGGATATATCCTCAGAATTTGCTAATAGATTGGAATATGCTTTAAATATTTCTGCATCTTTTTGGATGAATCTACAAAACAATTATGATAAAGAGACGTTTGAGATCAATAATTTAAACAATGTTGATAAAGAAGAACTAGATATCTTAAGTGATTTAAAAGATATTATTAAATATTGTGAGAAAGAGAATATTATTGAATGTAATTCTAAAAAGGAAATAACATTGTTAAACATGCGAAAATTTTTAAATTTGAATAATTTATGCAGCATACCAAATTTACCAATTCAACAGGTTGCTTTTAGAGGTTCAAAAGCAAATAAGGTCAATGTCTATGTTTTATATGCATGGCAAAAAATATGTGAATATTTTACTAGTAAAGAAAATATAACTAAATCTTTTGATGCAAAAAAATTAGAAACTAAATATGAGCAAATAAAAAGTACAATGTTTTTATCACCAATGGAAATGGTAAAAAAATTAAAAGAAATTTTTTCTGAATGTGGTGTTGCATTTGAAATCGTGCAACATTTTAAAGGAGCTCCAGTTCAGGGGTTTATCCAAAAAAGAAAAGATAAAGTTATCTTATGTATGACCATAAGACAATCATTTTCTGACATCTTTTGGTTTACATTATTTCATGAAGTTGGACATTTAATAAATGATGATTTTAAAAATCAATATATTGATTATCAATTTATTGATAGTAAAGAGGAACAACGAGCAGATAATTTTGCTAAAAACGTTCTTATAAATCAAGAAGATTATGACTTATTTATAGAAAATTCCGAATTAAATATTACTAATATAAGAAATTTTGCTTTATCCCAAAATGTGTTGCCTGGAATTGTAATTGGAAGAATTGAAAATGATCGAAATGATTATTCCTTTATGACACAATACAGGGAAAAATATAAATGGTGTAATGAACCAAATGATAACTAAGTATAAAAGTACAATATAATAAGTAAAAATATTTATAAATAAAATAAAAAGTAACTAAGATTTAAGTTGCTTTTTATTTGCTTAAATGAAATAATTGAAGAGGTGAGAATATGATAGAAATTAAAAATGTAAGTAAACAATTTAAAGAAAAAACTAAAAAGAATAATATTATTCTAGCTGATGATAATATTAGTTTAAAGGTTCCCAATGGAAGTATTGTTGGTGTGCTTGGACCAAATGGAGCTGGAAAAACAACTTTGCTTAGAATGATTGCCGGGATTCTTACTCCAACCAATGGAACTATTTTATATGATGACGTTGATATTTCATCATCTGCTTTAAAAATAAAGAATGAAATTGCTTATCTTTCTGGAAACACAAAACTATATAATTCAATAACAGGGCGTGAACTATTGAAAATGTTTGCTGATATTTATGGAGTGGAAAAAGAGGTAAGCGAAAAAAGAATTGAAGAAATTATAAATAGACTTGATTTGAGTTCGTTTATAGATAAAAGAATAGGAGTTTTATCAACTGGTCAAACTCAAAGAATAAATATAGCTAGATGTTTAGTTCATAAGCCAAAGTATTATATTCTTGATGAAGCAACAAGTGGACTTGATATTATATCTAGTCAAGTAATTTTAGATTTTATCAAAGAAGAAAAGAAAAACGGAGCATCAATTATATATTCAACACATTACATGGAAGAAGCAGAAAATATCTGTGATTATGTTGTATTAATTAATAATGGTAAGGTTATCTCTTCGGGTACACCAGAGGAGATCAATAAACAAACAAAACAAAGCAACTTAAGAGATGCGTTCTTCACATTGATCGGAGGCATAAAAAATGATTAATATATTAAAAAAAGAACTAAGAGAGATATTTAGAGATAAAAAGTCTTTATCAATGATGTTAATTGTACCTTTAATGATTCCACTTATCATAATTGGAATGTCTTATTTATTTGAAAACAATGTCAATAAAGATATTGATGATTATAATAAAATAGGTTTTGCCTATGAGTTAAATGAAACTGAAAAATATTTAGCTGATAGTTTTAAAATTGATGTAGTAACCGGTACAAAAGAAGAACTTGAAAAGATGTATAAAGAAGGCAAAATCAATTTATATGTAACAAAAAATAATAATCATTATGAAACTTATGGCTATGAAAATGATACATCAGGTTATGCAGTAAGTCTTATAAGTAACTATTTTGAACAATATAAAAGTATTCTTCAAGAAAATTATTTAATCAATAAAAATATCAAACCTGATGATGTTTTAAATATTATTACATTGTCAAATGTAACCTTAGAAGAAGAAAACTTCTTTGGAAATTATATTGTTAGTTACGCTTTTATGTTTATTATGATGGCAGTAACTGTCGCATCAACTTATCCAGCTACTGACACAACAGCAGGTGAAAAAGAAAGAGGAACTTTAGAAACTTTGCTTACTTTACCAATAAGTTCAAAAAGCATAATAATTGGAAAATATATAAGTGTAGCCATTTCTTCAATTGTAACAGGAATTATCTCCTTAATACTTGCTTATTTTTCACTTATGTATGCAGGAAGTCACTTCGATATCTATAACGGAGTGGATATAACTTTGAATCTTGGTCAAGTTGTGTTTGCTGGTTTAATAATAGTTGCATATGCATTCATGATAAGTGGAATTTGTATAAGCATTGCATCACATGCCAAAACATTTAAAGAAGCTCAAAGCGCTCTTGGACCTATAACATTAGTATCTATATTTCCAGGAATGATAGCTTTCTTCCTAAATGTAAAATCTTCATGTCTTTTAAGTATGATACCTTTTATAAATTATACGCTTTTATTTGATGATGTAACTAAAGGAAGTTTTAGTGTTCTTAATATAATGTTTATGTTCTTATCAACATTTATAATAATAGCTTTAATGTTAAGTATAATAATTAAACAATATAAATCAGAGAAAGTTCTATTTTAGAACATTTATATTTTATTTAACATATGTTTGTGTTAAAGTATTAGTAGATGAGGTGAGGTAAGTATGAGAAGTTTAAAAACAATATTAGAAAGAGAAAATCAAGAAGATCTTGAATTATTTGCCAGTGATTATTTAGAAGGACATTTCACGAGCAAAAAAGAGATGATAAAATCTTTAGAAGAAAAAATAAAAGACGAATTTGCAATATTTATGGATCGTGAGTTTAACTTTGATTATTTAGATGTTCTTAATGAAGTAAAAAAGAATGGTTCTTCTAACTCAATCTTAGAAGATGAATTAATTGATAGATTCTTTCTATTTTTTAAAGATGATGATAATCTAGAATTCCCAAAAGAATTAAATGATATCTTACAAGAAAAATTTAATAAAGCAAAACAAATACAACTTCTAAAAGCTGTAGTTATCTGTTATGTTGACATAAATAATGTAATTCCCGTAGAATTTTTTCAAAAAAACTATATTGAAAAATACTCATTAGATATAACTATTGAAGACTTAAATTTAGAATATCCTATTAGAAATGGATTAATATTAATATCTGATGCAAATGAACTAGAAGAATTTTATAACTTATATAAACAAATGGACTATAGAATACTTTCAAATGAGCAATTATTTAAGACGTTTCATGTTCATAAAGATTTATTAACTTATATCGAAAAAATAATTAAAAATAAAGAAAAAATTAGCAAAGTATATGCCTTTTTAACTTTTAAACCAATGGAAGATCCGAATGATGTTTTAGGTAGTTTAGTGGAATACTTTTCAATTAACAAGAAGCAAGCAAAAATGATATCATCCTACTACTTAGACATTGCTGAAAATATTCGTTTTGCTGCTTTAAGAGGAAGAAATTTAAATGATTCTTTTCTTGATACTTTAAAAAAAGAAGCTGCAAAGATAAAAAGTAAGGAAGAATTTACTCTTGATAAATTTATAGAATTGACTGGCCTTGTAAATGAAACTGATATAAGTAAAGAGGATATACTTGAAAGCTATAATGAGATAACTGATATTGATGAACGTATTTTGGAAATCATCGAATCAGAAGATGTTTGTTATGATACATTTGATCCTAAATTCCTAGTTGAAGGAAAGATTGGAATTGCTTTAGTAGATGATGAATATAAATATCTTATGCCAAATGAATTAAGACGTATTGTAGAAAAAGATAAAAGACTTTCTGAAAAATTACAAAAAAAATATAAAGATGATTTTTATGAAATTACTTATTCAATAACAAATTACATTCAAGCAAATGGAATAATATCTAAAGAAAAATTAATAGAATTGTTGAAAAAAACAGGTATAAAATTAAATGAAAATGAATTAAATGAAATTATTGAATATAAACATCTTTCAGTAATTGAAAATTATATAGTTGATCCAATTTTTGATCAAGATTCGTTTGATTATATTAAAAATGAAAAAGCAAAAAAAGATGATTACAAAATATTTGATTTAGATGAGTTGATAAATTTAAAAAACGAAATAGAGGCAACTTTGCTACAAAATGATATAGAACCTGAAGAATGTATTATTGATGATATTTATTATGAAATTCAATTTGCAATATTTAATAAAAAGGAACTAAAGAAAATTCTTTTGGAACATGAAATATTAATTAATTCAAAAAAATTAAATGAAATATATAAAGAATTGGAATCATTAAGTATGATTGCCCCTTTATGGAAACTAAATGGTTTTAGTAAAAACGAATTAAATTAGTTGTAAAATCAACTAATTTTTTTTATAAATTCTTTAAAATAATGGTATATTAATCATAGTAGGTGAAAATATTTATGGATGAATTAAAAGAAATGTTAAAAAATTTACAAAATAAAATGAATGATCACGGAGACAGTTTATCAAAAGTATCTCAAATTCTTAATAAAATATCGGAAGTAGCATCTAAATCTTTAGAAACAAACATCCAAAAAAGTTTTATAGACTCTATTCTAAGCATTCCAGCATTTGACGAATATGATACGGTATTTACGGCTTTTAAAGAATCGATATATGAAGATCGTTTAAATAATTCTAAAAAAGCTAGAAGTTCACTAGTATCTTTAGAAAAGGAAGCAGTACAAAATTTAAGAACCTCAAAAGTATTTGATCCAGCAATAAACAAGGAAATAATGTCTTATTTTACTAGAATAAATAATATTCAAAGTGTTAATAATTTAACTAAAAAAAATAAAGATAGAATAGAAATAACTTATGAATATGATTCTTTAATATTTGATTATAATCACTATAAAGAAATGGGTGTAATAGACGGTTTAAAAGAGTCGCAAGATATCTTTGGAGCCACAAAAAGAGTTCCATTTGAAATACCTAGTAAAGAAATGGTTGATGAAAAGAATGAACTAGATCAAAAACTAAATGAATTTAAGAGAGTAAAAGATTTAATCTCTCAAAATCCAGAGTTTACTTCAGTAATTAAATCATCTTATCCAAAAACTTTAAATAAATTAGACGAGTATATTGAAAAGTATGAAACTCAAGTTAAAATAGTGAATGAAAGTCTTGCTAAAACGGATTATAAAGAAATAAAAGAAGCAGTTGAAAATGCTCGTATTAATGCTAAAAAAGAAACAAATGAAAACGATAAAAATAAAGAAAATATTTTAGATTCTAAAAAAAGAGAATTAGAAGCTTTGAAACTTCAAAGTAATCCAAATTATGCAAGAATTGAAGCTCTTCAAAATGAAATAGCTGCTTTAGAAAAAGAAGAACAAAAAGAAGAAAAAAATCATGAAGAATTAAAAGATGAAAATATATCTGCTGAAAAAGTAGAGTTTGAAAAAAGCGATGATGAGACTTTAGTCGAAAATGCCGATTATATTAATATTCGTGCAGAAGCTATAAAAAGACTTAATGATGATGAACCTGGGTTAGAAGGTAAGGTACTTCCATCAATATATGAAGCAAAAGTCTCTGAATATATGCAAAAAGTCCGTAATGAAAGAATACAAAATAGAAGCATAGAAGATATAAAGTTTGAACTATATAAACAGGATAGAACTTTAACTGATGAAGTTACTGATGAAGAGTTTGATAAAAAAAGTGATAAAATTGATGAATATGAAAATGCAGCAACTATGTACCTTGAAAAGGAAAATGAGGTACTTGATAGATCTTTACAAGAAGAAAATGATTTTAAAGCCTTGCTTAATGAACTAGATAATAATCCCGATTTAGATTTAAGTGATTATGAAAAGATGTTAGAAGAACTTGATAAACAAACTATATTAACGGAAGAGGAAAAAGAAGAATTAACAGCAGAAATAGAAACTAGAAAATTAGCATAAGGAGCAATTAATTTTGTTTCCTTTTTTAGTGTGACTTTTTATTAATTTAAATCGTTAATAAGATGAAAGGAGATTAAAATATGAATAATCGTTTTGATGAAATATATTATTTATATAGTAAAGATGTTTATAAACTGATTTATAGTTATCTTTTTAATATTCAGGATACTGAAGATATTCTTCAAAAAACATTTATGAAGTTATATAACAATAAAAAGATTCTATTATTAGAAAATGAAGAAATAAAAAAGTGGTTATTTAGAGTAAGTATAAATAATACAAAAGATTTACTTAAATCACCTTGGAAAAAACTTACAAAGAGTTTAGATGATGAAATAAAATCTTATGACTTAAATAAATTTGAAACTTTTGAATTATTAAAATCCATTCCAAAAGATTATAGAATACCATTATATTTATATTATTATGAGGGATATAAGATAAAAGAAATAGCTAAGATTATGAAAAAATCTGAATCAGCTATAAAGATGAAACTTTCAAGAGGTAAAGAAAAATTAAGATTAGAAATGGAGGGTAAAGATGAATAAATTGAAAGAAAAGTATATTGATAATATTAGCAATATTGTTTTAACAGATGAAAGAAATGACTATCTAAAATTAGAAACTATTAATAGATATAAAAAAAGAAAGAAGAAAAATAAAATTGTTTTTAGTTTAATTATGATATTCAGTATTCTAATCATTGGAACAGGCATAACTTATGCAAACGATATAAAAGCAAGCATTAGCGAAGTTATAACAAAAATTAGCAATAGAACCACATCAAATGGAAGTACATATACAAATTTTAAGTTAGAATCAAAAGCAAGAAAAAAATTAAATTATGATGCAGTGCTAAGAGAAAGCACATGTCAAAATTATATTGGTTCTTGTGATATAATTGATGCAATAGATGAATGTTATTCGATATATACATATGAAGAATTAGAAAAAGCTCTAGGCATAGAAATTTTAAAAAATGATTTGTTTAAAGATAATAGAATAGTAGTAACTAAAATTTCCCGTAAGGATGAAAAAATATCATACTTAAGGTTTAGCATGCCAAATCCTATGGATGCCGAAAAAAATTCTAGAAAGACAACTAAAATATATATGGAGATTATCATGCGTACAAAATATAATACAAGCAACAATGATACCATTTGGGAAGCTAATTTATCATCTGAAAAAAACATAAAAGAATACTATATAAAATCTATTAATGATAAAGCATACATTTTTTACACATTTAGTCATACTCAAAGTGTTTTTATAATTCACGACGATATATTATATCGATTAAAAATATCAATTGGAGATGATTACTCTTCTAATCCTGATAAGGCAGTTCAAAAAATATTAGAAGCTTTTCATTATTAAAATTAAAGGAGAAAATATAAATGAAGAAAATATTAATTATTACATGTCTTGCTTTATTAACCTTAGTTGGCATTCTTATACCGAAGTTTTTACCAAAAGAAAGTAATCATGAATATAAAAAGGAAGAAAAAAACATAATTACTGTAACTTCAATAACTGAAAAAGTATTCAAAGAAGAATTCACTACATTGATGAAAAAAAGTGATGCCGTAGTAAAAGGTAAAGTCGTATCGGTAAATTTTGAAACTTTTGCAGGAAATGCTTGGACAAAAATTACATTACAAATAGATGATGTCTTTAAAGGAGAAGTTAAGAAAAATCAAGATATTGATATATATTATCTTGGTGGGTATATTTCTTTAAATGATCATATTAATTTTTATAAAGATTCAGAAAGATTTTCCAATTTAGGTGAAAACGAAAAAGCCAATACAATTCTTAAAGAAATAGTAGATGGAGAAGAATTTATTGCTAAAGATGAAGAATTAATACTATGCATCGTAAAAACGTCAGAAGCGTCCCCTTTACCTAAAGGAAGTTATGAACGTCTTTATGCTTCAGGTATGTTAAAAGAAAAAGATAATCAATACGTTCAAGTATATGGAGAATTTGATCCAAAATTTAAAATTGATAAAAATAAATTGAATAATCTAAAGAAAATAATTAACGAATAAAATATATTTGTTATTATAGAAGTGTAATGAGTCAATAATTACACTTTTTTTTATTTTAATGTGACTTTTAATTAGTTTAAATCGTTGTTAGGTTGAAAAAGATGATGGAGTGATTATAATGAAAGAACGTTTTAACGAATTATATCAGCTGTATAAAAATGATATATATAGACTTGCATATAGTTATTTATTAAACGAACAAGATTCAGAAGATGTAATTCAAAAAGTTTATATAAAATTGTATAACAACAAAAAGATATTAACACTTTCAAATGATGAAGCAAAAAGATGGCTATTTAGAATATGTATAAATGAATCAAAGGATATTTTAAAGTCCCCTTGGAAAAAATTAAAAACAACTATAACCAATGATGTGAAAGATAATAAAACAAAAGATGACTCTTTAGTAGATGCTTTAAACAACATAAATCCAGATTATAGAATACCATTATATTTATTTTATTATGAAGGATACTCTATAAAAGAAATTGCTAAGCAATTAAAGAAAAGTGAGTCAGCAATAAAAATGCGTTTATTGAGAGGAAAAGAAGCATTAAGAAAGGAAATGGGAGGGAGTATAAATGAATAAGATAAATGATTGTTTTAATAATACTTTTGATAATATTAAGTTATCCAAATCACAATCAAATGACTTAAATCAAAGGATTATCCTTGGTTATAAAAAAAGAAAAAGAAATAAAAAAATTATTTTTTCTATATTAGTTATTACTAGCATGATACTTGTTGGGACAGGCATAACTTATGCTGAAGAAATAAAAAAAATTGTTACATCAATATTTACTAAGTCTTATACCGAAAAAATTGATAATAATGAGGTTCAAAAAATCAAATTAAAATATAATGGTGTTAAAAAAATAAATTATAATGCTGATTTGAAAGAGCCAACTGGTAGTGGTATTGATTCTTTAAATAATGAGCCGATAGATAAAGATAGTTATTCAATGTATACATACGAAGAACTAGAAAAAGAATTGGGTATAAAGCTTTTAAGAAATGATTTATTTAAAAGAGATAAATTTATTTTAAAAACGTTAGAAAAGAAAAATGGAAAAATATCAACTATAATTCTTTATATGACTAATGTTTTTAAGTATGATAATAAGGAAAACAAAAATGTATCTTTTGTTAGCTTTAATATTTTAATAAAAACTAAATATGCTGAAAGGAAAGAAAACAGTGAACTAAATCATGGAAACTATACTGATGAAACTATTCCAAAGTATAAGGTAGGAAAACTAAACACAATGGCTTATGGAATTGAATATGGAAAGAGAAGACGAGTGTATATGGAGTATGATGACGTTCTATATAGTTTTACTTTAAGTCCTGGCGCTGATTATCATAATAAACCTGATGAAGAAGTTCAGAAGATATTAGATGGATTCCATTATTGAAAAGTATAACGTTAAAATTACACTTTTTTAGTTTAGTATATGTAATAAATTCAAATATGTCACATATATTTTAACTATAAAGGAGAGGTAATTATGGAGATGAAAGACATAATTAAAGATATATCCGCAAGAGGAAACGGATCAATATATCTAGGAGTTGTTGGTACAGTTAGAACTGGCAAATCAACTTTTATAAAAAAAGTAATTGAAAATTTAGTTGTTCCAAATATAGAAGACGAATACGATAAGAAAAAATGTTTAGATGAAATTCCTCAATCATCAAATGGAAAACAGATTATGACTACTGAGCCAAAATTTGTTCCATCACAAGGGGCCGTAATTAAAATAGATGACTTTAAAACAAACATCAAACTTATTGACTGTGTTGGATATGTTATTGATGGAGCAATCGGGTATGAAGATGCTGAATCTAATCCTAGATTAGTCAATACGCCTTGGTACCCAGAAGCGATTCCATTTATCGAGGCTGCTGAAATTGGAACTGAAAAAGTAATTAAAGATCATTCAACTATTGGAATTGTTATAACTACAGATGGATCTTTTGGAGAGTTTAAAAGAAGTGACTATATAGATGGCGAAACTAAAGTAATTGAAGAACTTAAAAGTATAAATAAACCATTTATTGTCATTCTTAACACTACGCATACAGATAATCCAGATACATTAAAGATAAAGATGGAAATTGAAGAAAAACACGGAGTAAAAGTAATTCCTTTAAATGTTGAAGCTATGGGTAAAAAAGAAATCAATGATATTTTAAGAAGTGCAATAGATGAATTCCCAATTGTTGATGTTGAAGTAAAACTTCCTGAATGGGTACATGTTTTACCAAACAAAAACGAAATTAAAATGCATTATCTAAATAAAATAAAAGAAAGTGTCGTTAACGTCAATAAAATGGGTGATGTTAATTCGATAATCAATTATTATACTGATTCGGATATTATATCTCGAGCTTATATAAGTGAATTTGATGCTGGTACAGGTGTTGTTTCCCTAAACCTTGATAGTTCAGATGAACTTTATAATGAAACTTTAAAGAATATTGTCGGATATTCTAATGTAAGTAAAGCAAGTATCCTAAAAGTGTTCTCTAGATATCATGAAAGTGAAGAAGAAAATAAATGCTTATCTGAAGCTTTAAAGATGGCTCATGGATGTGGATACGGAATTGTCTATCCAACATTAAAAGATATGATGCTTGAAAAACCAGAAATCATAAAACAAGGAACTCGTTATGGAGTAAGACTAAAAGCAAAAGCCAGTTCTATTCATATGATTAAGGTTGATGTTGAATCCACTTTTGAACCAATCATTGGAACTGAAGTTCAATCTAAAGAGTTGATTGACTATATTATGAGAGATTATAATGATGATCCTACAAGTATTTGGAAAAGTGAAATATTTGGTAGAAGCCTAGATGAAATCGTTAAAGAAGGTATTCAAACTAAATTAATGATGATGAAGGATTCTACTCGTTATAAACTTTCAAGTACAGTAAGTAAGATTGTAAATAAAGGCTCTGATAAATTAATTGCTATCGTATTATAGTAAACAAAATGTAAAAGAATATGTAAAATATTCTTTTTTTTATTCTTTAACTTTATAATAAAAGTGGTGATATCATGAAAGATTTACACAGCCATTTTTTATATGGCGTTGATGACGGATCAAAAAGTTTAGAAGAAACAAAAGAAATGCTTAAAAACGCTTATGAATGTGGCGTTACAGATATTGTTTTTACACCTCATTATATTGATGAATCCAAATACGTAAGTGAAGTAAGTGAAAATGAAAAAATATTTAATACTATAAAAGAGAAAGCTGAAGATTTAAATATAAATATCTATTTAGGTAATGAAGTATATATCAGCAATAATATTTTAAAACTCTATAAAGAAAAAAAACTTACAACAATAAATAATAGCAGATATATGTTGGTTGAAATACCAATGCATTCTAAGATAAATGAAGTAAAATCAATATTTTTTGAACTTATAAGTAATGGTATAGTCCCAATACTTGCTCATCCAGAAAGATATGAAGCTTACTATAAGGATTATGAATTCTTTTATACGTTAAGAAGTATGGGAGTTTTAATGCAAATCAACTTTGCTTCTTTAACTGGATTATACGGTCGTCATGCTAAGACAATGGCTAAAAATCTTTTAAAACTTAATCTTATCAGTTTTGTTGGAAGCGATATTCATCATCCTGATAATCGTTTCAACTATTTAAAAAAGTGTGAAAAAATAATTTTAAAATGTGTTGGTGTTGAAAAAAGCAAGGCAATACTAGAGGATAACTTTACAAAAGTAATAAAAAATGAAGAAATAAACTGATTATTCATGATATAATAACTATATAATAAAAAGGTGGATTTATATGTTAGAAGAATTAAATATGTTATCTAATCCTAAATCAAGAGTAGCTGAGGCTGTTAAAACGATCAGAACTAATCTTGAATTTAGTTTAGTAAATGGTGGAGAAAAAAAGATTATGCTAACTTCTACAGAACCAGGTGAGGGAAAAAGCTTTATAGCGGCATCACTTGCTCAAAGTTATGCATTATCCGGTAAAAAAGTTTTAATAATTGATTGTGATCTTCGTAGAGGAAGACAATATGAAATATTTGGTGTTTCCAACGGAAAAGGCTTATCCAATATTTTGATATCTGATTTATCAGGAGTAAAAATTGAAACAATAAAAACCAAGCTTAAAGGAGTATACTTACTTCCAAGTGGAACGGTACCTCCAAATCCAAGCGAACTTTTAGAAAGTAAGCGTATGGGAAAACTTATTGATATGCTTGAAAATAACTATGATATTATTATTTTTGACTGTCCTCCAGTAGTTGGTTTATCAGATGCTTTAGTTGTAACTAAATATGTATCTACAACTGTAATTGTAACAGCTTATAAACAAACTAGTGAAGACATGCTTAAGAAAACTGTAAAAGCATTAGAAGGAGTAAATGCACACATAGCAGGTGTTATTTTAAACAAAGTACCAGCAACTAAAAATGGATACTATAATAAATACTATGATGCATATTATGGAGGTTAGTTATGGAAGAATTAGATATAACTCAATTATTTAATTATTTTAAATCTAAAATAATATATATTATCTTTGCAACTTCAATATTCTTTTGTTTATCAAGTATATATGTTAATAAGTTTAGAGTACCTAAATATACAAGTGAAACAACAATTCTTTTAAATCAAGCAAATGAAAATTCTGCCATAAATACAAGTGATATCAATTTGAATAAATCTCTTGTTACAACATATGGTGAAATAATAAAGAGTAAAAGGGTTCTTAATCAAGTAATTGAAAAACTAAATTTAGATTTAACTTATAAAGAATTAAACTCTATGGTAAGTGTAGGAGAGATAACAGATACTTCAATAATAAGTATTAAAGTAACTGATAAAGATAATGAACTTGCATGCGAAATCGCGAATGAAATAGCTGACGTATTTGCATCTGAAATAGTTTCGATTTATAAAATTGAAAATATCAGTACCATTGATAAAGCCGAAGTAAGTGAAACTCCATCATCCGCATCAACTTTAAAAATTGTTGTAATCGGTTCTCTTATGGGAATGATACTTTCAATAGGTATTATCTTCATATCATTTTATTTTGATACAACTATTAAAGATGAAGAGGAAATAGAGAAAATTACTAATTTACCAGTTATTGGAGTTGTTCCAGTAAGTTCTAGAATAAAAAATATTAAAAAAAATAAAAAGGAAGATATTGTTTTACCAATTGCAAAATCTAAATAAAAATAAAGAAACCGAATTAAAGGTGATGATATGTTAAATATAAATGGATATTCAAAAGAAGATCTATATAAAATTTTTTTAAGTAAAATCGATGATTTATCAAGATTTAGATTAGAAAGCATCGATACAACTTTGTCTATCTATAAGATGAAATTTACTAATTTAGGTTTTGTTTTAACAGAAACTAGTTGTTATAACAAAAGAATCTATTTAAAAAGAAATCAACTTGGCTTTTATGCAGATGAAAGAGAATCTTTTATAAACGATGAATCATTTGAAAATTATAATGCCAGTGTAAGTTTCTTAAAAGAACATAACGATGAATTTGAAATAATTCATAATCTTTTAAAGGATAAAGAAGCTATTTTGAATGGTTATTATTACACTGATAGAACTAATGAAACTGACTTAGAAATAATTGTAAAAGTTTTGGGTTATGGTTCTATAAGAGAAGATGAAATACATGAGGAAAATCCTCATCATCCAAGTGAAGAATATAAAAATTTGATATGTTTAATTGAAAAATGCAATGACAAAAGAAATTATAAACAAGTAGCTTCAAAAACAATAGATATATTAAACAATATTTTTAAAGATACTTTTGAGTTTAAAATAAAGTTGAAACATGAAAAATACGGTCATGATTTTGATTCAGAATATGGTATTTTAGTTATAGATAAACAAAGTAAAGATATGCATATGCTATATGGAATAGAAAATGATTTAGTATTTAAAGAGGATTTGGATAAATATTCCGGGTATACTAATTATTTAGATGTGTATATAAAAATAATAATAAAATGTATTGAAAAACAATAAATATATTAAAAAAATAACGATTTTTCGTTATTTTTTATTGCATTTGAGATAATTTTTTGCTACATTTTATATGTAGGGTAAACCTACTAGAAAAAAATATATGGGAGGTACATTTAAAATGTCAAAAACTGAATTAGTAGAATTTGTTGCTGCTGAAACTGGATTAACTAAAGCTGATGCAGGAAGAGCAGTAGACGCTATGTTGAAAGGAATCGAAAAAGGACTTAAAGAAAGTCAAAAAGTTGCATTCGTTGGATTTGGAACTTTCTCTTCAAAAGTAAGACCTGCTAGAGAAGGAATTAATCCATTAACTAAAGAACCAATGAAAATTGCTGCTAAAAATGTTGTTTCATTTAAAGCAGGAAGCAAATTAAAAGACGCTTTAAATTAATAAATATAGGACTCATTTACTTGAGTTCTTTTTTTTTATGCTTTATAATTATTTTAGAGTGATGATATGAAAACTAAGAAAGTATATAAACTTAAAACGAGTGTTAAAATATTTTTTGTAGTTATGATACTTCTTGTAGGAGGTATAGTTTTTGGTGTAAAAAAATATCAAGAATATTTATATACTAAAACTAATGAATATGCGCTTAAAAATCTTGGATATTCGGAAGAAACAACACAGTTGATACTTGATAAGTTAAATGAAGATGAACAAAAGAAAGTAATAGATTTAGGATATAATGAATTTATTCCTCATTTTCTAACTGCTAAATATTTTATGTTTAAAAATTTAGATGGATATTTAGATCAAGTTATAACTAAAGATGAAGATTTCTTTAAATATCATGGTACAGATGGATATGATTATGACAGTATTGTATCCTTAGTAAATGTCCACCGAAATATAAATTATTATGAAGCTGATTTAAAAACTGATTTCTCAAAAGGTTATGGAATACTTGCTAATAAGTATTATAGTTTAGGTGAAGATTATGAACCAGATGATTTAGTGAATGTTGATATAAAATATTATTATGGAGAACCTAAAAAGATTAGAAGTGAAGCTTATAATGCCTTTATTGAAATGTGGAATGCAGCATATGAAGAGGGAATATATTTGCTTGTTATTTCTGGATATCGTTCTGCTGCTCATCAAAAAGAAGTGTATGAAGCATATCAAGCTGATAAAGGAACCAAATATGCAGATTCTATAGCTGCAAGAGCAGGTTATTCTGAGCATCAAACGGGGTTAGCTTTGGATATATATTCTAAGGAATGTACAAGTCAGTCAAAATTTCATGAATCTAAAAGTTATGAATGGCTTATAAACAACTCCTATAAATATGGCTTTATTTTAAGGTATCCTAAGGATAAAAAAAACATTACTGGTTACAATTATGAATCTTGGCATTATCGTTATTTGGGTAAAGAATTAGCTGAAAAAGTTCATGAATCTAATCTTACTTATGATGAATATTATGCTTATTATATGGAAAATTAAAACACTTTTATCACAAGCAATAAGTGTTTTTTTATTTTCAATTTTATAATTTATGTTAAAATATATTTAGGAGGATTTGGTGATGCAAGTATTTGATAACGTCAGTATGATTGCTGCTGTAGGTAAAAATAATGAACTAGGTAAGAATAATGAACTTATTTGGCGGATTAAAGAAGATTTAAAATTTTTTAAAGAATATACAATGGGTAAACAAATGATTATGGGATATAATACGTTTTATTCTCTTCGTGGAGGAAAACCACTCCCTGGAAGAAAACATATCGTGTTAACTCAAAATCATGAAAGTGATATAGAAAGAAATGAACAAATATATATTGTTCATAGTATGCAAGAACTTCTTGAATATATCGAAAACTTTAGACAAGAATTTATAGTTATAGGTGGGGCTTCACTATATAAAAATATGCTTGAATATGCTAAGACTTTAGTTCTTACAGAAATAGATGCTGAAAGTAAAGCAGATGTATATTTTCCTAGAATAGATGAAAGCAAATGGAACAAAGAAACGATATACGAAGGAAATGAAAACGGAATAGTTTATAAAAGAGAATTATATGTTAGAAAGTAAAAGAAGGTAAAATTATGATAGTAAATGGTAAAGAAATAAAAATTGATAGAAGCAAAGTAAGATTATCAGAAATGGATATTGCTTATTGTAAGTTAGTAGAAGAAATATTAAAAACTGGTATTAAAACTCAAAATAGAACCGGAATAGATACAATAAGCATTGCAGGATGGAATCATAAATTTAATGTTGGTCGTGAATTTCCAATTGCTGAAACAAAAGATGTAAAGGTTAAAAACAGTACTTCTGAAATACAATGGATACATACTGTACAAGATAACCATCCATCATGGTTAAGAGAAAGAGGTAATAATACTTGGAACTTATGGGAAGTTGATGAAGATGGAATATATCGTATATATGAACAAGGCGATAATGCAATAGATGATCCTGAAAGAGAAGTTCCATTAATGGAACAAGTTAGAAATCCATTAACAGGTGTGATTGAAATAATTCCTCGTTTAGATAAATATGGTAGACAAACTATGGTTAAATCCAAGGATGTTATGGATAAAAAAGCTCATGCAAGAACTATAAAACAAGCTATTTGGTTTGGACTTGAATATGCAGATTCAATTGGAGAGGCTTATGGATTTCTAAATGCTGTTTATAAGAAACCTCAATGTGTTGAATGGACATTAAAGAATAATCCAACTGATAGAAGAATGAATATTAATCTATGGCAAGATGCTCATATTCCAAAAGCTGTGCTTCCATCATGTGTTTGGAGTAGTGAATACAAAGTAACTCCAGATGGAAAACTACATTCATATGTTCATCAAAGAAGTGCTGATGTTCCACTTGGACTTCCGTTCAATATTACTCAATATGCATTGCTTTTATCAATGTTTGCTGCATCTTGTGGATATGAAGTTGGAACAATGAGTTGGAGTATAATGGATGCCCACATTTATGTAAATCAACTTGATGGAATAAAGAAACAATTAAAAAGATATAAAACAATGTTAAAACAAATAAAAATGATCCAATCTAATTCAGACGAAGAAGTTGAAAATTATTATAATAACTTAAATGAATATTATGAAAATATACAAAATTATGCTTATAATTTTTTAGACTCTTATATTAAAAACAATCCTGAATTTATCAAGAATGGTGTACAACAAACTGTTGAAAACTTACCAATGTCTAAAAGAATAAGTATTTTAAAAAAATTGAATTTAAAGCAACTTGCTAAAGATTATGAACAATCATTTGAAGAAAAAGTATGCTTTGAACATTTGGTAACAAGAGACAATCCAATACTTGAACTAGCAAATCATGATAGTATTTTTGAATATTCAACTGATTATGTTGATGCCAAAGATCCTTATTTAAAAGAAAATCCAATTGGTAATAAAGACATAAAACTTAAAAATTATACACCAACACCATTTATAAAAATGCCAATTGCTCAATAAAAATATTAAAAAAAATATTAAAACTACCAAACTTAAAAATTGGTAGCTTTTTTTTGACAGATTTTAACGATTTACATATAAATCAATACAGATATTAAAAATCTGAGCCTCTAAATTTAAAATTTGGTAGTTTTGAAATATAAAAAAATTATGCTTAAATAAATACTTGAGAAGCAAGGGAAAGATGCTTATCACTTTCTTATATGTAGGACGT
>FR884153.1 GCA_000435515.1 Firmicutes bacterium CAG:582
AAATGCAACTTTTAAAAAATTACTATATAAAGTTGCATTTACCTTTTTAAGTAATATAGCTTTTTTATTTTGTTGATAAGAATGACTAAATATGTTATTATTTAGTCGGTGAGAAAATGGAAAGCTTAGTATATGCTTACTTAGGTGATGCTGTATATGAACTTCATATAAGAAATTTTTTAATAAATAAAGGTATTGCCAAAGTAAAAGATTTAGCTCGAGAAAGTTTAAATTACGTAAGTGCTACTTCTCAACGAAGAATTTTAGAAGAATTAATAAATCGTCAAATTTTAAGTGAAGAAGAAATACTAATCGTAAATCGTGGCCGAAACGCATCAAGTCATCGCAGCAAAACGACAGATATAATAACTTATAAAAAAGCAACCGGCCTAGAAGCTTTAATTGGTACATTATATAAAAATAATATAGAAAGATGTAATGAATTATTGAATTATATAACAGGTGAATTATGAGAGTATGTGGAAAAAATGTATTTAACGAATTAAATATTAAAACTATAAGAAAAGTATACATTGCAGATAATTTTAAAGATAAAAGCATAATTGAAAAAATTAAACAAAATAAAATACGTTATGTTAATATGGATTCAAAATCAATGGATGCTTTAATGAAACATAATCAAGGAATCATTATTGAAGTAGATGACTATGAATACAAAACTTTGGATGAAATTCATGGAGATCCATTAGTTGTAATGTTAGATCATTTGGAAGACCCTCATAATTTTGGGGCAATTATAAGAACTTGTGAAGCGATAGGAGTAAAGAATATTATAATTCCTAAAGACCGTGGAGTGGTTGTAAATGATACGGTTGTAAAAACATCTACAGGAGCTTTAAGTAGAGTAAATATAATTATGGTCACGAATTTAGTTAATGCCATAAATGAATTAAAAAGGGACGGCTATTTTGTTTATAGTGCTGAAGCAGATGGAGAAGACTTTAGAAAAGTAGACTATAACGATAAAAAACTTTTAATAATTGGAAGTGAAGGAAATGGCCTTTCAAAATTAGTAAGAAACAATTCAGATGTAATTATCAGTATTCCTATGAAAGGAGAAGTAAATAGTCTAAACGCTTCTGTTGCTGCAGCTATACTTATATATGGAATAGGAGAAAAATAATGAATGAATATCCTGATAATGAGGTAGTAAATATGGTATGTGATAATGAAGAAGCAACGGATTTATTATATGAAAAGTATAAATATATAATAGATATACTTTTAAGCAAATATCGTGCTGTATTAAAATATCATAATTTGGATGCTTTGGAAGTAAGACAGGATGCTATAATAGCTTTTATGGACGCGATTAAAAACTATAATCAGGAAAAAAATGCATCTCTTCCAACGTTTATAACGATATGTGTTAATAGAAAAATTCAAAATGTGATTAGAAAATCGAGTACTATTAAGGAAACTGTTTTAAGGGAAAGCTTTTCTTTGGATTATACATATGGTGATGACGATGAAACTACACTTGCTGATATAATAATTGAAGAAAATAGCAATCCGGAATTAAAAGTAATAAATAAAGAAAACTATAATATATTAGTTTCTAAAATAGACGAGTCCTTAAGTCCGTTTGAAAAGGAAGTGTTTGATTTAATGATTAATAGTTTTCAAACTGAAGAAATATCGAAACTTTTAAACGAACCGGTTAAGAAGATATATAATACAACTCATCGTATAAGAGATAAAATAAAAAAGTTGCTTGAAAATTATTGAAATTAATACTTTTGTGTGCTATATTATGTTTGTACACGAAAGTGTTTTTTTTATACAATAAAAATAGAGGTGTGGTTATGGCAAAGAAAAACATATCTAAAGCTGATTTAAAACATGCAAAGAAAATCGAAAAAGAAGCAATTTTAAATGAAAAAAGAAAAATTGAAGAAAAAATCGATGGAAAAATTGCTGAATTAAAAAAGACTAAAGATAAAGGCGAAAAACGCGAATTAAAAAAAGAAATAAGAGACTTGAAAGAAACTAGAGCAAACATTGGAAAGAAAGATACATATTTCAGTGAGATAAAAGCCGAAATGAAGATGGTTAGATGGCCAAACAAAACTGAACTTGTAAAATATTCACTTGCTTGTTTAATATTTGTAGCATTTTTTGCACTATTCTTCTTCGGATTAGATGCATTATTTGCTTTAGTAAAGGATTTGATTAAATAATGGAAAAATTGTGGTATGTAGTTAACACTTATAGTGGTCATGAAGCAAAAGTAAAAGAAAAACTTGAAATGCGTGCTGAATCAATGGGATTCTCAGATTATATCTTCAGAGTTATTGTTCCAGAAGAAACAGTTGTTGAAACAATGAAAGATGGTTCTAAAAAAGAGAAAAAACATAAAATGTTCCCAGGTTATATTTTAGTTGAAATGATAATGACTGATGAAGCATGGTATATCGTTCGTAATACTCCAGGAGTTACTGGATTTATCGGCTCAAGTGGTAAGGGTGCTAAACCAACTCCACTTTTACCTCAAGAAATTGATCGTATCTTAATTAATATGGGTATGAGTAGAGTAGATGTTGATGCTGAACTTGAAGTTGGAACTAAAGTATCTATCATAGATGGACCATTTACTGGTATGGAAGGACGTATTGATTCAATCGATACAGAAAATTCAAGATTAACAGTATTAATTGATTTATTTGGTCAAGAAACACCTGTTGAAGTAGAACTTTTCCAAGTAAACGTTTCTAAATAAACAAGTATTTGCATAAATTTTAAAGAAAACAACTTTTATAGTTGTTTTTTTGTATTTTGTGTGTTAATATTTTAAGTGCTAAATATTTTTTAGTAAGTGGGAGGGAAAATGCGGATTAGCCCAACACCACAAGCGAAAAATGCGAAAGGATGTGTTTTACGTGGCAAAAGAAATCGTTAGAAGAATTAAATTACAAATTCCAGCAGGAAAAGCTACTCCTGCACCACCAGTTGGTACAGCTTTAGGACCTGCAGGTATTAATTTACAAGAGTTCTGTACAAAATATAATGATGCTACTCGTGATAAAATGGGAGATATAATTCCAGTTGAAATCATGGTTTATGAAGATAGAACATTTGATTTTGTATTAAAAACTCCACCAGCTGCAAGCTTAATCAAAAAATTTGCTAAGATTAATTCTGGTAGCAAAAAAGGTGCTCATGAAATCGTTGCAACATTATCTAAAAATGATGTTAAAGCAATTGCTGAAATTAAATTACCTGACTTAAATGCTTATTCAGTAGAAGAAGCTATGAAGATAATTGAAGGTACAGCAAGAAACATGGGAGTTGCAGTTGAAGGTGTAAACGACGCTGAACTTGCTGAAGAAGCAAAAGAAGCTGCTATAGCTGAAAAAGAAGCTGAAAAAAGAGAAGCTGAATTAGAAGCTATGGAAGAATCAATGCAATCAACTAATGTTGATGTAGAAGTCATAACTGAAAAACAAGAAACTGAAGAATAATAAATTATCCGCTAATAAACCACGATTGGAGGGAAAAAGATGAGAAAACTAGGTAAGAAATATGTGGAAGCTTCTAAAAAAATTGAAAAGAATAAATCTTATCAATTGGAAGAAGCAGTTAAGTTAGCTAAAGAAACTAGCATCACTAAATTTGATAGTTCAGTTGAATTAGCAGTAAAACTTAATATTGATACTAAAAAAGCTGACCAACAAATGAGAGGTTCATTAGTATTACCTAACGGAAATGGTAAGACTAAAAAAATCTTAGTTTTAGCTAAAGGTGCTGCTGCTGAAGCTGCTAAAAAAGCTGGAGCTGATTTTGTAGGAGAAGCTGACATGATTGAAAAAATCGAAAAAGAACAATGGTTTGATTTTGATGTAATCATTGCAACTCCTGATATGATGCCTCAATTAGGTAAAATTGGTAAAGTTTTAGGACCTAAAGGTTTAATGCCAAATCCTAAAACTGGTACAGTTACTCCAACTCCTGAAAAGGCTGTTGAAGATGTTAAAAAAGGTATGGTTGAATACAGAGCTGACCAATATGGAAATATCCATGTAATGGTTGGTAAAGTTTCTTTTGATGAAAAGAAATTAGTAGAAAACATACAATTTGTATTAAATACTTTAGTTAAAGCAAAACCTGCTACAGTTAAAGGAAAATACATAACAAATATTTCTTTATCTACAACTATGGGTCCTGGTATCCATGTAGATCAAGATTCTATTGACATGTAATTATTAACGTGTTAATATAAATAACGAATAAAAAAACTTATTACCGAAGACAGTAGGTGGACGTATCCTTAATTTCCTACCGAGGGAAAGTTACATATACTTTTGTATTTAAACTTTCCAAATCGGAAAGTTTTTTTATAAATATAATAAGGAGGACATATATGGCAAGCGAGAAAATTCTTAATCGTAAAAAAGAAACTGTTCAAGAAATAACTGATAAGATAAAAAACTCCCAAAGTGTAATTCTTTTCAATTATAAAGAATCAACAGTTGCTGATTTACAAGGCTTAAGAAGAGAACTTAAAAAAGTTGATAGTGAAGTAAAAGTTTATAAGAATACTCTTGTAAATATCGCATTAAATGGTATGGGTGTTAACTTAACTGAATTCTTAGAAGGACAAAACGCTATAGTATTTGGAAAAGATTTATTAGAACCTATTAAGGCAATCGATGCTTTTGCAAAAGCTCATGACAATGTTAAAATCATAACTGGTATGGTTAATGGCGAAGTTGTTTCTCTAGATGTAATTAACGATTACGCTTCTATTCCATCAATGGAAGGATTACTTACTATGTTTGCAAGTGGCTTGATGGAGCACGTAAAAAATCTATCTATTGCGCTTAATTTATATGCCGAAAAATTAGGTGACGAAAAGTAATTAGGAAAGGAATGATTTAAATGGCAAAATTATCAACAAGTGAAATTATTGATGCAATTAAAGAAATGACTATTTTAGAAGTTAAAGATTTAGTAGACGCTATGAAAGAAGAATTTGGGGTAGATCCAAGTGCTGTAGCTGTTGCTGCTGCTCCAGTTGCTGGTGCTGATGCTGACGCTGATGCTAAAAAAACTGTAGTATTAAAAGATGCTGGTGCTTCTAAAATTGCAGTAATTAAAATCGTAAGAGAAATTACTGGATTAGGATTAGTTGAAGCTAAAGGTGTAGCTGATAATGGTGGTAACATCAAAGAAAACGTTTCTGCTGATGAAGCTAATGAAATTAAAGCTAAATTAGAAGAAGCTGGAGCTACTGTAGAATTAGTTTAATTAACTGATCATTAAACTCTACTTTTGTAGAGTTTTTTTATGCTATAATGTATATGGTGGTACTATGAATGAAACTATCGGAAAAAATATAAGATTGCTTCGTGAATATAATAATATGAGTCAACAAGAATTAGCCGATAAATTGTATATTACTAGACAAAGTATTTCTAAATGGGAAAGTGGTTTAGTTGCGCCTGATCTAGAAAAATTATTAAAAATGTCAGAATTATTTAATGTTAAAATTGATGATTTATTAAATGATAATTTTATTATAAATAAAAAGAAATTATCCAAAGTAATGTTTTTTTTGATAATGTTAATTTTAACTTTTATCTTGCTATTTTTATTAACCTTTTCATATTTAGGAATTGTTTATTATTTGGATGTCAACTAATGGTTGCTAAGAAAGCACTTAATAAGTTCTTTCTTTTTTTTATGCCATAACTTATATTCTTTTCAAGAGGTGAAACATGAAGGTAATTGAAGTAAAAAATTTATCTAAAGCTTATGGGACTAACATAGTTTTAAAAAATAAATCATTTGTTTTTGAAACTAAAAAATTATATGCAATAGTTGGTCATTCAGGAAGTGGAAAAACAACATTATTTAATATTATTGGACTAATTGATAATGATTATGATGGCGAATTAACAATTGATGGTGCAATTGCAAAAAAAATGAGTATAGACTATAAGGCACGTTTAAGAAATAAGAAAATTGGCTTTGTTTTTCAAAATTTCTTATTAAATGACTATTTAACTGTAATTGAAAATGTATGCCTACCATTAATAACAAATAAAAAATTATCTAAATATGAAAAACAAAATAAAGCACTAAAAATACTTAATCAATTGAATATTGAAAGTAAGTCAAAAAGATTTCCTAAAGAATTAAGCGGTGGCGAACAACAAAGAGTAGCAATAGCGCGCGCTTTAATAAATGATCCAGATATTATTCTTGCAGATGAACCTACTGGCAATTTGGATCGAGATAATGAAAATGAAGTGTTCAAAGAATTAAAAAAACTGGCAAATGCTGGAAAATGTGTAATAGTAATTAGCCACAGCCAAGAAATTTTAAAGTATGCAGATAAAAAATACGATATAGAGGAAGCGTAAGATGAGTAATTATGTTTATAAAAATCTAGTGAGAAATAGAAAAAACTTTTTCTTTATAATGATATTTTCCATTTTAATTACATTATTCACAGTAACATTAAATTTCTATCAATCGTATAAGAAAATGATAAATGATGGTTTAAAAAATGATTTACTATATAGAAATATTTTATTAGCTCCAGTAGATAAATATGGTAAACAAATTCAAGATATTGAAAGCTTAATTAAAATAGATCATATTGTAGACATTCATGATATTAAATATGATTCTATAGATTTGTATGCAAAGGAATATAAAAATAAAAATCATGAAGGAATTATTGAGTTCTCATATGGAGTTGAAAGTATAAAAAGTATTATTGGGAAGAGTCAAATATCATCAGGAGAGTTAATATGTTCCAAGAATTTTTATCCGAGTTTTGAGTTAGCGAAAAATAGAAAGTTTTTTTATAATGAAGAAATATTAAATAAAAGCATAACAATAGAAGAGCCAATATACAGAAGGGTATCGGGTAAATATAAAGATACCAAAATGAAATATGTTAAGACCTTTAAAGTCGCCGGCTTATATGATCCCGTAGTGACAGGAAGCACGTTAAACACATGTTATGCAACAAATGAAGATATGAAAGAAATTTACGATACTCTTTATATAGATTTAAACCCTGATTCCTTAACTTCGTATGTTGTGACTGTTGATAAGTATGAGAATGTCAAAGAGGTTATAAAAAATTTAAAAAATAGAAATTATGTTGTAAATACTCAAGTAGTAAATGATTCTACTTTATATAATAAAATTAAATTTATTTCAACTATTACGATGATATCAATTATTATTATATTTTTGCTCATTTCATTCTTTTATATAAAGAAAACTACAATAGATTCAAGTAAAGAACTAAATTTATTAAAATATATTGGAATAGAAAATGAAAAAATATTAAAGATGGAAACAACTAAAATTTTAATGCTTTTGTTATTTGGATATTTTTCTGGAAGCCTTTTATATATTTTGGTGGTATCAGCTATAAAAATATCACTTCATGATTATTTAATGTTTAATAGTTATGTTGTAAATTATAAATTATGGTTATTAATTGCATCTATACCTTACATTATTATTGCATATTTACTAGCTCATGTCTTAATTTCTAAATATGTAACAAGGGATAACAAGAAATGATTATAAAAAGTTTTTATAGAAGAAAGAGTACTAAAATTTATTTTATACTTATAAGCCTTATATCATTTTTTATACTATCTTTATGTTTCTATATACACTACCTAAATTCCATAGTAAGTAATAATGATAGGTTAATATATTTTAAAAATGCAACAGCAAATTATGAACTTGAAGATGCTTGTACATTAGTTAATATAAAATCTTCTGACTTAAAAATTTATTTAGAAGAATATGAACTTTCTAATAGAGCAATAATGAAAATGATGTCAAATCTAGCTGAAAATAATGTAGTAATAAATTTGGAAAATAAAATAGATTTAACTAGTTTTAAAAAATCGATTATTATTTATAACCAAAATAAACAAATAGAATTAAATATTCAAGAAATAAATCAAACTGGAAATTATAATTATCTTTATGTATCTAAAAAAATATTTTATGAATTATGGGATAAAAAAACCTATTGTGTTGATGAAAAAAAATATAAGAATGATGGAACAGAAATTACGATTTTGGAAAATACTTCTTATGAAGAAGAATCTAAAACACTCGATATAAAGAAAAAAATTCAAATATTAAAAGTATTTTTGTGCTTTGTTATTATAACCAGTTTAGTAATTCTAATCACAATTATAAAAAATATTCTGTTTGATCTAAAAAAAGAAAGAGAACTTCTTTATATTTTAGGAATAAGAAGATTAACAATATTCTATTATAATTTTATTAGAATGATATCCTTATTTATTTTACCGCTAATTTTTGTTCTTATTAGTTTTATTAAATTGATATTTGAAGGGAGGTGATGTAGTAAATGAAAAGAATATCTTTATTTATCTTAGCTGTTGTAGTATGCGGTTTTTTTAGTAGTAATGTAGATGCAAAATCTTTAAGAGGTGTAACTTTAAGAAACAATGCTGATGTTGAAAATATTGTAAAATATAAAACTGAAGCATTGTTTCATACTTCGGTATTAGCAACTTCTATGAACGCAAGTGAAATTTCAATTGGAAATACAATTCAACGAAAAAATAGTAAAGGGAATTGGGTTAATAAAGCTCAAGTTTATCCATTGATAAAGAAATTAAATATTGGATATGAAAGCAATTTCAATTTATATTCAACTGCTGATACAAGATCTATTTGGTTAAATGTAACGCCAGGAACGACCTTGGTTGGTAATCTATATATAAATAATGGACATGCTTAGAATTAAAAAGAATAAAGCAAAAATAAAAAGCTTTATTCTTTTTTATGCTATAATGTTTATGGTGATATTATGAAAAAAATGATGGCAGCTTGGTTAACTATCACATCCATGTTAATATTATCATTGCTTTTTATTGGATTAAATGTTGAAAAACATAATAAGGAATATAAGACTTTGGAAAATGATTTAGTTGAAGCAGCTGATGTATATATAAAAACTAAAGATGTTGACATTAAAGCAAATGAATCAAAAAAAATATCAATGGATATGCTTATAGAAGAAAATATCATAAAAAGTGACAAAAAAGATAAGTTAAAATGTGATGGTTATGTCATTGTTAAAAAGAAAATCAATAAGCTAGATTTTAGTCCATATATTAAATGTGATGAATATGAAACAATGGAGTAATATATTTACTCTTATTTTCATAAAATTAACTGTAAAAAAATGTTGACTATTTTTTTATTTTTTGATATATTATAAGCGCGTTTGAAATTAGGTTTTACCTCGGTAAAACTATATTTTAAGGAGAATTCGATACACCAGGGAGTGTGTACGTAGGAAGGAAAATATTATGACTACTATTAATCAATTAGTTAGAAAGAAAAGAGCTAAAAAGGTTCGTAAGGGTAAAAGTCCAGTATTAAACGTTGGATTTAACTCAATGGAAAGAAAAGCAACTGATACAAACCACCCACAAATGCGTGGTGTATGTACTCGTGTTGGTACTAAGACTCCAAAGAAACCAAACTCAGCATTAAGAAAATATGCTCGTGTTAGATTATCTAATGGACGTGAAGTTGATACTTATATTCCAGGTGAAGGACATAACTTACAAGAACACAGTGTTGTATTAGTACGTGGTGGACGTGTTAAAGACTTAATCGGTGTTCGTTATCATGTAATCCGTGGTGCTCTTGATACTCAAGGCGTTAATGAACGTAAAAAGAGTAGAAGTAAATACGGAACTAAAAAACCAAAAAAATAAAATAGAAAATAAGGAGGAAAGAAAATATGCGTAAAAGACGTGCTGAAAAGCGTGACGTATTACCTGACGCTATTTACAATAGTAAAGTAGTTACTAAGTTAATCAATACTATTATGTTGGATGGTAAAAAAGGTACTGCTGAAAAAATTCTATATGGCGCATTTGATAGAATTAAAGAACAAACTGGTTCTGAACCTATGGATGTATACAATAAAGCAATGGAAAATATTAAACCAGCTTTAGAAGTTAAATCACGTCGTGTTGGTGGATCAAATGTTCAAGTTCCAATCGAAGTAAGCGATGAAAGAGCTCAAACTCTTGCACTTAGATGGTTGGTTAATTATGCTAGAAACGGCCGTGGTAAAACTATGGAAGAAAAACTAGCAAATGAAATTATGGATGCTGCAAATGGTGTTGGTGGAGCTGTTAAAAAACGTGAAGATACTCACAGAATGGCTGAAGCTAATAAAGCATTTGCTCATATGAGATGGTAGGTGTTTTAAATGGCTAGAGATGTTAGTATTGATAAGATAAGAAATATCGGTATCATGGCCCACATAGATGCAGGTAAAACAACTACAACTGAAAGAATTTTATACCTAACTGGTATAACTCATAAAATTGGTGAGACTCATGAAGGTGAATCTCAAATGGACTGGATGGAACAAGAAAAGGAAAGAGGTATAACAATTACTTCTGCCGCTACTACTTGCCATTGGAAAGGATATAGATTAAATATTATCGATACTCCAGGACACGTAGACTTTACTATCGAAGTTCAAAGAAGCTTAAGAGTTCTAGACGGAGCTGTAGCATTAATCGATGCTCAAGCTGGTGTTGAACCTCAAACAGAAACAGTTTGGAGACAAGCTAATGAATATAAAGTTCCAAGAATGATTTGTGCTAATAAGATGGAAAAATTAGGAGCTGACTTCTACTTTAGTTTAAAAACTATTAAAGAAAGATTAGGTGCTAATGGACAACCAATCATGTTACCAATCGGAGCAGAATCAGAATATTCTGGTTATGTTGACCTAGTAACTATGAAAGCATACGAATACGATGGAACAGAAAAACAAGAATTAAAAGAAATTCCTATCCCAGCTGATATGGAAGCTAAATCAAATGAATACAGAACTAAGTTAATTGAAGCTGTTGCTGATTTTGATGAAGACTTAATGATGACATATCTTGATGGTGGTGAAATAACTGTTGACAGATTAAAAGCTGCTATTAGAAAATGTACATTATCTGTTGATTTCTTCCCAGTATTATGTGCTGATGCATTAGGAAATAAAGGTACTAGAACATTACTTGATGCAATTATTGACTACTTACCAGCACCAACTGACGTTGAAGCTATCGACTGTGTTGATAAAAATGGTAACGATGTTAAGAGACATCCAAGTGATTCTGAACCATTTACTGCTTTAGCATTCAAGATTATGACTGACCCATTCGTTGGAAGACTTTCATTCTTCAGAGTTTATTCTGGTGTACTTACAAGTGGATCATATGTATTAAACTCAACTAAGAATGAAAAAGAAAGAATTGGTCGTATTCTACAAATGCATGCAAATCAAAGAAAAGAAATCACTGAAGTTTATGCAGGTGAAATTGCTGCTGCTGTAGGTTTAAAGAACACTACTACTGCTGATACATTATGTGATGAAAAAAATCCATGTATCATGAAAGGTATGGAATTCCCAGAACCAGTTATTGATATTGCAATTGAACCAAAGAGCAAAAACGATCAAGATAAGATGGCAATTGCTATCCAAAAACTTGTTGAAGAGGACCCAACTCTAAGAGTTAAAACTGATTCTGAAACAGGTCAAACAGTTCTATCTGGTATGGGTGAGTTACACTTAGACATTATCGTTGATAGAATGAGAAGAGAATTTAACGTAGATTGTAATAAAGGTAGACCTCAAGTTGCTTATCGTGAAACTATTACTGTTCCTGGTGACTGTGAAGGTAAATACATTAAACAATCAGGTGGACGTGGACAATATGGACATGTTTGGGTTAAATTTGAACCAAATCCAGGTAAAGGATATGAATTCGTTGATGGTATCGTTGGTGGAGTTGTTCCAAGAGAATATATTCCAGTAACTGATAAAGGATTACAAGAAGCAATGCAAGGTGGTATTCTTGCTGGATATCCATTAGTTGATGTTAAAGCTACATTATTTGATGGTTCATACCATGATGTAGACTCATCAGAAATGGCATTCAAAATTGCTGCTTCAATGGCTTTAAAAGAAGCTAAGAATAAATGTAAAGCTGTTTTACTTGAACCAATAATGAAAGTTGTTGTAGACGTTCCTGAAGAATATTTAGGAAATGTTATGGGTGACTTAACTAGTAGACGTGGACGTCCACTTGGACAAGAATCTATCGGTAATACTTTAAGAATTATCGCTATGGTACCACTTTCAGAAATGTTCGGTTATGCAACTGACCTAAGAAGTAATACTCAAGGTAGAGGAACATTCCAAATGGAAAAAGATCACTATGAAGAAGTTCCTAAAAACATAGCTGAAGAAATTATCAAGAAGAATAGTGTAAACTAAGAATAATTACTTGATTTTATGTCAAGAATTAGATAAAATAAATTTGTTATAATTAAAAAAGGAAATTGGAGGAAAATATTATGGCAAGAGAAAAATTTGACCGTAGTAAACCACATGTTAACATTGGTACAATCGGACATGTTGACCATGGTAAAACTACATTAACTGCTGCTATTTCTAAAGAATTCTCAAAGAACTTCATGGATTATGCAGCAATCGATAGTGCTCCTGAAGAAAGAGAAAGAGGAATCACTATCAATACAGCTCACATTGAGTATGAAACTGCTAACAGACATTATGCTCACGTTGACTGTCCAGGACATGCTGACTATGTTAAAAACATGATCACAGGTGCTGCTCAAATGGATGGTGCTATCTTAGTTGTATCTGCAGCTGATGGTGCAATGCCACAAACAAGAGAACATATCTTACTATCAAGACAAGTTGGTGTTCCTAAAATTGTTGTTTACATGAATAAATGTGACCAAGTTGATGACCCAGAAATTCTTGATTTAGTAGAAATGGAAATTAGAGAATTACTTGGAGAATATGGATTTGATCCAGAATGTCCAGTAATTAGAGGATCAGCATTAAAGGCTCTTGAAGGAGACCCAGAAGCTGTTAAATCAATTCATGACTTAATGGATGCTGTTGATTCTTATATTGATACTCCAGAAAGAGATACTGATAAACCTTTCTTAATGAGTATTGAAGACGTATTTACTATTTCAGGACGTGGAACTGTTGTTACAGGACGTGTTGAACGTGGTAGATTAAACTTAAATGACGAAGTTGAAATCGTTGGATTAAAACCAACTAAGAAGACTGTTGTAACTGGTATCGAAATGTTCAGAAAATCATTAGATTACGCTGAATCTGGAGATAACGCTGGTGTACTACTTCGTGGTATTGCTAGAGAAGATGTTGAACGTGGTCAAGTATTATGTAAACCAGGTTCAGTTACTCCTCATACAACATTCAAAGCAAGTGTTTATGTTCTATCTAAAGAAGAAGGTGGAAGACATACTCCATTCTTCACAAAATATCGTCCACAATTCTATTTCAGAACTACTGACGTAACTGGTACTATCGAGTTACCTGAAGGTGTTGAAATGGTTATGCCTGGTGATAACGTAGAAATGACTGTTGAGTTAATTGCTCCAGTTGCACTTGAAAACGGAACTAAGTTCTCTATCCGTGAAGGTGGAAGAACTGTTGGTTCAGGTGTTGTTACTGAAATCATTAAGTAATTAAACTAAATTAATTAAAAACTCTACTTTTGTAGAGTTTTTTTTGACATTGAGTATTACATAAGTTAAAATTATTCTAGAGTGATACTATGAAAAATATAAGTGATATTAGTAGTACAATATTAGATCAAGTTACCAAAAAAAATCGCATACAAAGGATAATTGTATGCATTTTAGGATGCTTAATAATAGCAATAGCATATAATACATTTCTTGTACCTAATAATTTAGTAACTGGTGGAGTAGGTGGATTAGCAATTATCGTTTCCAAGTTTACCGGAATAAACCCTGTTATATTTATTGATATTGTTTCTGCTTTATTGATTATAGTTTCGTTTCTACTTATAGGAAGAACTAAAACTTTTCATTCAGTGTTTGGTTTTGCAGCGTATGCTATACTTGCTTCTCTTACTGAACCATTAACAGATATTATAAAAGTTAACTTGGATTCATATCTTTTTACAGTTATAATATTTTCCATTATTTCTGGACTAGGTTCTGGACTAGTTTACAAATCCGGTTTTAATACAGGTGGAATGGATTCTTTAATTCAAATTTCTCAAAAATATATTCCTGTATCAACAACTAAACTATCAAATATATTTAATTTAATTATAATTGTTATAGGAGCTGTTATATTTGGTATACCTAAAACGATTTATGCTATTATTTACCTTAAAATTGTTAACTTGGTATCTGATAAAATAATGTTGGGAACTTCCAATAGAAAAATATGCTTTATCGAAACAACAAAAACAAAAGACATTGAAAGCTACATAAAAGATGACTTAGAGCTAGGTTTTACTATTATAAAAACTACAAATAATTATTTAATAATGTGTGTTGTACCAACTGATCGTTTCTATACTTTTAAACACGATTTACTCAAAATAGATAACAATTGTTTTATAACAACAAATGATTGTTATACAGTTGAAGGTGGAAGTGTTAATCCTTTGATTGATCTAACGGATCTTTAAAAATAAAACAATTTAATTCAAAAATAGAACTATAAAAGTAAAGAAACATAAATAGAAGAATTGATATTATACCAATTATCTTAATCGTTATTGGTATGCTTATCATGTTAATCATTATGAAAGATATAACATAACTTATAAATAAAGCTATATAAAATAATGTGATATTATAAATTGCATTATTTTTTTTGAAAAATAATCTCTTTCCGTAATAGAAAAATATGATAATTAAAGAAAATATAAGTATTTGTATTCCTTTAATCGATAGTAAATTGTTGTTTAAAAGTCTTATCTTTTCAACAATGGATAATATTAATATTGGGGTAACTCCTAGTTTTAAATGTTCAAAAGTTGATTCATTTCTAGCAAATAAGAAACCAACTAAACTATTATTTCTACTTAATTTATATAAATAATGTCCTAAAGTACCAATAATACTTGAAAATAAAAACAATAATAATTCTAACAAAATAATCACCTATTAAATAATACTTAATAACGTCAAATAATATACATTTTATTTATAAGTTATTTACTTCATGTTATAATAATTGTGGTGAATTACATGAATACAGAAAATCCAAGTATAATAAAAATGTATGGAGAAGTACTAACTGACAAAGAATTTTTAACAAATCCAGCTATATCAAGAGATGAAGAAATCAATCAAATGATTTTGGCGTTGATAACTCCTGATAAAAGTGCTCTTCTTGTAGGTAAACCAGGAATAGGTAAAACAGCTTTAGTAGAAGGGTTAGCATATAGAATCAGTAAAGGCTTAGTTCCTCCGATTTTAGCAGGATGGAAAATCATAAAAATTAATGTTCCAGCTCTATTAGGTAAGATTATTGTTAATGGAGTAGAAGTTTCAAAATTACAAGTTTTAATATCGGAATTAGATAATGTTGAAAAAACGATTCTATTTATCGATGAAGTCCATTTACTTGCATCAAGAAATACTGATGGAGAAGTTGATTTTGCCAATATGCTAAAACCATATTTGGATAGAGGAAGAATTCTTATGATTGGTGCTACAACAAGTGAAGAATATGAACAATACATTTTAAGAGATCGTGCGTTTGTAAGACGTTTTATAAAAATCGATGTTGCCGAACTACAAGGGGATGCAGTAGTTCAAGTATTACTAGGTACAGTTCCTAAATTTGAACAAAAAATGGGAATAAAACTAAATTATTCTGATTATCAACAAGAAAAAATATTTACATGGCTTGTAAAATATACAAGTGAATATAAAAGAATTTATGAAATACAAAGCAGATATCCAGACATATGCCTAACAATAATTTCCAGTGCATTTTCTTATGCAGCATTTGAAGGATCTCCTATTGTCTCTTTAAAGCACATATATTTAGCTATGAAAAATACTAAGACCATTTATGATGATTCTAAACAAAAAGCAATAGAAGAATTAAAAACTGAATTTAGAGACTTATTTATAAAAGAAGGTATAGATCCTGACCAAATATAAAAAGACTTCAAATTATTGAAGTCTTTTTCCTTGATATGAATCTCTTTTTACCATTTCTTTATCAATATCATTTAAAACACAAAATTTTTTAATTAACCAAGTAGGCTCAATCAAATCATCTTTAACTGGATCGCCTGTAATTCTTTCAATTACTATTTTTGGATCAAGATATTCTAATTGATTAATAACTACATCTATATATTCATCTTTAGATAATACATGAAAATGTGTTTTATTATATAATGTTTCTAAGGCAGTATCTTTGATGATATGCAACATATGAATTTTTATTCCATCTATATTAAGACTATTTAGATATTTTGCTGTATCAATCATCATCTCTTTAGTCTCAAATGGCAATCCATTTATAATGTGAACAACAGTTCTTATATTTCTTTCTTTTAATTTTTTTACACAGTTTTCAAAATTCTTCAAATCATGACCTCTATTAATTAATCTTAAAGTGTCATTGTGCATACTTTGAAGTCCAAGTTCTATAGTTAAGAAAGTCTTTTTATTTAGCTCAGTTAAATATTCTAAGCATTCATCGCTTATTGCATCACTTCTTGTTGCAATCGATAAACCAACAACATTATCAAGTTTTAAAATAGTTTCATACTTTTTTCTCAAAGTATTTACATCAGCATAAGTATTGGTATTAGCTTGAAAATATCCAATATAATAAGCATCATTCCATTTTTTTAACATCATATCTCTAACTTCATTAAACTGAGTAATTAAATCGTGCTTAATATCTCCAGCAAAATCACCACTTCCAAGTTTTGAACAAAAAATACAACCATTGGAACCGTTAACTTTATTAGGACAAGAAAATCCAGCGTTAAGACTAACTTTAAAAACTTTTTTATTAAATTTAGTTTTATAGAAATAATTTAAAGTTGTATAACGTTTATTATCCAAACTATATTTATACATTAAAACCACCTAATTAATAATATCATTAAAATCTTATTTATGCTATAATTACTTATAGGTGATAATTTTGAAAAAGAATATTTTAAACATTATAATAACTTTAATAATTGGAGCAGTCTTATTTTATATGTTTTTGCCTCCAATCAATATAAGTTCACTTACATTTTGGATATTTGTTGTTGTTTTATTATTCATATATGGCATGCTAAGTTTTATATCTTCTGATAATGTATATAAAGCATTTACTGCAACCAGAACAACTATTAATCTATCTAAAAATATATATTATATTACTTTTGGAGTTTCAATAATTATATGTGGAATAGTACTAATTAATGTTGCATGTTCACCTCTTTTCAATGCCAAAAGTTATTCCAAAAGAATTACTATTAATGAATCAAGTGACTTTTTAAAAGATGTAAGTGAAGTTGATTTTAAATCAATTCCGTTATTGGATAGAGATTCAAGTGAAAAACTTGGAGATCGTGTTATGGGTCAAATGAGTGAATATGTTTCTCAATACTATGTAAGTGATCAATATACTCAAATAAACTACAATAATGATATTATTAGAGTAACTCCTTTAGAGTATGACGGATTCATTAAATGGATTGCCAATAGAAAAAAAGGAATTGGTGCATATATAACTGTTAATTCTGTAAATGGTGAAGCTAAACTTGTTAAACTTGAAAAAGGTATGCGTTATATGCCAAGCGCTTTATTTAATGAAAATTTAAAAAGAAAATTAAGATTCTTATATCCAACAGCAATATTTGGAACTTCCAAATTTGAAATTGATAATGACGGAAAACCATATTGGATTACTCCAATTTATAAGTATACAGGTGTAAGCATGAAAACAAGAGTAGCTGGAGTTATTATTTTAGATCCTGTAACAGGTAATGCTAAAAAATATAATGTAGATAGTATTCCATCATGGGTTGATAATGCCTATAATCCTGATTTAGTTATTGAACAAGTAGACGATTGGGGAACATATCGAGATGGTTTTATTAATAGCATTTTTGGACAAAAAAATGTTGTTAAAACAACTGAAGGATATAATTATCTTGCAATAAATGATGATATCTACCTATACACAGGAATAACTTCTGTATTAAGTGACGAATCAAACTTAGGATTTATTCTTAGCAATTTAAGAACTGGAAAAACAACTTTTTATCCAGTAGCAGGTGCTGAAGAATATAGTGCAATGGCATCAGCAGAAGGCCAAGTACAACAAATGGGTTATGATTCAACATTCCCATTATTAATTAATTTAAATAATCGTCCAACTTACTTAGTAAGTTTAAAAGATGCAGCCGGATTAGTTAAAATGTATGGTTTTGTTGATGTAGCTGATTATCAAAAAGTAGTTGTAACCGATTCATCAAAAGGAATTGAAGTTGCTGCTCAAAATTATTTATCAAGTGTAGATAACGAAATATCTGATGAACTTTTGGAGAAAAAAACAATAACAATAAAAAGAATAACAACTGCTACTAAAAATGGAGATACATCATTCTATATAACTGATGATAATAATAATAAATACATCGCGTCAATTAAACTAAGCGATAAATTACCGTTTATAAGTGCAGGAGAAAAATTAGAAATTGCATATTATAACAAAAATGAAGAAGTAGTAAATATAGTAAAAGTATATTAATTACAGGTGATAAAATGAAAAAAAATACATTAGGTTTAATCTTAGGAAATATTAATCCCGGTTTTGAATTTGATATAACACAAGGTGTAAATAAATATGCTCAAGAACACGGCATTAATATAATTACTTTTGTATCTACGGCTACAAGCAAAGACAGTTTCATTTCTGACTATATTTTTGATTCCTATAAACTTATAGGAATAGATGCCTTAGTTATAATATATGGTTCTCTTACTATGTTTAAAAATAATGTTGAAATAAAAGACTTTTTAAACAAATTTGTAGATATTCCATATGTCATTGTTCAAGATAGTCTTAAAATAGAAGGCAAATCAAACTTAATTGTTGATAATAAAAAAGGTTTAAAAGAATGTATAAATCATTTGGCAGTTGATCATAACTGTAAAAAAATTCTATATTTTTCTGGACCTAAAGATAACTATGATAGTATAGAAAGACTAAACGCATACAAAGAAGCAATGGCTGAAAATCATTTAAAGGTAACAAAAGACATGATAGCTTATGGCAATTTCGGAATAAAAATAGAAAATGAATTACGTACTCTTTTAATGAAAAACAAAAGAGCTGATGCCATCGTGTTTGCAAATGATACGATGGCTTTAGCAAGCTATCCAATTTTAGAACAATTAGGATATAAAATAGGTAAAGATATTTTAATAACTGGTTTTGATGATATGTACAAAGCATCAATTGCTCATCCGGCTTTAACAACTGTATCACAAGATCCTTTTAAATTGGGATATGAATCAAGCAAAGAAGCTGTAAGGATGATTAGAGAAGGTAACAATCGCTTTATAACGTTGAATACGAATTTAATAATTAGAAAATCTTGTGGTTGTAGAAACGTTTTAGGAAAAAACGATGATCTAAAAAAAATAACTGAAGAAGAAATAGTTGAACATTTTATAACTGAAAGCGCGCTTACAAGTCAATCAAATATAAATTTAAAAAAACTAAAAATGATTTCAACAAATGTTTTAAAAAGGTTAAAATCTAATTATACAGCAGATGAAATAGTTTATTACATAAAAAATGCAATTTTAGATGACGATCAAACTGCAATAACAAATTATCACGATATTTTTTCGTATTTTAATACTGCAATGAAAAAATATATAAACTTTGTAAATGACCCAATTATTAAAGAAAAGACATCAACTGTTTTGTATAATTTACAAACATGGTATTTTTGCTATATTACAAATAAAATGGATAATGACAACAAACTAAGACTTGATAGAATAGAAAATATATCTTTAATATGTCGTAAAATGCTAAACGATCAACTATCGAAATACGATATGTTTGAAAATATTTTTAGTGAATTAAAGGAAATAGGTGTTAAGTCTTCTTATATATACCTACTTGATGATAAAAATATCAATATCGTTACTTTAGCTGCTTATTTTAATGAAAAGGAAATACAAATATATCGAAAAAATGAACTGAGTAATAACATTCCCTTAAATACTTTTATAAATGAAAAGACAGGATCATTTAGTTATTGTTTTTCATTGTCATCAAATGAAAAAACATATGGATTTATAGTATGTGAGACGGATTTAGGCCTTCTAAATTCAATAAAGTTGTTATGTAGTCAAATTGGAACACTTCTTTATGTAGAAGAAATTCGTAAAAGGGAGTTAAAGGCTCAAATAGATTTAAAAAAGTCTTTTAAAATGATAAAAAAACAAAATGAAATACTTAATAATATAAGTCTATATGATGAATTAACGAAAATTTATAATCGTCGAGGCTTTATTGAAAAATCAATTGAATTAATTAACAATAATATTGGTAGTGATATTGTCATAATTTTTTGCGATTTAGACCATCTAAAAGAGATTAACGATACTTTTGGACATAAAGAAGGAGACTTCGCTATTGAAAATGCCGCAAGGTTGTTAGTTAAGTCTTTACCAGAACACGCAATTATATCAAGACTTGGTGGCGACGAGTTTGTTGCAATGACACGCATTGATGAAAATATAACTACAAACAAAATTGATCAAGAAATAAGGAATAACTTTGCTAAATTTAATAAAATATGTGATAAACCATATTATATAGAAACATCTGTTGGACTATATCAATTTAAAGGTGAAGAATCCATATTGGTTGCAAACTTAATAAGTGAAGCGGATAAATATTTATATGAAGCAAAAAAACATAGACGAAAATCAGTAAAAAAAATAAACAATAAGGAGTAAAAACATGAATGAATTAGTAATAAATGAATTAGCAAAAGAACTAGGAATAAAAGTAAGCCAAGTAAAGACTGTCTTAGAACTTTTTGAAGAGGGAGCAACTATTCCTTTTATTGCTAGATATCGTAAAGAAGCAACAGGCGCTTTAGACGAAAACCAAATAAAAAGTATAAATGACTTATATAGTTATTATAATAATTTGCTAGAAAGAAAAGAGGCAGTAATAAGGCTGATTGATGAAAAAGGTCTTCTTACAGATGAATTAAAAAACCAAATACTTGCTTGTACAAAGTTAACTGAAGTAGAGGATTTGTATCGTCCATATAAAGATAAGAAAAAAACTAAAGCAAGTGAAGCGATTAAACTAGGTTTAGAGCCCCTTGCTAAAATGATTATGGCTTTTCCTAAAAAAGGATCATTTGAAGAACTTTCTAAAAATTATTTGAATGAATCAGTAAAAACAACAGAAGACGCTATAGCAAATGCAAGTTATATTATAGCTGAGTGGATAAGCGATAATGCTTACTATCGAAAGGAGATACGTAATTTTATTTATAAAAACGGAAGTGTTGTATCTAAAATAAAAAAAGACGCTCAAGATGAGAAAAAGACATATGAGATGTATTATGATTTCAATGAATCTGTAAAATATATTAAACATTACAGAGTTCTTGCTATAAATAGAGGAGAAAAAGAAAAAATATTAACTGTAAATATCGATTTTAACGAGGAAGAAGTCTACGCTTATTTAAATAAGAAAATAATTAAGGATTCAACATCTTTTGTTGTTAAGGTTGTTGAAGACGCGATTAAAGATTCTTGTAAAAGATTGATATTTCCAAGTATCGAAAGAGAAATAAGGAGTGAATTAACTGAAAAAGCGGATAAGCTTGCAATTGAAACTTTTGGTGTTAATCTAGAGCATTTGCTTTTAACAAGACCAATAAAAGGTATGGTAGTTTTAGGATTTGATCCAGGATATGTTAATGGTTGTAAACTTGCTGTAGTAGATAAAAATGGTTGTTATCTTGATTCATGCGTAATAAAACCATTTTTAAAAAATGCAAGTGAAGCAGCTCTTGTTGGAAGTAAAATTATTGTAAAAAATCTTATAGAAAAATATAATGTAGATATCATTTCAATTGGAAATGGAACTGCTTCAAGAGAATCTGAAAGTTTTTGTGCAGAGTTAATTAAAGAATATAATTTAAATTGTAAGTATGTAATAACTTCTGAGGCTGGCGCGTCAATTTATTCAGCCTCTAAACTTGCAATAGAAGAGTTCCCTGATTTGGAAGTTGAAAAGAGAAGTGCGGTTTCTATTGCTAGAAGAATACAGGATCCACTTTCCGAACTTGTTAAAATTGACCCAAAAAGTATTGGTGTAGGTGAATATCAATATGACGTTAATCAAAAAGAATTAAACGAAAATTTAGATTTTACTGTTTCCAAAGTTGTAAATGAAGTAGGTGTCAATGTTAATACAGCATCAAAAAGTATCTTAAAATATGTTTCGGGGCTTACTAAAACAACAATTGATAAAATATATAACTATAAGGAAAAAAATAAAATAATTGACCGAGATGAAATTAAAAATATTAAGGGTATAAGTGATAAAGTTTATGAACAATGTATTGGATTCTTAAGAGTAATGGATGGAACAAATGCCTTTGATAAAACTGGAATCCATCCAGAAAGTTATCCAATTGCTGCAAATTTATTAAATTTACTTGACTTAGATATTAAAGATATTAACACTGATGAATTCAAGACTAAGTTACAAGAAATAGATATTAAAAATTATGTTCAAAAACTTAACACAGATGAATATACTTTAAGTGATATAGTAAAAGAACTGTTAACTCCTGGATTGGACCCTCGTGATGAATTAGAAGCACCAATTTTAAAAAGTGATATTTTGCATATTGAAGATTTAAATGTAGGAATGGAACTAGAAGGAACTGTAAGAAATGTTGCCTCATTTGGAGCTTTTGTAGATATTGGTCTTCATGATGACGGATTAGTACATATTTCTAAGATGAGCAAACAATTTGTTAAAAATCCAAATGATATTCTAAATGTTGGAGATATCATAAAATGTTATGTTGACAAAGTTGATTTAGTAAAAGGTAAGGTAAACTTAAGCTTATTTAAGGATTAATTTTTAATAAAAATTTACAAAATTCAAAAAAAAAATAAAAAAATTTAAAAAAAGTATTGCAATTATTAAACATTATGGTATAATTTAAATTGCTTACTTAAGCGGATGTAGTTTAATGGTAGAGCTTCAGCCTTCCAAGCTGATAACGTGGGTTCGATTCCCATCATCCGCTCCAAGATGCCCAATTAGCTCAGTCGGTAGAGCGCACGGCTGTTAACCGTTAGGTCGTAGGTTCGAGTCCTACATTGGGCGCCATTTAGTAAGTCAAAGCATGGTAAATAGCCGTGCTTTTTTTATTTAATAATATAAAAACTATGATATAATTAATTAAAATAGGAGTGGTCGTATATGGATTTGTTTCATGCAACAGGATTAAAAAATCACAAAGCTTCATTTGATGCAACTTATAATGCCATAGAATTTAGCGTTAATCAAATAAAAAATAGTTATAATGAAAAATGGAATGAATTAAATGAAGTTAGAAAAAAATGGGCAGCCATTCAAGAAAAAATAATTTTTATAGTAAAAAGCAATGGCTTAAAATTTTCTAAGTCGTTGGACAAATGTACAAATGAAGAAATGATTGTTGAAATTGAAAGACTAGCCAATTTAATTCCTGAAGAATGTATGACTTTTAAAAAATATGAAGATGATTTGATACTATATTATAAAAAGATATTAAGCTTGGCCGAAGAACTCGAAACACTTAGTAAAAAAATAAATTTAATGAACCCTCAAGAAATTGATAAAGATGAAGAACTTATAATAGATTTGGATGATTATCGTAAAAAAAGAAATCAAACTAATAATTCGATGGAAGTAATATCAGTTTATCCAGCAACTGAAGATATTATAAAAAGCAAAAACAAACTATTTAAGAAAAATGAAGTTGAAGAAGTTCCTTTTATAGAAGTTAATAATTTGTTAGTTACGGGAAGCGTTGTTGAAAAAACGCATCAAAAAGAGGAACCTTTCTTAGAGTATGAGATTAAAGGAAACATGACATTAGTTGATATTGCTGAATCAGTTTACGGAAATGGAGCGTACTGGCGATTATTATATTTATACTCAACTAATAAAGAAAAAATTGATTCAATAGCTGAGAGATTTAATGTAGATCCTGAAGTAATATCTACAATAAAAGGATTTTTGGATGGTGTTAAATTAAGATTTCCTCTAGAACTATTTGACTTAAATGAAATTACTGAAAGAAAATTGGCATAAAAGGATTGTTATATATGAAATTTGATATAGATGAAATAATAGAATTAGTAAATGGTAAAAGATATATTGTTGTTGACAAACTAGAAGAAAATTATATATGGTATTATAATGTTTATGAAGTAGACGATAATAATAATGTTTTAGATACTTCATTAATTGTTAAAACTGAAGTAAAAAATGGCAAAACATTAATTACTAAAACAACGAATGAAGAACTTGAAAAGATATTTAAAGCAAGACTTAATTAGATCTTGCTTTATTTTTATATTAACTTGTATTTACCTTTTTAAGTAATAGTCAATATCACTAAAATTGACTTTTTTTTTGAAATTTGATACTATAGTGACGTTCGACCGCAAAGAGGAGGACCAGAATGGACACAATTAAAGCTTCTAAGATACCTTGGAAGCATGTAATCTGTTGCTTAATAATATTAGTAATATTTGTATTAACAATAGGTATACATATCAATGCTGAAGGATTTAGTGATGATGCTATTGCTGATAGCTCATCTGACACAGTACCCCTGCGAACTTACAGTACAATAATTGACTTAAGTCCTTTAAGCAAAAAAAATGAGGTTAATTTAGCTGGACCTAAAGAGGAAGTAACTGTTGAAGAATTGAATATAGATAGTTACATTACTACTTATAGCGCGGATATCGAATTATTGTCTAAAGCTTTTGGATTAAATTATGATAAGGTTATAAATAATCTTAAAATAACTTATGAAAAAAACTTAGATAAAGAATTTGATAAAACAAATGTAGGCTTTTTGCTTGATGCCAATGGAAATGTAAAAAAGTATAAAAATGTTTTATATGGGTTGGTCGAATATTTCTATGATTATGTAGAAAAATATCCTAAGGAAGTAAATAAAAAAAGGATACCATATACAGGAAATGCTGAGTACATAGAAAATCTTATAATCTATTACACTAAACAAATTTATACAAATGTTGATACATCTCTAGCATTAAGTATAGGAGCAAGTGAATCCGGATACTATAAAGTTAAATATATGTTACGTTTTAACAATGTATTTGGCGGTATGGGAAAAAACGGACTCATAAAATATAATAATATAGAATTTGGGGTATTATCCTATGTTAGAATGCTTTCTACTAAATATTATCAAAAAGGTTTAACTTCTATTGAAAGTATTGGAAGAAAGTATTGCCCAACATATGATAGTTTTGGTAATAAGATAGCAAGCCCACACTGGGTTAAATTAGTTCAAACAGCTATGAAAAAATATAACAATTACGAACAAGTAATTGGGGCTAATTTGTTGCTAAATAAGGAAGAAATTGCATAACTTGTATTTCTTCTTTTTTTTGTATATAATAATCACAGGATGATGAATATGAAATATATAAAGGATATAAATATTAAAGATAAGAAAATAGTCTTACGTTTAGATTTAAATGTACCAATAAAAAATGGTGTTATTTTGGATGATACTAAAATTGTAAAATCTTTAGAAACAATAAAATACTTGCTAGATAATAATTGTCATATATTAATGATGAGTCATCTTGGCAAAATAAAAACTGAGGATGATCTAAAAGGTAATTCTTTGAAAAATGTATGTGAAAGATTAAGTGAGCTTCTAAATAAAAAAATAGTTTTTATTGAAAATCCAGTTGATTCTAAAATTCCGTATATATTAAATGAAAACCAATTAGTTTTACTTGAAAATACTAGATATATGGATTATCCAGATAAGAAAGAAAGTAATTGTGATTTAGAGTTGGCAAAATTTTGGTCAAGTGCAGGAGAGGTGTTTATAAATGATGCTTTTGGAACAAGTCATAGAAAACACGCATCTAATTATGGTATTTCTAAATACCTAGATTCATGTTACGGATTACTTTTTTACAAGGAATTAGAAGGATTAAAACCAGTTATTGGGGATAATGTAAATCATCCATTCACTGTTATTATGGGTGGTGCTAAAGTAGACGATAAAATAAATTTAATAAAATCTTTATTAAAAAAGTGTGATTATCTTTTAGTTGGAGGTGGCATCGCTAATACATTTTTAAAGGCTAAGGGTTATAATATAGGAACTTCCTTATTAAATGAAGAGGTTTTAACTAATGTAAAGAATATGATTAATAATTATGCTGATAAAATCATTCTACCAGATGATGTAACTGTTTTACGTAATGACAAAGTAATTACTTGTAATATTCAAGATGTAAAAGATAACGATACAATTTATGATATAGGAGATAAAACTATAAAAAAATATCAATCATTAATAGATGAATCAACAACTATATTCATAAATGGTACAATGGGATTATATGAAGATGAAAGATTTGAGATAGGTACAAAGAAAGTATTAACTGCATTAGCTGAGAGTAAGGCTACAACTATTGCTGGCGGTGGAGATGCTGTTAGTTCAATTAATAAGTTTAATCTAGCTGATGGCTTTGACTTTTTATCAACTGGCGGCGGAGCAACCCTTGAATATATAACTGATGAAAAAATAAACTGTTTTGAGGATGCCCTATGATGTTAGTTCTCAATTTGAAAATGAATTTAACAAAAAATAGCATCTTAGAGTATGAGAAAATAATTCATGATAAAAAAGTGATTGTTTTACCCCAATACCCGTACTTAATATTCTTTAGTAGAGGTGGGTACTATTTAGGAAGTCAAGACGTTTCAAAATACTCTAAAGGAAGTTATACTGGTGAGGTTTGTGCCAAAGGACTTAAATGCCTAGGAGTAAAGTATGTTCTTGTTGGTCATTCTGAAAGAAAAAAGTATTTTCATGAAGATATTAAAGATTTTAATATGAAACTAAAAAATGTTATTGATAATGATATGACTCCAATTTATTGCATTGATGAATCGTTAGAAGATTATCAAAATGATAAAGAATTGAAAAAAAATGAGGAACAACTTGAAGCAATTCCTGTTGGCTGTAAATATATAGTTATAGCATTTGAACCAAATTATTTAATTGGAACAGAAGACGCCACTGCAAGCCTTGATAAGAAACATATAAAAAAGATAATAAATAAAATAAAAGACTATTTAATAGAGAGAAATATCAATCATGCAATCATATATGGCGGTGGAGTAAATGAAAATGTAATAGATGAATTGGAAGATCTTCCTTTGGACGGATATATACTATCATCAAATGCCTTAGATACAGAAAAACTAAATACAATATTAAAAAGATTAAAAATATAAGACTTCAAATAATTTGGAGTTTTTTTATTGATGTTGTATAATTGATTACAGCGGTGATAGTATGAATGAATTAAAAGTAGGAGATAATCTCGAATTGCATTGCTACAAACATAATGGAAAAATTAATAGTACATCGGATCGTATTACCATATTAGATATAAAAGATGATTATATAGTTTGCGGAGATTATAAGACTACAATAACAGATAGTGATGGTTCAACACGTAAAACAAAAGAACCGGCAATAATGTTTTTTTACAAAAATCGATGGTTTAATGTATTAGCTCAATTTAAAAAACAGGGACTATTTTATTATTGCAATATTGCAACACCATATTTAATAGATGACAAAATAATAAAATATATTGATTATGATCTTGATCTGAGAGTATTCCCGGATGGCGGATTTAAGATTTTAGATAAGAATGAATATAATTACCACAAGAAAATAATGCACTATTCAGATGAATTAGATGAGATAGTTAAAAGCGAACTAAGTTCTCTTATAGAATTAAAAAGAGCAAATAAAGGTCCATTTGATAAAAATGTTGTAAATGAATATTATGAAGAATACATAAAAATTGCAGAAAATCTGTAATTTTTTTATTAAAAAGCCATAAAATATAGGGTAAAATGCAAAAAAACAACAAATTTTAAAAAAATGTAAAAAAAGTGTTGCATTTTATAAAAATAGAGTGTATATTATTAACTGTGCTTCCGAAAAGAAGGCATCAAAAAAGTGTCAATAAATAATTTAAAAAAAATTAAAAAAAAGGTATTGACAACTCCTGAAAAGTACGATAAAATCAATATCGTGACTCAGGAAAAAGATGTAAAGTGAGGCACAAAAAAAATTGTAAATATCAAATTAAAAAAATGTCAAAAAAAGTGTTGACAACAAATTAAAAATTTGATATATTATCAATGCACTGGTCAAAAGGCCTTGCAAAAAACGATCTTTGAAAACTAAGTAAAATGTCAAGAAATTGAGTAGCTAGATTAAACTTAAATGATAATTTATTTTTTTATGAGAGTTTGATCCTGGCTCAGGATGAACGCTGGCGGCATGCCTAAGACATGCAAGTCGTACGAAGCGGCCCAATGATTTGTTTAGAAGCACTGAGAGCTTGCTCAAAGTGTGAAAGAATAATGATTTGGATTTTCCGCTTAGTGGCAAACGGGTGAGTAACACGTGGGTTACCTACCTCCTAGATGGGGATACCAATTGGAAACGATTGTTAATACCGAATGTGATCTATGGATTAAAGAAGCCTTTAAAGCTTCGCTAGGAGATGGGCCTGCGGTGCATTAGATAGTTGGTGGGGTAATGGCCTACCAAGTCGACGATGCATAGCTGAACTGAGAGGTTGATCGGCCACATTGGGACTGAGACACGGCCCAAACTCCTACGGGAGACAGCAGTTAGGAATATTCGTCA
>FR884154.1 GCA_000435515.1 Firmicutes bacterium CAG:582
TTATTTAACTTGCATTTACTTCTTAAAGTAACTTTCCGACTGATATTATGCTCTAGTACTTATTCAGCAAACTTAATTTCCTAATATACAAAATTCATTTTAATTTCTTTGTAATAATCTATATGTCCTCTTTTATGGTGAATAAGTTTTAATTTTATAATTACTATTTATTTTTATAGCTATCGCTCCATTTAAATCAGTTCTATATATTTTTGAATTACTTAAATTATTAAGCACTTTATCTTTTGGATGCCCATACCGGTTATTTTTTCCAACACTTATTATTGAGTATTTAAGATTGATTTCATCAATAAATTCTTTACCACTGCTAGTATCTGATCCATGATGACCAAATTTAAGAAAGTCAACATTTGTTAACTTGTATTTTTCTAAAATTTCTTTTTCAACATTTATGCTTGCGTCTCCCATATACAAAAACTTTATATTATGAATGTTGAGATAACCCACTATAGAATTGTCATTTTCATTATCATATATTTTAGTGTTTAAAAATTTTATATTTATTTTTGAATTATATTCCTTAGTTATTTTACTTTTATATTCTTGCAACTTTTTTTCATAAGTATTTATTTCACCATTGTTTAAAATGATTTTTTTTACTTTAAAATTTTCTAATAAATTTAAAGAATCTCCTAGATGATCAGCATCACCATGTGGTGATTGTCAAAAAGTAAGTCGAATAACACTAAAGAAAAAGAATTACCTTTATGATAATTCTTTTTACCTTTATGATAATTCTTTAGTCCTTTTTAATTAGTTTTTTTATTCTTGGTTTGAGATCATAAATTTCTTCTTGGATAATCTCACCAGATTCATTAATTGATAATTCAGGAATTACAATACCCGTTTCAAGTTCAATCCAATCTGCTAATAATCTTCTATGGCAAAAGTGTTCTTTAGTTATTTCTAATCCAGGCGACTCATGACAAAGCAATATTATTTTCTCTCCAAATTTTTGTTTTAAAGTATCCATTAATTCATATGGATTTAAGTCTTTCAGCCTTAAATCATAAAATTCTTTTATATACCAATCAATTAATTCATCTTCTGATAAATTATCGGGATTTTGATCATAATATTGCCATAAATATAATTTTGGAGACATTTTCTTATATGCATTACCATAAAAACCCCAGGCATTCCCACCATCACCAGTAATTGATACTAAATTGCCGACTTTAGCGTTTGCATAACAACTTGTTCCTTTAATGATCATCAAAACCACCTACAAACTAATTCATATTATATCACACGAATTCGTATTCTCTAACAGCAATTCTATCATCTGAGCAGTATTCGATTACAAATTCATTTTCTCTCTTACATATTAATATTCCAATAGTAGAATTATTACTTATTTCTTTTACATTTTTATCTATATAATTCATATATTTTTGAACTTGCGCAATATATTCTACCTTAAACTCTGTTACTTTTAATTCAACTACTACATAACAATTGTATTTTATATTGAAGAGCAATAAATCAATATAGTGATTTCTGTCACCTATTTTGATTTTATATTCGCTACCAATAAAACTAAATGAATTCCCAATGTCTTTCATAAATGATTCAATATCTTCTAATATTAGATGATGAAGTGTCTTTTCAATTATTATTTCTATATTATTTTTATTCCTAATTAAAATAGGATTTGGCACTAAATCTTTTACATTAATTTTTTCACTATTCATAAGTTTGTTCTTTGTTTCAATTGGTAACCTTTCATATTCTCTATTCTTAATTATTTCTTCTAATTGTCTTTTTGAAAGATTCCTTTTTTCTATTTGTTCAGCATAATAATTTATCTCATTATTATCAGTTAAACTAAACAATTGTCTTATATTTGGTCCCCAGTGGGGACCATTTTTGTTTCTCAAAGAATTGATACAATTGTCTCATTCTTCTTAAAGTTCTCGGATTGTATTTCTTATCAACTTCAACCGTTAACTTATTAGAATAATTACCAATTATATCATCACCATACTTACTTCCCGCTTCTAATAGTAATTTGCCTACCTCATAATGTGTTAAAAGAGTATGTCTTTCTTTTGAATAATCTTTTATTTTCGAATATACTTCATCGTCAATTAATTTGTTTTTAATCTCATTATAATAATTCATATTTGCTCCTTTCTATGGACTACAAGTTTCTATTTTTAATTTATTGTTTTTAATTTTTAATATAATAGTTCCGTTTTGATCCGTTCTATATATTTTTGAATCTTCTAAATTATCTAATACTTCTTTATTCGGATGACCATAACGATTGTTCTTCCCAACACTAATAACACTATATCTAGGATTAATTTCATTTATGAAGGTTTTGCTGCTACTTGTTTTAGAGCCATGATGTCCTACTTTTAATACATCAATATCTGGTAAGTTATACCTATTTAATATTTCTTTTTCAGTAGTACTCGAAGCATCTCCCATAAACATAAATTTATAACCATTAAGTTCTGTATAAATAACATTAGAATTATCATTTTCATTATCATATTCTCTTGTTTGTAAGAAATGTAATTTATTCTTATCTATATTTAATTCTTTGATGCATGAATAATGCTTTATTTTCTTTTTATCTAAAACTTTAATCAGTTCTTTTTCTAAATTATTAGATTCACAACAATTAAATATCACTTTTTCTACTTTAAAGTTATTTACTAAATTAACAGCTTCACCCATATGATCTGCATCTCCGTGTGCTGTTATTCGTTTATGCATATGTATTTTAACAAAAGAAAAAAATGAATTACAAATTCCATTCCTTTTGCATCATTTTAAAAATTTCTTCTTTTTCCTCTTTTGTAAAAATATCTTTTTGAGCTTTAAATTTACTTAATGACCATTTCCACATATTATATCCAAAATGCCTATCTTTGTATCTCTTATTTAGTATAATTCTTTTTCCATCGTATCTAGGAATAAAGTGAAAATGAACATGTGGTTTTTCTTTATCTCTGTATGCGTTATTCATTAAACAGGCAAAATTATACATGGTAGCATTAAATAGTTTTTTAGTTATTCTTTCTAACTCTTTTTCAATTAGTCCAAGTTCAATCCAATCTTCGTTAGTTAAATCGCTCAACTTTTCCTTACTACAAGATACAATACAATCTCCTGGAAATTCTTGACACCAATTAACAAAAATAACCTCCCAGTTATTACCTCTATATAAATTCATTATTATCATTACCTATAAATATTATATCACACGAATTCGTATTCTCTAGCAATAATCCTCTCATCAGAACAATATTTAATTATATATTCATTATTTTGCTTACATACAATGATACCTACTGTAGCATTTTCTTCAATTGTTTTTAAATTCTTATCAATATAATTCATATAAGTCATAATTTGACCAGTATGTTCCTTCTTAATTTCAGTAACTTTTAGTTCTATCACTACATAGCACTTATATTTAATATTATATAAGAGTAAATCTATATAATTATATCTATCGCCTATTTTAATAGGATATTCACTTTTAATAAATGTAAATCCATTTCCTAGCTCATCTAAAAAATTTTCAATATCTTCTAATATTAATTTTTGTAATACTTTTTCTGAAAATATATCATACTTGCTATTCTTTTTAATAATAATTGGGTTTTTTACAAAGTCAACCATATTAGACTTATCTTGGTTTATTATTTTATTTTTAGTAGATTCTGGCAATCTTTCATATTCATTAGATTTTATTCTTTTCCTTAACTGTCTGATTGATAAATTATTTAATTCAGTTTTTTTAACATAATATTGAAATTTATTATCATCAAACCAGAGAATTTCACAATAATGACTCCAACTTAATTTGGCAGACAGTGTCTGCCACTTTTGAGAAACTTTATAGAATTGCCTCATATTTCTTAAATTTCTTTGACTATAACCTAAGCCTAACTCTTCAGTTAGTTTTAATGAATACTCTTTAATAATGCCTTCTCCATATTGGTTGCCTGCATCTAATAATAATTTACCAACATTATAATAAGTATTTAGGTCACTCTTATTAATTGAATAATTTTTAACTTTTCTATTTATCTCATTATTTATTAATTCATTCTTTATCTCATTGTAATAGTTCATATTTTCTTCCTTTCTATGGACTATATGTCTCAATTTTTAATTTGTTATTTTTGATTTTAAACATAATACTTCCATCTTGATCTGTTCTATATATCTTAGATTGTTCTAAGTTATTTAACACCTCTTTATTTGGATGGCCATACCTATTATTCTTGCCAACACTAATAACACTATATTTAGGATTAATTTCATTTATAAAGGTTTTGCTGCTACTTGTTTTAGAGCCATGATGTCCTACTTTTAATACATCAATATCTGGTAAGTTATACCTATTTAATATTTCTTTTTCAGTAGTACTCGAAGCATCTCCCATAAACATAAATTTATAACCATTAAGTTCTGTATAAATAACATTACTATTATCATTTTCATTATCATATTCTTTTGTTTGTAAGAAATATAATTTGTTATTATCAATATTTAATTCTTTAATACATGAATAATATTTTATTTTCTTTTTATCTAATACTTTAATCAGTTCTTTTTCTAAATCATTAAATTCACCGCAATTAAAGATTACTTTCTCTACTTTAAAGTTATTTACTAAATTAATAGCTTCTCCCATATGATCTGCATCTCCGTGCGTTAAAACTAAATAATTTATTTTTCTTACTCCGATACTTTTTAAAAAAGTTATTGTCGAATCAGTTATATGATATTCTTTTTTCTTTTTCCATTCATCTTCTTTAAAACTTATACTTCCACCAGTATCTATTAAAATTGCTTCATTTTTATATTTTATTAAACTAGAATCACCTTGAGATACATCAAGATAATAAATATAATAACTGGGATCAATTATATAAAAATATTTGATAATTAAGATTAGACATAAAATAACAACAAGATATATTTTCTTATAAGTTTTTAAAAAAATATATAAACATAAATAATAGATAATAATTGTAATAATATTCATTTTAGGAATAATGATGTTTAATACAAATAAATGTGAGGAAATTACCTCTATTAAATTACAAAATATAAATAATAGATTATCAAGTATAGGAATGAAAAATGTTAATATACTAAGTGGATACAAAATATAACTTATGTAAGGAACAATAAATAAATTATTTATTATAGAAAGGATGTTTATTTCAAAATTATTATTTATTGTTATTGGCAAACTTATCAAAAAAGCAATAATAGATATAGTTAAACATGTTTTAAAATAATTTCCTTTTATTAAATAGTTAAAATTGATTAGTGAAAAAGAAATGATTGATGAGTATTGAAAACCAATATCTATTATTAAATTCGGATATATTATTAAAAGTACAATAATAGCTACTAAAAAGGTGTTTTTTATGTCTAAATCAAAGGAATATTTTCTATTTAAATAGTTTACAATAAAAAAAGATACACTTCTTAATACACTGGCTTGTAATCCGGTTAGAAAAACATATATTACTAGGAATGATATAACAATAAAATGTTTTAAATTGTCTTTAATTTTCTTTAATATAAAAAATAAAATACCTGTAATTAAACTTACATGCATTCCGGATATAGCAAAAATATGTGAAACTCCTAGCTCTTGATAATGGTTCTTTACGTCATCATCTAAGTATTTTTTATCTCCTAAAATAAAAGCACTTATATACCTTTTACTTTTATATTTATCAATTTGCTTAATTATTTTATTCTTTATAGTATAAATTATATTTGTTTTATAGTTGATAACTTTATAGTTTTCAACACTCATGACTTTGTATATATTTTTTGATTTCAAGTATTTTTTATAATTAAATGTATTTGGTATAGTGTTTCTTTTAGGATTATCAACATTACCTTCTACTCTTAAAACTATTCCTAAATTTAATTTTTTTAAGATGTTCAGTTCATTTTCGTCTTTAATATAATAGGTGCATTTCAAAGAATATTTGTTTTTCAATATAAAAGATAGTTTATTTCCGTCAATTGTATAATTTTCTAAAACACCTTCAAATGGGGTTTCTATATCAACATTTTTTAAATTAATCCGAATTAAGGAAGAGATTATTGTAATAAGTAGCAAAATAAAAAAAATATATTTAGACTGTAATATATTTTTTAATTTTATCAAATAATGATTCACCTATTCCACTGACATTCATAATATCTTCTATTTTGCTAAATGGTGTTTTGATTCTGTAAGCAATGATAGAGTCCGCTTTGCTTGCTCCGATACCAGAAACATTCATAAGCTCTTCTTTTGAAGCAGTGTTGATATTAACTAAAACTGTGCTTGTTTCATTTTTTTCGGTAGTTATGCAGTTATCATAATTTATTATGTTTGTTGTACAAGTAGTATCAGTTTTAACATTTTCATTCATCTTAAGCATTTCATTTTTACTAAAAACATAAATAACCATTTCATCTTTTACTTTTTGACTTAAATTAATGTTTTTAGTGTAAGCATTCTTAGTAAAACCACCTGATAAATTTACTATATCCCACACAATAGAATCTGCTGATACCTGATAAACTCCAGGCTTCTTAACCGATCCTTTTATGTCAACATAAACTTTACTTGTGACGTTTGTAACGTCCGTTTTGGTTATTTCTACATTTTCTGCAGATACCTCTTTATTATCTAACGATAATACATAAGAAACAACTAAAGCTACAAGAATGATAATAGCGATAATAATATATTTCAATTTTGCTTTCATATTTCCCTCCTCATGAATATATATAGAGAAGGAAACTCAAATTACTTGTTTTTTTTAGAAGTTCTGTTATTTTTTTTAATAACTACAACCGCTTCTTCGTCAGTGTTTATTTTTTTACAAATACTCTTTAAAGTTTTTAGATTTAATTTTGAATAAGTATCAAATAAATATGTTGGTACTTCATTTTCTTTTATTATTCCAGATGAAATAAACTCACTTGCTCTTTCAATATCTTCAAAGACTAAAATAAGGTTAGAAATAGCTACTTTCTTTTTACTATTAAATTCAGTTTCATCAAGATCAAGATTATTTATTTTTTCTTCCAGTAAAGTTATAAGTCTTTTTGGATAATGAGTTTCACACATAAATTCAATTATTAAATAGTTTCCACATACACTTGCATAGTAAATAATATCATTATTAATTATATTTCCATCAACTAGCGTTTCTCTAAATTCACTTGTAGAACCAAAATTAGAATTTAATATTATATTTAAGGATGATACTAATTCATGTTCAGTAATACCATCTTTTAAAAATGTTGACATGGGAATTTTTAATGCTAATTCTAATTTTTCTATAGATACATCTTTCTTTATTTCTTTATATGTACAGGCAACATTTTTAGGTTCTTTTACTACTTTATTTATAATTTTTTTCTTTTCACCAAACTCTTTTTTACTTTGATTTTCTTCAATTATTGCTAAAGCTTCTTCGGGGTTAAAGTTACCAGTTAAAACAATAAACATATTTGATGGATGATAGAATGTTTTATAAGCATTTTCGATATCTTTTACAGTTGTTGATTTAACATCTTTTTTAGTTCCTGCGACAAGATATTTTCGATTATCATTAACAAAGATGGATGCACTTGACTCTCCTATTAAAACACTTTCAGGGTCGTCTTCATACATTTTTATTTCTTCAATAATTATGCCTTTTTCATCATTAACCATTTTTTCTGTATAATAAGGTTTTTGGACATAATCAAGCAAATATTCTAGATTTTCTTTGAATTTGTTATAACCATACACTTCATAACAAGTTATATGAGTTGATGTATATGCATTACTTTTAGCGCCATTATCAGCATAGAAAGTTGATGCATCTCCATCTTCAGTATAAAAAGTTAAATGTTCTAAAAAATGTGCAACTCCGTTGGGTATTTTAGTATAACTTTTGTCTCCTTCTAATTTAAACTCTGTATAAACAGATCCGAATTTTGCTGAAAAAGTTAAATAATATGTTTTTACCTTATTATTTGGTAACATATACACAGTTAAACCATTATCCAATACTTCATAAAACACTTCTTCATTTGGCCCTTTAACATATATTTTATTCATCACTTTCACCTCCTGAAGTTAATATATAAGTAATATTTTTCTTTATTTTTTTATGTACATGAAATAAGTCTTCTTTGGTTACATCTCCAAATTTTTTTATCATTTCATCAACTGATGGTGCTAAGTTTAAATATTTAAAAAGATGAGTTTCAAGTATTTTTGCAGGATAATCATTTATCATATTTAAACTTGTAATTTTTAAGTCAATCGCTCTTTTTACTTCCTCATCAGTTATATTTGAACTCATTTCATTAAATGATTTGTCGATTAATTTCAATGCAAGATTTTCATTTTTCTTATCTAGACTTGTTAAGACAATTAATAAATTATCATATCTTTGATAAAAAGATGTTAATCCATAACATAAGGAATTATCGGTTCTTAAATTTTTATAAAGTTTTGTTTCTAAAGATGATGATCCAAACACCATATTATATATTGGTAAAACATAATTCATTTCATAATCATTTAAATTTAAAGTGTTATATATAACAACTAGTTGAGATTGACTGTTTTCAGATTTTTCCTTTTTCTTTTTGGCTATTCTTCTAGTTTTGTTTTCATTATAAATTTCTATTTTATGATTTTTTATAGTATCAAATTTAGCATATTTGTTTATTAAATCAATTATTTTATTTTCATCAAATTCACCAATTATAAAAATATCAATATAGTCATGTTTGATAATATCGTTATAAGTGCTAATAAGCATTTCATTTGTTGCATTTTCGATTTGGTCTTTATCCTCTAGTATTGAATGAGAAGTTAAAGAATTTGGATCAAGGGCTTTTAAGGCTTTTAAAATGCTATAACGACTTGGATTTTCTTTTACAGAATCAATTCTATCTATTAATCTTTTTTTACATAATTCAACTGTTTTTAAATCAAATTCACCATTTGTAATATTTGGATTAAATATGGTTTCAAATTGTAAAGAAAAAACTTCCTCTAAATAGTTTTCTCCGGTATATTTAGGATTTATAAATTCAATTGAAAAATCCGTAATAAGCATTCTTCCTAAAAGAGTTGTATCCATAGTTGAATATGCATTATATAAAGATTCATATTTTAAACATAACTTTCTTCTAGTATTATATTTTTTGGTATTTTCAGTTAAAACATCAAAGACTAAACTTCTTAAAGCAGATGTTTTAGGATCAAAATTATTTCTAAAAATGATATCCATTTTTATAGTTTTAAATTTATCTGTTTTTATGGTATGTATGTTATAAGAACCAACCTTATACATTTTATATTCCATGCCTTTCACCTCTTTTTTAGTATACGTCAAACTTCTTTTTTTATAATGCCATTATAGCATAATTATGATATTATTAGTATAGGTGATGATATGGAACCAGTACACATTGTAACTGATAAAAAAAATATAGCTCCACTTGTTTTATTTCCTGGAGATCCACTTCGTGCAAAATATATTGCTGAGAAGTTTTTAACAAATATAAAACTTGTAAATAAGATTAGAAATATGTATGCTTTTACAGGTTATTATAAAGATAAACTTGTAACTGTTGTTGGTTCTGGTATGGGCTGTCCAAGTGCTTCTCTTTATGCTTATGAATTATTTACATTTTATGGAGTTGAGAAAATCATTAGAATTGGTTCTGCTGGAGCTAACAAAGAAAACATAAAACTAATGGATACGGTTTTATCAATTGGTGCTTATTCAGAATCCTCAATTGCTTACCAATGGGGAGGCTATACTGACAAGTTTATTGAATCTAATAATGAATTAAACGAAATTATCAAAGAAACAGCAAAGGAGCAAAACATTGATATTCATGTTGGTCCAACTTTAACAAGTGATGTATTTGACGTTTATGCTTCTATTGATCATGTAATTAACACATGTCCAATTAAAGATGAACTTTTAGCAACCGAAATGGAAGGATTTGGAATATTTCATGTTGCTAGAATTTGTAAGAAACAAGCTAGTATGTTAATTACTATTGTGGATTCAAAATTCGACACGAGAGTTGTTTCACCAGAAATGAGAGAAACTCATCTTGATAATATGATTATTCTTGCACTTGAAAGCATAATAAAATAGAACTTTAGTGTTCTATTTTTTTTGGCAATTTTTGCATATTCCTTCTATAACAACTGAGTGTTTAGTTATAATAAAATCATTATAATTTGATTTATCAAAGGGACATGTTTCTATTTTCTTTTTTTTATGGCATTTCACACATTCTAGTATATGTAAATGTTCTTTGGACAATGAATATTTCGTTTCATTTTCAAAAGTTATGGTTGTGATAATATCATTTTCTAATAAGACATCTATTATTCTATAAATAGTTGACTTATCAATATTCAAGTTTTTCATTAGTTCATTTAAAGTAACATATTCATTTTTATTTATATATTCTAAAACTTTTAATCTGTTTTTTGTAACTTTCAATTTTTTTTCTTTAAGAATACTTTCCATTATACACCTATAAAATTAAACAATAATCCCCAAATAACACCAATAAAATATATTAAACCAATTACAAAAAGATTTTCAGATATGTTTTTATTTTTACGGACAAGTACCATTATAGCCACTCCACTTCCTGTTAATAAACCGGATAAAGTTGTTCCAAGGCTTATTAAATTATTTAAATAAAGTTCACTTATCATAACAGAGGATGCACAGTTAGGAATTAAACCTATTAATGATGCGATAAATGGAGTTAATATTTTATTATTTTTTAAAGCACTTTCTAAAAAGCTTAAATCTACATAGTGAAATAAAATATTTATTAAGAATGTTATTATAAGAATAAAGAAAGCAATTTTTAAAGTATGAATTAAAGAAGATTTTATAATTGAATGATCACAGTCACAGTCTTCATCTTCACATAAAACAAAATCACTTTTAGTTGTTTTTCTTATTAATAAATCTATTAAAAAACCTGAAATCATTCCAATAACTACTTTGATTGAAACTATACTTAATATCTTCGTTATAGGTGCATTGTGAGATATCATAAGTGGTATAAGTTCATCACTTGTTGACAAATATATACTTATTAAGGACCCTAATGAAATTATTCTAGTAACATATAGATTTGTTGCTAAAACTGAAAATCCACATTGCGGAACGGCTCCTAAAAGAGCACCAACTATTGGTCCAAGTTTTCCGGATTTGGAAATAATATTTTCTTGTTTATTGCTTAATTTGTGTTCAATAAACTCGATAATTAAAAATGCTACAAATAAAAATGGTAGTAATTTTATTGTATCAAGTAAAGTATCTTGTATAACTTCTAACATAATAATCCTCCTAAATGCAAATAAGTTGCATTTAGATAATAACAAAATCTATATTTTTAGTCAAGAAAAAAGAGTCAAAGACTCAATTTCTAAATATGTTATTTAATTTTTCTTTCATTTGCTCCCTGGAAAATGGTTTTTGTAAATAATCTTTAAATCCTTCACTTAAATACCTTTCTTTAGCGCCTGCTACTGCATCAGCAGTTAATGCAATAACTGGAGTGTTGAATGATGGATTTTCTTTTAATTTTTTTAAACATGTTTCACCACTCATATTTGGCATCATTATGTCCATAAGTATTAAATCGTACTTTTCTCCATTTTGGATTTTTTCTAAGCATTCATACCCATCCAAAGCTTCATCTATTATAAAACCGAAATCAGCTATAGCTTTTCTTGCTACTTTTATGTTCAATTTATTATCATCGACTATTAATATGTGCATACCTTTATGTTTTTCAATTAATGCATCATTTATTCTTCTTAAATCTATTGCTTGAGTATTTGTTAAAGGCATTTCAACTTCAGCTATTGTTTGTGGTATAGTTACCATAAATATTGAACCTTTTCCATATTGAGATTGAACATTTATTTTTCCACCCATCATATCAGTTAATCCTTTAGTAATGGCAAGACCAAGTCCAGTTCCTTCAGTGGTAGTATTTCTTTCAACATCTAGTCTATCAAATTTAGTAAATAATCTACTGATGTTTTCTTTCTTAATGCCTTTTCCGGTGTCTTGACAACTTATTATTAAATTACAAATATTTTTATTTAGATCATTTACACAAGTGATTTTTAAACTTATTTCACCTTCGTCAGTGTATTTAATTGAATTAGTTAATAAATTATTAATTATTTCTTTTACTTTACCTTTATCGCCTATTAATTCATATGGAATATCAGGTGCAATATATAAATGAAAGTTAATGTTTTTTTCACCTATTCTTGTAATAGTTACCCTTACCATTCCTTCAATTTCTTCTCTAAAATTATATTTAGATTCAATTAATTCCATTTTATCTGATTCAATTTTATTAATATCCAAGATATTACCTACAATCTCAAGAAGAGTATGGGATGCATTTTGAATATCAATTGAATCTTCATATACTTCTTTAGGAACTTGATCTTTATATAAAGTTATATCTTCAGAAAGACCAACAATTGCATTCAATGGAGTACGTATTTCATGTGACATACTGCTTAAAAAATCAGATTTAGCACGATTGGCCTTTTCAGCTGTATCTTTAGCCATCTCAAGTTCACGTATCATTTTTACATCAGGATTTTCAATTGTGAAATACATAATAAGAAAGTAAAAAGCAAATATGAAGGTTTCAGTAATTATTTCAGGATAATATACTCTTAATAATAATCCAAAAATAAACATAATAAATAAAGATATATATGGAACAATTTTTGAAATTCCTTTTCTTTGTTTAATAAAATATGATAAACAAAAAAGGATAATAAGAATCATATATAGTATAACTTCTACCATTGCAGCATAGTAAGCAGGTCCATTTAAATCAACGCTTTCACCTTTAATTATTGTATCCATCGGTAAAGCCAATATAAATAAAATCGTGATAATAGTAAATATGCTAAAAACAAGCTTTGCAAGTGATTTTAGTTTTAAACTAAAATTATTAAGTTCTATAACATACCTTAGCATGAAGTATAACATTAAATCCATAACAACAAGATAAAACGATTGAATAACTCCTGTTATATAAAGATTACCAATAGACATCGCATAAATATATATGCCAGCGCCCAAAATAGAATATAGTAAATTTAATATAATTAATGTAGAATAAATTTTTGTTTCTTTGTTTTTTACCGATCCTTTAATAAAAAATATAACTACTAAAAAAATTGATAATATTACTGCACCACCTGGTAACCATATACCGCTCATTGTATCACCCATTCTAATAAAATTATATCAAAAAAAAACTTTTGATTAAAGTTTTTTACGTAATGTTTGATTAAACACATTTTCTGGTGCATCTGGATCATAAAATCTTGATTTTTTAATAACATCAATAGTATATCCATTTGTGGTTTCACTCATAATATCATCAATATTAGCTTGAATATTTTCCTCAGGTGACTTAAATTCACTTCTTTTATGTATTTGATTTTCATCGGCAAATACTATCTCACCTTTTAAAGAATAAATTAATTCTTTGAGCTCTCGTGTGACATCTTTAACATCACTATCTTGAGCTCCTTCAACATTGAAATAATTTCCAATGTTTACAATATACCTTTTATTTTCTCTAATGATTCCTATCGGTACCAAGACACCATTTCCATTTATAGCAATTCTGGCAGCGCCATTAAACAATGGTTGCATAAGTCTATCGGTAATGTTCCATGCTCCTTCTGGATATATAAGAATATTATCTTTTTTTTCAATTCTTTTTGTGCATATTGCTTCACAAATACGCCTATCATTCTTATATTCTTCAATAATACATTTTTCTTCTTCCGATATTTGATAGCCGTTTTTTTGTCTCATAATTAAATCAAAAACTTGATACCCTGTATCAACACATATTCTTCCATGTATATTTTCTAAAAAGAATCCTTCAAAATTTCTGTATGTTTCTCCAGGATCGCCCATTACAAAATACGCTTGTTCATTAATTGCTTCCATGGCTGATTCTATATCATATCTGCCAACATGACTAGAAGCATACACTTTTCCTTTAGATAGTGTTCCTGTTCTTTTATCGTCAAAAATTTCAACCTTTCTTCCAGTAAGAAGCTTATCTATTTTTAAAATCAACATAGTTAAAGCATGTATTCTTTTTTTTAGTTCACTAGATTCTAAGGGCTTATCAATGGAAAACTCATACCTTCTTAACATTCTATAATATGAATTTAGTTCTTCTAATGACATCTTTTTTAATTGTAATATTCTTTTATATTCAAAAGCTTCTTTTTCCATTATTTCCCCTCTTTTGTTGCAATATATATTAACATATTAACATAAAAAAAGCAAAATCGAATCTACTTATTCATTATTTTGCTTAATACATCCATAAATTCTTTTTGAATTTGTTTTAATTCTTTTTTAGTTGTTGCTTCAAATCTTAATGTTAAATTTGGTCCAGTATTACTTGCTCTTAAAAGCCCCCAAGAGGATTCTTTTAATACTTTTACACCATCGGTTGTATCAATATCATAATTATTATTTATTGCATATTCTTTTATGGCATCAACTATCTTAAATTTTAATTCATCAGTAGTTTTTACTTTTATTTCATCAGTATGATAATAACTGGTTAAATTCTTTAACATATCTGTTAAATTTGAATTTGTATGGCTTAATAGTTCTTGAACTCGTAAACCTACATATATACCATCATCATAGCCAGGATGTTTATCTCTAAAGAAAATGTGATTAGAATATCCTCCACCAAAAACAATGTTATTTTCTTCCATATCTCTTTCTTGTTTAGCACTTGATGGTGTATCTAAATAAATACTACCTTTGCACGCAAGTATTTCATCTCTTAAAGTATTTGAGCATTTTACATCAATTAATACAGTTTTATTTTTACTGGTTTTTAAAATACTTTTACACATTAGAGCCATTAAAATATCGGCATCAATTACTTTACCTTCGTTATCAACAAAACCACATCGATCGGCATCTCCATCATAAGCAAGACCTAAATCAGCTTGATTTTCCATTACTGCTTCACAAAGTTCGACCATGTTTGCTTTTACGTTTGGATCTGGATGATGATTTGGAAAATTTGGATCAGATACATCATTTATGAATACAACATCAAAAGGAAATCTTTCATATATTTTTTTAACTATAATTGAAGCTGTACCATTTCCAGGATCAACTACAACTTTTGTTTTTCGACTTCCAAGACGAATTGATTCTCTTACACTTTTAGCATATAAATCGTTGATTTCTAAATTTATTACTTTTCCAGAGCCTTCATATATTTTATATTCTTTGTTGCTTAATGCTGCATATATTATTTTTAATTCATCATAATCACAATGTTGATAATTTTTTCCAAATAATTTAAATCCATTATCACATGCTGGATTATGGCTAGCAGTAACCATAATTCCATATTCAACTTCTAACTTTCTTGAAGCAAAGTTAAGCATTGGTGTTGTAACAAGACCAATAAATATAACGTTTACACCAGTGCTAGTAAGACCTTCTAGTAAAGAACTTGCTAATTCCACACTTCCATGACGATTATCATGCCCAACTACTAAAGTAGTTATTTTTTTACTTCTTAAATAACTTCCAAAAACTAAACCTAATCTTTTAGCAAAGCTAGTAGTTATTTGAGTTTTATATACGCCTCTTATATCGGCTTCCCTTAATATACTTTTATCAAATTTCATAAATTACCTCTTTTTAATCTTCTTCTACAAATAATGTTTTTGTTTCTTTCATTTCTTTTGGTATCGCGATATCCATATATTTTAATATTGTTGGAGCAATTTCAGTTAAGTCACCTTTATGTTTTAATGATACTCTTTTATCTCTTAAAATAAATGGTACTGGATAAATTGAATGAGTAGTCGAAATACTTCCATCTTTTCTAATCATTTCATCACAATTGCCATGATCGGCTGTAATAATTAGCTTATAGAAATTATTATCTACGGCTTCTACAATTCTTTTTAAACATTCATCTATGGTCTTAAGTCCACTTACAGTGGCATCAATTACTCCAGTATGTCCAAGCATATCAGGATTCGCAAAATTTACTAAAATAAAATCATAATCTTTTTCTAAACATTTCACTACCTGATTCGTTACTTCTATTGCACTCATATTTGGAGTTTTATCATATGTTGAAACCTTTGGAGATGGAATTAAAAAATTATCACATCCCTTTACTTTTACCTTATCTCCTCCATTAAAGAAGTAAGTTACATGAGCAAATTTTTCAGTTTCAGCAATTCTTGCTTGTCTTAATCCTAAATCAGATAAATATACTCCAAGAGAATAAACATTTTCTTCTTCTATTAAGTAGTCTTCTCTTTTTAAATTAACTCCTGGTATATTTGCTAATGTTAATACGCTTAAGTCATTAAATTTAGGAACTTTATATTCATTAAAATCTTCATTTTTTAATACGGATAAAAGTTGTCTTCCTCTATCGCCTCTAAAGTTTAACCATATAAATGCATCATGTTCTTTAATCGTTACATCATCTTCTAATAATAAAGGTGGCAAAAACTCATCTGTTAAGTTTTTTCGATAACAAGCGGCTATACCTGTTTTGTATCCACGAACTCTTACACCTATTCCTTTAAAAAGCAAATCCGTATACACTTTTGTTCTTTCCCATTTGTTATCTCTGTCCATTGCATAGTATCTTCCACATACAGTTGATATTTTTCCAATGTTTAAATTTTTTAAAACTTCATCCAAGTCATTTAAATAATTTACAGAGGAATCAACTGGTGTATCTCTTCCGTCTGTTATAGCATGAAATTTTACATTTTTTACTCCCATAGATGCAAGATGACCTAAAAAGTTTTTCATATATTTAATGTCTGAGTGTACACGTCCAGCAGATACTAGACCGCATAAATGTAAAGTTGAATTATTATTTTTTACATGTTCAACTATTTTTAATACTTGTTCATTTTGCTCAATAGTTGGTGTTCCTAAAAGTTCATTACATTTGATTAAGTCTTGTTTTATTTTTCTTCCAGCTCCAATAGTCAAATGTCCAACTTCACTGTTACCAAATTGATCATCAGGTAAACCAACATATTCTCCACTAGCTTGTAAAATTGAATGCGGATATTCATTAAATAAACTATTGAAAGTTTCCATATTAGCAAGTTTAATTGCATTTCCATTTTCTAAATCATTTATTCCAAATCCATCCAAGATAACCATAATTACCTTTTTCATATTCTTCACCTATTTATAATATTAACATAAAATTCACAAAAAAACGAGTAAATTAGCTTTACCCATATATAAGTTCAAATTGGCTTAAACTGTTTATACTATAGTTTTTGGTATTAATGGTAGCTAAACACTTATATATTTTATTTCCAACGTAAACTTTATCTTCTTTATAATATATTTTATTTTGTTCATACGGAACAACATAATTTGCTACGATATCTAAATTTGCATTACTATAACATATCATGATTTTTCCTGTTAATGGTTTATTAGTTGCCGGATTTAATATCTCATTTCTATATTGAGAATCAGAATTTATTAATCCATTTTTTATAAGTTCTTCAATAGTAATATCTTTACAAGTTGAAGTTTTTATTTCATCTTTTATACTACTTCCATATTTTAAAGCAGCCGTTTCAAGTTCAGAAACTTTACTTATAAATGAGTCTCTTTTTATATCACTGAAAACATTAATATAGGAAGGAATTGCAATCACTAAAAGTATTGCTAGAATTACCAATACTGCCAACAATTCTACCAGTGTGAATCCTTTATTTTTCATATCATCACCTATTGTAAGTATAACATAAAAAAAGCAGTTGATAACTAATTTTCAACTACTTTTACATTTATTTCTGTCTTTACAGCTTGTACTTTTATTCGCTCATCATCTATTTCGACTATTACTTTAACTGTATGAGTTCCGGCTTTTAAACCATTTAAATCGACATATGCAGTTATTTTTGATGCATCAATATCATTAATGTTAGCCTCAACCCCCTTTACAATAACGTCAATAGTTCTATCTTCAACGCTTGCAACTGATGCAGAATATTTTTCTCCTAAATTAATGGTGTGAACTGATACCCCAGAAATAACTTTTTGGCTTTCAGTTCCAACTGATATTGTTACGTTTGTCTTCGTTTGTGACATATATCTAACACCAGCTGGTTTAGTAATATTAACACTTTTGGTTTTTTCTCCATCTAAATTATCAATATTATATACCGCTTCTACATAAGGAATGCTATCAACAACTGATTTTTCTCCGTACACAACCACTTCAGTAACTGATGATGTTATGTTTTGAATAGATTTTCCGTTGCTCATTTCACCTTTAGTAACAATTCTTAATGGTTTTGTCGCATGATATGAATCAATGGTTACTTTTGCTTTTACTTTTGATGGAACCATTTCAACATTTTTTAAAAGATTTCCTGCTTCATCATAAGCAACTAAAGAAACATCTTCCATTTCAAATACACCAGATTCTTTTAGGTCTATTTTTGATGCATCAACTAGTGCTTTTACAACTGATACTTTTTCTAAAATCTCTTTACTTGATTTTATAACAATTTCATTTGTGTCAAGTTCAACATTGCTGATACTTAATTTACTATCAAGTTTATTTTCATTCATTAAATCGTATCCTAATGTTCGAGTTTCACTTACTTTTTCACTTATTTTTACAGTAATGGTTGATGGATCTAATTTATAGTTTACTGATTGAACTGAATGGTTATATTTTAATTTAACTTTGTATGTTCCAGCACTATATTTTGATAAGTCTAATACTACTTCATGTTCACCTAATTGAGTTGCTAAATATATTGATGACTTATTTCCAATTAGGGTTATATCAACAGTTTCAGGAACACCTTCAACTACATATGCTTCTTGATTATAAACAACCGATACTTTTTGATCAGTAATAATTTCTGCTTCTCTTTCAGTAAAACTTATTACTTGGCTGTCAACAAGTAGGAATACTGCTATAGCGCATAGAAGAGAAATATATATCAAAACATTTGGTCTATTTAGTATTCTTTCAAACTTACCACTGTTATCCTTTGAAATTTCACTTAATTTGTACACTAATCTACTAATTGGTGTAACGATTATTTTATCTATTAATCGATAAATTGCTTTAAACAACTTTATGAATGGTTTAAAGATTACTAATATCTTACTCATCTTCATCCTCCATTCTATCATCCGCATCGTAGAATACTTCTGCTTTTGGTTTTAATTCATCTAAAAGCATAGTTCTAAATTCTTCAATTGTTAAGTTATAATGCAAATAATTATCACAAGCTATACTTATTCTTCCTGTTTCCTCTGAAACAATAAGTGCAATTGCATCAGTTTCCTCTGCTACACCTAAGGCAGCTCTGTGACGTGTTCCAAGTTTTTTATTAACATCTGGATTCATGCTCGTTTTAAATACTGCTCCAGCACAAGTTACTTTATCTCCTTGAATTATAACTCCACCATCATGTAATGGGTTTGGTGGAAGAAAAATAGCTTCTAATAATTGACTTGATATATCAGCATATAACTTTGTTGCAGGCGCAATATATTCTTGTAATGACATGTTTCTTTCAATAACAATCAATGCACCTATTCGTTGTTTTTTTAAATGTTCAACGGCATTCATGATTTCAAAAACAACCTTTTCACGTTCATCAACAGTTAAAACTTTATGTCTTCCTAATAATTGACTTCTTCCAATTTGCTCTAAAACAGTACGTATTTCAGGTTGAAATATTACTATTAAAGCTATTGGTCCCCAAGAAACAACGTATTCCAGTAAAATACCAACTGTATATAAGTCAAGAATATTACTTAATATTTTAACAATTATGAGAATAAGCACACCTTTTAAAATAAGAACCATTTTTACATTATTTTTAAAACTTTTAAATATGTAATAAAACATTATCCATATTAAACATATATCTAATATTTTTGTTATGACACTCCATATTGTTGTTAGAGTCATCGAATCACTCCTTCATTATTTGTTATTATTTACTTTATCAACACTTATTGGTGTTGCAATATCAGAAACATCAGGTCTAGCATTTAAAACACCATCAGTTTCTAGTATTTCTTTTCTATACTCTTCATATTTTTTTCGATCCATCATGTATCCAAATAGTCCTAAAAGTAATACTACAGCTATCACTATAAATATCAAGTAGTTTGTAATTATAAAATCTAACATCATATCATCCCTTTTTATTTTGTATTCTTAATTAATTTTAACATGATAAATTATTCATTTCAATTAGTTAATAATTAAATTTTTTCCTTTAGGTTGAATTTGAATAAAAGTATTTCCGTCATTAACATCTATTTCAGTTCCATCTTTATATTTGTAAACTGTTTGACTGCTTCTGCTAGATTTTGACCAAGTTATTGGAACAGCGTATCCGTTAGTTATATAGTAGCCTTCTCCACTTCCAATATTATCTAGTGTTTGTCTATCTTTTCCGGATCCATCATTTAGACTTGTGTTGGATACTTGATAAGTGATTATGTTTTTAAATGTATATTGTTTTTTTGTAACATAATCAGTATGTGCTTTTCCATTAACACTTCTCTTATAATTTTGTGCTGATTCATCATATTCATATGATGATTTAACACTTCCAGAATAAGTTATCTCTATATTATTTGCTTTTATTGCACCTTCTTTAGTCGATAAATCAATTGGAGTTTCACTATAGTTCAAAAGGAAATCCTTGTTTCTAGTTTTTCTTTTATTTCCTACCCCATTGTTTAACTTAGCTATACTTGTAAATAAGGTATGCTCTGTTGATACGTTTAATGATTTATCACGCCAACCAGTTTTACTAGCATCAACACTGATTCTATCGATATTTAAAGTTTTAAAATCTGCTGCTGCTTGTGGACTGTTTCCATGGTGAACATATATAGCATCATTTTCAAGAGCATAATCTAAGAAATAATGTCTTGCACTTCTTATAGAACCAATTCTTTCTGTATTTTGGTCTTGGAATACAGCCATATAACGAGTTAGCCCACCCTCAACTATCATTTCATATATAATCATTGCATCTTGTAGTCCACTTTGTAATGGACGAGCAACTCCTAAATTATTAATCATAATCGCATATGGTCTGGTTTTTGAATTTAAATCAACAATTTTTAAATTACTTTCTATCGTTGGAGTTGAAGAATTTTTCTTTGTTATTTTTGGTAAAGTTGAATCTTTTTTTGATCCTAAAAACAACAACAATGCTACTCCAATTACTAAAATTATAGATATTGTAGCAACAATCACGCTTACTTTTACTTTTTTATTATTTTTTTGCTTTTTCATAAAAATACACCTCAATTCAATTTTAACACAATCAAATAATTATTGAAAGAGAGTATTTATTTTGTTATAATTTATTTGTCAGAACGGAGATGAACTTTATGGATAAAAAAACGATAAAAATGTTCAGTTATATTATTGGAGCTTTTGTAGGTTTTATCCTTATTTTATTTATTATTTCAAGTTGTACAAAGAAAACTTATACTTTTGAAAAATTAGAAAATAGAATGACCGAAATTGCTAAAGAAACAATGAAAAGTGACGAAAGTCAGCTTCCATCACAAGATAAGGATACGAAGATTATTACTTTAAAGAGTATGATAAGCGACGGAAAAATAGATGAGATTTCAAAATTGTTTAAAAGAGATGATTTAAAATGTAGTGGTTCTGTTACTATTACAAACAATAATGGTTTTTACAACTATAGCACTTATCTTAGTTGTGGTAATGAATATGAATCTAAATATTTAAATGAAAAAATTATTGAAGATAACAAAGTGGACGCTGGTGTTGGATTACATGAGATAAAAGGTTCATATGTTATGCAAGGAGAAGTAAAAAACAATTATATCAAAATGGGCGATAGATTATTTCGTATAATAAGAATTAATGGTGATGGAACAATTAGGGTTATGGAAATAACTGGTTTAAACCAAAAAGTTTGGGATAATCGTTATAACCCAGAAACAAGATATAGTGAAGGAATAAATGAATTTGAATATAATTCTTTAAATTCGAGATTACGTGATACCTTACATGACTATTACGAAAATTCAAAAATATGGCCTGATTCAATAAAACAATATATTACAACTCAATCGCTATGTATAGGAAAAAGAAACATTAAGGACACTTCCAAAGATGGATCTGTGGAATGTTCTAAGATTCAAGAAAATGAGGTACTAGGACTTATTACTCCTTATGAATATTTACAAGGTTCATTAGATCAAAATTGTAGTTTAGTTGATTCTAGTTCATGTGCAAACTATAATTGGCTAAGTAAATTAGAACAAGCAACATGGTCCATGACAGCAAATTCTGAAAATACTAAATCTGCATATATACTTGATAGAGTAATGAACGTTTATTCTTGTAGTTCAACATCTGGAATTTTAGCAGTATTTAATTTAACAGATAAAGCCATTTATGTTTCTGGTGATGGTAGTGTTGATAAACCTTACATTTTTAAATAATCAAGGGTTCTATATGAACCTTTTTTATATGAGAAAAATTTCTATAATTATAATTTTGTTAATAAATATCTCCATTTCTTTTTTAAGGCTTTCTTTATTTAATTCATAAAAAAAGATGATTGATAAATCATCTCTTCTGCATATTATTTTTTTACCCATTTGGCAACTAAAATGTAATCAGCATCAATTCCTTTTGTGAACTTTTCTCCATTGTAATACCAACCAATAAACTCATATCCTTCTCTTTTAGGAATAATAGTTACCTTCGTGTTTGCTTTAACATATATATCATCTAAAACTTCTCCACCATTTGTATTAAATGATACTTTAAATTTTTTAGTTGTTGTTGCAACCTTGGTTGTTACTTTCTTCTTAGTAGTTTTTATTTTAGTAGTAGAAACCTTAATAGTTGTATTTTCTTTTTCTATATTAACAAATGAATTAATATAATTTGTTTCTCCATTATATGTTAGAAGAGTTTTTATTTGATATTCATTTTCTAATCTTGTCACCTCTATATATGAATTTTCATAATCAATTTTATTATAATTTTTATTCATATAATCAATTTGATCTTTTGATAAAACATCTTCTATCTTATATTCTTTTGATTCTCCTATTACTTTTGGAATATTTTTTTCATTGAAGAACTTTTTTGATATGTTATCAATATACTTCAAATTATTTTCAAATGTGGTATCCTTCTTACCTAGAGAATTACTACTGATGATAAACACAAACTTTAAAGTTAATAAAACTACTAATAAAACAATTACTAGACGGAGTATCAATTTTAGCCATTGAAAAGAATTGTTTTCCTCTTGATACATAACATCCCCCCTATTGTGCTAGTATATCTACAATATAATTATACAATAAATAACTATTAAAGCAAATAAAAAAATGAGAAATTTTAAATTCTCATCGATTTTGTTAAAAAGTCAATGACTAAAATGTCATCATCTTTTACGTTTTTTATGCTATCATCAATCCAAATAATTGCATCAATATCCTTTGATTCATATGCATCTAGATTAATACTTTCTAATAAATAATACTTTTTATTATTTTGATATTCATAAGGCGTATTAACTAAAGAATATGTTTTTTGTCCTAATCTTATATTAATATATTTAGTATCAATAGTTGTATCATCGCTTAAAGTAAAATAAATATAATCACTTTTTTTATATCCATTAATGTTTTTGAAATTGATTTTTGTTGGTGTAATTGAATTTATATCATTTTTATTAAATACACCTAAATCAAAGTCACCATAATTAATAATAATATCTGCATCCTTATATTCATTAACAATAGCTATATTTTTTGCTCCAAAAGAATTCTCCCACATAGGAACTGAAATAACAATTATAAAAATTGATAATAGTATTCCAACTATATATTTTAAACTCTCCCTAACCATATTACCCCTCTTTTATTGCCTAGTATTGTAGCAAAAAAAAAGCAAATAGTCAAATTACTTCATCCATTTTTATTACTTAAAAAGGTAAATGTAACTTTATAT
>FR884155.1 GCA_000435515.1 Firmicutes bacterium CAG:582
GTATAGTAAATATTCTATTTTTAGTATGTGTAAATAAAACATTTATATAAAAAATTATGCTATAATTTTACTAAGAAAGGATAATTTAAATGTATAATAAAAAACTTGTAAATATTGTTTTAATTGTTTTCACCATATTTATTTGGATTTTGTGTTTTGAATTGTTTGGTTATTCATCCGAATTGCTAATTATTCTACTATGTTACACATCTATTATTTACGGTATACTTGCCATTTTGAACAAATAAAAACTGCTAACTTTTTTTGTTTAGCAGTTCTTTTTTTATAATTTATAAGTTTTCTTGTCAATATTTTCTTTTAAGTAAGATTTAAATTCATCAAATTTCATTGTTACTTTATCATCTTTTCCATAAAGCCTTAAAGTAACAGTTCCGTTATCTCTCTCATCATTTCCTAAAACTAATGTTATTGGAGTTTTCATCATTTGACTTTCTCTCATCTTATAACCTAGTTTTTCATCTCTATCATCTAGTTTTACACGAATATTCATATCTTTTAATTCATTGTAAATTTTATTTGCATAATCTAAATGATATTCATTATTAACTGGAATAATTGTTACTTGATTTGGATTTACCCAAAGTGGTAAAGCACCTTTAGTTTCTTCAAGATAGAAAGCAATGAATCTATCGATTGAACCAAGAATTGCACGGTGGATTACTACTGGAGTTTTCTTACTTCCATCTTGATCTACATATTTTAAATCAAAGTTTGCTGGTAAGCAGAAATCAAGTTGACATGTAGATAAAGTATATTCATTACCTACGGCTGGTTTAACTTGAACATCAAGTTTAGGTCCATAGAATGCTGCTTCTCCAATTTTTTCAACATAAGGGATACCAATATCATTTAAAACTTCTCTTAATTTATTTTCAGCTTTATCCCACATTTCATCATCATCATGATATTTTACTTTATCTTCTTTATCTCTTAAAGAAAGTTCAAAACGATAATTCTTGATATTTAATTCTTTATAAACATCTAATATTAAATCAACAACACCTCTAAACTCACTTTCAATTTGATCTGGAGTACAGAAAATATGTGAATCATTTTGACAGAATGTTCTAACACGTTCAATTCCTTTTAAGCTTCCACTTGATTCATATCTTGCATCTCTTGCAACTTCTGCAATACGTAAAGGTAAATCACGATATGAATGAATTTCATTTCCATAAATCATCATATGATGAGGACAGTTCATTGGTCTTAAAACAAATTCTTCTCCTTCAACCTCCATTTTAGGGAACATACTATCTTGATAATGTGCCCAGTGTCCTGAAATTTTATAAAGTTCTACATTTCCTAAAGGTGGAGTTAAAACGTGTTTATATCCAAGATTTAATTCCTTATTTTTTATGTATTCTTCAAATTCATGCCATACTGTATATCCATTTGGTAAATACATTGGAAGACCTTTTCCTACTAAATCATCCATCATATAAATACCTAAATCTTTACCTAATTTTCTGTGATCTCTTTCTTTTGCTTCTTCAAGTTCAGTTAAATAAGCATTAAGTTCTTCTTCAGTTCTAAAGCATACACCATAGATTCTTTGAAGCATTTTATTGTTTCTATCACCTTTCCAGTAAGCACCAGAAAATTTAGTTAATTTAAAATATTTACATTCTTTAACTGTATCAACGTGTGGTCCACGACAAAGATCTGTAAAATCTCCTTGAGTGTACGTTGAAATAACTGTTGAATCTTCATCCATTCTAGAAATTAAATCTATTTTATATGGATCATCTTTAAATTCCTTTAAAGCTTCTTCTTTACTTATTTCATTTCTAACTATTCTTTTTCCATCTTTAGCAATTTTTTTCATTTCTTTAGAAATTGCTTCAATATCCTCTTCATTAATAACTTTATCTCCTAAATCTACATCATAGTAAAATCCTTCTTCTACTACTGGTCCAACCCAAAATAAAGCATTAGGATATAAGTGTTTTATTGCTTGTGCCATCATATGAGCACATGAATGATTTAACTTTCTTAAATCTTCATTTTCTTTAAAATTAATCATTTTTTTCTCTCCTATCTTTTACTAACTTTCTAATACCATTGGTATCTTTACCAAGATAATTAAAAGTCGTCTCCGTAAAATAATCTTGTATTGATGAATATTCTACAACTATTGAATCACCAATTGCTACTTTACTACCATTTACGATAGCTTCAGTTGGTGATTTTATACTTTTTCTATTCACAGGTATTATACCATAAATTCCTAAATTTGTTTTAACGTAAACACAATCTTTTGATTTATCGATACATATAATCGTTGCAATAAGTGGACTACCTTTATATTTCTCAAGATATTTATTCATTAACATCAAGTCAATATTTTTTTCAAAACTATCAGATTGATATTCTTTTTCGCTTGTATGAATACACATATCTTCACATTTATGTGATAACTCGTCTATTTTATCAAATTCACCATCTAATGCATAGCCAATTATCAAATGATTCATTAAGTCAGCAAATCTTCTTATCGGACTTGTAAACATCGCATATTCATCTAAAGCTAGACCAAAATGTCCAATATTAATTGTTGAAAAATAAGCTTTTTCCATAGATCCTAACAAAATCTTTGAAAAGTATGGATTTTCTTTAATTAAGTCATTTTTATTAGCATCACGCATTAAATTCTTAAAAAAATTAGGATTTTTAATTGAAGAAGTATGATAGAACTTTCCAAGATTATTAAGTGTTTTTTTCAATTTATAAATTTTATCTAGATCTGGTGCTTTATGGCAACGATATACTCCAAAAGTGTCCAAATATTCAAAATACTTAGCTACTATCTCATTTGCTAAAATCATAAAGTTTTCAATCATTAATTGAGCTTTGTCTCTTTCTCTAACATAGACGTCATCAACTTCACCAAATTCATTTATGTCATATTCATATTCAGCAATATTTAATGACATACATCCTCGTTTTGCTCTTCTATGTTCTAATATGTTGGATAAATCATTCATATCTTTTAATATTTCATAGAATGGTAAATATTCTTCATTATAATCTATTCCATTTAAAAGACTATTTACTTTTTCATAAGACATTTTCTTATTACTTCTTATAACACTTTTAAAAATGGAATAATCAACAATTTTACCGGTTGGAGTTATCTCTATTTTGATAGTTTTTGTAAGTTTATCTTCGCTTTCATTTAATGAGCAAATTCCATTTGATAATTGAAAAGGAAACATCGGAATCACTTGATTTGCTGGATATGTACTTGTTCCTCTTTTATAGGCCTCATTAAATAACTCACTTCCCGGTTTTACATAGTGGCTTACATCAGCAATTGATACATATAAAATGAAGTTTCCATTTTCACTTTTTTCAAGTGAAACAGCATCATCCAAATCTTTTGATTTTTCTCCATCAATAGTTATAGTTATTAAATTTCTTAAATCCACTCTTTTTTTAATTTCTTCTTCAGATATCGTTTTGTTTAAAGACTCAACTTCTTTTATAACTTCTGGTTTAAATTTAACATCAATACCAAATTCTTCAGCATACAATTCCATTTCGTTATCCACTGAATTCATTTTTTTTATAAACTCATAGTTGCCATCTTTGTCTATTTCATATATAAGAAAATCCCCTATATTTACTTCTTTTGGTAACTCATCAACGATAAAGTTAGAAGTACTAATAGATCTCGCTTTCAATTTACCAGAATCATCATAGACACTAAAGATATGCTCTTTTTTGTGTTTTTCTAATACTTTTTGAACATGTGCAATAGATGCTTGTTCTGAATAACTTATTAATACATCAACCTCATCACCAACATCAGCTCCATTAATATAATTATTTGGAATATATATTTTTTGATTGTTTACTCTTACAAAGAAATAATTTTTACTATAATCTCTTTCAACAATTGCTTTTATTAGATATCTATTTTGAACAATTGGTTTTTCAGCTACTCTTATTATTTTAGCAATAAATTGATGAGGATAATTTTTAACAGGAATACATTCAAAAAAAACATGACTTTGATCTTTATATTTTTTTGCTTCTTTTGATGGTACAATGGCTATATTTCCATGTCCCATATCAATATATCTATTGTTTTCTTTTGATATAGAAATCGTTCCTTGTTTGTAAATATAGTCTTTAGGAACACGTAGATACATAGAATCTTTATCACCCATTATAAAACCGGAACATTCTAGTTCATATAAAGTATTTATCAATATTGGATAATCTTTTTCTGTTATATTTAAATGTTTTATTATTTCTTTTATTGATACATATTTATTCTTACCATTAAAATATTCAATTATTTTTTGCTTCATTTAAACCAAACCTCCTAAAAATAAACAAAAAAAGAGACGTTCAAGAGTGCATAAATAGCACGGTACCATCTCTTTTTTTACTCTTCTATGATAACGGATTATTCCGGAATTTATTAATTCTCTTGGAAGGTAGTAATAAAATGATTCATTATTTGTTTTCACCAGCCACAAACTCTCTAAAAATTAAAAAACATTTTATGTTGTCCTTCCTCTTTGATTTATGTAATAATGTTATCACTTTGAAGTTACTATGTCAATGATGGTATATTAACTTTTCTACTTATTTTTCCTTTATTTATACGAATCATATCTTCATCTACATAATCATTTAACTCATTAAGCTCATCAGCAATATCCATAAATTCTTTTATATATTGTTTTTTTAATCTTTGAAGTCTATCTTTATCTAATAAACAGTCATTAAAATATAAATCATGGAGTATTCTTTCGTTTAATAAAGATAAGTAGTTTTTATGATCTGTTAACGTCATCTTATATATACCATTAGAAAATGGTATTAGAGAGTAATGAGACTTATCTATTCTTGAACATATAATATTAGTGATTGTTGCTGCATCTTGTTTTGTAAGTTTGCTTAGCAAATTTATATACTCGTTTAAATCATCATTTATCTCTTTATCACTTTTTAATTTATAACCATAAGATAATAATGGTAACTTATTAATGCTCATAAACTTTAAATATTCTTTAGTAACTAACTCATCAAAATAATCATTAACTCTTGATAAATCAAAACTAGCAAATGATCCTTTGTCTTTTAAAGAAACTTTTTTATATAATTCATATAATTCTTTTGAATCTTCGTCAAAATCTGCATAAGATCTATAATTTTTCCCTATTTTTACGTCTTTCTTAGAAACAGTTAAACCCTTTACAACTCCACTTGGATAAAATTCTAGTTCATAACATATAGTTTGATATGTATGACCTACTTTAAATGAAAAATTATTTTCAATAAATTCATCCATTTTAACTTTTTCATATTCAAGATATTCCAAATAATTTTTCATTATACTTTTGTCATGAATATATGGAGAAATATCCATAGTATATATACTAACTTTATTATTTCCGACTTTATATGCTCGATCTCTGAAAAGAAACACATCTTCTAGATTATCAGAGGTTCTAGAAACCGCTTCAGTTATTCTTGTAACTTCATATCCTAAAGTATCATCGTTATATTTGGGATAAGTATACTCTGGAATATATTTGTAAAAGTTAAAACTTTTCATACTCTTTATTTCTTTTATTGCAGCATTTTTTCGATATTCTTTAATTAAACTAGCTTTAATGTAGCTCATAAATTCATTGAGAATACTATCTAATTCTTTTCTTTCATCATTACTTAAACGAATATAATAGCTTTTAGTAAATAGATAATATATTTGTCTTAAATAGTCTTTATTAACATAATCACGATTCTTATTTTTTATCATAATTTTGAAGTTTTTAATATATTCTTCTAATATGTAAAATACAATATGCTTACCATCTACTTTAGTGTTATATACACTTATGTTTCTTTCTAATAAAGTTCTTATATATAAATAACAGTTTTCGTCTTTTAACCATCTAACTAAAATCGTAGCAAATGGATCAGTGTCTTTCTTTTCCTTTGATTTAGTGAATATATTTTTGTCTTTAAAACTATCTTCAATTTTTCTAATATAGTTTCTATTAGAATCAAACCTATCTAAACTTCTCTTTTTCTTTTTTAAAATATCCAACAAATAAAAATACTCAGTAGTTAGTTCTTCTTTTAAGCGTAAAGAATCATCTAACTTCTGAGTACAAATGGAAACATACTTTTCAATAAGCGAAATATCACTAAAATCAGTGTTGACAACTAAATAAGAAATTATGGTAAGCATTTCTTTTAAACTACATTCTTCAAAATCAATTTTTTTAATATCATATATCTCTTTCATAAACCACACCTACACTTACTGAACTTACACTTTTAGTATAATATTTATTTTGTTAGTTTTCAATATAGAATTTGAAAAAAATTTATGTTAATATTATATATAGAATAAGGAGGATGCAAAATGGACTTTAACATATCTTTTAAATTGAGTTCCAATACAATAATTATTTCTAAAATGAAAAAGACTGTTGAACAAAAGAATTTAAATAACACAAATGTGATTAATTTAAAAGAGCTTAAATTTTCTTGCTCATACATTTTAGAAAATAAAGAACTTGTTTCATCATTCTTAAACGTAACAATTCTAAAGAAAAATATTAATACTGTTGTTATTTCATCAAATGATATAGCTGATATATCTTTAGAGCTTGTCAATACTTGGGAACATATCAAAAAAATTATATTTAAAGAAGATAAAGAAATAAACATGGATATTTTCTTAAAGTTAATTGATAATCATTATATAGAAGAAATTGAACTTTATAGCATGTCAAAATATTTAATTGAAAGATTAGATGTTAATAAAAATTTAATTGTAAAGACAAGGTCTCAAATAGAAAAAAAATCAAGTTTTATGATAATAAACTCTCTTAATTCTTTTTCGGATATTTATTATAAAAAATATATAATTGTAAGTGAAAATGATGACTTAGAAGATATAAGAACTTTCATTAATTTAAATGATAAACTTAAAACAGTAAAAATAATGAAATATTCAAATGAATTATTAACAACTATCTTAGATGAACTTATATCCAATAAGAAAAAAAATATAAGGATTGAAATTGAAGAAAAAAACAATGATTTAAAAACAATTTTTAATTCAGTTAATTATTTAAAAAAAGTTAATAAAGATTATTTAGAAGAAAATAATATTGCATTTAAACTAAATTATTCTGATGCTTATAAGAAAAAAAACTTATTTAAAGAAATAAACTTTAAAATGTTTACTACTATTATAGTATTCATTATGATTACAGCAGCAGTTACATTGATGCTTGATTATTATGCTCAATTTAAAGATAATGAAACAGTTGAAAAAGAACTTGTTGATATAAACAAAATAATTGATGATGCTAGTAGCAATAATAATTTGGATGAAAATGATCGAGATATTGATTATATTGATAACCGTGAAGAAACAATTACTACTACTAAAAAGGTTGGTTCAAGTTATTCAAATGCTTATTATACAAATTATAAACAAGTTTTTAATGAACTTATGAAAAAAAATGATGATACAGTTGGTTATTTAATGGTTAACAATACTAAGATAAATTACCCAGTTGTTCAAGCAAGCACTAACTCATATTATTTAAATCGAGATTTCAATAAAAGAAAGAATTCAATGGGATGGATTTTTATGGACTATCGTAATAATCCAACTAATTTGGATAAAAATACTATAATATATGGTCATAATATAAAACAAGGTATAATGTTTGGTACTTTAAAATATGCTTTAAATAGCAGTTGGTATAGAAAAGAAAGCAATCAAATTATTACTTTTAATACTCCTACTAAAAATATGAAATGGCGTATTTTCTCAATTTATAAAATACCGGCTACTGAAGATTATTTAAAGACTGAATTTGCAAATGATGATGAATATATGAACTTTGTAAATATGTTAAAATCAAGAAGTTTATATGACTTCAATGTAAAAATCGATGCCTCATCAAAAATATTAACTTTATCAACGTGTTTTTCTCATACAACAAGACATGTTGTACATGCAGTTTTAATTGAAGAAGAAGAAATAAAAAATCAAGAATAAACTTTCTTGATTTTTTTAATCTCTAAAATATGGCCATTTAGAAAATCCAAAAAATGATGCAACTAGGTTAAATGGAAATAACATTGTTTTATTATCTAAAGCTAGTACATAATCATTGTATACTCTTTTTTGTACTTTGATTTTTTCTTTTATATCTTCTAATTTAGGATCATTGGAATCTACTTTATAAAAATAATCAATTATATCCTCTACAGCTATCAATTTATTGTATTCATCTGTATCATTTCCTGATAGTTTCATATATTCGTCAATTAGCTTAGTTAAATCTTTCCAAGAAGATGTTACCGCATTTCTTAAGGTTACAAGTTCATTATAGACAATAACAGTAAATATAATTATTAGAATAATTAAGATTACTAACAACAAAATAAAATATTTATGCATATTTATCACCTAATTTAATTATATATTTTTCTATATAATTTTTCTATATAAATCGATATATTTGTCATTTAAATTAGAGTTTATATCCTGAATAAGAAATTTTTTAATCTTCTCTATATCTTTTGAATCTTTATTAGTTATTTGTAAATACATATATCTTAATAGATATTCGTTATTCTCTTTTAAAGCAGCTAATAAACAATTTTTAACAATAAGAGTTCCTCTAAGATCATGAATTATTTTTCTTTTAGTTAACTTTTTATATGAAATATTTGTTACTGTCATTTTACGAACCATTTGACAAACATTTATTTCATCTTCATAAGTTAAATAACTAAGATAAGCAACTTTACCATTAATCACTTCAATTGCAATAGAATTAATTCCATCACATAAAACGTATTTATCATCCTCTAAATCTATTTCTATGTTATATCCAATATAGTCTTTTAAATCATTTACTTTATACACTTTTATTTTTAAAATTCTTTCAATATCATCGCTTTTCTCCCATTCGTAAAAATTTATAGGTAACTCATTAAAGTTTAATGTTATATCATAATAATATTTCATTTAACCCTCCTAATTTAATTTTAGTAGAATAAAAAATCCAACTACTATAAATATAATATATACAAGACTATGTTTAACATATTCAAAGAAATTATACCCAATTTCAAAATAATTTAAATAAAGTATACATATACTTAATGAAAATGAAATAACAACAATTAAAAATAATTGTAACATAAATTTATTCATATTAAATTATATGAACAAGCATAAAAAAAAGAAGATTACTCTTCTTAAATTTATGCTATACGGAATGCTGGAGAGATGCCAAGAGAATTGCTAGCAAAACCTATAGACATCAAAATAATTGCAATTATTATTGCACTTTTCTTTTTCATAAATTACACACACCACTCTTTTATTGCTCCCCTATTATATTTAAATTATACAGTTTATCTGTTGTATAATAAACATTCTATTTTTACTATGTGTAAAGTTTTTCTTTTATCTTATCATTGTAATTTATTTTAAAAAATGTTATATTTAATTTAGTTTTTGTTGTAATATATAAACTTTATTTTAGCATGTGTAAAGCGATTTTTTTCATAAAAAAAATAACAGATATGGAATCTGTTATATTAACAAATATAAAACAAAAACATAAAATACTATAGGTGATGTATATGAGACCTTGTGGTTGTGGAAATAATAGACCTCCAGGATTATTTAGTATCTTTGCTATTCTTCTTTTAGGATGCCTAATATTTTATCAAGTAATAATTACTTTAATTTTACCATTAAGATTTAATTTATTTATTTTATTAATAGAAATATTTTTATTGTTCTTTATTCTTTATAGAATAATATGGCCCTATTAAGAGTTCGGTTTTATGAATATAATCAAATAAATCAGTTACTCTAATAGTATTAATATATTCATTTTCTCCAAATTCTACTTTTAAAGGGATTGATATATTAATAAAGAATAGTTTTTTTTCTTCATCACTTAATGAACATTTTGAAAAATATGTTTCTAATATTCCAGAGAATTCAAGATTGTTCCATTCATTATGATAAAAATCTATTAAATCAGCAACTGGTGTATCAAAGTGATTTTTATCCCAAGAAATAAGATATGATTTACTATTTCTAATAATATGTTTTAAAGAAACGTTTCCATGATTTAAACAAACTCTTTCTTTAGTTTTATCTTGAACCATTTTATACCAGTTATCACATTCTTTTTTACAAAAAATAATGTCTTCTCTAAGTTTAGTATAATTATTTTGAAAAAGGGATTCATGAGGAGATGGATATTCTACATATTCACTTTCTTTTAATATTTGAAAATAATAATCTTCTATATAATTTAAATATCCCATTAAATTATCATATATACTTTTATATCTATCTAAGTTAACTTCTTTATTAAAAGAAGTTTTATTATGTAATAATGCTAAAGTTGATGCTAAATCATTACCTAATTGATTTTGATCTAGACTTAAATCTTTTATATATTCATAAACATTTTGACCACGTTCATCAAATCTATCAACTAAAGCTGGAAAGTTATTAAAATCTCTGGATTTTAAATAATCATATAATTCTAAATTAATATCTTCTTTTTTTATGACTACTTCATCATTTTTTATTAATACTTTTCCAATACGTTTTAATTTATTCATCTTGACATGGAATTATTAGTTTCATACCAACAGAAATATTATCTATTGAATTATAATCTTTAATAACATCTATACTTATCTTGTATTTATTAGCAATATATTCTAATGTATCTGATTCATCACATACATGTATATGATATGTAATATACGTGTTTTCTCCACCTGTTAAGGTATCCATAATTTCTGTATTCACTTTTACCTCACGATCTTCCTCACGATCTTCGTTTTTTTCTTGTTTTTCCTTTTCTTCTTCTTTTTCTTGTTCACATACTTCAACATTTTCTTCAATTATTGGTTTTTCTTCTTCTTTTTCTTCTTTTATATCATCTTTAAAATCTACTAATTCAACTTCATGATTTTCTAAAAATTTATCAAATTCTCTTTCATCATCAAACATCATTTTATCTCCCTCAATTTCATATTCAATTTCTACACATAATTTGTTTTGATCAATTTCATAAGTGAAATCATCTACTTCCATAGTTATAGTTTCTTTATCCATTGGTTCTTCAAAATGATAACTAAATGGTATTTTTTTAGTAAATGATTCTTGATTTAAAGATATTTCGTGTCCACGATAAGAACCAGTTATTATAAATGTACCACTTATATCATTTTCTGTTGCTTCAAATTCTCTTTCCAAACTTATACTTGATATCTCATAAATATTATTTCTAAATTCAATATCATCTGTAAAATTTATTATCTTTTTCATAAACTCTCCTTTCAACAAATTATATGCAAAAAAAAAACATAAGATTACTTATGTTTTAGCTATTTTATTAAAGTTATTTTAGCGTAACCATTTCCTTTATTTCCTTTTGTAAATGATGCACCATCATGAGAAGGAATACTTTCATTACCACTTAGCATTTTGGAATTATCAAAATATAGACCTGAATAATGAACGCTGCTACTTAAATATATGATATTGTTTGCTGTTGAATCACTGCTGATAGCTTTTGATGAAGAGTTTCCGGAAACAAATGACGAACCACCGCCTCCGGAACCTCCTATGGTTGCCCACCAACCACAAGCACCAGCTCCACCTCCGCCACCGAAGTAGCCACCGCCTCCTCCAGCACCAGAACCACCGCTGAATACGTCCTTATAAGCTGTTATGTTATGGTAATATACTCCAGATCCACCACCAGATCCACCGATACCAAAAGTACCATTTTTCCCATTTTCACCTAATAAACCTTCTCTATTTGAAACTGCTCCTGTCGTTATTAAAGCTTTTGTGTCTCCGCTAGCTTCTCCTCCAAAACCGGCTAGTTCATCTCCTCCTAAGCCACCACAGCTGTCAGAGCAGCGGTCTGGTTTACCATTCCCTTTAAAACCATAACCATTCACTACTGGATTTTGTTGATATTCTGTTCCCGTGTGAGCTGTACCTCCAGCTCCGCCACCTCCTCCAGCAACCATTATTCTTGATTTTAAAGATTCGAAATTATTCCATGTTCCATTTATTAACCTAATATCAGTAGCTCCGCCGCCATAGCCTCCTATATTTGCTGGATAAGCTTGTGTTGATGGACTTCCTCCACCATTATAACCATTTTTTCCACCAACATATATATAAAATTTTTGTCCTTTCATTAATGTTATTTCTCCGCTGCTATAAGCTCCTACGGCTCCAGCAAACTTGTTGGCATTTTCTCCTCCTTGAGATCCCCAAACTTCTAACTTATAAGTGCCTGTTGTTGGAGCAGTGAATGTTTGTTCTCCTCCGGTATATCCAAAACTCCATACGTTATCACCAGTGTACGCATATTCTTCTCTACCTGTTGCACTGAATTCTAATCTGCATATATATTCTTCAGTTATTTCCTTTGTTGCACTTTTATCTAAAGTTATAGTTAATGTTCCGTTTAAACTTTCTTTGGCTAATACTTTCGTTGCATCATTTTCTAGTTTATTTTTGATACTTGTATATTTTGCTTCAGTTCCTTCCTTTGGTGCACATGTTATACTTACATTTGCATCATATTGGTTTGAGTTATTTGTTACTGTATAGCTTAAAATAGATTTATCTCCTACTTTACTTAAGGTTGCTGTTTCAAATGTCATAGTTTGTTTATCAGTACTTATAATATTACTATATACATTTTTATCATCTAATGTTGCTTTTGTGAATATTACTGAGAAATCTTCATTGTTTTCACTTATCTTAGCAGACCCATTTAAAATTAGAGTTGTTGAAATGCTCGCAAAACCTATAGACATCAAGATAATTGCAATTATTATTGCACTTTTCTTTTTCATAAATTACACACACCATTCTTTTATTGCACTCTTATTATACTTAAATTATACAATTCATCTGTTGTATAGTAAATATTCTACTTTTAGTATGTGTAAAGTTTTATTTTATATTATCATTGTAATTTATTTTAAAAAATGTTATATTTAATTTAGTGAGAAGCAAAAGTTTTCTTTTGAGGCTGATGCTTACCACCATTGTAGCATGCATCCTTATTCAGTAGAATAAAGATGCTTTTTTGTTGCTATAATAATTTTAAAATTATTGCTAACAATATAAAAACGATTAAGTAAAGTAATCTTATTTGATTATCTTTCTTCAAACGTATCACTTCCTTCTATACTTCTTAAACCAAAACCCCGAATAATTTAGCCTCTAGTTTGGAAGTGATAAGCATCTTTTCTGCTTCTCGAGTTTTTATTATATATACTTAATTTCTCTTGTCAACAAACTCGACAAATGTCGACAAAATTAGAACCTAAAAAATATAATTTTTTTAAACCAAAATAAAACTGCGTTTTTACACGCAGTCTACATAAGTGTCATTTAGACAACGAATAACGCAGCAGCAAGATAAATCCATTGTGAAGAAACTATTTGTTGCTAAGTATGGTTGAGAATTACAACAGCTTTCTTCTGGATTTTGTATTAACACTCTAAATGTTGCCGTATTACCATCTAATTTTTCTACTCTAAATACGTTAGAACATTCATAACTACAATTGTTTACTTGAGGATTACTACATACAGTGGTTAAATCTTTGCTAACTGGCATACTCCAAGGACATCCGTTTCCACTGCAAGTATACAACATTACTGGTCTAGTATTGCAAATTAAGCAATTTGGTCCTCCACCTAACATAGGTCTATCACATGAATCTAAGCATGATTCTGGACAAGCGTTTTGTTGTAAGATAAGGATTACTTTTAGGATATCAGCAATACTATTATTAGTTCCACAGCAGTTTTCAGTATTATTCATAAAATTTTCACCCTTTCATATATACTCACTATATTTTATGATTGAGTGATAAATAGGTTCTTAAATTATTTAAAAATGTATATACATTCTAAAATAGTCATTATCCTTTTTATATAAAGCAATATTGTTTCCTTCATGTTTAAATAAAATATATTTATTTTCTATATCCAATTTTAACTTTACACCATTAGTAACATCTTTTAAATAAGTATCATTTTCAATTACATATATATCCATTACATCTTCAATGTCTATAAGTTTATAGTTACCATTTTCAATATCTTCAAGTGTATAAGAATCCCTTATATCAAATATACCTTGTTTGATACGTATTAAATCAGTCATTGTAGCAAAAGTATTTAATGATGAACCAATATCTCTAATTAAACTTCTAATATAAGTTCCCTTAGAAACTAAACATTTTATTTTAACTATATCTTTATTTATATCTATTACTTCAATATTTTTAATATCAACTTTTCTTTTAGGTAAAACTACATATTCTCCATTTCTTGCATATTCATATAACTTTCTTCCATTTATTTTAACTGATGAATAAATTGGTACCTCTTGATCATAAACACATTTATAACTTGCTATTACATTTCTTATTTCTTCTTCACTTACAGTTACATCTTTTTCATCAAGTATTTCCCCTGTTATATCTAAAGTATCTGTTAAAATACCAAGTTTAAATGTAGCAATATATTCTTTAAAGGTTTGAGTTAAATCTTCACATAACTTAGTATATTTACCGATTACTACAACTAAAACACCTTTAGCTATTGGATCAAGTGTTCCTGTATGTCCAATTTTTTTAGTGTTAAAAATTTTACTTAATTTGTTTACAACATCTCTACTTGTAAAACCTTCACTTTTATTAACAATAAGTATTCCGTTCATAAAAAACTCTCCTAAGAGTATTATAAACTTAAAGAGTATTAAAATCCATAAATTTTAATCTTCTATTAAATTATCTGTACTTATTTCAATAATACAATTTATTTTATCTAAAGCATTACTATATTTATAAGCGTTTGATTCAAAAAGTAAATATAAAGAATCATTATAATAACTTATTTGTTCAAGCATTGGTGGTAAGGTATATTTTTTTAAATAGTTTTCATAAGTACTTTTTCCCTCTTCATACAAGTAAACATATAAGTTAGATGAAAATATACGCCCAAAAGAACTACTTAATATCATATATTTTTTATTATTTTTGTTTATAAAATCAACACCTTGAATTTTTTCATTTACTGAAAAACTTTCTATATATGTGAGTTTTATCATGGATACTTCACTTTCAATTAAATATTTTTTTATTAAACATGGGCTATTTTTGTTAAATGATCCGATATATAAATAACCATCATCTACAGTCAAGTAAGCTATTTCCTTTTTATCTTTATTTTTATAGTGAATTAGATCACTTCCTAAATATTCAAATTTATGAATATAATTAACTTTATTCTTAGTAAAAAAATCAAAAACATTATAGGCAAGAATCAAAGCATCTTCTCCTGGTATAAATATTAAATTGGTATTCTTATCATAACTTATACCTCCAACGTGAGAATTCATATCAAATTCAACTTTATTTATGATTTTTCCACTTTCATCTAGTATGTAACAAATTGAATTTCTATTTTCTTCAAAATAACCAGTTATAAAAATATAGGAGTTTACTATTTCTATACCTTGAGGAATAAATCCTTCATCACTTGGAACCTTTATAAAAGCATTTTTTATATTTTTTTCTAAACTAGGATATTTATAAAGAATTGATTTTACTTCATCAATAATAGTTGGTCTTTTGCTTAATTTTTCCAAAAGTGGTTCACCTGTTTCTAGTCGATTTCTATCAATTGTATTACTAATAATATATTTATGATGATTATCTCTGGTCGATAACAATAAAACTAAAACAATTATTATTATAAATAAAACTTTTTTCATAATGTAGCCTTTCTACTATAATAACGATTTAAACTGCTAAAAAGTTACAAAAATAGGAACTTTATTATAACATAAAAAAGAATAGTTTATTATTCACTATCCTTTTCATGTATTTCTTTTATGATATGTTCAATATTCATACCATATTCAATCGAATTATCATATTTAAATATTAATTTTGGTGTATGTCTTATTTCAATTGTGTTCGCAAGTTTCGTTCTTAAATAACCTGCTGTATCATCATTAAGTTCACTCTCTATTTCTTTTGGATCTTTATCCAAATGAGTTGTGAAATAGACATATGCAAATGATAAATCACTTGTTACATCACATCCAGTAATATTAATATTTTTTAAAATAGAATCATGAGCTTCAAGCAAACAAATGCTACTTAATTCATTTGCTATATGAGCTCCTATTTTTTTTACTTTAATTTGATTCATTTTTATCCTCTTTTTACTTCAACGTTTTCATATGTTTCAAAAACGTCTCCTTCTTTTATATCATTATAACCTTCAATTGTTATACCACATTCAAAGCCGTTTTTAACTTCTTTAACAGAATCTTTTCCTCTTTGAACACTTGATACTTTACCATCATAAATGATAACACCATCTCTGATTACACGAACATTGCTACCATTTTTAATAACTCCACTAGTTACATAAGAACCAGCTATTGTTCCAACTTTAGAGAATTTAAACAATTGTCTTACTTCAGCAGAACCAGTAGTTACTTCTTCATATTCAGGATCTAACATACCTTTCATTGCTGCTTCCATGTCCTCAACTAATTTATATATAATTGTATAAAGACGCATATCAACACTGTATTCTTTAGCAACTTCACGAGTCTTGTTGCTTGGTACTACATTAAATCCAATAACAATAGCATTACTTGCTTGAGCTAAGATAATATCGCTTTCAGTAATAGTTCCAATTCCACTTCTGATTACTTTTACTTTAACGCCTTCAACTTCAATTTTCTCTAATGAATTTTTAACTGCTTCTTCTGAACCTCTAACATCACATTTTAATACTACATTTATCTCTTTTATACCAGATTGAATATTAGCAAATAATTCTTCTAAAGATAATGTTTTTGGCTTTGCCGTTTGTTCTTTAGCTTGAATTCTTCTCTTTTCAGCTATATCTCTTGCTTGTTTTTCTGATTCAAATGCCATGAATTTATCTCCAGCACTTGGATTATCAGAAAGACCTGTTATTTCAACTGGTGTTGATGGACCAGCATCAATTATATCTTTTCCTAAATCATTTTTTAGTGTTCTAACACGTCCATGAGTTGTACCAACAACGATTGGATCACCTAAACGTAAAGTACCGTTTTGAATTAGAATTGTAGCAACTCCACCTAGATTTTTATCAATTCTTGATTCAATTACTGTACCACTTGCATATCTATTTGGATTAGCTTTTAATTCATTTACTTCAGCAATAGCAAGAATTGTTTCTAGAAGTTTATCAACTCCTTCACCAGTTTTAGCGCTGATTTTAACGAATGGATATTCTCCACCCCATTCTTCTGGAGTTATGTTTATTTCAGCCATCTCAGTCATAACTTTATCTGGATTGGCATTTGGTCTATCAATCTTATTAACAGCAACAACAATTGGAACATTTGCAGCTAAAGCATGATCAATTGCTTCTTTAGTTTGAGGCATTACACCATCTTCAGCTGATACAATAATAATAACGATGTCAGTTACACTTGCTCCTCTTGCACGCATTTCAGTAAATGCAGCATGTCCTGGAGTATCGATAAATGTTAACTTTTCTCCATTATAATCTATTTGATAAGCACCAATTGCTTGAGTGATTCCACCAGCCTCTCCATCTACTACATGCGAGTTTCTTATGTAATCAAGCAAAGTTGTTTTACCATGGTCAACATGTCCCATAATAGTTATTACTGGAGGACGTTTAACTAAATTAGCCTCATCTTCAATAATTTCATAATTTTCAAAATTAATGATATCTTGAGTTTCTTCTTTCTTTAATGTTTTATTATATTCTGATGCAACTATTAATGCTGTATCAAAATCTATTGTTTGAGTAAGACTTAAAAGAAGACCTAAACTAATAAGTTTAGCCACTAGTTCTGAACCACTTACACCTAAAACATTAGCTAAATCACCAACTGTCATATTTTCTTTATATAATACAATTGAATCATCACTAGAACTTGTATTACTAGTTAATTTTTCTTTATTCTTATACATTTCTTTTTTCATTTTAGCATAATCTTTATTTGATGCTTCTTTGTCTTTTTGTTTTTTTACTTTTTCTTTAGATACAGTATGTGAGTTATTAATTGATTTTATATTATCATAATCCATAATATCATCAATTACTTCATCAAGAGTATCGGCTTCATCAAAATCAAGCTCTGTATCTGAATCAATTAGATTCATACAATTATCCAACATAATGATTGCTTCATCATCTAACATATCATCTTTAGAATTAATTTTTATTCCTAATTCTTTACATTTATTTAATACATCTTGAACTGTAAAGTTCATCTCTTCTGCATAATCTTGAACACTCATCATATTCATCCACCTCTTTTTCTAATCTATATTTTTTTCAATTTCTTCATAGATACTTTCATCTATATCACATTCGAATATTCTATTTAATATTTTATTCTTACGTGCTTTATTTAATACCTCAATATCTCGTTTTATATAACATCCATGCCCATTTACTTTTCCAGTTTTATCAACTACTATACCATCACTTGTTTTAACTATTCTTAAAAGTTCCATTTTGGGATATCTTTCTCTAGTTACAACACACATACGCATTGGTATTTTTTTCATTATTTATTTCCTTCTTCTTGAACTTGAGCAAATGTTTTAACATTGATTTTATATTTAGTTAATTTACTAGCTAAACGGATATTAACACCTTTTTTACCGATTGCAAGACTTAAGTTTTCATCGTTAACGATTGCAAGAGCAATTCTTTCTTTTTCATCATCAATGATACTTACAATTACATCTTTAGCTGGACTTAATGCATTTTTAACGAATTCAGCATCATCTTCACTCCATAGTACTAAATCAACTTTTTCACCATTAAGTTCAGATAAAATACTTGCAATTCTTGAACCACGTTCACCAATACATGTTCCAATCGCGTCAATTCTTTCATTAGTTGATGATACAGCAACTTTACTACGAACACCGGCTTCTCTAGCTACAGCATGAATTTCTAATGTTCCATCTTGTAATTCAGGAATAACTGATTCAAATAATCTTTTAACAAATCCATAATGTTTTCTTGTACATAATACAAGTGGTCCTTTATTAGTTGCTTCTACTTTAGAAACATATACTTTTACGGACGAACCCATTTTTAATGTTTCTCCAGGAATAAGTTCGGATTTTGGTAAAATACCTCTAGTTCTTCCTAAATCAACATAATAGTTTCTTGCATCTTCCATTGCTAGTATTCCAACTGCTAATTCATCTTGTTTATCAGCAAATTCAGCAATTATTGAGTTTCTTTCTGCTTCTCTTATTTTTTGAGTAACAACTTGTTTACATACTTGAGCAGCAACACGTCCAAAGTCATGTGGAGTTACTTCTTCTTCAATAGTTTCTCCGACTGTTATATCTGGAACTATTTCTTTTGCTTCTTCTAATAGAAGTTGAGCGTCTTCATTAATCTCTGGAGGTAAGTAAGTTACATTTCCTTCTTCATCAGTTACTTCGTCTCCTTCAATATATTCAGGAACAACTACGTAATAACGCATTACTTTAAATTCTCCAGTTTTTTTATCAATAACTACTTTTACATTAGTTTTAGAATTATAATTCTTTTTATAAGCAGTTATTAAACCTTGTTCCATTGCATCATATACAACATCTTCATCAATATTTTTTTCTTCTATGATATTCTTTAATGCTTTAATAAATTCTTTACCATTCATATTTTAACCTCTTTCCTTACTTGATATATCTAAGATATATTCTTCTTTAATTAAATCTGCTTCATCTAATATAGGATTAATTATATTAGTTGCTTCTACTATTGCATCAATATCTAAAGGGATACTTCTATCAAGAGTAATACATAAATTATTTTGATTGTTTATGTTTTCCCAAGTGATATTATCAACAATAATATCTAATTTTTTCATTTCAGGTTCAATTAACTTTCTAATATTTTCTAAAATTGTGTCCATCATTACCTCCAAACAATAACAAAAGTGGGATTTTTCTGCCCACTTAAACGTCATATATAATATATCATTTAAAACTTTATTAAGCAAGAGTTTTTACACTTTTGTTGGTTATGGAGATAAGACTATACGGAAGCCGATACTAGAAGGAACTCCTCCAGTGTCCTTGGCGAAGTAAAATTGACTTGCAAGAACTCCGTGATATCTGTTGTATAGTAAATATTTACTTAAATAATTTATCGCCATTTCTATTCAAATACATCTATTTTACATTCAATTGAATCTTCAATATTGCTATCATAGCTAATCATTATAGATTCTTTTATAGAACTATTGCTTGAAATAATAAATTCTTGATCATTATTTAGTATTTCTATTATTCCATTTTTACTTAAACAATTTAAATACACTTTTTGATCATTAAAAGCATTATTAAATAATTCAAAATTAATTATATTTTCATAAGTTAATTTAGTTGAAGGTATATAAAAAGTATTTCTAGAAGTTAAATATGTATCATTATAAATATCTTTATTATTTAAATATAAACTTTTAAAATATACATTTCCATATAAATCATTTTGAGTAGCTTCACTCATAAGAATTGAACTTAAACCTATAAATCCAATTGTTGTTAAACTTATAGCTATAAATAATAAAACTTTATTTTTCATACAATCACCTTTAGATTAATTATAATTAATTCAAAGAAAATAAAATGTAGAAAAAAAGGATAGTTTTAGCTATCCTTAAGAAAATGTTTTGATAAAGATTTATCTTTATTATTTAAATAATAATCTGTATTAGTTAATACATATATAAGTTCTTTATTACTTTTAAAATCATATTTTATCTTTTTATTGTTTGCTTTTATCTCTTTTACTATTCTAATTAAATAATCAAGGGCAACCATTATTTGAGCTCCAACTGTAATTGATGCTCCAAATAAAACAATTATATCTTCATAAGTAACAAATATATTTAACCAATTTTTTAAAAAATTTATTTGAATAAAATTCATTAAATTATATTTAAATATTGAAATCATATCTATTATAATCGCTAAACCTAAAACCCACATCTTTGCTCTTCCAAGCAATGATGATTTAGTGTATGCACCTTTAAATGCTGCAAATATATTAATTCCAGCAATTATAAGTTCCATCATTAAAACTAAGTAAAATGATTTATAATAAGTAGCAATTACTAAAATTATAGCAATACCAAATAGTTTATCAGCAAAACAATCTAATATACTTCCAAGTAAAGTTGATACTTTAAACTTTCTTGCTAAAAAACCATCTAAAAAATCAGTTAATAAAATACATATTACAAATATAAGTATCCATAAAGGGGAAAAAGATTTCCATATTATAGGTAAAACAAAAGTAGCAATTAAACGTATAATCGTAAGTATATTTACAAATATTTTCATAGTTAGTCTCCATTAATTATAATTTATTTCGTATCCATTATTAAAAACAACTTTAGTAATTTTTTCATTTTCTACATAAACTGTTAAATCATTATATTTATAAATATTATTATTATTTTCAGTTGTTTTTATAGATTTATTATTTAATAAATATTTTATTAATTCAGTTGGATTTAAATAACTTGCATCATCCATTAAATTACTTAAAGTTTCAATTCCATTATTTATTTCATATATTTTATTATCTTTTATAATTACTTTTTTTATTTCAGAACTTTGTTCTTCATAACCACTTATAGTTTCATCAATATCTAAATTTAATTTAATATCACCAATTATAACAATTTCTTTTTTTAATAAAGAAAGATTATTAATAATATCATAATAATTTTTGCTAATAGTCTCAGTAGTAGTTGTTGTTAAAGTATTATTATTATCTTTTTTACTATAATTAGAAATTGAAATTACTATTACAAATATAATTATAAAAATAAAATATAAGGCTAATTTTAAAACTATTTTTACTCCAGGAACTGTTTTATAATTTCTTATTAAAACATCTAAGAAGTTTTCCATTTTTTCTTCATTATTGTTTTTTTTATTTTTTTTCATATTAATCAACCTTTTTATTTAATAAACTTTTCTTATCAAAACCATTAAAGAAATCTTTTACAGACATTTCTTTTTTACCAGATGGTTTTATTCTTTTTATATAAACAATACCATCTTTAGCAGTAATGCCAAAAGAGTCTTTATTTACTTCGACAATAATACCTATTTTAGATACATCACATTTTTTTATTTCAACTTCACTTATCTTATATTCAGTATCATCAATATTTATAAATGTATAAGGTTCAGGAGAAAAAGCACGTACTTGATTTTTTATGTTTTCAACTGAGTTATTAAAATCAATATGTTCATCTTCTCTTTTTAACATTCCAACATATGTTGCTTCTTCATTGTCTTGAGGAATATCAAAATTTTCACCTTCAAATATTTTAGGTAAAGTATCGATTAATAGATTCGCTCCAAGAAGACTTAGTTTATTAGAGAGACTTAAAGAATTATCATTATCTTCAATTTTTATACTTCTAGACATAATAATATTTCCAGTATCAATACCTTCATCCATATACATAATGGTAATTCCTGTTTCTTTTTCGCCATTTAAAATACTTGCAACAATTGGACTTGCTCCTCTATATTTAGGTAATAAAGATGCATGAACATTTATACATCCATAACTTGGATAATCAAGAACTACTTTTGGAACAATTGATCCATAAGCACATGTAATAATAATATCTGGTTTTTTATTTAGAATATATTCATAATCTTCTTTTAATTTATTAGGCTTATAAACTTCTATATTATGTTCATGAGCACATATAGCAACGGGAGATTCTGTTAATACTTTTTTTCTTCCGACATAAGCATCTTTTTTTGTTACAACTAATACTACATTAGTGTTTTCAATTAATTTTTCTAATACAGGAACTGAAAAATCAGGAGTTCCCATAAATACAACACGTTTATCTTTCATAGATCTATCACCAACATAATTGTATCAAATGTACGTATTTTAAACAACATTTGTTTATGAAAAAAACTTGTGAATTTCACAAGTTTAAAATAAAAATTATTTTATTATGCGATACGGAAAGCTGGAGAAACCCCGTTAGAGGAAGCCGCACGGAAGGAACTCCAGCCACCAGAGTCGGCGACAGTAAGGAAGAAATTGGTATTGTAAGAACCAGCCGAACGAAGCCACCAATATAAGTTACTTCCGTTATATTGTTTGATTGCTCCTGCATAACTACTTGTTGTTACTCCTTGTTTCTTATAATAATCTAATTGTTTGGATGCTCCTACTGATGTATCGTATTGGGCAATAGATGAGTTAGAAAAATCATTATAGATTTCTTCACTTGATAATAAGTATAATTTATCTTGGGTTTCAAAGTTTGTTTCTCCTGAAATTTTTCCATGCCCTGATATTACTTTTGTTGTAGATATTACATTTTGCAATTCACTTGGGAGCGCATTATATATTGTTCCATTTATATATGTACGAAGTTCTGAATCTCTCCATCCGCCTACATTTGTATTTGTGCTGTTAAATGGTTGTTTTGTTATTACATCTGCAAATTCTACTACAAATCCACATGCTGTTTCGCTTGTTTCTCCATTTGTACATTCACTCATATTAGAAATACGCACTGTATGTGTTCCTAAAGATCCTAAGTCTACTTCTTTTGTATCTCCAACATTATATTTGCTTGCGTTTCCTGTTTGTACATTTGCTGCTATTGTTGCCCAACTATCATTTTCAAATGATATTGGTGTTGGTATATTACTTCCTAATGTATCTCTTTCTACTGCATTAAATGTAAGTGTACATACATATTCTTCTGTAACACTCTCTGTTGATGTTTTATTAAGTGTAATTGTTAATGTTCCATTTAATGTTTCTTTTGCTTTAACTACTGTTGCATCATTATCTAATTTATTTTTGATGCTTGTATATTTTGCTGTTGTT
>FR884156.1 GCA_000435515.1 Firmicutes bacterium CAG:582
GGAGCAAGTGAGGAGAATCGAACTCCCGTCTCAACCTTGGCAAGGTCGCATTCTAGCCGTTGAACCACACCTGCAAGTGCACTAATAATATATCAAAATTCTTTTTTAATTGCAAGTAGTTGTATAAAAATTTTTTTATATATGCTATAATTTATTATATTAGGAAGGTAATAAATTTATGACTAAGAAAAAAATAAATAAAAAAAACTTAAAAAAGATGGTTATAAAGTTTAAAGATAATGCCATTAATTATGTTAAATATAATAGATTATTTTTATCATACATAGTTCTTTCTTTTATAAGCTGTTTTCTATTACGTGCTTTAACTATAGGAAATCCATGGGATATTAAAGCTAATCTTTTTGATATAACTGTTATTATGTTATTAGGTTCACTAGCATATTTTATCAAACCTAAAAAACAATACAGGTTATATATGTCATTTATGATTTTTTACACAATCTTAAATATTGTAAACTCAGTTTATTATGCCTTCTTTAATAGCTTTGCATCATTCGCACTTTTAGCATCAATGGGGCAAACTGCTGAAGTAACTGATGCTGTATTTGAAAAATTAAAATTAATTAACTTTATATATCTTTTAATGCCAATTATATTTGCATTTATAAATAGGTATTTAAAAAAGAAAAAATATTTTGAAGAGGTTGAAAAAGTAGAAGTAGGATCTAAACTATTTGTAGGTGTTGCAATTGTTGCAGGTATTCTTTTATTTTTAAATATCTCAACATTGTCAGGAAAAGATATATCGCGTTTTTCAAAACAATGGAATAGAGAATATGTTGTTTCCCGTTTTGGTATAATTGTTTATCAAGGAAATGATTTAGTACAAACCGTAAAAAGTAAAGTATCCAGCCTTTTTGGATATGAAGAAGCAGCTAAAAACTTTAATGAATATTATAAAGACAACACTCGACCAAAAAGTAAAAATGCCTATACCAATAAATACAAAGACTATAATGTAATTGTAATGCATATGGAGAGCATTATGAACTTCTTGATTAATTTAAAAATCAATGGAGTAGAAGTAACACCGAATTTAAACAAACTTGTTAATGAATCAATGTATTTTGATAAATTTTATCCTCAAGTAAGTGTAGGAACGTCTTCTGATACCGAGTTTACTTTTAATACAAGTTTAATGCCTGTTCAAAGTGGAACAGTATTTGTATCTTATTATAATCGTAACTACGTAACTTTAGAAAAATTATTATCTGAAAAAAAATATTACACATTCAGTATGCATGGAAACAAAGCAAGCATGTGGAATAGAAGCAAAATGCATGTATCCTTAGGTTATGATGATTTCTATTCTGAAGAATACTATAATGTTGATGAAACAGTTGGATTAGGTTTATCCGATAAATCATTCTTCACTCAAAGTGAAGCGTTAATCAAACAAATCAGTGATATGGTAAGTGATAGCTCTGACTATAACAATTGGATGGGAACGATGATAACTCTATCAAATCATACACCTTTTGATGACGAATCTTTAAAGAATAGTTTTGATGTAACATATCACACTGGAAAATATGATGAAAATGGTAATGAAATAATTTATAACTATTTAGAAGGAACAACTTTTGGTAATTATATTAAATCTGCTCATTATGCCGATAAATGTTTAGGAGAATTTATTAACTACGTAAAAAAACATGATGAATATAATAAAACTTTATTTGTTTTCTATGGTGATCATGCTGCACAATTGTCAAAAAAACAATTTGCTAACTTTATAAATTATGATTTTGCAACAGGTGAACAAAAAGATGAAAGTGATCCAACTTATGTTGATTATGATTATTATGAAAATGAATTATTTAAAAATACACCATTAATATTTTGGACAAAAGACAACTCTATAAAAGGTAAAGTAAGCTATCCAATGGGAATGATAGATGTTCTTCCAACAATTGGAAATATGTTAGGAATATACAACAAATATGCTTTAGGACATGATATTTTTGAGATAAAAGATAAAAATACAGTAGTGTTCCCAAACGGAAATTTCTTAACTAGCAAAGTATATTATTATAATTCTAAAAATGAAATGAAAGTATTTGGAACTGATACCTTAGATGTCAATTATATTGAGGATCATAAAAAATACACCGAAAAAATATTAGAGATTTCCAATGATATAATAGTTTATAATTTAATAGAAAAAGAAGGGAAAGAAAAAAGCGAATGAAAAAGAAAAGTTTATTGATTGGATTAAGTTTAGTTATTTTAGTTTCCTTACTTGGAGTTCTTTCATATTTCGTGTTTTTTCATAAAGAAGCAAGTAAAGACAATAATAAAAAAGATGAAACAACAGTCGTTGATATTAGCGGATATGGAATTACTTTAAATGATACAGATACAGAAGTTTATAAAACTGAATTTAACAACCTAAAAGCAAACTTAGAAAGTGGAAATATTGATTACAATGAATATGCCAAAAGCATTGCAAAATTATATATAATTGATTTATACACGATAGAAAATAAAAAAAATAAATATGATGTTGGTGGTTTAGAATTTATATATGAATCTGCTAAAGAAAACTATATAACTAATGTTACAGATACGTTATATAAATATGTAGAAGATAATACTAATCAAAAAAGAAATCAACAATTACCAGTGGTTGAAAGAATAAATGTTGAAAACATAGAAGAAACAAACTATACAATAAAAGCTACTAACACTAGTTATAAAGCATATAAAATAAAACTATCTTGGGAATACTTAACAGATTTAGGATATGATAAATCTGCTGAAGTAATTGTTATAAATGATAACAATAAGTTATATGTAGTAGAAGAGAATATAAAATAATATATTTTCTTTTTTTTTGATTATTTGATACAATGATGGTGTGATGTATATGAAATTAGAATTTTTATTATGGATTTTATTTGTTTTTCTAATATATTCATTTATTGGATGGCTTGTAGAAGTATTATTTATTTTAATAAAGGAAAAAAGATTTGTTAATAGAGGAATAACTAATGGACCAATGTGTACTCTATATGGTTTTATTGTTGTTATTCTTATGCTGACTTTAAAAGATGTTGAAAATACCTTTATTGTATTTGGAGCATCAATGATTTATAGTACAGTAATTCAATATTTAACAGGCAAGATTTTAGCTTTTTTAAATAAGAAGGTTTGGTGGGATTATTCCAATAAAAAATATAATTTAGAAGGTTATATTTGTTTAAACTATTCATTGCTTTGGGGATTTTTTGGTACTGTTATAGTAAAATTAATAAATCCATTGTTATTTGGTCTATTCAATAGTTTCAATATTTATATAGCTGGAATAGTTGAACTTACCTTATTTGGTTTATTATTAGTAGACTTATTTACGTCATTTGTAACTTTAAAAAAGATAAAATTACATAAAATTAAAGAACATGATGATAACTTCAGCAACTGGTTATTTTCATCTATCAAAAAACGTATGGAAAATGCTTATCCCACTTTAAAACGTAAGAGTATTAAAGAAATGATTTTATCAGAAGGAATGACTATTTATCATATATTTTATTTATTTATTATATGTGCGTTTATCGGAGCTGTAGTGGAGATATTTTTTTGTAGATTCACGATGCATAGATGGATGAGTAGATCATCGATAATATTTGGACAATTTTCATTTGTTTGGGGATTTGCCATCGTATTGATAACGATTCTATTCTCAAGATATAAGAATAAAAGCACTTTTTCATTGTTTATACTAGGAACCATTTTAGGTGGGGCTTATGAATACTTCTGCAGTGTTTTCACAGAAGTTGTATATGGAACTGTTTTTTGGGATTATTCAAAGATACCATTTAACTTAAATGGAAGAATCAATTTATTATTTTGCTTTTTCTGGGGATTTGCAACTATTTTAGTAGTAAGATATGTAATACCATTTTTAATGGATCTAATAAATAGAATACCTAAAAAACTATTTAAACCTTTAGCAATTGGTATAGCCATATTTTTGCTACTTGATTTAGGAGTATCGGAAATTGCAATGAGAAGATATAAACATCGTTTAGAAGGATATCCAGCAAGAAATGTAGTTGATAAATTATGTGATGAATATGCTACAAACGATTTTATGGAAAAACGTTATTCAAATATGAAATGGGTTAATAAATAGTTCTTGAAAATGAAAGTATATTGATATATAATGTATTCAATGACGAAGAACAAGAGGAGTAAATACATAATCTTTTAAGAGAGTTAGTGGAAGGTGCAAACTAATAGGTAAGTGTATTGAAGGTAGCTTGGGAGTTAAGTAATTGAAAGCAAGTAGGTTATTTCGTAAAATATGCGTTAAATATTTGAGGTAATTAATTTTACAAATTAAGGTGGTACCACGTTAACACGTCCTTATTAGGATGTGTTTTTTTTATTTTGGAGGAGTTATATGGAAGAAGAAATTAAGATTTTTGATGAATATGTTGGTAACTTTGATTTAAAAGATGAAGGAATACTTCGTAAAAAAGAACATAGTTATCGAGTTATGAACTTCGCAAAAAGTATAGCCGAGTCCCTAAAGTTGAATGAAGCTGATATATATATTGCAACACTTGCAGGTCTTGTCCATGATATTGGAAGATTTAATCAATTGAAGTTTTATGGAACATTTAAAGACTCTGAATCCATTGATCATGGAGATGAAGGGTATCGAGTCTTGTGCGACTTTATTGATAAGTTTACTGAAGATAAAAAGACACAAAATATAGTTCTATCAGCAACTAAATATCATAATAAATGTAAAATTGGTGATGTGGATGAGCAAACAAAAATATTTTGTAAAATAGTAAGAGATGCTGATAAATTGGATATTATAGAAACTCAGATCAATGAAGTAAATTCTGAAAATATAGTTATAAAAGATGAGTTACTAAAAAGTATTTATAAAAAAGAGATATGTAAAAACGATTATTGTGAAACTGAAGAAGATGCAGTTCTTCGTATGATTAGTTGGATATTTGATTTGAATTTTGCATATTCATATAAATATTTAAAGGATAATAAAATAATTGAAAGAAAGTTTAATGTGTTAAAAAGAACTCAGGACAAGCAAAAGTTAGCTGAGCTTGAAGAGTTTGTATATAGAGAAATAAAGGAGATGAATTTATGTTAGATACAAAATATGATCACTTAAGTGTTGAAAAAGAAAAATATAATAATTGGAAAGAAAAAGGATACTTCAAATGTGGAAAAGGTAAAACTCCATATTGTATAGTTATTCCTCCTCCAAATGTTACAGGTATATTACATATTGGACATGCTTATGATACGGCTATTCAAGATGTAATTATTCGTTTTAAAAGAATGCAAGGATATGATACTTTATGGCTTCCAGGAATGGATCATGCTGCTATTGCAACTGAAGCTAAAGTTGTTAAAAGATTAAAAGAAAATGGCATTAATAAATACGAATATGGAAGAGAAAACTTCTTAAATGCATGTTGGGATTGGACTCATGAATATGGTGGAAATATTAGAAATCAATGGGGTAAACTTGGTTTATCAGTTGATTACACAAAAGAAAGATTTACTCTTGATGAAGGGCTTAATAAAGCGGTAACTAAAGTTTTTGTTGATTACTATAATAAGGGGCTTATTTATCGTGGTGAAAAAATAATCAACTGGGATCCAGCTGCTAAAACGGCTTTATCAAATGAAGAAGTTATTTATAAGGATGTTGAAGGAGCATTTTATCATTTAAAATATATTATTGAAGGATCTAATGATTATTTAGATGTTGCAACAACTCGACCTGAAACTTTATTTGGTGATACTGCAGTAGCTGTAAATCCGAGTGATGAAAGATATAAAGATTTAATTGGTAAAAAAGTAATTCTTCCAATTGTTAATAAATTAATTCCAATAATCGGTGATGAACATGCTGATCCTGAATTTGGAACAGGATGTGTTAAAATTACGCCTGCTCACGATCCAAATGACTTTGAAGTAGGAAATCGTCATAACTTAGAGAGAATTGTTGTTATGAATGAAGATGCTACAATGAACGAAGATGCTGGTAAATATGTAGGTCAAACTCGTGAAGAATGTCGTGAAAACTTACTAAAAGATTTAAAAGAAATGGGTCTTCTTTTAAGCATTGAACCAATGATACACTCTGTAGGTCATTCTGAACGTACTGGAGTTATGGTTGAACCATACCTTTCAAAACAATGGTTTGTTCGTATGCGTCCTTTAGCTGATCATGTTCTTGAAAATCAAAAAAATAAGGATACTAAAGTAAATTTTGTTCCTGAAAGATATGAAAAAACAATGAATCACTGGATGGAAATAACTTATGACTGGTGTATATCTCGTCAACTTTGGTGGGGACATAGAATACCTGCTTGGTATAAAGGTGATGAAATATATGTAGGAGAAACTGCTCCAGTTGGTGAAGGTTGGGTACAAGATAATGATGTTCTTGATACTTGGTTCTCTAGTGCATTATGGCCATTTTCAACATTAGGTTGGCCAGAAAATACTGAAGATATGCAAAAGTATTTTCCAAATAACTGCTTAGTAACTGGATATGATATTATTCCATTTTGGGTAAATAGAATGACTTTCCAATCTCTTGAATTAACTGGAAAACGTCCTTTTAAAGACTGTGTAATTCATGGCCTTATTCGTGATAAAGAAGGAAGAAAGATGTCTAAGTCTTTAGGTAATGGAATTGATCCAATGGATATGATTGAAAAATACGGAGCAGATGCTTTAAGATACTATTTAACAACTGACTGTGCTTTAGGAACAGATCTTCGTTTTGATGAAACAAAGATGTCAAGTACTTGGAACTATATCAATAAAATATGGAATGCATCACGTTTTGTTCTTATGAACATCGAATCATTAAAAAAATTAGATTTTTCAAACACAACTGATGAAGATAAATGGATACTAACAAAACTTGAAAACTTGATTAAATCAACAACTAAACATATGGAAAACTACGAATTTAATCTAGTAGGTGCTGAAACTTCTGACTTTATTTGGAATGATTTCTGTAGTAGTTATATTGAATTCTCTAAGTTTACAAGTGATAATGAATCAACAAAATCAACATTATGCTATGTATTAACAGCAATAATGAAACTATTACATCCATTTATGCCATTTGTAACCGAAGAAATTTATAGTATGTTGCCAATTAAGGATAGTGATTCTATAATGATTAGCACCTATCCTGAATATGATAGCAATCTAGTATTTAATGAAGAAACTGCTAAAGTAGATGAAAAAGTATCATTCATAGCTGCTTTCCGTAACATTAAAGCTGAAAACGGAATAGGTAAAGATGCTTTAGTTAAAATTAACAATAAAGATAATATAATCTTAAAAATGTTAAAAATTGAGGATTCTTTAACAGAGGATGAACTTACTATTAATTCTTATAATGTTAAATCTGGTGAAATAGAAGCTACTATTTATTATGAAAAAATTGTAACTGAAGAAGAAAAAGCTTTAAAAGAAAAACAAATAGCTGATTTAAAAGCATCAATTGAAAGAAGAAAAACACTTTTAGCAAACGAAAACTATGTAAGTAAAGCACCGGCTGCTTTAGTTGAGAAAGAAAGACTTACTCTTGAATCAGAAATCGAAGCTTTAGAACTTTTGGAAAAATAAAAATAAGTTGGAATCCCAACTTATTTTTCATATTTCTTTTCATCTTTTTTTATATTGTAATATTGTTGTATTAAAGAAGCAAGAACTAAATCTATATCATTTGTATAATTAGAATCTAGAAGAGCAATTAGACTATCTATGTCAGTACCATTCATATTTAGTGTTTCAATAATATCACTAGTTACATCATTTATTAAATCTTCATCAATTCTATATAAATCTGCAAGAAGTCTTGCAAGTTCTTGATAAATTGCTTCATTTGGTAGGTTAGTATCATTTTGTTGATTGATTTCATCAACAATAAACTCTGGAGTAATATTCATTCCATACAATTTATATTCTTCTTCAAAAAATGGATTAATTGAACTTAAAAACTCTATATCAGTTTCATCTAAAGAATTAAATATAACTATTTTCTTATAAAAACTAGCATTCTTAATTTCTTTAGTAGCGTCAGTCATTGCTACTAAATCCAATGATTTAGTAATATAACCAAAAGCTTTATCTCTTATACTTTTTAAAGTGTTTTCAACACTCAAATCTTTGTTATCCTCATTTTGAGTTTTGAATTTATATGTAGAAAAGATATAGTAATCGGAGAAAAATGTTATTTCTTCTAAAGCCATTAAAACTACATTTACTTTGGCAGCTGCTTCATCTTTTAGACATTTTTGAGCCATATCATAAGATCCCATGCTATTGGTTAACCTTTCGTATAAAGAATTGTTTAGCCATAATTTGCCGTAAAAGTCATCTGATTTCATATTATTTGCTTTAAGATTTTGACTTATTACGCCTTGTAATAATTTTACACTTGATAAAACACTGGTTCTTATAACATCTGAATTTGTTTTGATTTTCATAAAAAACACCCTCAATTTGCTAAAATATTATACTAAATTTAGTAAAAAAGTCAAATTTATTACACCAAATATAGTTAAAATATGATACTATATTAAATAAGAAAAGAGGAGTATCTATGGAAAGAAAACTAACTGACCAAGAATTGGCAAGAAGAGAAAAGATGAATAGAATCAAAGATATGAACTTAGATCCATTTGGTCATAGATTTGATAGAACAAATAATTCTGCTGAAATAAAAGAAAAATATGGGAGTATAGAACATGACGAATTAGAAAATATGGATATTCATGTATCTGTTGCTGGAAGAATTATGTTTATGAGAAAAATGGGAAAAGCATCATTCTTTACCATAAAAGATAGATTTGGACAAATTCAAGTATATATTTCTATAAATGATGTTGGAGAGGAAGCGTATACTTTATTTAAGGCTGCAGATATCGGAGATATTGTTGGTATAAAAGGTAAAGTTATGAAAACTCAAACGGGTGAAATGACGATCAAATGTTTAGAATATACTCATTTAACAAAAGCTTTAAGACCACTTCCTGAAAAAATGCATGGTTTAACCGATGTTGAAGAAAGATATAGAAGACGCTATGTAGATTTAATGATGAATGATGAAACTATGCGTGTTGCATTAATGAGACCAAAAATCATTAGATGTATTCAAAATTTCTTGGATAATAGAGGTTTTGTTGAAGTCGAAACACCTATACTAACAACTCTTTTAACAGGTGCAGCTGCTCGTCCTTTTATTACTCACCATAATTCTCAAGACTTAGACATGTATCTTCGTATTGCCCTTGAACTTAATTTAAAACGTTTACTTGTTGGTGGAATGGAATCAGTTTATGAAATCGGAAGAGTATTTAGAAATGAAGGAATGGATCCACAACACAATCCAGAGTTTACAATGATGGAAGTATATCAAGCTTATTCAGATTTAAATGGCATGATGGATTTAACTGAAAATATGTATCAAACTATAGCTCGTGAAGTTTGTGGAAAAATGACTTTTAATTATTTAGGAAATGAAATTAACTTAGAAGGACCATGGAAGAGAATCTCAATGGTTGACGCGATTAAAGAAAAAGTAAGAATTGACTTCAAAAAAGAAATGACTGTTGAAGAAGCATTAAAATTAGCTGAAGAGCATCATATTGAAGTCGCTGATCATGAACATACAGTTGGTCATATAATCAATTTATTCTTTGAAAAATATGTAGAAGAAACTTTAATTCAACCAACATTTCTATATGGACATCCAATCGAAATTTCCCCACTTACTAAGAAAAATCCAGAAGATCCAAGATTTGTAGATCGCTTTGAATTATTTATTTCTGGAAAAGAAGCAGCAAATGCTTATACAGAACTTAATGATCCAATTGATCAATTAGAAAGATTTAAAGAACAACTAAAAGAAAAAAAATTAGGAAATGAAGAAGCAAACGATATAGACTATGACTTTATCGAAGCTTTGGAATATGGTATGCCACCTGCTGGTGGAATAGGTTATGGAATAGATAGACTAGTAATGTTCTTTACAGAGTCTGCATCCATTAGAGATGTACTTTTATTCCCAACAATGAAACCTAGAAAAAATGAATTAGATATGTAAAAGTTTTCATATCTTTTTTTTTGAATTTTACATCAAAATGTAAAAAATATAAAAAATAATAGAAAAAAGTAGATAATTGTAAAAAAATGGGGTAAAATGTAATCATAGAAAGGTGTGTAAAATAGATGAAAAAGAATAAAACAGCTAAAACAGGAATTATAGTAGCTATACTACTATTAGCAGTTGGATTTGCAGCTATCACTACTACATTAGTAATTAATGGTACTGCAAAAATCGTTCCAGATAGTGAGAACTTTGAAAAAAATGTAATCTTTACAGAAGCAACTGCAACAGAAGGAGCAACAGCTACAATAAGTACAGATGGTAAAACTATTACTTTCACTACACAAGAAATGAAAAATATTGGTGATGAAGCAACTTTAACTTACAAAATTAAAAATGATAGTCAATATGATGCATTAATTGGATCAATTACTTGTGAAGCTCCAACATCAGAAGCTGCAACTGAAACTGAAACTGCTAATGCAAATGCCTATGGTAAATATTTAACTGTTACACCAAGTAATGGATTAAATGGTACTACAGTAGCAAAAGGTACTACTTCAGCTACATCTGATACTGTAAAAGTTGTACAAAAAAGATCATTTGTTTCTACTGATACAGAAACAACTAAAACAATTACTTTCAAATGTACAATTCCAGCTACTGCTAAAGAAGCTGAATAATTTTGATAGAAAATAGTTAAAGAGTGGTGGGCATGATGTTTAAATTTATTACTCAAATAGTTTTAGAATTAGGCTTTGCATGCTTATTATTCTTTAACGTTTTTGTGTCAAAATCATTGGATACAACGATATGTTTGATTGGTTTATCTGTTTTTTTGATACTGATGATACTACTAAGAAATTTTAAAAGACCAGTTCTAAGAAACAAGAATGATGGATTGGTAGTTGTATTAGGTTCTACCATTATTTTAATGGGAGCTTTTTACATGTTGGGGTTTAAAACTGGATTTAGTACAAGCTATAGTTGTATATTTAAAAATTATATATCAACATTTACTTGGATAAAAGTATTCTTAATTGTGATACTTTCTGAAGTAATGCGTTATATAGCTGTAAATATGGAATATAGGAATAAATTATTCAATTATTTAACTCAAGGTGTTCTTTTAATAATTTTTTTCTTTATTGAAATGAATATTGCAACAAAAAGTTATAATTTTTCAAGTTTTAACCAACTATATGAATTTTTTGCTTTGATATTTGTTCAAAGTATATCAAAAAACTTATTATTGAATTTTGTTACAAAAAGATATGGAATATATCCTTGTTTAGGTTATCGATTAATAATGGACTTACATATTTATTTATTTACGATTACACCTAAAATCAACATATTTATTGAAGGTGTTATTCTATTAGTTTTCCCTTATGTAATATATTCGATATTGAAGTCTTTTGAACCAAAACCAACATTAGAGCCAATTAGGAAGACTAAAAAAAATAATAAGATAAGCACAGTTGTCTTTACTATTATTTTTGGTGTTCTTGTAGCGTTAGTTTCTAGAGAGTTCGAATATGCAATGATTGCAATTGGATCTGGATCAATGACAGGAACTATAAATAAAGGGGATGCCGTTATTTATAAAAGATATCATAAAGATACAGATGAACTAAAAGAGGGCGATATCTTAGTGTATGTTAAAGAAAACATGACAATTGTTCACCGTATATATAGAACATTCTCTTTAGATGGTGAAACCGTTTACCAAACTAAGGGTGATTATAATGAGAATGCTGATAATTGGATAGTTGAAAAAAGTGATATAACAGGTGTAGTAAAACTAAGAGTATTATGGATTGCTTGGCCATCTGTATATATAAATGAGATATTTTAATAGAGAGGTGTTAAACTATGGAAAAAATGGAATTGCCATTACTTAAAGGCAGTGATAGAGAAAAATGTATTCCAATAACTGTTATCGTTGGATTAATTGGATTAGTTGTATTTTTCTTACTTGCATCTTTAGCTTTAACTTTTAAAAGTAATTATAAGTTACATTACAGTGAAAATAGTAATTTAGATTATACAGTTAATTTAAAAGATAATAGTTTTGGAATGAAAACCATAAGAAAAGATGAAAATAAAGAAATAATTTCTTCACTTGTTGATACAATTGATGCAAAGTTCAGTTACAATTTCAAAAGTAATGAAAATTTAGGCCTTGAATATTCTTATTATGTAAAAGCGAGTGTTCAAGTAGATAACTCTGAAGGAAAGAACTTTTATAAAGAAGATGACATGTTAATCGAGAAAAAAGAGTTCAGTGATTTAAGCAATAACATGTTTAAAATCAATGAAAACGTTAACATTAACTATGAAAAATATAATGATTTAGCAAGACAATTCATAAATACATATGGAATATCAGCTGATGCCAAATTGGTAGTAGGTTTATATATCGACGTTGCTGGAAAACATGCTAACTTCGATAAAAAGCTTTCCGACAGTGCTGTTATTGAACTAAGCATTCCACTTACAACAAAAACTACGGAAATTAAGCCTAATTATCAATTATCTAACAGCCAAGATCAAATTCTTCAATATAAATCAACAATTATTAATAACCCTTATTTATTTGGATTTGCAATAACTTTAAGCGTAATTGATTTAATCGCGATGGTTTCAATAATTATTTGGATCATAAAAAACAGAGATCACAATACATTATATAAAAAGAAATTGGATAAAATATTAAAAGATTATGAAAGATACATAAGTGAAACAGTAATTACTGAAAGAGTAGAAGATATGATGAAAACTCGAAGCTTACGTATCGAGGTAGTAAAAGACTTTGAAGGTCTAATCGATATTCGTGATAGTCTAGGAAAACCAATTTTATTCCATGAGGAAAGACCTGGGCAAGAAGCAGTATTCTATATCTTATCTGATCGTGTTGGATATATATATGTAATGCGTGCAAATGATTTTAAAAAGAAAAAAACTATGACAAATAAGAAAAAATAGTATCACAAGTTGATACTTTTTTTGTGCTATAACTTAGCATATTCACATAATATTTTATTGGTGATTAAAATATGTTTCAAAACACATATCGTAGTCGTATTTTAATAATATCAATAGTAATAATTCTTTTATTTATTCTAATCATAGGTAGAATATTTTTTATTCAGGTAATAGACTATAAAAAACTGAACAGTTTAGCCAACGATTTATGGAGTAGAAACCTACCAATTGGAGCTGACCGTGGTTTAATAACTGATCGTAATGGAGTAGTTTTGGCAGAAAATATAACAACAACTTCACTTGTAGTTGTACCAAATCAAATAATTGATAAAGAATCAACCGCTAAAAAGCTATCTGAAATTCTTAATACCAATTATGATGATATGTTAAAACATTTAAATAAAAAAACTTCAATAGAAAGAATACATCCTGAAGGAAGAAAACTATCCTTTGAAATTGCTGATAAGATCAACTCTTTAAATTTGGATGGAGTATACCTATTAAAAGAATCCAAAAGAAATTATCCTTATAATAACTTGCTTTCTCATGTTTTGGGGTATGTTGGAATTGATAATCAAGGTTTATCAGGTATTGAACTTGCTTATGATGAATATCTAAAAGGAGAAGATGGATCAATCAAATATTATTCTGATGGTTTTGGTAAAAAGCTTGAAAAAGCAACAGTTTATAATTCTCCTCAAAGTGGAATGAATGTTGCTTTAACAATCGATATAAATATTCAACAAGCAATTGAAAATGAACTTGACAACGTTGTTACTAAATATAATCCTCAACAAGCATTAATAGTAGTTGCTAACCCTAAAACAGGCGAAATATATGGAATGTCATCAAGGCCAAATTTTAATCCCAATGAATATAATAAATACGATTTAGAAACTATAAATAGAAACTTACCGATATTTAATACGTATGAACCCGGAAGTACATTTAAAGTTATAAGTCTTGCGAGTTCAATTCAAGAAAAAACAATTAATTTATTTGAAGATAAGTACTTTGATTCTGGTTCCATAAATGTAAGTGGGTCTAGAATAAAGTGTTGGAAACATGGTGGACATGGAAGTCAAACATTCTTGCAAGTTGTTGAAAATTCATGTAATCTTGGTGTTACTACAAGAACATTTTTAAGTTCTTTAATTACCCCTTAAATGGTATTAAATCATTAGATATTATGGAAGTCTATACTACCAATGATTTTGCCTATGCTGGTAATATATATCACCCAGAACTTGATTTGGAACAGCCAAAAGGATGTTTGAGCTATACTTCAAATCATGTAAAGAATAGTAGAAAAATAAACAATCGTTCTTATGATATTAACACTAGTAATTATAAAAAATTAACTACCAACAAAGATGCCAAGGTAATAGAGTTATATGATGATTTAGAAGATTATGTTCTTAAAAAAGATAGAAAGATAATTAGGAATTATTTAGTTAAAGGTATTTCTTTTAAGTATAGATGTAGAATTTTGGAAGTAACATTAAATGAAACAGAAATGATTCTATGTTTTCTAAAAAATGTTAAGATATTTGATAAGAAAAATAAGTTAAGTATTAGAAAGGGATATGAAAAGTGTTCTTTAAAATACAAAATGAGGGTTGGGGATGCGAATTCCTTAAATTATGCCAAGTATCTTATTGATAAAGAGTATGAGCAGATAACAAATCCATTTATGATAAATCATCTTAATAATTTAACAAAAAATTTAACGGATAATGTTAAATCTATTGATAGAAGTATAAAGAAGAAAAAGATGACTAAAGGTATTGTGTTTACTGCATCAAGAAACTTTTTAATAATTGAAAAAAGGTCAAATTGCCTATATATAAGAATTTTAGCTGTTGAAGATGAAAATAATATTTTATCTGTTGTAGGTCGTAGAACTTATGAACCTTTATGTAGAAGTTTTAAAATTAAAGAAGAATCTGACATAGAAACTATTATGCCTTTAATCAAAACGAGTTTTGAATTAACTAAAATAAATCCAATTGATGTTAAAAATAAATTAAATGAGCTATACTATAAAAAGAATTCATTATATTCTATTGATAATGATATTATAACTATAATTGCTAGTGATGATATTAGTAATTATAAAGATTTAATATATAATGGTAAAACATTAAATTATTCGCGTATTAAATTTTATAATCTAAAAAATATTACAGATTCTCAAACTAAGTTATTATTATATAAGTATGTAAATATTGATAATGCTTTAAATAAAGATAAATATAGTGAAGTTCAATTTATAAGTTATACAAGTTTATTTAAAAATGCATTTTAAAATAGTAATTTAGATATAGATAAATATATATATGATTCAACAAAAGTAAATAAATAATTATTTACTTTTTCTTATATATTGACATTATTTTTGCTTTAATTTATAATGAATTAGTTTGAAAAAGGAGGATTTATGAAAAAAACTAAAATCGTTACAAGTATTGGACCTGCAAGTTCTAGTGTAGAAGTATTTGAAAAAATGGTAGAAGCAGGAGCAAATGTTGCTAGAATTAATTTTTCTCATGCAACTATTGAAGAAAGAGAAACAGTTGTTAGTACTGTAAAAGAAGTTAGAAAAAGAACTAATAAAAATATAGCAATATTATATGATACAAAAGGACCAGAATTTAGAAGTGGTGTTGCTAAAGAAGATGGAATTAGTTTAGTAAGTGGAAAAACAATTAAAATTGTAAAAGAAGATGTTATTGGTAATGAAGAAAGATTTACTGTTAACCATAAAACTGCTATTGATGCATTACAAATTGGAGATATTGTTTTACTTGAAAATGGACTTATGAAAATTGAAGTAATTGAAAAAGCAGATGATTATGTTAATTGTAAAATAATAAACGGTGGCATTTTATTTTCTAAAAAAAGTTTATCTGCACCTGGTGTTGATTTAAATATACCTTTTATTTCTGATATTGATAGAGAAGATATCATTTATGCATGTCAACACGAAGGAGATTATTTAGCTGCATCTTTTGTTGAAAGTGCTCAAAATATTTATGATATTAGAGAAATATTAAAGGAACAAAATAGAGAAGATATGAAAATAATAGCTAAGATAGAATCTCAAACAGGTATGAACAATCTAGAAAGTATTGCTATTGCTGCAGATGGATTAATGGTAGCAAGAGGAGATTTAGGTGTAGAAGTTCCTATGGAAGATTTACCTATAGCTCAAAAGAAAATAGTAAAAATGGCTAGAAAATATAAAAAAATATGTATAGTTGCAACTGAAATGTTAGAATCAATGAAACATAATCCAAGACCAACTAGAGCAGAAGTTACTGATATAGCAAATGCTATATATAATGGAACAGATGCGGTTATGTTATCTGGAGAAACTACAACAGGAGAATATCCAGTTGAAACTGTTAGAAGTATGGCTTCAATTTGTGAACATATTGAAGGATCTATAACTTACTCTAATATTTTTGCAGATAAAAAGGTAGAAAATGCTACTGATGCAATTGTTAAATCTGTAGCAGAAGCTGCTAATAGTTTGGATGCTAAATTGATAGTTGTTCCAACTATTTCTGGAACAAGTGCTAGACTTATTTCAAATCTAGAACCAAGTTGTCCTATTTTAGTTTTAGTTAATAGTGAAGAAGTTGCTAATAGACTAGCTTTAAATTATGGTATTTATGCTAAAGTTGTTGATATTGTTTCAGATATAGATGAATTAGTTGCTCTAGCTATAAAAGAAGCAAAAGAATTTACTAATTTAGAATCTGGAGATAATATTATTGTTACTGGTGGTTTAGTTGCTGGTAAAATAGGATTTACTAATTTAATGAAAATAGAAACTTTATAAAATAGCGAGAAAAAACTTGCTGTTTTTTTATAGTTTTAGGTATACTTGTAATAGGTGTTTTTATGAGATTAGAAGATTTAAAAAGAAGATTGCTCGTAAATTTGATTACTTTTCAAATGAAGATAAAAGAGTAATGAATTTGTTTGATTATTATACTGGAGAACTTAACAAAAATGAAAGAATGAATTTAGTTATTGAAGAGGGAGCGACTGCAAAAGACAGAAATGAAGAAGTTGGAGGTCATAAAGGATGATGAATAACTATGATGATATTATAAATTTAAATAGACCTATATCAAAACATTCACGCTTAAGTATAGAGTCAAGAGCATCTCAGTTTGCACCTTTTGCTGCTTTAGTAGGATACGACGAGGCTGTAAAAGAAACAGCAAGACTTACAGATAAAAGGTTAGAAATTGATGATGGATTAAAGGAAATGCTTAATAGTAAATTAAATTATATAAATGAGCATATTAAAGAAAACATTGAAATAACTGTAACTTATTTTATCAATGACTGTAAGAAAAGTGGTGGCAAATATATAAATAAAACGGGTATTGTAAAAAGAATTGATTCAGTTAGTGAATATATAAAATTTAATGATAATGATATTGTTTATATGAATGATGTCATTAATATTAATGGTGATGAATTAAAGTTATTTTTTGAATAATAATTTATGTGGTATAATTATATATAGAAGTGACAGATAAATAGTAATTTGAAAGAGAGTTATATAAAAGATAAGAAATAATATTAGAAAGAAGGAAAAGAATAGGTGTACAGCAGCGACTTA
>FR884157.1:0-17889 GCA_000435515.1 Firmicutes bacterium CAG:582
TATCAGTTTCAGTATCAGTATCAGTTTCAGTATCGGCTTTTTTCGTTTCTTGTGGGTTTTCTTCAAAACCGTTCGGTTTTTCTGGGTTTCTAGGTCGACCACCACGACGGCCATTTTCTCGATTTTTTTCACATTTTTTTATATATTTTTCTGTTTCTATATCAATGTTAGTTTTCATAAAACTAAAGGCCATATTTAGAACACGATCCTCTTTTGTATATTGAGGCAAAACACCATTTTTAACATAGTTATTTACATCTCTTATAAGCCGACCTAATTCAGCGTCTGTTAATAATTCAAAATGATTTCCGTAATCGCAGTGCATTATATAACTATCTTTCATGTTTTACCTCCAATCGTCCATTTTTTGACTTTTACCCCCAAATTATGGTACAATTAGAGAGTAAATTATAAGAAAGTTTACAACTTGATTTATGAGTTCTGATCCAATTCATAAATCTTTTTTTATTTTCTTTAACATACATAATTTATTTACCTAAAGAGTATTGTCTAATATCGTAATAAGTACAAGTATAGCCATATTCCTTATCACATTGCTTAGCCAAATCTTCAAAGTCATTAACTCCTTTCTTCACTAATAAAGCAAGTATTATAAATACGCTTATTGCGCATAATATATTTAGGGTTACTTTTACCCATTTTTTAAGTCTGTATTTTTTTTTCATAATTGTTTCTCCTTTGTTTTTTTTAAATTGATTTACTAGATAAATTCATTTATTGGATCTTGTTTTAAGAGCTTTAATTGTTTTTCTGTATAAAACCATTTAGAAGTATCAACGCCGCGCTTTTCAGCTTTTCTAGCTATATCATTTACGACGTCATATATCTTTATTAAATGATTTCTTTTTTCTTCTATTGTTGGAATACTCTCTATACATATCTCAATTTCTGTTTGACCTAGTGTTAAGTTTTTTATTGTGTGATAGCTTTCGTTTTTTTCCATTTCAACACCTCATTAAATTTTATGTTAGTTAGTGTCTGATGTTTCGTTTGGTGTTTGTGGCATAAAGTAATTAGCGTCTACAGTAATGTTAAATTCTTCATTTAGATAAGTAATAATATCGTAAAATTCGTCTACAGTAATTTTTACTTTTCCATTTAACTTATCAGAAAATAAAGAATCACTAACATTTAGGTATCTTGCTACTTGATTTTGGTTGATATTATGTTCTACCAAAAGCAACTTTATCTTTTTTCCTACTTCTAGTGATTTAGGGTTTGACATTTAATTTCCTCCTTCCAAGACTTCGATATTGTCGAACTCTATAAACATTGTAATTCGGTATTACCGAAATGTCAATACAAAAATGCTAATTTTTTCGATTTTTTCGAAATTATTTATTTACTATACATATTTTTTGTGATAAAATTTTAATGAAATGGAGGTAACTAATATGGCTTTATGTGATAATATAAGAAACTCAAGAAAAAATAAAAATATGACACAAAAAGAGCTTGCTGAGCAATTAGGCGTATCTCATAACACTATTAGCGACTGGGAAAGTGGAAATCACAAACCAGACGCAGATAGCATAATGCTTTTATGTAAAGTATTAGGAGTAGACGCTAACTATATGCTTGACTGGGAAGAAAAAAAAGCTACCAAAAATATCAAAAGTAAATTGAAAGACGCTTTAAAAGAAAATAATCTTTTTGACGGCGAAGATTTATCAGAAGAAAATTTTGATAAGCTTATGAAATTTATAGAAAAAAACAAAGAATTTATAATTGATAAAGAGGACAAATAAAAAGAGTATATCTTATTTGATATACTCAAGTAGTTTAATAAATAAACTGATGTTAATATGATCATTAAGCAGTTTTTCATATAACACATCATATTTAGTTTTCATACTAACCCCCTCCTTAGGGGTATATTATAAATTTTAATACACCATTTTACCATTTTTTACCGTTAATTGTGATTAACATTGCTCGAAATGTACGTTTTCTTGCTCGAAAGGTAAAAAAACATAAAAAAAAGACGCCTCGCGCGCGAACACGAAGCGTTGAAATGAAAAACCACAAAAGCTATCACACTTAAAACAAAAATAGAAGAAACAACCAACTATAATTGTATAGGTTTTTCTATACGATTATAGCATAAAATTATAAAGAAAGAAAGTGCTATAATGAATTTAGATACATTTTTACAAATAATGAACGTATCTAGGGACCTTACTGTCGACGAGATACTAGATATGTTTATAATATATTTAAGAAAATCACGTAAAGATATGGACTATTATAAAGACGAGTCTATAGAAAAAACTTTACAAAGACACGAAAAAGAATTACAAGACTTTATTGTAAGTATTTTCGGTAAGCCAATACCAGAGCATAATATTTATAGAGAGGTAGCGTCTGGAGATACTATCGAAGATCGTCCAGTAATTCAAGAGGTATTATCTTTAATAGAAGAAGATCGTGTAAAAGGAGTTGTATGTATTGAAATAGAACGTCTAGCTCGTGGTAATACTATGGACCAGGGAATAATAGCCCAAGCTTTTCAATATTCCAATACAAAGATAATAACTCCTATGAAAATATATAATTTAGATAACGAGGACGATTTATCTTATTTTGAAGACGGTTTATATCAAGCTAGAAAATATTTAAAATATACTAAACGTATATTAGCTCGTGGTAGATTAAGAAGTGTTAAAGACGGTAAATACGTTGGTTCTGTATTGCCATACGGTTATAATAAACAGAAAATACCTAACGAGAAAGGTTATGTTTTAGTAGAAAATGAGTCAGAGTCTAAAGTAGTAAAATTATTAGCTGATTTATTCTTAAACGGACTAAATACTACTTACACTGTTAAAGAAAACGAGATTATATCAGATATAGCTAAATTGTTTGGAACACATAAGAAAGATATAATCACTTGTAATTTAGATTTAAAAGTAGATCAAGAAATAAGATTAACAGTTAATAGTAAATCATTACCATATAAAATAAAAGAAAATGATACATTGGAAAGTATAGCAGCTAACTATAATATAGATATAAACAATATACATATACCTCATAACTTTTTTAAACCAGGAGAAAATATTAAGATTATATTAAATGATATGAGAGCTACTAATATAGCACACTATCTTAATTATCTTAAAATAAAACCTAGAAAGTCTAAAGAGTGGACCGCTAATATGGTTAGAAATATATTGCAGGGTTACACTATATACGGCTATTTGACGTGGGACAGACGTAAGACTACTAAGACATTAGTAAATGGACATATTGTTAAGAAAAACCCTAATAATGACGATTTTACGCTTGTTAGAGGTAAACACGAAGCAATACTCGGCGAAGATATAAAACAACAGATAGAAGCTAAATTTTTATCTAACAGACTTAAAACAGTGCCAGATAATAAAGAAATGAAAAACCCTTTATTAGGTTTAGTTGTATGTGGCTATTGTGGTAATAATATGACTAGACGCCCGTATTATTTAAGAAAAGACGCTAAACCTACCGCTAAACGTATTTATGATATAGATAAGCCTAAATTACGATTATTATTAAGGGAACATAAAGGAAATTATAGTCTTAATGACATAGCTAGAGCTCTGCACGTTTCTAAAAACTCTGTGGATCATTGGTTTAGTTCTAACGACGAGAAATTTTGTATACCACACGCTGATAAATGGGAGGATCTAAAAAAACTATTGAATATAGAAACAAACGAGTTTGATAAAGCTATAACTACAATAGAAGAAAGCATAACTCCACCACATACAGATACTTTAATGTGTAGTAGACCTAGATGTAAGTGTGTATCAAGTGAATTAGAACTTGTAGAAGATAAAATATTAAAATCTCTTAAAATAATAATGAGTGAATATAAAAACTATGTTAATAATTATGAAGAAGCAGTAAAAAAAGAAATATGTACTAATAAGGAAATGATAGAAGCGATAGATCACGAAATAGATAAAATAAAAAGCCAAATAGAAAAGGCTTGCGAATTAGTAGAGACTGGAGCATATACTCAAGATTTATTTATTAAAAGAACTAATACTTTAAATGAACAATTAGAAACATTATTAAATCAAAAAACAGAACTATCTAAGTCAAAAGATAGAACTAAAGATTTATATAGTAAAAAGAAAGCTATACCGATTTTAGAAGATGTTATAAGTAAATATTCAAAAGATATGACCGCAGAAGAAAAAAACGCTTTATTATCAACTATAATAAAACAAGTAATTTATAAGAAAGAAAAAGGCGGTCGATACTTAAAAGAGAATTTTTCTCTCAAGATTATATTGTTGTCTTTTTAACTGATAACATACTTGTAGAAATGAATTTTCTCATAATGAAATGATCTGTACAATGTTATATCAACTTACAAAAGATGCCAGTTTAAAAGAAATGCAAGAAGCTGGACTTGATACTTTATACACTGAACATGGTAAAGGTATTTATCCAACTGACTCTAATGGAGTTCCTTTTACAGCAACATATTTTGCATCTGTTGGAGATCCGATAGCTGATTTAGTTGAAGATATGGCAGCTGAACAAAAAGCTAGAGTCACTTATGAACATTTAATAGATCTTGCAACCGATGAAGATGTAATCGCACCACTTCTATTCTTGCGCCAAAGAGAAATTGTTCATTTTGATAGATTTCAAGAGTTATATAAAAAATATAAAAGTTTGGGTTACTAATCCAAACTTTTACTTTGTCTACATATAAATTTTTCTGACTACTGTGATTTCTCCATCATCATTCTCTTTTTTGTTTTCTTCTCTTTCAACATAATATTCATCATAATCTTGACCACAAGGATTTTCAATCGCAAAGGTTCTTCTATGTAAATCATATTTATCAGCAGGATGTGCATAATAAAGTACTTCATCTAACCCTAGTTTAGTTAAATAACCACTTCTTGCTTTTTCATAATCATATCCTATAATATTGGATTTTAGTTTATCTATAAGTAATCTCACTAGTTCTGACACAGCTATTTTTTGATTATTAAAAAGTTTATTTTTATACCTCTTTACAGCCTCTTCTTTTGCTTTATCTCTCATATCATAAACCTTTTCTTGAGTTTTATAATAATCTTCTTTAGAACATTTTTGATACATAGAGTCTATTTTATCTTCTACTTTTAAATATTCAGGATCACTAAACTCATTAAAATCATAACAAAAATAATCTAAAATACTTGAAATGAATTCATCAATTACTGAATCTAGCTTATAAGAAACTTCTACACCTCTTAAATATTCAATAGGGTAATCAAATTCTAGTCTATATAAACCTTTTGTTTCTTTTGATTTAGTTTGTTTTTCATTTTTTAATTCTTCGTAAACCCTTTTTAAATCAATGCTAGATAAATTATCTTTTCCCACTCTATTTCTTAATAATCCATATAAAAGTGCAATCTTTTTAGGATTTTTCTTCACATTTTCCATTGTTTGTAAAAGAACAAATTCTGGAGACACTGCGGCTCCTTCTTCGTTTTCATAAAAAACGAAGCCTATGTCTTCAAATGCAATATTTCTTTTATCAACAACCTCACTTTTTAAGTCTTCAATACTTGAAGCTATAGAAAGTATTGAATTGCTATTTATCGACAACATATCAAATGAAGTTGTATTAAAAATAAGTGAAGTAATTAAATATTGCATAACAATTTTAAATTCTTCTAATGTTAAGTACATTCCATCATCATCGATAATCCTATCAATTTCTACACTTTTACCAAAATTACTCATCATAATTTTCCCCTTTAATTGGGTCATAGTATACCAAAAGAAAAGAATGTTGTCAATATGACTATTTTCTTGATTTTCACCATTAATTACTGCTTTATGGTATTTTAAGGAAAAAATCAAGTTTTTTACGTTTTTTCATAAAAAAATTTGGAATCTAATCCAAACTTTTTTTAAATACAAATAACTTACTTATAACATAATTACCGACTATTTGCATAACTTGGCATATAATAGTTGCAATTATTACCCAAACGTTGGAATTTAAAGAAAGCAATGTACAAATAAACCACATTATAAACATTTCAATTAATAAAGTAGCAATTCTTCCTAATGTAAAATTAAATATCTCTTTTACTATATTTTTTTCTTTTGATTTAAATACAAATACTCGGTTAGTAACATATGCAAACATAACTGCACCAATCCAAGAAATAATAACTGAAGTTTGTAGTTCAATTGGATTTGATGCATCAAATATCGTAAACAATAAAGCATACTTTATCCCTAAAGATACAATAGTCGTAAGAATTCCAACAATTAAATAGTTCCATATCTCAGGATTTTTATAATATATATTCCATCCCCAATTCCAAAATTTTATTATTGGGTTATTTCTATCATTTTTAATTATTAACTTTTTTTCCATACTTATCACTAAAGTAAGTATAACATAAAAGTTAAATTGTTTTAAATAAAGTTTTCTTTGTTTTAGGATATTCTAACTGAACTTCATCAGGTGCAGCTACCCATATCTTACCATTGTTTTCTGTATGAAATTCCATATTTCCGTCTTTAACTCTTATTAAACTGACATCAAAAGTAATTCCATCATCAGTATAATCTTGCAAAAGATAATAATTTCCATATCCACCTGCAACTTTAATTAAATCATTCTTTTGATAAACTTCTCCACCGATATCTAAACTATCAGGATATTCATAAGACTCCGTATTATTATGAGGATAAATTGATATACCATCTAAATTAAGTCCATCTTCTATATGAAAATCTGGATACTCATCACTGCAAGGAGTAATGATTGTATATTTAGACATCAACATTGCTCCAGCACTAAAGCCAAGAATTACGGCTTTACTATTTTTAATGGAATCTAAAATTTCTAGTTCTTCACACATTTCTCTTTGCTTAAATGGATCCCCTCCCATAAGCATGATGAAACTTGCACTTTCTACATAAGACTTAGCATCTTCTTTGCTCATATCAGGAGTAATAATAATCGATTCATCAAATTTAATTCCTACTTTTTCAAAATGTTCAATAAATTCTGGAACACTCTTGCTTATTGCCTTTTCAACTTTATGTGGACCACCTGGAATATAAACAATTCTTTTCATATCCTTTAAATCCTCTTTAAACATATCTCCTAGTCCATGTCCAAAAGCATTGTTCTTGTCAAAACCACTGCAATAGTATCTAATCATATGATCACTTCTTTCTTTGAAAGTATTATAACACACTTATCGATATTTAATAAACAACTTTCTCACTAAGTCAAGTGGTATAACTGTAACTGCAAGTGCAATTACAAATATAAGCTCATTTAATTTAAGACCATATGTTCTAAAAAGTGATCCACCATTATAAATTAAGAATATTTGAGCAAGAGTTATAAATAAAAGAATTACAATAAAAACCTTATTTTTTAAAATATTAGCAAACAAATTTAATCTTTCTGTTCTTGCATTAAAAGCATTAAATACACTTATAAATACAAATAGAGAAAAGAAAGCAGTCATAAGAGTTTTTCTACTATTTCGTATAAACATATAAACTATATCACTTTTTAAAAATAATGATAAAAGAATAAATGAATAAATACTTATTAAAAGAATTGCTGAATACATATATTTATTTAAAATAGGTTCATCTTTTCTTATTGGTTTTTCTTTCATATATCTTTTTATCGGATATTCATAAGAATATGCAAGTCCAGCCAAAGTATCCATTATCATATTTAACCAAAGCATTTGCATTATAGTTATTGGAGTTGAAATTCCAAGTAATGGACCAACTATTGATAAAAATAATGCAATTAAATTCATTGTAAGTTGAAATATTATAAATTTTCTAATGGATTTAAATATTGTTCGTCCAAAAAGAACTGCTGATTCGATAGATTTTATATTATTATCAATTATAACTATATCACTTGCTTCTTTAGCTACCTCTGACCCGCTTCCTAAAGAGATACCAACATCAGCACTTTTTAAAGCTGGTGCATCATTTACTCCATCTCCAGTCATACCAACTACTAGATTATTTTGTTCCAAAATCTTGGCAACTCTTGCCTTATCCTTTGGAATGGCAACTCTTGCCTTATCCTCTGGAAGAGCACGAGCAATTACTCTTATCTTTTTATAATATTTATAAACTTCCATATCACTCATGCTTTCAAGATCATCATGACTTATAACTAAAGAATCGCGTTTTAACATTCCTAAACTATCTGCTATTGAACGACTAGTATTTATATCATCTCCAGTAATCATAATCGTATGAATTCCAGCTTCTTCAATCGTCTTTAAAGTTGATGCTGCTTCTTCTCTTATCTCATCCCTTAATAGAATAAAACCTAGTAAAGTATTATTTTGTAAAATTGATAAAACTCTTATTCCTGAAGATGTAAAAGTATCTATCTTTTTCAACATCTCTTTTTTATCTTTTATATACTTTTTATTACCATCATTTTCTATATAAAAAGTTGCTAATTTAATAAGAACCTCACTTGCACCTTTATAATAACCTTTACCATCATTCAATTTTACATAAGAATATTTGTTTTCAGAATTGAATTGAATTTTATCTTCAATCTTTTTAGTCAAAGGAATTTTCCCAACAAATGTAAGTATAGCTTTATCAGTAGAATTTCCACCTGTTACTTGATTATCTTCAAAATAAGCATCATTATTGTATAGAAGAGCATCTATAAAAATATTTTTTAAATCATCTTTCATATCATCTAAAATGTTAAAGTGAGTATCATCTGGTAAACATATTCCGATAACTGAAAGTTTCCCTTTAGTTAAAGTTCCTGTTTTATCAGTAAGTAAAACATTCATTGATCCACTTGTTTCTATTCCAACTGCTTTTCTAACTAAAACATTATTTTTAAGCATACGTTTCATATTGGAAGATAATACTAATGCAACCATCATAGGTAAACCTTCTGGAACACAGACAATAATGATTGTAACAGCTAAAGTAACAGTTTCTATTACTAAATCAACTACATATTTAGGATTAGTTATTAAACTCATTATAATAGCTTCATCAAAATTATTACTGATAAATACTGAATTAAAAATATTAGAAATTGACGCTAAAATAGCACCAATATAACCAATTCTAGAAATTATTTTAGCAAGTTTAGTTAAACGAATTCGCATTGGTGAAGGTAAATTATTTTCAGTTAATCCCTTTGCAATTGAACCATACACTGTATTAATTCCAACTTTTTCAATACGAATACTTGCACTTCCAGATAAAACTACACTTCCTTTAAAAACCCTTTGACCTAAAACTTTTGTTACCTCTTTTGATTCACCATTAATACTTGATTCATCAACTCCAATTGTTCCCTCTAATAAGACACCATCTGCTGGTATCAATTCACCACTTGAAAGAAGAACAATATCTGAAACTACAACCTCATCATTTTTAATAGTTGCATTTTTTCCATTTCTTCTTACTCTAACAGTAATATTTTCATATTCACTTTGAAGTCTTTCAAATGATTTATTTGATCCGTATTCTGAAAGAGATGATATTAAAGAAGAAAGTAAAATTGATATAAGCATACCCAAAGTTTCATACCAATTTTGATCTTTAAAAAGTAAAACAAAACGGATAGCAAGAGCAATCAACATTATTTTAATTATTGGATCTCCTAAAGATTCAATTATCAGATTTAATAACTTATTTTGTTTTTTTACACTTATGTTATTAGATCCATATTTTTTTCTTGATACAACTACTTCTTCATCTGTTAAACCATTCATTTTCTTCACCTATAAATTTATATGTTGAAAAGTTTAGGTTTATGAACTAAGGAATCTTTAAGGTTTGTCCAATTGATAAAGTATTGCTTGTTAAATTATTAAGCTTCTTTAACTCATCTACTGTCGTATTATATTTTTTAGCAATCGAATACAAGGTATCTCCTTTATTAATCGTTATTTTATTAACTTCATCTATTATCAAAAGTTCCCCAACAGTTATCATATTGCTTGTTTTATTGTTGATACTTTTTAGTTTATCAACACTGATACCATACTTTTTAGCAATAGAATATAATGTATCTCCACTTTTTACTTTATAATAAACTGGAGATTCTGCCTCATTTTTTTCTTCTTCAGTTGGAATGATTAAAGACATACCTATTTGTAAAGTATTGCTTGTAATGTTGTTGGCTTTTTTTATTTTATCAACTGTTGTTCCATATTTTTTAGCAATAGAATATAACGTATCCCCACTTTTTACTTTATATAAAGATGTAGCTGAGGCACCAATATAGTCTAAAATAGCGTCTGCTACCATTGTTGCAAACTGATCAATATTGTTTTTTATAATATTGGCATCACTCGAATTATCAACGTATCCATATCTAATAATAACCGTTTCATATCCAGGAGTTTCACGCGTTAAATAAAAATAATCTTTAGTTGTATCAACTGAATAACGATACTGATAATACTTAGTATCATTCAAAGTCTCAAGTTTGCTACTAATAAGTTTTGGCAAAGTATCTTTTTTACTTAAAGGGTAAATAATTTCTATACCACTAGATCCACCAGAATTTAATGTATTAGATATTAAAATAACATTATCTTTATTAGGATATTTGCTCTTTAAATCTTTTATTCTATCATCGTATGATATAGTTGTATCCCCATTTCTAAGTAAATAAGTATCGACTCCTCTACTCTTTAAAATATCATAAATTTTTTTTGATATTTCAAGAGAAACATTTTTTTCAACTAAACCATTTCCTTTTGTTCCAAAATCTGCACCACCACCACTTGCATTAATAACAACGCTTTTCATTTTTATCACCACTATAACTTTATTAGAGAAAAAAATATTTATTACAAAGCATCTTAAAAGAACAAATAAAACCAGGAAAAATCCCGGTTTACTTTTTTAATAAATCTGCTAAATACAGTTCATCCTTGCTATGTTGTTTTCTATAATTTTTATATTTTTATTAAAAACGTTTTCCCCTTCATTATATCTCCTACTAATATCTTTACCAATCGATAAACGTTTTTCTTTAATCAAATTAAAGTTTATAATTCTTCATTATTTCTTTTATTAAAAACAAAAAAAATTCCAGATATTCTGGAAATCTTTTTATGCATTTTTATTTAATGCTTCATACACTTGAACGCTCATTTTAACAGTAGCACCAACAATTGGATTATTACCCATTCCAATAAATCCCATCATTTCTACGTGTGCTGGAACAGAAGACGAACCAGCAAATTGAGCATCTGAATGCATTCTACCCATGGTATCAGTTAAACCATAACTTGCAGGACCTGCTGCCATGTTATCTGGATGTAATGTTCTTCCAGTTCCTCCACCAGAGGCTACCGAAAAATATGGCAATCCATTTTCAACACGATGTTTTTTATAAATACCCGCTACTGGATGTTGAAATCTTGTTGGGTTTGTTGAGTTTCCTGTTATAGAGATATCAACATTTTCATGCATCATTATAGCAACACCTTCTCTAACATCATAAGCTCCATAACAACGTACTTCACTACGAACTCCATTACTATAAGATTTCTCATTAACAACTTCTAACTTATTATGTTCATAATCAAATTTTGTTTCAACATAAGTAAAACCATTAACTCTAGATATTATTTTAGCTGCATCTTTTCCTAAACCATTTAGAATTACTTTTAATGGAGTTTTTCTAACCTTATTAGCTGATGCAACTATTCCAATTGCACCTTCTGCTGCAGCAAATGATTCATGTCCTGCTAAGAATGCAAATACTTTTGTATCTTCACTTAAAAGCATACTTGCAAGTTTGCCATGACCGGCTCCAATATGTCTTTCTTCAGAAACACTTCCATCTATACAAAAACTTTCTAATCCTTTGCCTATTAAAATAGCTGCTTCGCTTGCACTTTTAACACCACTTTTTAAAGCAATTGCACATCCAACAACATAAGCATAAACAGCATCATCAAAAGCAATATTTTGAACTTCTTTAACACTTACCTCTGGAAATATATTGTAACTTTTGCATATATCTTTTGCTTCATCTAAATCTTTTATTCCATATTCATTTAAAAGCTTTGTAATCTTTTCTATACGATTATTATAATATTCAAACAATTCCATAAATTATTCCTTTCTTGGGTCAATTTTTTTAGAAGCCTCTTCAAATCTACCATAAGTACCAGTTGATTGATTAATAGCTTTCACTGGATCAATTCCTGTCTTTAAAAGTTCTAGCATTTTACCAGTATTTATATATTTATAACCGATTATCTTATTTTCTTCATCTAAACCCAAAGATAAGATATAGCCATCCGTTAAATTCAAATATCTAACTCCCTTTTCTTTAGTAGAATAAACAGATCCAAGTTGACTTTGTTTAAACTTACCTAAATCTTCCATACAAGAACCAATACTAAGTCCTCCTTTAGAAAAAGCTGATTGACTTCTTCCATAAACAATTTGTAAGAAAAGTTCTCGCATTGCTGTATTGATTGCATCACAAACTAAATCCGTATTTAATGCTTCAATTAAAGTTTTTCCAGGTAGGATTTCTCCAGCCATTGCTGCCGAATGAGTCATACCAGAACAACCTACAGTTTCTACTAAAGCTTCTTCTATAATTCCATTTTTAATATTTAAAGTAAGTTTACACGCTCCTTGTTGAGGTGCACACCAACCCACTGCGTGAGTAAGTCCTGATATATCACTCTGTTCTTTAGCACTTACATAAATTCCATCTTCAGGAATTGGTGATGGTCCTCCTACGGCATCACTTCCAATTGGACACATATTTTTTACTTCTTCTGTCATATATTCGCCTCTATTCTAATCATTATTATAACAAATTTACTTTTTCTTATAAATATACTTTACATAAAAAAAAGAAACTTAGTGTTTTTTGTTAAGCTTCCTTATATCATTATTACATGCTATTTTCTTTAACTTTGCTGCTTCAATAAAAGAAACAAAAATATTATTCATATTCTTATCCCTCTTATATAAGCTTTCGGGATGAAATCTCACACCTATATAAAAGCTCTTATCGTGATCCTCAACTACATCAGCATATCCATCATCACAAAAACCAGCAACATTCAAATTTGGGCAAGTTTTTACCCTATTCTTATGTCTTGAATTAACTATCATCTCAGTTGTTTTAACTATATTATAAAATTTTGAGGATGAATCAATATAACACTTATGAACATAATCAGCTTCCATTTGAAAATGCTTGCTGACATCATCTACCCTGCAAATAGAACCACCTAATGCTCTTACTATTTGATTTTGTCCAGCACATATACCCAAGATAGGAATATCTTCATGATAACAATACCTAGCAATAAACTCTTCACCTATTTCATTGGCAGTTCCACCTTGCAAAATAATTCCATCGCATAACTTAATTTGAGCAATAATATATTCTTTTAAAAGATCATCATAACTACACTCTTCTGTTTTTTTCACAAGATTAATTTCTTCATCCGGGAGAATAATTCCAATCGCAATACCACCATTATCAAAAACAGCTTGCTTTACTTCATCTCTAATTCTAGAATACGGTCTAAGTTCATCTAAATCACTTTTTTTATGTTTACAAACTATACCTATTATAGGTTTATCCATAAAATCACCTCATGCACAATAAGGAAATTATAGCATACAACCAAAGAAAAAGATATGTTTCCATATCTTAACTATTATACTTATCTTTTTCACTATTTAAACACATAATATTTGAAAGTTCATTTATTTTTCTATTTTCTTCCTCTAAACTATTACCCAAATGTTCAAAATAGTTTTCTTTAATAACTTTATTACTTATATTTACTTTAGTAGTAATTTCATTGTTGATTTGATTTAACTCTTCAGTTGTATAAGTCTTATCTGTATAATACTTTATCTTATTCTTTTTAGCATTATAATAACCTATTTCATTCTTCCATGATCCATCAGCAAATACAGTTAAACTCTTAGCATCACTGCTGAAAAGATCAGTACCTAAGTAAAGTCTAGGATCATAATCTAAATCGAATAAATTAGCAATTGTTGGTAAAATATTTAAATAGAAAGTATATTCACTGAATTTCTTTGGTTCAATTGTAGAATTATATATTACAAATGGAACTTGTTCAGCATTCATATCTTCATTTGTATCGTAATCCAACACTTCATTTAAATGATCTTTACTAATTCCATAAGGATAATGATCTCCATATAAAACTATAACAGTATCGTCTAGGATTCCACGACTTTTTAATCCTTCAAGAAGAATACCTAAACCATTATCAAGTATTTTTAATTTAGACATATATCTTCTTACATCGCTTGAATACCCAGTTCCATCCGTCATACTATAGTATTTATCACCTTGAATTGAACTGCTACTATATGGTTGATGAGAAGAAACTGTAGTAAGCCATGTCATAAAATGTTCATTATTGCTTGTCTTTTTATCAATTATTTTTAAAACAGCTTCCATAAATTCATCATCATTTGCCCAGTTAATATATTCATTTGAATATTTAATTCCAAGTTTTTGAACACCATAGTATTCTCCACTACCCATATTCTTATGAATTGTACTTCTTGGATAATATGCTTCCGTATAATCATGACTTGAGAAAGTTACATAATTTTGTCTATTGAACAAATTAAATATACTTTCATAATAAGTATTTGCTTTATACTTACTTGCAGTACATGTATTATATATTGAATATAACGAAGTCATTCCACTAAATTCATTATTCATAGTTGCACATGAATTTCTTGGACTATAGTTATTCTCCCAAGACCAACCTTCAGTATATAACTTATAGAAGTTTGGATAATATTCAGGATTAATAAATATATCATTTGCCGATTCCATCATAATAACTATTAAATTCTTATCTTTAAACATACCCGTATAATCATTCTTATCTGTTATAGTTTGATTAATAAAATAGTTACTTAATGCTTTATATTCTGAATTATCTTCATTTTTGATAACAGAGTTAAATGCTGTATCATCAATCACTCTTGTTTTATCAGTTATTTCTTTATCATCATTTTTATCATTTACATAATCTTCTACTATTGTAACAGGATGAATAATTGCTTTTATATCCAAAATACCAAATCCTGTTGTACCAAATTGCTCAATTGTTAAACTTGGATTAGATGCTGTTAAAAACAAATTCATATTTGATGTAGCTTGAAGTTTATTTTGGAAAGCATCATAATATATGGTTACAAAAAATAAATTACCAGATAAAAGTAAAATGACAATCGTATCAGCAATTTGTTTTTTTAAACTAAATTTATAATCTTCTTTATCCATAAATATAAAATAGAGAATAGTTAATATAAAAGGAATAAAAGTTAAAAAATAAATAATTTTAAAACTTAAAAAGAAATCTTTAATATAATCTACTACTGCTCCAAATTGACTTGATGTTTGTAAAGACATATAAACACCTAAAAAGTTATAGAATCCTGCTTGAGCACAAGCATAAGCCGAAACTATAAAGTTAACTATAGATGTACATATAATTCTTATCTTTCTTGGAAAATTACTTAAAATTAGAGCAATTATTGAAGATATAAAAGCTGAAGATAAAAATATCCTAATCATAGAAACATCTATTAATTTAGAACCATTTATTAATTTAAAAATTATATCAACCATTAATATATTTATTAATACTATAAAGAATGTTTTTATATAATTATTACTAAAAAACTTCTTCATAAAAACACTTCCTTTTTTACAAAACATTATAATAATAGCATAGTTTTGTGAAATTAAAAAGAACAAAAAATAAAATTTGTTCAATTTCTATATTATATTCAAATAAGTATAGAAAAAGTTCTTGATTTTTGATATTCTTATAATGAAGAATAAGGGTGATATTATGTTTGGAAATATAATAAAATTTGAAAAATCTAAAATATATGTAGAAAATATTAAAAAAATAGCTGATACTAATTACATCGGTTTCCATGTTGTTTTTGAAGAACCAAATCATAAAACAGTTGGAGAAATTACTGAAATTAATAAAGATGTTATTGGCATACAATTAATTGGTGAAATTGTTGACGGTATTTTTGCCAATGGTGTTATGAAAAAACCAGGAATGAATACAATTGCTAGAATAATTTATAAATCAGAACTTGAGCTTATTTTAGGAAATCAAGATTTATCAAATAGAAGTAACTTACTAATTGGTTCATCTCCTATATATAAGGATTATATAATTACTTCTAACATTAATGAATTTTTTGCTAATCACTTTGCTGTAATCGGTAATACTGGTTCTGGTAAAAGTTGTGGGTTATCACGATTAATACAAAATGTTTTCTTTACAGCTAACAATAATATACCAATAAATGCTCATATGTGTTTATTTGATGTTTATGGAGAATATTACAATACTTTTGATGAAATGGATAAATTTGTAGGTCTACATTTTAAAAAATATACAACCGAGATTCGTTTTGGTGATGCCAATTTACTAACTATACCAGCATATCTTTTAACAGTTGATGATCTTGCAATTCTTTTAGGTGTAAAGGACTCATCTCAATTACCAATACTTTCTAAATCACTTGAACTGGTTAGAATATTTTGCTCTAATGATCCTAAATCAGTGGATTATAAAAATGATATTATTGCTAAAACAGTACTTGATATTTTATCAAGTGGAAAAAACTCTACTCAAATAAGAGATCAAGTTATATCAATACTTACAACGTATCATACCGAAGCTATTAATTTAGATTCAAAAATAAGACAACCTGGATACGAAAGAACTTTAAGACAATGTTTAAATATTGATGATCAAGGTAAAATAAATGCATTAGCTTTAGTTATCAATTTTCTACAAACTTATGTAAAAGTAGATTTAGATATTGATTTAGATGAAAACATAACTTATACATTAAGCGATTTATATTATGCATTAGAGTTTGCTTTAATTAGTGAAGGTATTTTAACAAGTGAATCAGCATTTGATAAAAATAATATTTTAAAATCAAGACTTCAATCTATCATCAACAGTGACAGAAATGAATTTTTTAAATTTGATAGATATATGTCTAGGGCTGAATTTGTTGAAGATTTCTTTAAAACTGGACCACATGGTGAAAATGTTCAATTAGTAGATATTAACCTCTCATTTATTGAAGATTCATTTGCAAAATGTTTAACAAAAATATTCTCAAGAGTGTTCTTTGAACATACAACAAGTTTACAAGATAGAGGATCATTCCCAATACATATTGTTTTAGAAGAAGCACATAGATATGTTCAAAACGACTCAGATATAAACGTTTTAGGATATAACATATTTGATAGAATAACAAAAGAAGGAAGAAAATATGGAACTATTTTAGGATTTGTTACTCAAAGACCAAATGAGTTATCAAAAACAGCTTTATCTCAATGTTCTAACTTCGTTGTATTTAGACTTTTCTATCCAGAAGATCTAGAAATAGTAAAAGGTATTTCATCAAATGTTACTGATGAAACACTAGAAAAAATAAAAACATTAAAACCAGGAATGGGACTTGTATTTGGAACAGCATTCAAAGTCCCTCTTCTAGTAAAATTCCCACTTCCTAATCCAATGCCAATATCAACATCAATTAAAATTGATAAAGTTTGGTATCAATAAAGACGATAAGTCTTTTTTTTTGCAAATAATCTAGTATTACATTTATTGTCTTTAAATTATATACATCTCCACTTTCATTATATACGTTCGCTGTAAAGGTACTTACTCCATCTTTATATTCTAAACTTGCATCTTCCATTGATAATCCTTCCACAGTTTGATTTCTTAAATATCCTGTATTTGGATCACTTAATGTATTTCTTATTATCAATCC
>FR884157.1:17919-78322 GCA_000435515.1 Firmicutes bacterium CAG:582
TCATCTATTACTACTAGAAAGACACTTCATCCATTATTTTTTACCTTTTTTGTTTATTTTTGTCAAAATCTATTTACTTTTCAGCAAAAAAAGCAAAAACATGTTTTACATTATTTTTGCTCATTCTTTTAATATATAATTATATAATTTTTATTACTTTTATATTTATTAATAATTTCTTCTTTTATATCTTCATCATTTCTAGAACTTCCATTTAAATAATTGATTCTAGTAATATACATATCATCATATTTTTGTAAATCATAATAACTAATAGACTCTCTATCTTTGATATATTCATCATATTTTTTTTCATTATCATGCATTATATATAAATAGGATATATAAGAATAATCATTTGATAAATAATAAACATAATATTGAGTTTTCTTTTTATTAGTTATAACTATTTTATCATTCTTAGTAACACCTAAAGAAGTAACAAATTCACTTCTTTTGTTTTTAATATCTTTGCTTAACTTTGGAGCACATCCAGTTAACAAAAGTAAAATTAAAATTAATACTGTAATTCTTTTCATATTTTCACCTAACAATAAAATTATATCATAGTTGACTTAAATACTTAACACTTATATAATAAACGAAAAAAAGGAAGTGTTATTATGTTATATCGTGCATTAAATGCATACGATGTAAAAAATTGGAAAGAAGAACAAACGATAAAAGCAAATATCGGTAGAAGCTATAATGAATATAAAAATAAAAAGTCAGCTAAGGCGAAAAATATTTCAAAAATTTTTTCTGAAGTATATTATCAAAAAATGTCTTTAGCTTTGGATCGCATAATTGCTCACGTTGGTGGAAAAAACATGAAATATAGTTGTTGGATTTCAACATCAAAAAGTTTTAATTTTGTTGCTGAAGAGTATGCAATTCCTCAAACTGGAAAATATAATATAGATATGTCAAGAAAACCTATCGCGATAATTGATAAAGAAAAAACATTTGGAACTATAGCTACTAGAGATGAAGCCGGAAATGAAAACATTGCTAAACATTTTGGAGAATGTATAGATATTTCAGATGATAACTTAAATAAGCTGTATGAAGCCGGTATAATCTATCCTTTATATCAAAATGACGATGCCTGCCGTACCGTAAGTGATGCAGCAAAAGCTATAAATAACAAAGGAAAAACTAAAATGACTGGATTTAATAATTTTGCTAAAGCTGCTTACGAAGTTTTATTCTTTACAGTGATAAATAAAGAAAATATCATTTCGGTTATTTCTCCATTAATGCAAGATATATTATATGTATTTACTAAAGATGCCAATACAAATGAAGATAAGATTGTTTTAGAAAAATTAAAAGAATTTATCAATATTGATGTAGATATTCATAACTATGAAAAATACGGTTTTACATCTCAAGAAATAAATGTTATTGAATTTTTATATACTCAAAGAGAAGATGGTCTATATAATTCTTTAGTTGATTTAATTCCATATCTTTATGATGAATCAATAAATATTATAGAATTATATGAAATATTAAAAGACGTAAAAAAATCTATTTTAAGAAAAATAACTGGAGTTGAAAAAATAGAATTATTAGATAATGAAATATTCGTTTCAGATTATGATCACTGTGTTAACAGTACCTTATTTGATGGAAGAAAAGTAAACAAGCGCAACAAATATGATATTATCTTTTTCACTGATGAACAAAAGAAATTAACAAGAGTTAACCCAGCAGTATAAATTTCACATAATTTTTATATAGAGTATGCTATAATGTTTATGGTGATGATATGAAAAAAATAAAAAATCTTTTTAAGGAACACAGTCCATATTTACTTATATTAACTTTATGTGAAGGAATATTAAGTCTTGTTTGTACTCTTTCTTTTGTTTACTCAGACTCCCTTAGTTATAATGATTCTCTAATATATAACTCCTTGGGAATAGAAAAACTTTTAGAAACATTATATTCTTCAACATTCTGGGCTTTACTACTTTTGATACTTGCATTCATATTTGTGCTTAATATTACATGTATTAAATATAAAAATCTTGAACCTGGATTTATAAGTATATGCCTTTGGGTACTTATGTTCATATTATCTATTAATTTAACAAAAAGTTTAATGGATAATCTAATGACATCTTTATTATTTATACCAATTATTGTAATTAACATAGTTGCTTATAAAACCGAAGAAAACAAACTAAAAAAGAGAAAATCTAAAACTAAATAGATTTTCTCTTTTTAAATATAATAAGAAGTAAGAATATTATTATTAACACTAAAACCATAATTATCATATTAGGATTTTCTTCAAGTTCTTTATAAACTTTATTATACTCACCTTTCATAATAGAACTCAATATTGTATTGTCTTTAGTCTTTTCGATGTTATTACAATATCCCTCATATGTTTTCATATTTTTCCAGATATTTAATTCTTTATTAATAGCTTCACTTTCAAGTTTGCAAAGTTCATTAACGTATTTATATTTACCATAAATATATGCAACTTTAGCATAACCATTTTCCACAAGATAACTTTGTAAAAGTTGATCATCAACAAATATCCAACCTAAACTTCTACCATATTTATCTGTTTTACTAGCTTTGTCATCAATTTCAATCTCAATCTTTTTAGCATTTGTTAACATATTACAAGTGACTTCACTCGCAATATCTCCATAAGTTTCCTTCTTTTCTGGAGTATTTATTGCTAGAAAACGATACTTATAAGATTCTCCATCTACTATAAAATAAGCAGTATCACCATCAACACACTTTTCTAATTTTGCACTTTTAATGCTACCGGCATAAACATTACCTGAAAAAACTAAACATAAAATTAAAACTAAAAATACGACTTTATTTTTCATCTAAATTTTCTCCACAATTAGCACAAAACTTATCATTATCTTCAACCTTTTTGCCACAATTTGGACAATAATTCATTTTGTATTGATTTCTCTTAGATTCATCTTTTATCAAGAATATTACACTTATCATAAGAACAAATCCAACTAAGAACAAGTACATAAATAAAGGAATATTGCTTAATGATGAAAGCATTGATGCTAGTCCTACAAAGGCATAAATAAGCCCTGAAGCTAAATACAATTTATTATCTTCGCGTTTTATACTATAAAGAATCATTACAAGTGCAATAACTAAGATATAGATATCCACATACATTACACTCCTATATGCAAGTAAATCCGTTAATACTACATCTGTTACAATTATATTAAATAATCTTTTTTCATTATCACTTGGAATTACTAAATAACTGAATAAGTATATTCCTATAATTGAAATAGTTACAACAATCAATTCATATAACCATGGAACACTTATAACACCATCAATATATAATGATAAAACTACAAGTAAAGTCACAACTGAAAATGCTGATTTTATTCTATCATGACTATTTTTGTATAAAAGAATCATATATAAGAATCCTAAAATTAAATACTTAATATGATTTACAGGTAAATCATTTATTTGAACAATTGGAAGAATAACTAAAAAAGCATATAACATATAATCAATTAAACTATTCTTCTTATCATCAAATAGAGTAACAAACACATAATCAACTAATATTACTCCCAAATTCAATATAAAGTTAAGAATCGTATTAGTTGGAAGAAGTACTAAATTTGTAAGAATAGCAGCTATCAATATAGAATAAACTATCTTAAGCCCATAATCTTTATTAAACCTATATAAAAGAATTAAAGCTATATTAACAATAAACAATCCTAGATTATAACTAATTGAAATATAATTTTTACTTATGAAACTTAAAGCAGTAATAATAATAAACATAATTCCAACTGGTAAAGCATAAGTGTTAAACTTATCATCTTTAAACAATATCTTATTGGCAATCATACTTATTAAAATCAATACTGATGATACTAAATATGCATACATTGTATGATTAATTAAAATAGCTGTTACACCTATTAGATAGATATAGTTAACAATCTTATATGAATCAACTAAAATATTTTTTTTAACAAATTCAAAATATTCTATTATCAATATTACTAGTAAATGGATACTTGTAATTATTGGTAAACTTATATCATAGTTTACTTTATTAAATAAAATCATATCAAATAAGAACAAACTTCCAAATATAAGTAAAAGAGATAAAAGAGATGTTTCCATATCTTTATTTCTACTCATTACAATGATTATATTTGCTAAAGTTATAACTATAAATATTAAAGCATTAATAACACTCATATTTTCAAATAAAACTATCATTATGCATGGAATAATAAATGTAAATAATTTTGATACAGTATAAATGCTTTTTTTATAAGCAAATATATTTAAGAAAAATACTAAAACTGATAAAGCTATAATTATATAAAACATATCAACATTATAATATTTAAACATTAAACTGATAAGTACAAAGAAAGATACATAAGTAACTTTAATAAATTCAATATTTTTATAAACATAAGAAACTATTATAGAAAATATTCCAACAAATATCGAAATTATTGAAAGATAAATATAAATTGCTCCTTCTTTTTCAAAAAATTCACTTAATAAGTCAGATCTTGAAAGAACAGGAAATATCATAAGTAATGATACAAAACCTATTCCAAAGAACCATTTGCTTGATAATTCCAGTTTTAATTCTTTCATTATTATAAATGATAAAAAGAATTGAATAATAGCAAATAATCCTAAAAAGACAGCTCCACTTTCGTAACTGATATTTTTATTTGATAAAACTATTCCTAACATCGCTATAAACATAATTATTCCAGCAAAATTAAGAACATAACCTAAATTTTTAGTTTGTCTATTCATCTTTATCAACCCAACGCAATTCCTTTGCATTTTCCTTTATGTTTAAATTTTTCATAAGAAATGCACATTCAATAAGTTCCATAACTGAACCTATAATCATTACTACTCCAATAATTCTTAAGAAAGTTTGAGCGCTTTCAAATGGATTTGCAAGAAGTAATACTCCTAAAGTTATTCCAAGCAATGAAAACACCAAATTATATTTCCAAGCTGTAGAAAAATTTCTTATATTAATTGCAAATTGAAGTTTAACTATTGATTTAATGCAAATAGTTATACCTATTAAAATAGTAATAAATTTTACTAAACTTTGAGTATTAATTATTAAGTATAATCCAACTCCCAAAGCAATTACTCCAAGAAGTAAAGATTTGCTTATCATTTTTTCTTCTGGTGTTGATTTAATATAATCAAATACCCAAAAACATCCAATAATAAGAGTCATTATTCCAATAATCATTGTAATAATTTTTAAAGAATTAGCTGGTTCCATCATAAGTACAACACCAAGTATCAATGTTGCAATAGATGAAATCAAACACGTCTTTCTATATTTTTTAGCACTACTATATAACATATAATCACATCCTAGATTAATTATATCACGTCTATTATGAAATTTATACGAAAAAAAGCATAAAAAAATGCAGTAGGCACTGCAACTTAATTATACAAAATTTATCTTACTTCTTCAATACTTTCAATTTCATTTAAGTAAACTACTCGATACTCTTCTTCATAATCTCTTATGGTTAAGGTTGAATAAAAAATCATGTCTTCATAATCTTCAAAATCTTTAATTTCTACCAAGAGACCTTCTAAAGGTTCGCCCTCTTTAAATTCGATATGTACACACTTTTCAACTAATTCATCTAATTTCATAATGCACCTCTTAAAAAAATTATAACATACATAATAAATTATTTATATATGTCAAATAAAATGTATAGTTGAAATTTTACTCTTTCTTTTTTTTATCTTTATATTATAATTATACTAGGTGGTGTAACTAAAATGTTTTTTCACGATTAGTCTTAAAGATGCTGAAGAAACTTGTTTGGATTTAGTAGTTTATTAACAACAGTTGATGATTTACAGAATACAACCCCGGATAATATTAAACACAGGATGTGATTTATTATTATTACTAGTGTATCATACTTATATTTTCGGATATGAGTGCTAGGCTATTTCATAGTAAATGAAAATTTTAAAAATTTATTTTATGACTTTATGTCGAATTTTAAAGTAGTATCTCATGTGTTGAGATTAAAATTTATTAATACTGGAAAATAAATTTTCCCCAAAATAACATTTTAATTTAGGTATTAATAAATAATAAGTAAAAGAAAAAAGCAACTAATTAAGGTTGCTTTTTTGATTGTCTAAATTTTTAATTATGTCATCAATTTCTTTAGAATCTTCCGAATTGAGTTCAATTCTAAAATTACGGATTCCTAAATTATAATAGTATTTAAGTTTTTCAAGATTATTTGTTACTTTAGAATCAAGTATATGTGTTAAATGATTTTTTACGTCTGTTTTTATTGGATATTTACTTCCATTACGATCAACTAGTTTATATTCATTTTTCATACATTTAGTACATACAGTATCTTTATTAGCAACTTTGTTTACTGGACAATATTTTGTTATCATAAGTTCAAAAGTACTATAAAGTAACATCTCAACATTATAGTTATTGTGTTTCATAATACGTTCAATGTTATCATCTTCAAGTTCAATCGATAAAGTATTTATATCAACATATTTAGATAGATAATCCAAAGTTTCATGATTAGTTATATTCAAGAAGTAATCACTTATTTTGGCTCCATCATATATTTCACCTAATTCAGTTGCTAAAGTATTTTTAATATTTGTCTTTTCATAAATTCTAGAACCGCGATAATATATTTTAGGATTATCTTTATATAAATTATAAAGATTTCTATCTATTACATAGATACGATCAAAATAAGTTAAACATTTAAGTAATTGTTCTTCATCTCTTACTAAAACACTTAAAGTTAATTTTTCTTCAAGGGAATTTTTATGCATTTCTTCATTATCTTTTCTTTGAATTACTTCTTTTTTTGAATTTTCACGAATAAAAATTAGTTCTTCAACTGCATTTCTTCTTATAGCATTTAAATCTTTAATATTTATAAATTTAGATTCAAATTCTCCGACACTTATATTAGCTATTTTAAATGGAGTATTACCAAGTTTGGATAATTGTTTAATAATATCCTCCTTTTTTATACTTATATTTTTACTTGGAAAAACTATATCCGCCTCTTTTTTAACAACATTGATTCCATCAGTTATTTCAAGAGTTGCACAATTTTCATTATGAGTAAACATCACATCAATATCAACTTTTCTAACCGGTAATTCTCTATATTTGTTAATTATCGTTATATCACTTGTTTTATTAACTGAATCCCCGACACTTGCCTTAATTTTATTATCAATTACAGCACTATTTTTACAAACACTTGTAAGTTTTAATGATTCATCATAAAGAAAATTAACAATCATTCCATCATTGGTTTCATTTATTCTAATTCCATCTCCTTGATTTAGTTGAGAATCAAGTTTAATATAGATATATTTATTTGTTACCTTAAAGACTTTACCTAAATGAACTCCTACATGATTGGATGTATGAATATTGATAATTTCATCATTAGTTGCATTAAATAAATATCCATAAGTATATTGTCTATTAAATATTACTTTTAAGTCTTCTTCATATTTGGATACTCTTAAGCAATCTTTTCCATAATAGTAATCAATTAAATTACGGTATAATCTAGTTACACAAGCAACATATTCTGGACTTTTCATACGTCCCTCAATTTTTAATGATTTAACACTTGAGTCCATGATTTCTTTAAACTTACTAACCGTTTTAAGCTCTTTTGTTGAAAGCAAATACTTAGAATCAGTTTTTACAAATTCATCATTTTCAAGCAATTTATATGGAAGTCGACAAACTTGAGCACATTCTCCACGATTGCCACTTCTTCCTAAAAGAACTGATGAAAATAAACATTCTCCAGAATAACTTACACACAAAGCTCCATGAATAAAAATTTCTTTTTCCATTGAAGTTTTATAACTATCAATAGTTGCAAGTGACAGTTCACGAGCAAACACTACACGTTTAACGTTTAAGTCTTCTAAGATTCTTAAACCCGATTCACTTACATTGTGAACTTGCGTTGATGCATGTATTTCCAAATTAGGTAAACGTCTTTTTAAAAGAGACATAAGACCTAAATCTTGAACAATCAAAGCATCTACTCCAGTTTTATGTAAAAACAAACAATAATTATAAACATCTTCTAGTTCAGATTCAAAAACAACTGTATTAACTGTAACATAAATCTTTACACCATAAAGATGTGCAAAATGAATAGCTGAAATCATTTCTTCATCATTAAAATTGCCTGCAAAAGCACGCGCACCGAATCTTTTACCACCTAAATATATGGCATCAGCCCCATTCATAACTGCTGCTTTTAAAGAATCCATATTTCCAACAGGAACTAAAAGTTCTTTCATAATTCCACTTCCTAACTAAAAAAACTGAATAACTCAGTTTAATTAAATTTTACTAAAGAATGAGCAAATCTATATCCTTTTATGGCTATAAATCTTCCAAATTTACCTGGAATTGCACAAGCTCCAGCTTTTGAGAATATCAACCTTTTATAAAGTTTAGGATTATTTTCTTTTATACTCTCCCATAATTCTTTATATTGTTTTTCTCCTTCTTCATTCATCGCAAGACGAGAAAAAATTGTTCCAATTGTCATACAAAACACACATTCTCTATACATCATTTTTCTTAATTTCTTAGACTTTACTTCATCTAAATCATATTTATTACATACAAGTTTAGTAACAAGTACTTGATGTGAACTTCTTTTAATTAATTGAGGTTCTTGAACTGATTGATCTTCTCTTCCAATAAAATATCTATAGAAATCTAAATCCATATAATAAATTGTTTTAGTATTTACAAATGGAATATAAATAAATAAGTTATCTTCATAGAAAGTATGTTTTGGTAAATCCATGCTTGACGCATCTAATACACTTTTTTTATACATCAATGAATGAAGCGATAAATATTGAGTTGGTTTAAATTTCTTCATTTCATCCCAAGTCATTTCTTCATTTTCTTTAAACACATTTTTAAATGAAATAGTTTGATTGATTCTACCATCAGTATAAGTGTAAACATAATTCATAATAATTAAATCTGAATCAATTTTTTTAATCTTTTTAAGCAAAGTCTTATATGCCTTTTTATCAACCCAGTCATCGCTGTCGACAACTTTAAAATATTTTCCTGTAGCAAGACTTAATCCTGTCATGATACCCGCACCATGGCCACCATTTTCTTGATGAATAGCTTTAACAATTGTTGGATATTTTTTTTGATACTTATCAGCTATCTTACCTGTTTTATCCTTAGAACCATCATCTATTATAATTATCTCTACATCTTCACCACCAATAAGTAAAGATTCTATACAATTTTCCATATAAGCTTCTGAGTTATAACATGGAACTACAAAAGATATATACTTCATTATTAACACTTCCTAACACATTCATTATACCAAATATAAATTATCAAAACAAATAAAAAGACATTAAATGCCCAATTCACCATCTTTTAAAACAATTTCCTCACCACTTAATGCACTTTCAATACCAAATTGAAAATCTTGATACTCTTCAGTTTCATTTACTACTATAACATCAATAGTTTTCTTATCAAAAGATTTAATTAAATCCATAGTTCTACTAGAACATTCAACTTTTATATTTCCTTTAAAATACACTTTAAAATAACTATCAAAACTATTATAACTAGTAATATTAAGAGAAACAACTCTAGTTTCATTAGGAGCCAATATTCTATTTTCATCATAGGTTAATTCATTGCTTACTAATGAAGATGTTAAAACATCTGTTTCTGTTGTTGACGGATTTATAAAATAAGAAAACGAAAGAGATGTAAAACAAGTACAAATTATAAACATAATTGATATAGCTAAAAATATGGTTTTATTTTTATTATCCACGATTATCACCTAGCATTATTATAGCATCTATTTAAATTACAAACAATATGATATAATTCTCATAGGTGAGATTATGAAAGAATTTTATATCCTTATACTTTTATTTTATTGCTATTCATTTATCGGATGGCTTATAGAAATAGTAGTAACTTTATTAAAAATGCACAAATTCGTTAACCGAGGATTTTTAATTGGTCCAATGTGTCCAATATATGGTTTTGGTGGAGTTCTAATAACATTGCTTTTAAACAATTATGCAAAAGATCCTTTAGTTTTATTCATAATGGCGATTGTTCTATGTGCAACCCTTGAATATATTACTTCATATATTATGGAAAAAGTATTTAAAAATCGTTGGTGGGACTATAGTGATCAAAAATTTAATATCAACGGACGAATTTGTCTAGAGTGCGCTATTCCTTTTGGTATCGCTGGTATTGTAATGTTTTATGGAATAAACCCATTTTTAATAAACTTGTTTTCAATATTTAATATGATAACATTAAGAATAATTTGCTACGCATTATTAGGAATTACGTTAATTGATATAATTTTATCGTTTAACATTATAATGTCATTAAAGAACATATCCAATACAATAAGATGTGATTCTACAGAAATAATTACTAAAAAAGTTAAAGAGATATTAAGTAGTAAAACTTTTTTACATAAAAGATTAGTTGCATCATTTCCTGATATGAAAGTTTTCAATAAAATAATCGTACTAAAAAATAAATTAAACAAGGATAAAAATAGACTTAATGAAGAATTAAAAGAAACAAAAAGAAGATCAAAGAAAAAGAAATCAAAAAAATGATTTCTTTTTTCTATTTAACAAGTTTTTTCATCAATTGAACATGTATTAGTATCAGTATTTAACTTATCAAACATACAATTAAATTGTTCTTTAATTTTACATTTGATTCCTTCATCGATTTCCATATATGGATCAGTTAATTCCTTTACTATTCCACTTTCCATACTTATAGCTTCCCCATTTTTTACAACTACCACATTTGGAGCATAAATTCTTTTTTCATCAATTTTAACTTCTTTAGTTTTTCCTTTTTTAGTTTCATATTTTAAAGGATTATAATCAGTTAAAACAGGATTTAGAAGTTCAAGTAAACGATAATATGCATCTGTTCCTTCTTTAGTACGAACAGGTTCATTACTATCATTTAATTCATATGTATCACGAATTTCTTTTATATCAACATAGTATACTTTTTTTACACCTTTTTCTAATGATGAATCAATAAGTGATGTCATTACACTTCTACACCATGGACAAGTACTAAATCCAAAATATACAGTAAAAGTTTTATCTTCTTCAATCATCTTAACTAACTCTTCGGCAGTTTTATAAACAAACGGATTATTATCAGCAATTGTTAATTCTCTTACTTTTTTTCCATTTCCTAGGTCATTATTATTAACACTCTCATATTCATTTTTAAATTTATAAGCATCTGTTACTGTAGTTATTGGAATATCATGCTCTGCATACAATTCAGAAAATATATATACTATTCCAACTGTCACCAATAAGAATAAACAGATTACAAATATTATTGTTCTTTTCTTCTTGTTCATTTTATTGCCTCATTTCTTTAAAATATTATAACAAACATATATAAAAAAATAAATAAAAAAAATAAATTGAGTTATAATGTCCAATGTAGTATAATTTCATTAGTATTGGGGACGATGTGATGAAAAGATTTTTTAATAAATTTAAAAAAACAAAACTGAGCACAAGATTAGTTTATTTATTTGTAACAATTATATTTATTGGAAGTTATAGTTACTTATTTAAATCACTTTTGTTGCTTAATAATATAGAAAATAACTTAAGAATTATTGGACTTATTTCCTTAGGAATAATGTTATTATTTTATGTTTTTGGTTCTCTTCTTTTACTTTTATCAAAGAAGAATAAAACTGTAATCGCATTATCCTTCCTAGCTATGATTATTTCTAGTTTTTCTATCATTGCATCACTTGCCATAAATCGTGTATATGGTCTCTTAGATAATATGAGTAAAGATAAAATTTTATATACAACTAATATGATTTTAAAAAAAGATAAAGAATTTGTTAATGATGAGTCATTTAAAGTAGGTATCTTAAACAATGAAACAGATGTAGAAGGAAATGTTTTACCAAAAGAATATATAAAGAAAAATAATTTAAAGATAAATGTAAGTGAATATAATTCAAACTTTGAATTGCTTGAAAAATTATATAATGGTGAACTTGATGCTATCTTTATTACAAGCAATTATGTGATCAATTATGAATCATACGAATCATATAAGAACATTGAAAACGATACTAAAATAGAATTTACTTATTCTAAAGAATTAAAAAATCAAGATATCATTGAAAATCCAACAACCGTAGATAAACCTTTTACAGTTTTAATAATGGGTGTTGATTCCACAAGTGATGTATTAAATGCTAATCAAGCTTTTAATGGAGACACACTTATGCTTATAAGCTTTAATCCTCATACATTAAATGCGACTGTATTTTCAATACCAAGAGATACCTATGTACCAATTGCTTGCTTAAAAGGAGAATCATCAAAGATTAATTCCTCTGCAGCTTACGGATCTACTTGTGTAATAAATACGATTGAAAACTTAGTTGATATAAAAATAGATTACTATGTAAAAATTAATTTTAAAGGCGTTGTTGATTTAGTTAATGCTTTAGGAGGCATCGATATAACTGTTCCAGAAAAAATAAATTTTTGTGAGCAAAACTCAAAAAGAAGTAAAAAGGCTCAAGATTTACAATGTATAAAAAGTGGATATCAACATATGGATGGAGAAAAGGCCCTAGCGTTTGCAAGACATAGACATACGCTTCCAGCAGGAGATTTCCAAAGAGTTCAACACCAACAATTAGTAGTTGAGGCAATTGCAAATTCAGCTAAGAATTTAAAAAATGTTGATGCTTTCTTTAAAGTACTTGATTCCGTTTCAGCAAATATTGATACAAACATGTCAACAAATCAAATGATGAATTTATATAATGTTGGTAAATCAATGTTATTTAGTGGAAACTTGGGTTCTATGATAAATATTCAAAAGACTTATCTTACAGGATATGACTTAACAATGTATGTAAATAATTTAAGAGCATCTGTGTATACATTCCAATATTATGAACAAAGTCTTGAAGAAATTAAACATGCTTTAAAAGTTACTCTTGAACTTGAAAAAAATGATCCAGTAAAAACATTTAATTTCTCAGTAAATGACACATATCAAATTCCTGTTATTGGAAAAAAATATTATACAGTAAAAAGACAAGAATCAATTCCTAATTTTAAAAATAAATCAATTGAATATGCAAAAAGTTGGTGTCAACCAAGAAGTATAAGTGTAGTTGAAAACCATGTACAAAACACAAATTACACTGATGGAACAATCATTAATCAAAGTGTTAGAAATGGTATTTTAACTACAGGAATATCATCTATAACATTTGATGTAGTCAAAAACGAGCAAGATTAAATTCTTGCTTTTTTCATGAAAAAATACCAGATTACACTGGTATTATGACTTTTTCTATTTACAACTTCTTTGATCGTTTATAGTTTTAACAATAACTTCATATCGATTTAGTATATCATCTGAAAGAATTGATTCCATAGCAGGTATACTAGCATTCATCATCAAATCAACTGATCTATCCAATAAAATATTATGGATTTCAAGTGACTCATCATGAGTTACAATATTCAAATTTTCATGTTCACAATAATAACTAACCCACTTAATCAATTCATTAAGAACTTTCTCATAATCGTTTTTTGCTACCCTTAAAGATTTTAAGTTAATAGCTATTGTTAACTTACCTATAATATCCGCAAAATCTCTAATCAATGTTTGACTAATCACAAAATTCACCTAACTTTCTCTCTATAATTTTTTAAATATTCGGTAATTTTACATTTTCTCATAAAGTATACTTATTTCTTAAGATTCCTCCAATTCCTTTGTTTCCTTATATTCATAATCTAATCTATTTTGTTTAGTAACAATAGATTCTCCTAAATTTCTTTCTATATCTTCCCTTGCAACTTTTGCTGCATGTCCACCCATTCTAGCAATTTCTTTGTTTGGCTCTAAGCCTTGTGGTTTATGTTTTTCTGCTAGTCTTTTTGCAGTTTCTTCTGATAAATCAGTTAATATTATTTCAATATTATCCATATTGTCTCTCAAAGACTCTTTACGAAGTCCTTTATATTGTTTATATTCTTTTGCAGTCATACCAGACCACTCTTTATAAATTTCGTTGGTTAATATTGCAAATTCTTTACCTTCAGTTATACCGTTTTCTTGCCAAACATCCGTTAATTCTTTTCTATCTTGAATTCCTTTTAATCTTTTTGAAATCCATTTTTCATCGTAACCTTTTGCACGATATATATCTATTGCTCTTTGAGCTGCAAGTGATGGATCAAATACTTCATCAATTCTTTCACTTCCTAATTTAGCTAACCATACTTTTATTGGTTCTGCATTTTTGCTAGGAATTGATTCAATTATTCTAAACATTCCTTCTATATCAACAACATCTGTCAATCTATATTTGCCGTCTTGAGCTTTTAATTTCAACTGGTGACAATTTGTCACCGTTTCATTACCTTCTTCTTTTAATCGTTGTTTTAATTTATTCCAATACTTTCTACTATCCTTACTTTCCGAAATTACTCCAACTATATCAACAACACTGATATAATATTTTTCATCTTCTTTATCCCATACAGTTCTTATTGTTTCATTATTAAATATTTTATTAATTAAATGCATTTTATCTTGATTCATTTATAACCTCCTCCTCTATTTCAAATTTAAATAACTCAATAACATCTTTACATTTTTTGCGTTGTATCCTATATACTAATATCTTATTGTTAGATAATTATTTTTTTTATTACTAATACATCATATCTATAAAAGTCATTACAACGTCTTTTATACCCATTTTTTCTGCGTACAAAGATAGCTTGTTGAGATCTTTATCCTTTCTTTTTAAATACTTTCTTACACTATATTTAATAAGTTCTAAATCTATTCTATTTTTAGATCTAATAATATCACATATACATCTTTCAATATCATATGCTTTAACTTTATTACCCATAGGAGTTTTTACTTCAATAAGGCCAAGTTCATAAATATCATTATCAACATAAAACACATTATGTTTTCTTAAGTGAATACTATTATAGTTTCTCTTTACAGTTATATCATAGACTCCATTTGGATCTTTTAAAGATAATCCATGAAAATATAAAGCTGTTATGTGAGAAAATATTACATTAGGCATACTTATACCGAAAACATAATAATTATCAACATTATTTTTAGTATCAATATAAATACCTGATGCCACTTTTTTTATAATACATTTATCCTGCATAATTGAAAGATACATTCTGTGTATATCAAACATATCAAGTTCTTTTGAAGTAATATATCCATTATTTCTTTTCATAAGTTCTTCAATAATTTCGATATTGCTCTTATCTTGAAACTCCTTTATAGTTAATTTTTCCATATAACACCTTTTGACTTTTCTACTTAAATTATATTACATTCAGTGAATAAGTCAAGTTAGAATTTATATTTGCAAAAAAAATACCAGATTACGCTGGTATTATTAATTCTTTTCCTATACTCAAAACATTACTAGTTAAGTTATTAGCAACTTTTATAGCATTAACTGTTGTATTATATTTTCTTGCTATTGAATATAATGTATCTCCTGGTTTTACTATATGTGTTTTTACATCAAAACTGTTTGGTATAATAAGTTCTTGTCCAATTGATAAGGTATCTGATTTTAAATTATTAAGTTCTTTAATTTTGCTAACTGTTGTACTATATTTTTTAGCTATTGAATAAAGAGTATCACCTTTCTCAACCACATATGCATTAGTAGTTTGATCTTTCTTTTTATCGTTAACTAACAATTTTTGATTAACAGAAATCATATTGTTTTTTAAATTGTTCAAATCTTTTAACTTATCAACAGTTATTCCGTATTTTTTAGCTATTGAATATAATGTATCTCCTGATTTAACAATATAATAGTCTAGATCATCTTTGGAGTAACCAATATAATCTAAAAGAGCTTCTAAAGTTGCATATGCATAACGTTCATAATTTTTCTTTAATTTAGCTGCGTCTTTAGTATTATCCAAAAAGCCATATTCCACAATTATTGATTCATAAGGAGCTGTATCTCTTAACATAAAATAATAATCTTTACTTGGATTAGATGTTCCACGTTTTTGATAGTATTTTCTGATTGTTTGACCATTTTTAGCAAGCTCATTTAACACTTTGGAGGACAAAGTTTCATTATTACGTAGAGCATAAATTACTTCGGCGCCTTCAGCACCAGGCAATAATCAAAGTGTAACGTTTTGCTATTTTTTTGATAAATTCATTATATAATTTCCAACTACTTCTTTATTTTCATTTATCTCTTGTTGTAAATTCGACCAATCATTTTTCAGTTTTTCTACTTCATCTTTATATTTATCTGTAAAGTGTTCATTAATTTCCCAATGAAGGTAATCTTTATATTTATTAGTATAATCTTCTGTTAACTTATTTTTATCTACCCTAGAACATAATAGTGTAAATCCCATGAATATACAAAAGGCATCTATATGGTCTTTATTATCATTAGTTAAATATATTAAAGATGAATATATTAATATTTCTAAAAAATAAGCAATTAGATAAAAATATAAAGCAAATAAATCTTCATCATTATTTTTATTAACTTCTATCATCATACTAACTACAATTGAACTATGTGTATACAAACATAACTTTTCATAAGTTTCTTCTAATAATGATTGTAATTCATCATCCTCAAATTCTTCAAATAAAACTGGATTAATTTCTTTTAATTTAGATTTAAAATTATTTAATATTGCTGTAGGACGAGTATTTTTGCTTTTACCACATTTTTCTAAATTTTTAAATTCTTCAAATGTCTCTGTTGGGTCAAAAAATATCATCATTGCCATCATTATTTTTTCCATACACGAACGCATCAATGTTGCAGAATCCACTAAGTCTTTTTTTCTTAAAAGTTTATAAACATTATTAATTGTATTATTAGCTTGTTGTAATAGATTAATTGTTTCAATACTAACATCTTCTGTAACCGATAAATTCTTCAGATATTTCTTTATATATCTTCTCATTGGTTTTACAAAATTAGTCTTTACTAATTGTTCAACAAATATCATATTCTTTTCTTCCATTTTGTTCCCCCTATAAGTAGTTTATCTATTTCTATGTTTTCCTTGTTCCAATAGGAACAAAGTTTTTAAATATTATTTAATATACTAAATTTGTAAATTATTTCAATATTTTTATCTTTATCTATTACTATTTTATCAATGATAGCTTGCATTAATTCCCTAGTTGGATTTTCTAAGTCAATTAATGCTTCTATTTTATCCTCATATTTTTTTACATCATCTGTCTTATTTTGCATATCCTTTTCATCTGCCTTTAACTTCTTTATTTCAGTCCTTGATTTAGTTAACAATACTTCAGTTTCATTAGCTATTCTTTTATACATCTCATCTGATACTAATCCTCTAAACTTATCTTCATATAGCATATCTAATTTATTAAGAAGATCTTTTTCTTTTTTTTCTAAATCAAATATTCTTGCTTCTATTTTAAGATTATTTTTCTTTCTATCTTTTAATTCAAGTGCAAGATTTGGTACATTAATCGCTTCCAAATACTTTTTACATGTGTTTTTAATAACTTCTAGTAATGCTTCTTCTAATTTATCATAAGGCATAAAATGTGGATAACATAAATGTCTTCTTGGATCTCTTGAATACTTATTACAATTAATTGTCCAATAATCATGATTCTTTCTATAAGTAATAGTTAGTGTATTGCTGCATTCCTTACAATATAATAGATTTTCAAATAATCTTTTTTCTCTTTTAGTTATATTAGTAATATTGGTTCTTTTAACATTTCCTTGTATTTTTTCAAAAATCATTCTATCTACAAGAGGTTCATGAGTATTTTTAACTATAATCCAATTTTCTTTTGGAACGGCCAATTTCTTTTTAGTTTTATACCCTCTTTTATACTGAATATTTTGAACCATATCACCAACATACATTTGATTTTTAAGTATCTTTTTAACAGAAGATATTGTCCAAATAGAATTATATTTACTCCTTGCGCGAGGATTTTTTCTTTTGAGACTACTTGGTGTTTTAATTTTACTATCATTTAAATAAGTAGTTATTTCTGATAAACCAACTCCATCATTAGCCATTTCAAATATTTTCTTAACCACAGGTGCATATTCAGGATCTGGTAGTAAGTGTCCTTTATCATTAGGATCTCTCATATATCCATAACTTGGAGCACTACCAATAAATTTTCCTTTTCTTTTTTTATATTCTAATACATTTCTAATTTTAACTGAATTTTGTTTACTATAAAAATCATTACATGCAAATATAAACATTACAGAATCATTACTTGATTTTAATTTAAAATTATCATAACTTTCTTGTATAGATATAAATCTTATACCATTTTCAGGAAAATAATTTTCAACATAATAACCTGTTAGTATATGATCTCTTCCTAATCTTGATAAATCTTTAACTATTACAAGATTTATGAGTCCTTTTTTCAAATCTTCCATCATTAGATTAAATCCCGGTCTATCAAAATCAGTACCAGAATAGCCATCATCAACATATTCTCCTACAAAGATAAAACCATTGTCCTTTACGAATTTCATTAGCATATTTCTTTGATTAAGGACACTCTCACTTTCTGATTCGTAAGATTTTCCTTGATCGGCTTCAGATAATCTTATATATATTCCTGCTTTGTAAAACTCTGGTGCTTTTACTGTATTGTTATACATTTATACTCCTTTCTTCTTGTATAACAAATTAAAGCCAATTATATTGTACCATAAAGAACAATATAACACCATTGTTCTACTCATTATCCATCACTCTTTTTATATAATTAGTTATCAACAAGGTCAAATTAGGAGAATCTTTTTTAAATGTTTCTATTATATTAAACATAAGTCACCTCTTTATAGTGTATGACTTTGTTAAACAATTAATTATTCATCTCCTTTTGTTATTTCATTTATTAATGCTTCTAATTTTTTAATTTCCTCTTCACTCATAGGTTCTGGTACTGTAGGTTTACCATTCCAAGATATGATATTACCTTTATCATCATATTCTATAACAGGACCTATATTTTTTCTTATATTATTATTTTTATTATATTGTTTAAAGTTTTCTTGAATACTAGTATTAAGATTTTCTTGTATATCCGATATTCTTTTTTTGAATGCCTCTGATATTTTAATTTTTCTTTTTTCTTTCTTAATGTGCTTTACAACAATATAACCATATTTAGATAAACTACTTATACTCTTTGATATTGTTTGTTTACTAACACCAAATCTCTCACTAAAATACTCATTAGTAGCCCAACAATATCACATTTTCTTGCAAAGTGACAAAATATAAATTAATAGTAATCTTTCAAGTGGTGTTAAATTCTTATCTCCCAATAAACTTGTTGGAAAAACTAATTTAATAAAAGGTTCAATATCTCTTTCCATATTCATTGATATAAGATTACCTTAATAGTCTATTATTTGTCAGTCTTTTAGAGCATAAGAAAAAGAACTGAACAAAGAATAGTACAGCAATTCTAGAAATACACTAGTACTTCCCTTTAATTTTGGCACTTCATTCTTGTTAAGTTCTTATTGAGAACATTGCATAAACTTCCTTTAATAAAGTCGACTTTTTCGAGCACACTCGTTGTGCCCTAATTTAATTATAGCAAATTTTTGCAAAAATTTCAATCTTTGCCTAAATTGAAGATGGAGATTTTTTTATTGTTCCATCAATTTCTATGATTGAACAATTAGAAATATTAGTTTTCTTTTCTTTGTAAAATCTTTCAATTGAATTTCCGTTATCAATCTTGACTATTACATAAAATGAGTATGTTGATTCATATCTTTTAATATATATTGGAAGTTGCTTATCATACCCATGAATTAAATTGTTTTTGCTTAATTTAAATTCAATTAAAATCTTTTCTTTCATATTGTAAATCACAAATTCTATTTGCCCATTACCAACCTTTGGTTCAAATGAATAATCATATAGTTTTAGTTGCTTTGCTACCTCTAACACTATAATAAATAATCTATGACTTGTAACTTCTTTTCTAACATTACGCCTCTTTGTCTTTGAATCGATATAATAAAGTTCCTCATTTAAGCCTAAATCTTCTAGACATCTCTTATAAACAAATAATAATTTATTTACAAATTCCTGTAATGAATTAGATGATTTTGTTAATTCTATAAAAACTTTTTTTTGTTCTAATACCTTTTCTCTTATTACTTCTAGGTTATTTACAATCCCTAATGGGTCATGGGAATAATCATATATTTCTGCTTCTTTCATGTTTCCCTCATAAAGTAATTGTTCCAATAATTCCTTATTTCCTAATAAGCATTCACGCATTTTTTCTTTTTTAGTTTCATTTATAGCCGAAATATTGATATATGCTGTATTAAAAAACTCACATAAATACTCTTTGATTTTTTGATTGTATTCAGATATTGATTGTATATCATAACCATTTAAAACATCGGGTATTTCACTTAATAAATCTGCTGGTAATAAAAATAGTAATTTGCCACTTGGCCTTTTTAAATACTTTAATCCTGTTTCATAATTTATATAATAATCTTTTATACACAATTTTTCTATCATATTGTTTGAATATAAGCATAAATCATCATATATTATTCTACATATCATATCGCTTATTCTATCAACACCAATATTTTCTTGAACTAAAAATAATAATCTATACATAGTTGGATCATCAATATCTTGATTAACTATTTCCTTCAAAGTTAACAAACATTTTTCAGCTGTTTTTCCAGTTAAACCATTGCCGTCAGTTGATTTCATACTTGTACCCAGCCCAATACCACTTGGTTCCGGAAAGTTAAAATGCTTTTTAACTGCTTTCCAATACAAATCATTACAATTCGTTTTTTTCAATAGATTTATGGTTGTTTGATAATGTTCTATAATTTTTTGCTTAGAATTTTTAAATTCAGGTATATTACATTCTGACAATAATTTTGGGTTTAAGAATAATGGAGTATCAAAATATACTAACGAATCCAAAACACCTAATTTTTCAAATATTTCAGATTTAATATTATAATAATCACTTATTTTTATTAATAGACTATCCTTATTCATAAAACTCCTCCTAATATAACATATACTTATAAAACATTATTACTTTCAAATAATTCTTGTCTCTTTGATAAAAACGTTTTAGTTCTAGGTGTTAATACTTCATCTGGCAATTTATCATTATATGTTATTAGATCAAAAAACATTTTGCTTTCTTCAGTTGCATCCAATTTGATAAGAATCTTTCCATCTTTTGAATCAAAACAATAATAGTTACTATCAAATAAACCATGATGGTTACTACATAGCCAAACTCCATTATCTCCAGAATTTGCAAGAACGTATTTTTTGTAAAATGATTCATTACAATGTTCATTATTCTTATCAATTAAATCTTTCATTTCAGGTTTTGATATTATAGCATTAATTTCCCCAGATGCTGTATTTTTTATATCACCTACTCCCCACAAGTGTGCAGCCTCAAGAATATGTTCAATTTCACATCCACATAAATAACACTTAGTTTGAATACCTTTTTGCCTAATATTATTCTTAAACAATTCTTGATTTCTTAGAATATTATTACTTTTTGCCTTTTCATACTGATTTTTTTCTCTTTCAAATTGATGCAATATTTCTTCAGATGTCTCGTAGTGTATATCCAAATTTGCTTTTTCAATTAACTTTAATATTGGGCCAGTAAAGCCAGTTGATTGTTTATAATTTTCTTTACCATCACTAAGATTATATAGTTGTGTCCCGAATAAAAATTCTAAATCTTTATTCTCTTTTTTTGCAAGTATAATTAATGTCCACATCGTAAAGAAACTATCATAACCTTCTGCAGATAATGTTTTAAAAGTATAAATATATTTTTGATTAGGAATAATATGTACTCCATCTTCATCTATTTCATCTTTTGTAATATCATAGTTTTCATCAATACATTTTAAATATGAAGGTACATTTCCAATATTCTTCTTTGATAAATACAATATATCATTTGCAAATTTATTAAATGAGATATATTTAATATCATCATGTGTTTCTTCCATACTAAAACCTAATTGTTCATATTCTTTAAATGATATTTCATCAAGATTTAATATATCAAATCCAATAGTCGCTAACTTTCTATAATTCATAAGATTAGACAAATTTTTAGCATAAGTTGTATTTGTATCTAATAAATAAAAATATAATTTAACATCTTTAGCGCTATTTTTAACATCATAATAATATTCAAAAACCTTATTTAATCCCTGAAATAAATATGTATTAGAATGATAACCATCTTTGCCATACACATACTTTCCACCTACTGTTTCTACTTCTTTCTTTTTATCTTCATCAAAGTTAGTATTTGAAAATCCTATAATATATTTTAATTTATCATTCTCAAAAACAGATATTGTTCTATTATGTTTATCAACAGATCTTTGAGCTTGTATAGTGGCACCTGGTAATTCTTCAATCGAAATCTTAATTTTGTCAGGATCAATATCGACATTATCTTTTTTATATGCCCTTTTTATAGCGTCTTTATAAAATTTTTTATAAGTCGCATAATTACAATTAAATATTTTAGCAACTATTTCCATAACTACCTCCACCTAATAATTTATCACTATTATCTCTTGTCTATCTTGCCTATTTCTCAATGTCATTTTGTCATTTTTTATTACTGTATATCCATTGTCTTTAATCCATTTTTTTAAATGTTGATTTTCTATCGAATTCCTTGTCATCATATTAGATAGCATAAATTTTATACCTCTTTTATGAAGTCTAGTTAAAAACTCCAATAATTCTTTTTCTTGTGTTTCATCCCAACCATTAAATCCTCTTTTGCCATCGTTGTAAGCCCCACATGAATTCAAATAAGGTGGATCGCAGTATACAAAATCACCCTTTTCTATATCTTTTTCAAATCTTTTATAATCCATTGATTTGAATACTATATTCATGCTTTTTGCTTTAATAGAATACGAAACTAGCTTTTCTAACATCTCTTGATTATATCCTGAATTTCCACATGGATTGTTAAATTCCATTTTATTATTAAATCTTATTTGATGTTCAAAACCATAACATATTAATAAATATAAATCCAAAGGATTTCTTGAACCTTTTTCCAAAGAATTATACTTATCTCTAAACAAGTTGTATGCTTCCTTATTCTTTTTTTCTAAACCATATTTTTTTATAGTTTTTTCTATGTAATTATAAGTTGTAAAAAATTGGTCATGTGCTATCTTTTCAAGTAAATCCCTAACAACCCAATTAATGTCATTATATACAACTTTATCAGCTTTAGCATTTATTGAAACTGTTCCGCCACCACCAAACAAATCATAGAAAGTGCTAATTTTTTTAGGAAAGTTGTTTTTCAATAAAGGAAGAACATCCCATTTTCCTCCTATATAATTCAATGGTGAAATATAATTTGTATCAAAATCTTTTTCTATATAAAATAACCATTCATAATGTTCTTTATTTTTTGTGTTGTTTTTAATTTCTCTATTTACTGCACGAGTACTTTTATATTTTACAAAATTAATTTTTTTAAATTCGTAGGTACCTTCCTTTGCATATCTTTTTAAAACTTTTTCAATATATTCTTTTGACATAATCCCTGCATCACTGTAGCTAAAAATAATATGTTTAAAATTAGCATTAGCTATCAACTTTTCAAATTCTTCATGAACATAACCTTTTTTACACCATTTTGATATTTGATTTCCATTATCTCTATGTGCACCTACACCATGAGTTTTAGGGTTATCATTTTTTGCAATTGTTTCAAGAACATGATACTGACTAATATATTGAGTTGGTGTATATGGCGGATCTAAATATAAAATATCCCCACTTATTTTAGTTATTAAATCATTAACATCTTCAATATATACTTCATTTTGATACTTTGCATTTGGTAATGATTCTAATGGAATAAATTCCATCCTTTTTACTGATCTTGGATCCCAAATTTTTAGGAAGGCTGAATAAACACCTGCTACATTTGAAACTTTACTAACACTTTCTAATAAACTTCCTATTAAATAATACTTTTCATATTCGTTTATTTTCTTCTCATCAAACCATACATCTATTGTATTTCTGATAAAATCAATCATTTTAGCATTTTCATCAGAAAAATATTGTCTTCCTGAAATAGTTGGTGCAAAATTATTATAGCAAAAACCTGAAACATAATTCGATGTATCTATATTATTAAAATAATCAAATGGATCAAAACCTAATTCTCTGAAAAAATCTTTATTATATTTTAACTTTCCGTTAGATATTACGTATGAAAAATATAATGTATCATTTGCTAAAATTTCAAATCTATCTTTAAAATAATCTCCTACAGCACAAGTCCCGGAAAACAAGTCACAAAAAACTGCTCCTTTTTTGCCAATTTTTTTTTGATTAATCAATTTTTCTAATTTATCTAATAATTTTGCTTTATTGCCAATATATCTCATAACTTCCTCCACTACTTGTTTTTATTGTTTAAAATAACTCTTTTACAATTAAATCTTGTGAATGTAAATTATTATTTTTACCTAATAATAAATTTTCATAAAATTTAACTAAGTAACTACTTTCTTCTTTTATATTTAAATAATTATTAAAATAATTACTTCTAACTAATGCATTTCTAAAATATACTGATTTATCTTTAAATAAAGTATTATCTACTTCATATCCTAAATTAATTAAATATTTTTCAATAAATAATGCTGTAGTTCTAGTATTACCTTCTCTAAATGGATGTACTTGCCATATACTAGATGAAAACTTAGTAATATTGTTTATTACTTCTACAACACTCATATCTTTATAATTTTTTTCTTTTTCTAAAGATATATCATATTCTAATGATTCTTTTAATGTCTTACAATCACCATAAGCTACTGAATCATTATTAAGTATTTTTTCATGTTTAGAAAAATCTATATTTCTAAATTCTCCTGCAAACTCATAAACATCTTGAAATAAATATTTATGAATGTATTTTAAATAATCTACAGATAATTCAAAATTATCAATTTGTAATAATTCAACAATTCTCGTTGCTACAAAATCACATTCTAATTCATTATGATTTAATTCTTGTTTTTTATCTTTTTCTATATAATATTCTCTTAATTCTTCCTCTACTTGTTTAATAGTTAAATTACCACTTACATTTTCTTCTAATAATTTTTCTAAATATTTAGAAGGTTTTAAATTATCAACTTCTTGAAGGCCTATAGCCATATCCCATTCTAGTTGTTTTACATATCCTTCTGGTTTAATTTCTTCAATATAATCAATATTACTTGAATCCAATTCTTTTTCACTCATTTAATTAATCCCCTATCTTTTCAATATACTTTATTATCACATACTGCCTAATCATTGCCTCTAAAGTACATAACGTATCGTATTGGTTACTACTTATTTCATCATTTGGTTTAGTATAATAATTAGCAACTTCTATTTTTTCTCTATATTTATTAATAGTGTCAATAATAAACTTTTGAATTTCATCACTTGTTGTTTTGTTAGTCAACAAATAGTTTTTATATTTATTAATTTTACTTAACTCTTCAAAAATTTCCTTTTTATCTTTTTCATCATTTATACAATCCAAAAAATTCATATTGTCACTCATATCTTACTGCATAATCTACTAAAGTTCTAACTTTTTCATATATATTAAACACTTTAGAATACTCTAGTAATTTATCTATATCTTTATCACTACTATTAAAATAATCGTGTAATATATTATTTTGTAATTCTAAGTCAAAATCATCACTCTTTAAAATATCACAAATACATCTTTCTGCATTATATACTTTAATTGGATTATTAAACATATTATTAATTTCTTTAATTCCAATATTATAATATTTATCTGCGACATAGTGCACTTTATAATTACTTAATACTCTTTTCTTACTATTAACAGTTATTTCTATTTCTTCTTGCAATTCATTTATTAAACCTAGCATACTTAATGCTGTCTTATATGAATATATCGCATCAGGATATCTTTTTTGAAAAACATATTCGTCATCAACTAATATATTGCTATCAATATATAAACCATGTGAAACTTTATTTATTAAACCATTATCAACATATTTTTTTATTAATGGTTTACTAATATTTAGCTTTAAAAAATCTGATGTAGATATATATCCATGATTAGCATCTAAAAACTGTTTAATTTTATCTTCATTAGTCATAGAATCACCATTTACTTTCATAACAATATTATATCATTTTATTATATTTGAGTAAATAAAATTTACACAATAAAAATAATAAATTTTCAGTAACTGTCAGATACTAATTATATGGGTCTTAGGATACTCCCTAACAAGCATTAAAGGGTGTGTCAACACCATGCTTGATATATTGTACAAGACTAGTAAGTTACCTCTTGTAAGTGGTGTAATTTTTTTATTTTTTCTCAATGTTTTTTTCAAAAAATACTATTAATTTTTATAAAAAATAGCCACCAAATTTAACAAAATCCCATAAAAAAATGCAAAAACATTAAATATAATTAATCAAATATTTTCGCATTTTCTTTAAAACAGGTAAATTTTTATTTTCTAGGCAAGCTTAATAAATTATCCGATGTTGTAGTATTAGGTGTACTTTTAACATACTTTTCACCGTTAGAACTTATTGCAGGTATTACATATGGACCATAATTTGATCCTACAGTAATACTTTTAGGATTCGACTTTACATAATCATGAATAATAGCTTTTTTATACCATCCATCTTTACTATTAGAAAGATATATTTGATCAATTTCTAGCAAGCTATTTGAATATGCACATCCATTTTTCATTTTAATTGCTGTTGCAATAAAAGTAGACATATTTCCTCCTTTCTGTTTCTTCAAATGTTGCACTTTGAGATAAAATATGCTACAATTACTACAGGTGTCGGGCCTATAGTTTCACATTCACTGAAACTATTTTTTTATACAAGAACTCATATACGTAAAATACTTCTCAAATACCCTTGTATGCATTCATTATATATCAATATGCATATTTTGTCAAGTTTCAAGTCATTTCTAACTAGCAAAATATATTTTTGAATACACATTTACATTTATTTAAAATATTGTTAGTCTTTTTTGACCAATAATATTGACTTTTGTAGCAGAAGATTATATAATTATTTTGAGGTGTAATTATGCTTTTAAATATTAAGATAGACAACTATAAAGGTGTAAGTAATAATATTAATATTTCTTGTATTGCATCAAATAAAATTAAACATTCTAATAATGATATTTCGAAAATTTCTGAAAAAACAAAGATATTAAAAAATATATGCATAATTGGTAGTAACGCAAGTGGTAAAACAAGTATATTAAATGCTATAGAAACTGTGCAAGATTTTCTTTTGTTTCCTCATAGGAAAAGCATTTCGAATAACAAAGATTTTGATAGTTTTATAAAAAGAATGACACCAGAAGAATTAAAAAAATTTTTAATAGATATAAATACTTTAAAGCTTGGAGAACAAAATAATCTTCGTTCTAAAGATAAAAGCACTATAGTTTTAGAATTATTTATACCAAAAAGAAAAAATAATATTTCAGGTATATATACTTATACATTAATGTACAAAAGCAATTATAAGGAATCCGGCGTTTTATTAGAAAAATTAGAGTATAAAAAAAATTTTGACAGTAAGAAAAATGAAGTTATCTGTTTAGCAAATAATATTATTGAAAGTGAAATAACTACTACTTTGTTATACCAAAACAACAATAGTAAAAATCAAGAAAAAAATATTGATGATAGAATTAAGTATTATAATACATTTTTTAATGAAATGATAAAGCATGTATCGTATTTGGATGGTAGTGAAGGTGTAGATTTGCTTGAAGCCTTTAATAAACATGGTAATAAGTTTGTTGAACTATGTAACATTGCAGATGATAAAATAATTGATATTACACTTGATGAAAATGAAAAAAAACCAAAAATCTTATTTTGGAATTCAAAAAAAACTTTCTTAACTTTTCCTCAATTATCAAACGGAACTAGAAAAATATTAGTTATAGGATCTATTATTCTAGATGCATTAGAAAAAAATAATTTATTGCTTATTGATGAAATAGAATTAAGCCTTCACCCAACACTAGTAAATTTTTTAATAAATTTAAATTCTTCAAAGGATTTTAATCATTTTTCTCAATTGATATTTACAACACATTCTCCATTTGTTGCCTTTTCTATGACAAATGATCAATTATATTATATTAATAATAAAAATAACAATTATTATATATCTAGTATAAGTAACGCTATAAAAAACAATATAATTACAAAAGATAAAAATCCTGAAAAAGCTTGGATTGAAGATTTGTTAATTAAAAATCCCGATTTAAATAAAATAAAACATTTTTTAAATAATTAATAAAAAGATTCAGTTTAGTTTGAATCTTTTTTTGTTTAATAATATTTTTCCAGTTTTAATGGATTTCTACCAGTGATTTTTAGATTATATTTTATATTTAATATCTTTTCTATGGATGGAATTATAATATCAATATCGCATCTACAATTAAAAATATCTACTGCAGAATTAATATGATTATATAGTTTACTATCATCTAAGCATCCTCTTGAATAACTATTTGCAATATAAAATGCTACTGCATCTGGTATTACATATCTAATTATATACTCTTCAAAATTATCATAGAAAGGTAAATACTTTTCTTGAAATTCTTCATCAGATATATTTCCTTCTTCCATTAATTCTTTTTCTTTTGTGTAACTCATATTATAACTAATCTCCATTTCTTACTATATTTTTGGCTTTAATTGTTATACATAGTCGTTACACAATGATTATTGCCTCCTCCTGCATTTATGTGATTAGACACAACAATAACATTACTATCATTTCCAAAAGCATTCTTAATTCTATTGACTCTTTGAGTTGGACTCAATGTTTCATCTATTTCTCTTGTAATATAAACAGGTATTCCAAGTCTTTTTAACTCATCATACATTATTTTGCTAATTGCTAAAGTCATATTTTTTTCAATTATATCATTTCCACTTGCACCATTATCAGTACCACCATGACCAGGGTCAATTATAATCTTATAATTATTCATAGTATCACCTAAAATAGTGTATGAAAAAAAATGAAATATGGCACTTTTCATATTTCATTTTTTATTAAGTTTTACATACCATAAATTAATATTAATATACAATTTAAATTTTTTTTATTCTATCATATTTAAAATCTTTGAGCATTTCATACTTGTTAAAATATTTATACATTATATTTTTCAGAATATTTCTCAATTCTAAATTAAGATGACCTATAATCCAATTTTCTTCCTTATATTCACCATAATCAAATGTAAAATTTTTCAAATAGTTCTTTTTATACTTAAATAACTCTTTTTTTAAACTATTAAAATTACCATGAATTAATCTTGATCTAATATCATATATAAGTGTAGAAAAATTTTCTACATCAATTTCGTTTTCAAATTCTATTGATAGATCATCGACAAAAAATTTTAATTTATCTTTTAATTGGCTTCTTGTATCTCTTACTGGGTTAATAATCAGCATTTCAATTAATAAAACATAATTTAACAAAGAATATTGACTTTTATCTGCTGATAGCAAAATTTCTGCAATAAAATCCAGTTTAAAATATTCATCAGAGTTAACAACAATTTTGTCATATTTTTTGCCAAATTTTATTAATCCATTTATTTTATTAGCAAATTCTGAATTGTAATTTTTATAATATTTATAAAATATATAAGATTGGTTTTCTTCTCTACTTTTGTATGTTTTCTGCATAAGCATATTAAATATATAACTATCCGGCCAATCAGAGCAACCAGTATTAAACAAGATGTCAAGGTCATTTCTCTTTTTACCTTTACTTCTCTCCACAAAATTATATAAAAATAAAAATTTATATTCTATATCATATTCATTAGTAGGATTAATTAATGGCGTTTTATGAAGTTCCTTAGAGAGTTCATCTTCTTTACACTCAGAGAAAATTTCATCACCCACTAGTAGCGAACTTTCAGAATATTCATAGTCAAATACAATTATATATTTTGAAATTAATGATAATATTTGAGCTGCAGTTAATTTAGAAATATCTTTTTTTAATAATCCTGAATAGTATTCATCATTTAAACTACTTAATATTTTTTTCCTAAAATGGTAATCTTTTTCAAAATTTCGATGATAATCTTCATATAAAAGATACTTAATTTCTTGTCTAAAAAATTTACAATCAGCATTTTTTATATATAAGCCTAACCTTTTAGAAATGCATATAGGATTTATTTTTTTTAAGCATTCTATTCCCAACATAATAGAAACCTCCTAATAAAAATTATAGCATAATAAAAGATACTTTTTTAGCAACATTTCTTAAAGCCTTTATGCATTTTATTTGTTAAATTTATTGCTTTTTCATTTTTCTTTTTATTTTAAACTATCAGTGAATGTTTTTATGTCCGCTTCACTCGCACTTGATGAAAATCTTTGACCTGTTTTCCAATTTCCACCATTTGCCATCTCTTCAAGCAACTTTTCACTTTGACCAAGTCCACTTGATGCTGAAGTACAAAATGGAATAATTGTTTTACCAGTAAAATCATTATCTTTTACAAAATTATTTACTGGCCAAGCAGCTATTCCCCACCAAATTGGATATCCAATTAAAACTGTATCATAACTATCTCAGTTATCAACTTTAGTATTAGTTAATTCTACATTTCTTAAAGATTCATCATTATGTTCTTTTGAAACTCTTGAATTTTCATTTGACCAATTCAAATCATCTGATGTATAAATATCCTTTGGTATAATTTCAAATATGTCGGCATTTAAATTATTAGCTATCTTTTTAGCAACATCTTCAGTATGACTTTGAGCAGAATAATAAACAACCAAATTTTTTCCATTAGATGTATTAGTATTACTATCATTTATAATTGTCTGTTATTATTTTCAGCTGCATTATCATTTACTTTGTTTTTATTAATTACAAAATAAACTCCAACTCCCATCCCAATTACTATTAATATTACTATAATTATTGATAAAACTTTTTTCATATATTCTCCCTACCAATTCTTCTTATCTTTACGACAATCTTCATTATCTCTTCTTGATTTTACAATCTCGTCAAACCATTCAACCATTTTTGGATCTTGATGATAAAAAAATAAACTATTTTGTGTATTCAATTTATTAATTTCTTTCATGTCTTCATCAGTTAATTTAAAATCAAATACATTGAAATTTTCTTCCATACGTTCAATATGAGTTGATTTGCATGCAATAATAACACCTCTTTCAATTAACCATCTAAGCATTACTTGAGCAGAAGATTTACTATATTTTTTACCAATATTAATTAAAACTTCATTTTCAAATAAACCATTTCTTCTTTCTCCAAAAGGTGCCCATGCTTCCATTTTAACTCCATATTTTTTCATATTTTCTTGTGCTTTTACTTGAGCATTAAGAGGATTTACTTCAATTTGATTGATTGCAGAACAACTTTTCTTCCAAATAAACAAATATCACTTAATCTATCAGGATAAAAATTTGACACTCCAATTGCTCTAATTTTTCCTTCATGATATAGATCTTCTAAAGCACGATATGCTCCATAATAATCAGCAAAATGTTGATAAAGTAAAACTAAATCAATATAATCAGTTTTAAGCTTCTTTAATGATTCCATAACCGACTTTTTACAATTTTCATAACCATAATTATCTATCCATACCTTATTAGTAATAAATAATTCCTCTCTTGGAACACCACATTCCACTATAGCATCTCCAACTTCACTTTCATTAAAATAACTTTGAGCTATATCGATACTTCTAAATCCCACTTTAATTGCATAAAGTACACATCTCTTAGTATCCTCTTTAGGTATTTGATAAACACCAAAACCTAGTATAGGCATTTTTACTCCATTATTAAGTTCAACATATTCCATATAATCATTTCTTTCTATGAATATAAACTGACTTCAAATTCTTCTTACTCTATAATCATAAATGTCGGAGGTTACTCACGGTCAAGTATAAAATTAAATTTGTAAAGGAGAAATACATAATGACTAACAAGGCTTTATGTTCACTGAAAGAAACATGTGAAAAAGCTAGATTTTCCTATGACACATTAAAATTTTATTGCAATGAGGGATTAATTCCAAATGTCAACAGGAACAAAAGCAATTATCGAGTATTTGACGATAATGATATAAATTGGATAAAAAATCTATCATGTTAAAAAAAATGTGGAATGAACATCATAGAAATGAAAAAATATTTAGATTTATGTTTAAAAGGGAAATCATCTATTCCACAAAAAAAAAGTTCTTGATATAAAGCTTCAAAAACTAGAAGAAAGAAAAAAAGAATATTTTAGTTATTTAATAAAAACAGAAAATGATGGGGAATAACCATCATTTTTTATATACTCTAGCTAACTTTCGTTTCATAAAGCAAATTAGATTTATTTATTACTTTATCTAATTTAGTTATATCGTTACTTTTATATATTTTATTTATATGTGATAAACTTTGTTTAGTATAATATACTTTTTTTCTCTTTTTTAAACAACTATCACTTACATATAAATCATTTGTATAAGTGTTCTCACTTAAATCATAACCAGTAAATTCATCAAACTTCTCACTTCTATTTATTATTGTTCCAAGATTTTCATAATATGTAACAAAAGCTAAACATTCATTTTCATATTCAAAATAAACATATTTTGTATTTCCAAGCACTGGAGTAGTAAGTTTTAATGAATGATTTTCAAAAGACACATTCATCGTACGTTTATCATAATTTTGTTTAATATAAACATAGTTTAATAAAAAATTAAAGACAATAACCGATATTAAGAAAACAGCAACAAACAAAATGACTAAGTTAAAAATCCTAATAGTTTTATTTTTAAGTTCCACAGTTCCAACTACATCTATCATATTTTTCTCAAACTTATCCTGATATTCATCTTTTTTCAATTTCTCTCCGGATAAGAATTCATTAATTGATATTCCTAAAACTTCACATATTGAATTATACATGGACATATCCGGCATACATTTTCCATTTTCCCATCTTGATATACTTCTACTATTAACATTTAATTTTTCAGCTAACTCTTCCTGAGTTAAGTTACACTCTTTACGCCTTTCAGCAATAAACTTCCCAATTTTTTCTTGATTCATAACTTCCTTCCTTTCTGTCTTTATACTACAAAATATATTTTATATAATACACGACATAAAGTGAGAATTACTTATTTTTCATTATATTCATCCAAGAAACTTTTATATTCACCATTCTTTTTAGTTCCTAAGACACAGTTTAAATTAACATTATCCATACTTTTAAATATATTATGATCAATTTCTCTATTAATTTGTCTCATCTTTTTTACTAATTCTTTCATTTCTTTTCTTTTACTTGTTCCATCATTGATTAAAGAACAACCTTCAGTAAATCTACAAGCACAGTTGATAAATGTAAGTTCATTATAATTTCTCCAAGAAATAATAGCGCCCTCTTTTACCAAATAAAGAGGTCTGATAAGTTCAAGTCCTTCATAATTATCAGAATGAAGTTTAGGCATCATAGTTTTAATTTCAGCTCCATAAAACATTGAAAGTAAAGTTGTTTCAATAACATCATCAAAATGATGACCCAAAGCTATTTTATTACATCCAATTTCTTTTGCTTTATTATATAAATAACCTCTACGCATTTTTGCACATAAATAACAAGGACTTTTAGAATCAATTGTCGATACAACATCAAAAATATCACTTTCAAATATTTCAATTGGAATATTAAGAATACGCGCATTATCCTCAATGTATTTACGGTTATACTCATTATATCCAGGATCCATTACCACATATCTAGCTTCAAAATTAATTTTGCCATGACGTTTTAATTCCTGAATACATTTAGCAAGTAAAAATGAATCCTTTCCTCCACTTATGCAAACCATTATTTTATCATTATCTTGAATAAGTTCATAAGTCTTAACAGCTTCAATAAATTTAGACCATATTTCCTTACGATATTTCTTTATAATACTTTTTTCAATTTCTTTATACTTCTCCATAACACACCTAAATTCTAACCGATAATATTATTCATCACTTCAATAAATTTATCAATTTCCGCGTTCGTTGTCAAATGACTTAAACTAATTCTAATTGAAGAACTAGCAAGTCCTTTATTTTTAGTAACTGCATATACAAGTTTAGATGGTGTTTCAATCGGACAACAAGATGTTTTAGTAGAAACATATATTTCTGAATCGTTGAGTCTTTTTTGAAGATCATTAGACTTCCTATTTTGAACACTAAAATTAATAATATAAGGTATTGAATTATCATTGCTGTTTATTGTAATATCCTTTTTACCTTTTAAATATTCAACAATTCTATTATTCTTATCTATAACGGAAATACGTCTTTTTTCCATATTTTCCAAAGACTTTTTAAGAGCAATAGAAGCAGATGCAATCAAGGCTGTATCCGGTGTACCACTTCGATAAATCGTACTAGATTTTCCTCCATTGATTTGAGGCTTTAAAAACACATTATCACGTTTTACTAAAATACCTACTCCAGAAAGTCCATAAAACTTATGAGGTGTAATAGTTATTAAATCAACATCGCTGTAATCAATATTAACTTTACCAATAGCTTGACTAGCATCAGTATGAAAAAAACAATTTGGATATTCCTTTAAAATAGAAGCAATTTCCTCAATAGGTTCTCTTATTCCGAGTTCTGAATCAACAGAAGTAATACTTACTAAGATGGTATCATCTCTTAACATTTTCTTTAATTCATCAATGTTAATAATTCCATACTTATCAACAGGAATAATCTCAACCTCAAAACCAAGTTCTTGTAAATATGTACAAGACGATACAATTGAATTATGTTCTAAAGAACTTATAAGTATATGCTTTCCCCTACTTTTATATCTTTCACATACGCCTTTAATAACTAAATTGTTGCTTTCACTTGAACCACTTGTATAAATTATTTCATTCTCTTTAACATTAAGAAGTTTAGCAATATTCTTAGTAGCTTCAACTATAACCATTTTTGCTTTCATCCCAAGTGTATGATTTGAATTTGGATTCGCATAATATTCTTTAGAAACGCGAATAAATTCATTTAAAACTTCATCATCTACCGGAGTTGAAGCAGCATAATCTAAATAGATCATATTATTTCACTGGACCTTTCCAATTTTCAAACTTATCTTTATAACTCTCAACATAACTTGCATCAATTACAATTTTCTCGCCCTTAATCGTTTTTTTCTCAACTGGAGCTGGATTGCATCCACCTTTTTCAACACCTATTTTATCAATATGGAATTTATTCTTACAATTTTGACATTCCAAATATTCTCCTTTTTGAATAAAATAGGCTGTTGGTGATGGATTACAAGCTTGACATGTATTAAATGCAATTCTAACTACACCATCAGTTCCTCTAACAAGTATAAATTGAACTATTACTCCATCAACTTCATAATTTGCATAAGTTGCTTCACTAGTAATATTTTCAGTATTAATCTCAATTTCATTTTTTATATTTTTACTTAATTCCATATATTTATTGGTAGTTTCACTTTTAGAACAACTACACATCATCATAGTTAAAAATATCACAAAAAACGAAAATATGATTTTTTTCATAGAGTTACCTCAAGAGTATATCCTAAATCGCTTATACATTTTTCTATAACTGACATTTCAAGAGTTCCAACATATTCTATCACAACTTTACCGTTTTTTAAATCCACTTTAACACCTTTAACTCCATCAATGTTAAGAAAAGATTTTTTCACTGAAGAAACACAATGAGAACAACTCATACCTTTAACAATTATTTCTAATTTATTATTTTTTTTAAACATATTTATCTTCCTTCCTTATTTAATTTCAATATTCTTAAAGAATTAAATGAAACAGTTATACTGCTTAAAGTCATCGCAAAAGCTGCAATCATTGGATTATTCGTTATAGGTAATATTCCAATAGAAATTATAATCATACAAATATTATAGATAAATGCCCAAAATAAGTTTTCTCCAATTATTTTAAAAGTAAACTTACTAATTTTAAACAATTTAACTATATTAGAAAGATCGTTATTCATAAGAATTATATCGCTTGAATTATTTGCAATATCTGTTCCACTAGCAATAGAAACTCCAATATCAGCACTTTTAAGTGAAGGAGCATCATTTATTCCATCACCGATCATCATAACTTTACCACTTTGCTTTAATTCATCAATATTAATTTTCTTTTCCTTTGGTAATACATTTGCACGAACTTCATCAATTCCAATAGATGAAGCAATTATTTTAGCTGTACATTCATTATCACCCGTAAGCATAACTACTTTTTTATTCATTACTTTTAAATTTTTTATTACTTCTTGAATATTATCTCTGATGATATCCTTTACTCCGAATATTGCAACTACTTTATTCTCTTCAAAAACATATACAATTGAAGCCCCAGTATTAACTATATTTTTTTCATAGTCTTCATAATCATTTTTAATATCTAACACTTTAAATAACTTATTATTTCCAATAAAATAAACTTTATCATTAACTTTACCAGTCAAACCAATTCCATCAATTGTTTTAAAATCAACAACATCATATAATTTATCATCTATTTTAAAAGCATTGCTGATTGGATGACTTGTTTTACTTTCTAAGCTTGCAACAATTCTTTTTACATCATTAGAATCACCACCAAATATATGTTCTTCACTTAAACGTAAATCACCATATGTAAGTGTTCCTGTCTTATCAAAAACAACAGTTGATACATCTTTTACACGTTCAAGAATATCACTTGATTTAACAAGAATACCAAATCTTGCACAAACTCCTTCACTTACTACAATAGCAAGAGGTGTTGCAAGACCTAAAGCACATGGGCAAGCACTTACAAGAATTGTAATAAATCTTTCCAATGCTTGAGTTAAAGTGCTACCAATAACCATATAGACAATGAAAGTAAGTAAAGCAATAAAAAATATTGTAGGAACAAATTTTTGACTTATTTTATCTACAAGATTAGATATGTGAGTCTTTGTATTACTAGCATCAATTACAAGTCTTACCACCTCAGAAATTGTTGAAGCAGCTCCAATTCTAATAGCTTCATATTCAATAAAACCATCAACATTCAAACTACCTGCTAAAACATCATCACCTACACTCTTTTTTTGAGCAATTGATTCTCCAGTAATAAATGCTTCATCCAAATGAGTACTTCCCTTAACAATCCTACCATCAACGGCAATTTTCATACCCGGTTTACATATTAAAATATCCCCAACTTTAATCTTATCAAGAGTAATACGTACTTCCTCATCACCCTTTTTTAAATAAGCATAATCAGGAGTAATTGTTACCAATTCTTTAATCGCATCAAGAGTTTTATTTTTATTCTTATCAGCAATAAATCTTCCCAATTTAACAAAATAAATAATAATACAAACAGATTCAAAATATAAGTTTTCAACGCATTCTATTGAACCATTAAAAATCATAACCAAACTAAATAAACTATATAATTCACTTGAAAGAACTCCAAGCATAACTAAAGTATCCATATTTGAGCTTCGATGTAATAAGTTTTTTACACCTGATATTAAAATATCCAACCCATATATCAGAAATGGAATATTTAAAACAGCTAAACAAATTGCATAATTAAGCGGATATTTTTCCATATTCAAAAATTCTATTATTGGTAGACAAACCATATGTGACATTGAAACATAAAGAACAATTAAAGCTAATATTCCAAACAAAATCAATTTTAATTTATCTTTTTTCCTTAAATTTTCTTGAACTACTTTATATTCTCCCAAGCTTTTAAAACCAGCTTTTTTTATTAATTCATCCAAATATTCCTTTGTTAAGTTATCATCATATTCAATTGATGCATTTGCAAGAACTAAGTTAACACTTGCAGATATAATTCCATCCTGTTTATTTAAGAAATTCTCTAAACTTGAAGAACAAGCACTGCAACTCATTCCTGCAATACTTAAAACAATTTTTTTCATACATCACCTACTTAATTACTTTTATCTTATTTGTTATCATATTCATCCAACAACTATATGTAAATTCTCCAATATCATCAGGAGTAAACTCAACTATATTTTCACCAATTTCTAATTTTGTATTTATACCATATTCTTTAATTTTTAATTCATTATTACAACCAGTCAAATATTTTTTATCTACATGAATTATAACTTCAACAGGAATACCTTTATGGACTATCATATTTTGATAATTATCATAAGTTAAATGAAATTCAACAACTTGTTTTCCATCAACCATTTTTGCTTCAACAAAATTATCAGTATTTATAAAAGGCAAATTAATGTTTAAATAGGATAATCCTCTAATAAACATCGACAAAGATAAAATAAATATTAAAACAACAGCAATCTTATTTAAAATAATCTTTTTTTCACCTTTAACGATATTAAATACTAAGCTTGATACAAACATAAGGGGAATAGTTCCTAAACAGAATAGAAACATTGATAAAGCTCCTAGGAAAAATGAACCAGTTGATAAAGCATAAACTTGCATTGCTTGCATTGGTCCACAAGGCATAAAGCCATTTAATAAACCGATTATAAATGGACTTTTTGAACTTTTTTTAAAATTAAATAATTTAACATTTTTTATATGAATTATACCTAACATATTTAAAGACATTATAAACATCAAAACCGAAGCAATAACGATAATAATTCCTGAAGACGTATCATTTATGCTTAATACACTTCCAAGTAAACCAACTAAACCGCCAATAAACGTATATGAAATAAGACGTCCTAAATTATAGAGTATTGGCTTTTTTATACTTTTACTCTTATCAACAGTTGCAACAAGATTTAATGAGCCACACATACTTATACAATGTAGGCTCGTAAACAATCCAGTAATAAGAAGCATACCAAGTGTTATATTAGTATCAATTGTTGGAATAAAATTAAAAATATTAAAGTTAAATATTCTATATATTAAAAAAGCAACAATGACAATTATTGATAATATAAATATGAATTCTTTTAGCTCAATATCTGTTTTTAAATTTTCTTTATCATCACTTATATACTCATTTTTAGTAACATATCCGCTTTTTATAACATTTCTAATAATTTCATACTTTTCAATTTCACCAATATAGTTGATAATAGCAATATTTTTCTCAAATTCAACAGATTTAATATTTTCTATTTTTAACAAAGAAGCACGTATTGTAGTTTCACAATGACTACAATGCATACCATCTATTTTTACACAAATCGTTTTCATTTTAACTTGCCAAAAAGATCAATAATATCTTCTATAACATCCATGTTATCATTTTTTATATCTTCAACCATACATGATTTCATATGACTTTTTAATATTTCACTTCCAAGACTTTTTAAAGCATTAGTAGCTGAAGCTACTTGAAGTAAAACGTCATCACAATATCGATCTTCACTAATCATTTGTTGAATACCATTGATTTGACCAGCTATTATTTTAAGTCTTCTAGTCAAATCCCTTTTTTCTTCATCAGTTCTATGCTTGCTTCTTGTACATTTACACTCCCTTTTCATAACATCACCAAAATCATTATAGGGTATAGGGGGTATATCTGTCAATTTAAAAATAAAAAAAGAAATAGATAAATCTATTCCCACATATCCGTATAGTCATCGTTTTTACTATACTCTTTATCCATTTTATTTATATAAGCATAGTATTTATATAAACTGCTGTTTGGATTTTTATAACTAACTTTTTCGATTCTAACTCCTTTAAGAAGAGACTCAGCAATATATAAGTATTCTGAATCTTTACCAGCTATTAATGCTGTATGCCCCCAACGAGCGATCACATCCCCTACTTTATAATCACCAGAGTTTGCATATTCATATGTTAAAGAATGCATTTCTCCGACATCACTCATATCTTTATGTCTATCGTTAATACCTGCTCCAATATCTCCAACGTCAAGGCCAGAATTGTATAAAGACCATGTAACAAAACCTGAGCAATCTAACCCGTTCGGCATCTTTGCTCCTGGTTTATATCTATTATGATCTTGTAAATTAGTTAATGGACAACCCCATATGGCTGGACCTTTATGCGACACTTTTATATCTTTAAATTTATCTTCACTTAAGTATAGTCCTTTATGATAATATCTTCCCTCACCATCAGCTTTTCTTACTCCTGATTCATGCATTCTACCATTTTCATAAAAGTAAGATACTTTATATTTAAATGACAATGTCATAAATCTTATTGTTTCAATCAATGCTGCACGTGTTCCTTCACCTTTATTTAAAACTCTAGTTCTCAAAGCTTCATCTATAATATGGGCTTCTTCTTCAGTATAGGCATGACAAGGTAAAAACTTTTTTTTATCATCAAGCTCCGGTTTTCTAATCAAATCCGTTACGGTAACACTTACTTCAGCCTTTTTTCCGCTTTCACTTTTTAAAGTAACAACTGATGTTCCCAAGTTAACACCAACTATTTTTCCATCACTTATACTTACTATATCTTCATTTTCACTTGACCACGTTAATTTATAATCATCTTTTGAACTCTCTATATCATAGTTTAATTTTTCACTTTCTCCAATAGCCAAATAAAATGTATCAACTTTAAATTTAATACTTTTTACACCATCATCAATTTCAGTAATTGTTGGTATAAAATGAATTTCTTCTTTTCTATTGATAACGTCATAAGCTATAAAACATGAAATTATAAAGATAATTATTGAAATAAATAAAGATGCTTTTTTCATATTAACCTCACATATTGAATATAATATATAATTTAATATTTAGCAATAAAATAGTTAAAAAAGTAGTAAATTTACTACTTAAATTCCAAGCAAAATAGTTGCTATATTAAAATATATTATTAAAGAGCATGCATCAACTATTGTAGTTATAAAAGGACTTGCCATAACTGCTGGATCAAAACCAAGTTTTTTGGCAAACATTGGTAAAGTACAACCAATAAATTTAGCGAGAATAACAGTTGCAATTAAAGTTAAACAAACACAAAAAGCAACTTTTATACTTACAGCATCAATAATTAAAAGTTTAACAAAGTTACAAATAGCTAAAGTTAATGCACATAAAATAGATACTCTAAATTCTTTAAAAACAACTTTAAATATATCTTTAAATTCAATATCATTTAAAGAAAGTGCACGAATAATACTTACGCTTGCTTGACCACCAGCATTCCCTCCAGTATCCATAATCATCGGAATAAAAGCTGTTAAAATAGTTACGCTTGCTAAAGCCGATTCAAAGCTTTCGATAATTTTTCCAGTAAAAGTAGCAGATATCATCAAAAGCAAAAGCCAAGGTATTCTTGCTTTATAGGTTTCAAATACACCTGTTTTATCATAAGGTTTATCAACAGGTATAATTGCTGCCATCTTTTTTATATCCTCGGTTGCTTCACTTTCAAATACATCAAGAACATCATCAATCGTGATAATACCAACAAGTCTATTTTCAGAGTCAACTACTGGCATAACTGTCAAATTATATTTATGAAACATATTAGCAACTTCTTCTTGATCAGTAAAAGTTGAAACATATATCAAATCTTTTTTACAAACATCCTTTATCTTATTTGTTTCTTTAGCAAAAAGAAGGTCAGTTGCTTCAATACTTCCATATAATTTTCTTTTATGATCTACTACATAACATGTATTAATAGTTTCATAATAACTGATTTCATTTTCTAGTTTTAGAATTGCGTCCCCAACTAATGTTTCACCTTTAAATTCAACATATTCAACTGTCATAATAGATCCAGCAGTATCTTCTTCGTATCTTAATAGTTTATTAATATCTTTTCTCGTGTCATCACTACAATTTTTTAAAATTTTATCAACAATATTTGCTGGCATTTCCTCAAGGACATCAGTTGCATCATCAGCAAACATTTCATCAATTAAAGAAACAGTTTCCTTCTCACTCAGTTCCCTTAAAAGATTAGTAGCTACAACTACATCAAATTCTGAAAAAACCTCAACTGCTTTATCTTTAGGAATAATCCTAAAAACCATAGCTAAATCTGAATTAGATAAATCACTTATCACTTCAGCCAAATCACTAATATTCATTTTATTTATAACATTTTTTAACTCATTAATGTTCTTCTCATCAATAAGTTTCTTTATATTTTCTTTCATATAAACCTCCAAATTTGATATTATTTTTATAATTTATATACCTCGGGTATCCGTCCATAAAAAATATCACCTCCAAAAGTTTAACAAAAACATTATAATATATATTTATTCAAAAAAAAAGATTTAGAAACTCTAAATCTATTTTTTACTTTTTTTAGTATTCTTTTTTGCTGTATTTTTATTAGTTGAAGTTTTCTTACTTTTTGATTCTTGCTTTTCAGTTTTTTCTGTATTTTTTACTTCTTCTTCTTTTTCTTCAACTTCCATATCAGTTTCAGAATCAGGTTCTACATATTCACTAGCATTACTTCTACCAAATAGAATAGCAACTACAACAGCTGCAGTTATACCAAGAATTACATAACCAACAACATCATTTTTTTTCTTTTCCTCTGTTTTAGTATTTGAACCAGTACTATCTACTTTTATAGAACCATCTTGTATTCCAGCAACAACATCAACATAATTTGAATCAGAATATTCCTCATTAATAGCTTTAACTATTTTTTCTGGACTAGATTCTTCTGAAAAACCAGTAAAATATTGATCACCAATTACATAAAATGGAACACCATCAACATTAAAGTTAAAATAACTTCCAACTTTAGTCATAAGATCACTGTTGTTCTTATCACCCCATACTTCATAATCAACTATACGAAATTTAGAATTGATAGTTTTATCTTTTTCTAGTGTTGCAGTATAGTTATGAAGTTTTTGACAATAACCACATGTTGATCCATAAAATATATAAAAATTAATTGGGCCCTTTTCTGCTTTCTTTGTGGTCTTTGCATTTACTGTTACAAAAGGAAATACAACTAAAACCATAATCATTAAAATTTTAAAATATTTTTTCATTACCATAATCCTCCTTAATAAATTATAACATAATATATAATATTTGAGATATTTTTTTTATAAAATTACTGATGTAGATATTCCAAGAGGTATTCCTACAAAATACCAAATTAGAATTAATACAATCCACATTGCTAAGATAACAAGCGAATATGGAATTAAATACTTAATTGATTTTACCAGTCCAGTTCCATCTTTTTCATACTTCTCCATGAATGATACATATATAACAAAGTAAGCCATTGCTGGTGTAAGTGGATACATTATACTAGAAGAAACTGTGAAAACTAGTTGAGCAAACTCAGGTGAGAATCCCGCAGTCATCATCATAGGTACAACTGTGCCTGAAAGAATTGCCCAACGGTTTACAAATGAAGGAAGTAATATTGTTGAAATCATACTAATTATAAACACAAGAAGTATAAGTGGAACTCCAACAAAATTAGTGTTACTTAACATTTTTGCAAGTGCAGCAGTAACCAATGCCCCAATATTAGTATACTTAAGTAGGCTAATAAACATACTAGCACAGAAGATTAAAACAATTACTTTTCCTATTCCATCAAGAGAATGTGATAAAAAATCACATATATCACGATGATTGTTTATTGATTTTGTACCAATTCCATATAATAATCCTAAAATGAAGAAAAGTATTGTAACTACAAATACAAATCCACTATTGAAGAATGAATCATATCCAAATAGTTTATCAATATATCTTGTTTGAGAATAATCCAAGAAATTTCCTCCAAAAGGCACATTTGGAATTATATTATAGATAAATATTAATAGGTATATAGTCGCTCCAAATAATGCTAAAAGTAATCCTCTTTTCTCTCTACGAGTTAATTTTTCTTTTGGTTCAACAATTTCCTCATCAACTTCATATTTACCAAGTTTTGGTGCAATAATTCTTTCTGTTATATATGTTAATAAGCATGAACCAACAAATATAGCAACAATCATAATCAGTAAAAAAGAAAATGATGATATTACATAACCACTAGAAATTACATTAGCGCTCATTATCGTATAATCAGCAAGTGATGATCCAACACTCGAAAGCATAAAATTCATTCCAAATCCCAGAGACAATGCAGCAAATGATGAAATTATTCCAACAATTGGATTTCTCTTACCATATTTAAATAATAATGCTGATAATGGTATAAGTATTACAAAGCACAAATCTCCAGTTAAGCTTGCTAAAATACATATCAACATAAGTATAAAGGTAACAGTTGTTTTAGAAACATTCTTCGTTAAAACAAAGAAAATAGTATCCAAAAATCCGCTTCTATCCATTATTCCAATACCAATCAATATAATTAACAACATTGAAAGAGGCGTAAATGATACAAATGAAGAAACAGTATTAGAAAATATATACTTAATTCCACTCAAATTTAAAAGGGATTCTACTGTAACCAATGTTGATTCATAATTACCAGTTTTAACATTAATTTTATTATAAGTGACAGACGCATCAAATAAATCTAAAATTCCACTTAGTAGAACTACAAGTCCACTCATAAGTAAAAAAGCCATTATCGGATGCAACATTACGCGATCACGCAAATTTTTAAATTTTTTCATTTTCGACTCCTTTAAGTTTTTTCTTAAACTCTAATCTATCCATCATTACCTCATGTCCACAGTTAACACACTTTATTTTAATATCAACACCATTTCTAGTAATGATCCATTTATTTGTTCCACACGCATGTGGTTTTTTCATTATAACAGTATCGCCTACATTAAAGTTTTTTTCCATTATGTACCTCCACTTGAGGATAAGGAATCTTTATTCCATCTCTATCAAATTGTTCCTTTATAATTCCTAACGCTTTTCTTTTCATATCAAATTTAGAATCCGGTTTAGCATGTACTCTAAATATATAAGTAACTGAAGAATCATTCATACTTTCAATACCTAAATATTCACAAGGTTTTACTATATTTGGAAGTTTATTAATTCTATCCATTGCTTTTGCAAGAGATTTTTTTACGTTTTCCTCAGTTTCTTCATAAGCAACATCAACCATAATTGGAATACTTGCATGTTTTTGACTCATATTTATAACATGAGATATTTCACGGTTTGATATTATTAATATATTACCATCAAAATCTCTTACTTTAGTATTTTTAAGACCAAGTCCAATAACATATCCAATAAAATCATTTATTTGAACCAAATCGCCTATTATAAAATAGTTATCCATTATAATATTACATCCACTTATGATATCTTTAAGCATATCTTGAAAAGCAAGACCAGCTATAGCACCAGCAATTCCAAGACCTGCTAGAATTCCTTTTACATTTACTCCATAAGTAGCAAGAATAATACATAATCCAACAAGTATTAAAATATATTTTAAAACACTGCTGATAAGAACTACTATAGTATTTCTTTTTTTATCCTCTAGTTTACTAGTATTAGTTATTAACATTCTTTTAATTGCTCTAGATAAAATGTTCATAAGTAAATAGCAAGATAATACAACTATTATAGGAACATAAAATTTTGGACTAGAAATAAAGTCAACAATTTTTTCAATATTCATCATTTTATTCACCAAGTATATTATACCTTAAACACAAGAAAAAAGACAAGTTTTACTTGTCTATTTAAGTTTCTTCTTTTTAGCTTTTTCTTTTACATACGATAAAGAATCCTTTATTCCACTTACTCTTAATCCCTTAAGAGGTTGGCATATACTTTCACATAAATTAACGTGTTTTATATGTTTTAAAAGATAACTACCATACTTAGTCTTCTCTTTATTTTTAAATTTATCGTAATTAGGTATTTTGTTTGCATTACTGTAAACACTGCTCAAATCCACAAAAATGTCTTCGCCATCTATACTTATATATTTATCATACCTAGAATAAATTTTTAAAAATTCATCAATATTTCCTTTTACTATATTAGAAACTTTATTAGGATTTTCAATAATAAATCTAATGTCACCCTTATATGATAGAGAACAAATCATTTCAAAGAGTTCATAAATACTTAACTTTTCTTTATTTAAAATAAGCAAAGATGTAAGCAAAACACTTTCCCTATTAAAATTAATTACATCATCAAGTTTTTTTGTACTTTTAAAAGAATAAATTGGTTTTTGCATTCTACCAGTTACATAAAAACTACTCCAAGTACTTAAATGCTTTATAAAATCTTTAGTTTCTATAACACCAAACTTATAATTAACTTTTCTATCTCTCACTACGTTATATATAATACCAGTTCTACCCTTTAATTTTTTAGAACTCAATTTTATTATTTTTTTTCTAGTGCTTTCAGTATAATCTTCTGGATTTTTAGCAATATCATTAGTTAACCAGTCTTTTAAAGAATCAACTACAAATATAAAATCCATACTTTTTACAGTTTTTGAATTGTAACCTGCTTGATGAAAAAAACTTGATCCATATCCATAAGCAGCCGTGATTCCATCCTTAGATGAAATTATATTTTGTGCTTCTTTAATATAATCCATAAATTATTCTCCAATTTTAACGTTTAATATTTCCATTATTCTATCTAAATCACTGTTGGAATCAAATGGAATAACAATCTTTTTCTTAGAAACAACAGCTTTAGAACCAGTCATTTCTCTTAAAGTATTTTCATATATTTTAAGTTTTAAATCTTTTTCTTCATGTTTAATTTGTTTTCTTTTTGGTATTTCTTCTTCTCTAGAAATATCTTCAATATCTCTTACAGTTAAATTTTCTCTTACGATTTTATTAGCAAGAGTAATTATTTCCGTTTCATCTTCCATTTTACTTAAAACTCTAGCATGACTTGCTGAAATTTTACCAGTTATAACCATATCTTGAACTAGACTTGGAAGTTTTAAAAGGCCAAGAAGATTTGTAATATATGTTCTTGATTTATTGAAACGATTTGCAAGCATTTCTTGAGTATATCCCATGTTATCCATGAATTTCTTATATGCTTTTGCTTCTTCTATTGCACTCAAATCCTCTCTTTGAATGTTTTCAATTAAAGCAAGTTCCATCATTTGTTTATCATCAAAATCTTTAATAATAGCTGGAATAGTAGTTAAACCAGCAAGTTTACTTGCTTTTGTTCTACGTTCACCAGCTACAAGTTCATAGCCTTTAATACTCTTTTTAACAATAATTGGTTCAAGTAACCCATGCTCTTTAATTGATGCAGCAAGTTCACTTAAACTTTCCTCATCAAAATGAGTTCTAGGTTGGTAAGGGTTTGATCTAATCTCATCAATATTTATATCAACTACATCACTTTTTTTAGTATTTTCAACAATATCTTTTTCAAACGTATTGAAATCCATTTCACTGTTAAAAAGTTGTTCTAAGCCCTTTCCTAAAGCTTTTCTTGTATTAGTTTGACTCATCTCTTCTTATAACCTCCTCAGCTAAATTATTATAAGCTTTCGCAGCTCTACTCTCTGGGTCATATTCATTTATTGGTTCACCATGACTTGGTGCTTCTACTAAACGTATTAAACGAGGAATAATGGTATCAAAAACTTTTTCATTAAAGAATCTTCTAACTTCTTCTACAACTTCAAGCCCCAAATTTGTTCTTGAATCAAGCAAAGTTAATAAAACTCCCTCTATTCTTAATCTAGGATTTAACCTAGTTTGTGTCATAATAATTGTATTTAAAAGTTGAGTTATTCCTTCTAGTGCAAAAAATTCACATTGTACTGGAATAATAACGGAATCACTAGCAACTAAAGCATTTGTTGTTAAAAGCCCTAAACTTGGTGGACAATCAATAATAATGTAATCAAAATTGTCCTTTATAGGTTCTAAAACACTTTTTAATTGCTCATTCATCTTAAAGTCATTGTTTTCATGAGTCATCTCTATTAACTCAATATCAATTCCTGCTAAATTTATAGTCGCAGGCATTATAAATAAATTGGTAAATCTCGTTTTTATTATAGCTTTCTTAGCAGGTACACTCCCATTTAAACAATCATATACACTTGCAGTTATATCACCCTTATTTATTCCAAGCCCAGTTGATGTATTACCTTGTGGGTCCAAGTCAATTAAAAGAGTCCTTTTGCCTAATTTTCCTAAAGAAGCAGACAAATTTATACTTGTTGTAGTTTTACCAACTCCACCCTTTTGATTTACTAACGATATAACTCTAGCCATAATACCACTCATTTCTACCTAATGTCTACATAATAGATTATAACATAATTAGTTATTAAATAGAAACCAATTTTTTATATTTTAGTTATTATTTTTATTACCATATCTTTGATTAAATTTTTCTATTTGAGTTAGTCTTTTTTGAGGTTCTTTTTTAGGGACAAAATCTTCTTCATATTCATATCCAAGAGAATACTTACTAACTGGATAAAAAGTAATGATATCTTTTGTTTCCATTATAGTAACAACCTGGATTTTATCTAATGATATGTCTCCTAAAACACCTGCACCAGGATAATCAATAATGTACTTATCAACTGATTCATCCAATGATCTAAAAACAGGAGTCATATCTTTAATAATATTACGTATTTTAAAATACTCATTATTTATATTAAAAGACGGAGAAAACTTTCCGGAACCATTTTCAGAATAATAATGGGCCATTATATGATCAAGTGAACGAATATTTGAATACCTACTTATTTGATTTATAAAATACGATTCAGAATATTCAACAGATTCACGCAAATTTTTCTTAGCAATCGTATAATACCTATTTATTTCAATCAAAGTTTTTTCAGGAACATTTTGATATTTTAACAAATAATTTTCGGTAACATCTTTAGCCTTAGAATATTCTTTTAATCTGGTTAATATATTTACATATAAAATCATTACTTCTATAGAATTATTTGTTGGTAGAATCACAGTTTCAAGAATATTTTTTGCAACATCATAATTACCTTGAGATGCTTCTATCTCAGCATTTAATATGTCTTTTACAGGGGAATCATCAAGATCACTAAAATACTTTTTAGCCATATCAATATTTCCTTTTAATAGTTCAATTCTAGCAAGCCAACTAGCTGATTTATAAATAAGCGATTGAGCACAATTGGATTCATTAACCTTCTTTAATAATTCGTACGCTTCGTCATAATCATGATTAAGAAACTTGATAATCGCCTTTGACACAAAGAAAGATGCATCTTTTTCATCAAAATGATTATATTTATCAACATAGTATACCGCAGTTTTCAAATTATCAGTATTAGCATAAACATCAGCTACCAAACGCGTTTCGTATATTGTTTTTGGTGTAAACTTATATTCTTTAATATATTTTAATGCTTTATAGTCCTTACGAATGTTATGATAAAAAAATATAATTTGAAATACAGTATCATGTTCACAAAAAAATGGATTACTATCAAGAAAAGCAGCTAACTCTTCATTCAATCCGCCTTTTCTTCCAGCTATAATAAGAAATCTCATATTCTTTTCATCCTTTTTAGGATCATCATAATATGCTTTTAAAAGATAATAATATGCTTCCTCATACATAGATAAAAAAGAGTAACAAGTTCCTAGTTTTTGATATACAAAAAATGGTTTAATAGTAGTTGGTTCTTCAATTAATTTAAGTTCATCAATTGCCTCTTGATAATGACGTTGCTTAAAATAAACCATACCAAGTTCATATCTTAAATGTTCATTACTAGAATCTTTTCCAAGTTCATCTTTTAAAATTGAAGTTGCCTCATCAATTCTACCTTCATTGGCTAAATATCTAGCTTGATTTTCAGCATAATTAATATTATTCTTTTTAACCATATGGTTATATTGACCTTTATTATATCTCATAGAAAACCTCCTATTTTTATCTTTTTACGATATATTATTATTTATAATTAATATTTTCTGTTGGAACTAACATTTTTACATTATTAGCAGTCTCAGTTGATTCATTATCAAAACTTTTCTTGTAAGATAACTCACTTACTGGATAAAAAGATATTATATCCTTTGTGCCTATAATTGTAACAACTTGCATCTTATCTAAAATTTTATCATTAAGAATGCCGGCTGATGGAAAGTCCACTAAATATGTATCACAGACATTGCTACATGCACAAATTTTTGGATATTCATTAGCAATCAACTCTTGAAGTTTATAAAAAGTAGCTTCTAAATCCAAGCCAGGAAAGAAATTATACTTTTCAGAACTTGCATTCACACGTTCCAAAGTTGTATCGGCAGAATAGTCAATTATTTGACCTGACATATAACTTGTTTTTTGAGTTTCTAATCCTATTTTATTTTTAGCAATTGTAATTAGCAAAGTCATATTTGTTAAAGTGTACTTATCTAGTTCATTTTTATAATTAAAGAATACAAAACCTAATATATTTAAAGCATCCGAGTATTTACCTTTTCTAATATCTATAGAAGCAAGATAAATTAATGAAACAATTCTATATTTTTCATCCTTTTCGCTTAACTTTTCCAAAATACTTTCTGCTTTATCTAATTCATTGCTATAAATATACAATGTAGCTTTTAAAACTTTTGTTTTAGATAAATTAGATGACATAAATTTTAAATTACTTTTTGCTTCTTCTATTTTTCCCAATCTTATTTGAGATTTTATTAACCAATAAACGGTTTCATTAGTACGATATCTTTTTTTAACTAAAAGATCATAAATATTTTCGCTTTCAGCATAATTTGAATGACGATATTCAATTTTTCCTTTTAATAGCAAAGCTGAATTATTTAATCTATCCATACTATTTAAAATATTAAGAGCTTTATCAACTTGACCAGTTTCATAATATATAGCAGCTATAATAGTTTTATCATAATCATTTTCTGCTACAAAATCTTTATTTTTTATAGTTTCTAATGCCATATCATTCATTTTTAGTTCATGATAAAGATTTAAAATTTGATTTATTGTATTATGCTTTTCATAACAAAGATATTTTTTAATAAAAGACAATCCTTCTTGAAATCTCTTAGAATTATTAGCAGAACTTACTACCATATAATATATATAATCTTCTTTTTTCTCTTGACGTTCATCATACTCATAAGCTTTAACACCACAATCAAAACTTTCACTATACTTTTTAAGATTAAAATAACATATACAAAGCTTATAATAAACATGATAAGGTTTAACAACTTTGCCATCCGTTAAAAATAATAAATGCTTCACAGCTTCATCATAATTATGTTTTTTTATATACAATTTAGCAAATTCAAAATGACATATCATATCACCAGTTAAAGAAAACTTTTTCTCAAGTAATTCAATTGCTTCATCTATTTTGTTTTCACTTGCTAATTCTTTTACATCATCAAATGACCTAGCATTTGTTTCTATTTCTCTTACATCAATATCTTGATTATTATCAAAATCTTCCAAAATATAACACCCCAATACAAATATGCAACATATAATAACACATTTTATGCCAAAAGAAAAGTCTCACGAAGAGACCTGTCTATAAATATTTTCTGAGTTCACCAGTCAATTCATAAACTTTCACTAGCAACTTCCATATTTTTTATTAAACTTTTCTATTTGACTTAATCTTTTTACATTAATAACAGGTCCAACAGAATCACTATCAAAATTTTTCCAATAAGATAATTCACTTACTGGATAAAAAGAAATTATATCTTTTGTTCCTATAACTGTAATAACTTGCATTTTATCTAGAGGCCTGTCATAGAAAACACCAGCAGAAGGAAAATCCACAACATAAGCATCACATGCACGACTACATGCACAAATTTTTGGATATTCATCAGCAATTAGTTCTTGAAGTCTATCAAAAGTGGATTGTAAATCAATGTTTTTAAAAAAATGATAACCATTAACACGATCTTCCATATGTCTAAGAGTTGCATTTTGGGAAAAATTGGCCACTTGTTCCATAACATAATTTGTTTTTTGAATATCAATTCCAATATTAGTTTGTGCAATAGATATAAGCATAATTACATTTGATAAAGCACGCTTATCAAATGTATTTTTATAATTAAAGTACACGAATCCTAGTAGATTTAAAGCTTCTGTATATTGATGTTTTCTAATATGTATAGAAGCCAAATAAATTAAAGAAATACATCTGTACTTTCCATCATTTTCACTCAATTTTTCTAAAATATTTTCTGCTTCATCTAATTCATTACTATAAATACATATAGTCGCCTTTAAAAATTCTGTTTTAGCCAAGTTAGCAGGGATTAACTTCAAATTGTTTCTTGCTTCTTCTATTTTTCCCAATCTTATTTGAGATTTAATTAACAAATAAGCCGTTTTACTAGGTCGATATCCTTTTTTTACCAAACGTTCAAATATTTTTTCACTTTCCAAATAATTTGTTTGTCGGTATTCAATTTTTCCCTTTAAAATCATAAGTGAATCATATATTTTATCCATTTTATTTAATACATCATATGCCTTGTCCATATTACCAGTATCATAATATATATAGGATAAAGTAATTCTATCATAATCGTTTTCTGGTTCAAACGATGTACTTCTTATAACCTCTAAAGCTTTGTTATTCATTTTTAAATCATGATAAAGACTTATTACTTGATTTACTGTTTTAGGATTTTTATAACAAGGGTATTTTTCTATAAAAGATAATCCTTCTTGTAATCTACTAGTTTTATTAGCAGAACTTATTATCATATAATATAAATAATCATCACACTTTTCCTGATTATCACTAGATTCATAAGTTTTAATACCACAATCAAAGCATTCATTATATTTTTTAGAATAAAAATAGCATAAGCATAGTTCATAATGAACATAATAAGATTTTACGGAATCACAACCAACTAAAGATAATAAAAGATTTATAGCTCCATCATAATTATGCTTTTTTATATACAACTTAGCTAATTCAAACTGACATTTCAAATCACCTGTTAAAACAAACATTTTATTAAGCATTTCAATTGCCTCATCTATTCTATTTTTTTCTATTAGCTTTTTAACATCATAAAATGATACCACTTCTTTATCTAAATTTTTATTTTCACTACTTAGAGTTTTATTAACTTCTCCCAAATATAACACCACCAATATAAATATGTAATTTATAGTATCATACATTAAAGCAAAAGAAAAGTCTCACAAAGAGACTTATTGATTTCTTAACTTAGCATCAAACTTTGTTTCAATATCTTTTATTACTTTATTGAACACTACCATTACTTCTTCATCACTTAATGTACGTGTTTCATCTTTAAACACCAACTTATAAGCCATAGATTTCTTACCTTCTTCAATGTTTTCATATATATCAAAGATATTAACTGAATCAAGTATTCTTCCAGCACTTTTCTTGATTGCTTCTTTCATTTCAGCATTGGTTACATCATTATTTACAATAAAAGCAAAATCTTTTTCAATACTTGGATATTTAGAAGCAGTTTTATATTTTATAGGTTTTACTCTGCTTAACAAACTATTTAAATTAAGTTCACAAACATAGATTTCATCTTTTTTAATAGAAGGGTGAACTCTACCAATAATACCTATTTCATTTCTATCTAACATAATTCTAGCACTCATATTTGGATGCATATCAGGTAAATCATTTGCTTGAACAAACGAATATCTATTTTTAAATCCTAGATAATCAAGCAAGTTTTCAACAATTCCTTTTAGTACAAAGAAATCTACTTTAACATTTATTCCTAAAACTCCATTTGTTAAATAATTTCCACTCATAAGTATAGCTGCTTTAGTTGTTTCATTATAATTTATGTCATATGTTTTAGCTATTTCATATATTAAAATATCACTTACTTTTCTTGCTTTATTATAATCAAAAACATTGATTAATGATGGAAGTATACTTGTTCTAACTACACTTTTATCAACACTCATCGGATTTGGTAAAATAACATTTTCAAGATTATCATATTTAAACATCTTAGCCATTTCTGGACTAGTTAAAGTATAAGTCTTTGCTTCATTTAAACCAGATGCTCTTAAACGAGTTGAAACCATTTTTCTTAAACGAACATCATCTGCATAACGTCCTAAACGAATTGGAACTCTAGGAACTTTAGATACTAAGTTTTCATATCCATAGAATCTACCAATTTCTTCAGCAATATCATTTATATTAGCTTCAACATCTAATCTTCTACGTGGAATAACTACATGGAAAATACCATTTTCATAAGTATATCCAAAATCAAGGCGAGTTAATTCAGTTTTAACATCTTCATCAGTAAGTTCAATTCCAAGCATTTTATTAATATCATTTTTAGTGAAATCAACACGTTTTTCAGACTTATCTATTACGTCATGTTTTATTTCGTCTTTTAGTACTTCACCTGATGCATACTTTTCAAGTAGAAAACATGCTCTTTTTATAGCCTCATCAGTATATTCAAAGTTAAGTCCTTTTCCATAACGGATACTTGCTTCACTTTTTAAATCAAGTCTTTGAGCAGTAAGTCTAATAGAAACAGCATCAAATATAGCAGATTCAATTAAAACTGTTGTAGTGGATTCATCAACTTCAGTGTTTTCTCCACCCATAACCCCAGCTATACATACAGGCTTTTCACCATTCGTGATAACGATGTCATTTTCTGTTAATTTGCGGTTTTTTCCATCTAAAGTAATGATTTCTTCTCCGTCAACTGCATCCCTTACTAAAACATGTTTTCCAAGTTTATCATAATCAAAGAAGTGAAGTGGTTGACCATATTCAAGCATAACATAGTTGGATATATCAACAACATTATTAATTGAACGCATACCAGCAGATTTTAAACGATTTTTAATAAACTCAGGAGATTCACCAATTTTAACATTTTTAACCATTTTAGCAATATAATATGGACATTTTTTAGTTTCAACATCAAGGCTAAATTTATCTTTAATTGATTCATCTACTTCATGATAATCACTTTCTGGTAAATGTACACGTTTATTTAAAACTGTTGCAACTTCGTACGCAAAACCGATATGATAATAGCAATCATTATTACGACGTTTATGGTTATCAAGATCATATATAGTATCATCTAATCCAAGTACTTTTAGTGGGTCTTCTCCAGCCTTTGCAGTTTCAGGAAGCTCTGTAATACCTGCAGCATAAGTTTCATCATTTTTTTCTTCAAGACCAAGTTCAAAAAGAGCACAAATCATACCATTTGATTCTACACCTCTAATTTTTCCTTCCTTAATTTGAAAATTCCCAGGTAATATACATCCAGGTAAAGCAACGATTACTTTTATACCTTCACGAACATTGCTAGCTCCACATACTATTTGTCTAACAGTTTTTCCATCGTTAACTTTACAAACATGTAAATGATCTGAATCCGGATGATCCACACATTCTAATACTTCACCAACAACAAGATTATCGATATGATGATCTATTACGCCCTCAATATTTAATCCACCTTTAGTTACTTGTACTGCTAAATCTTTTAAATCTATACCATCTAAATCTACATAATCTTTAACCCAATTCATACTAATCATTATACTTCACCATCCTTTCTATCAAAATTTTCTACTTCTCTTAAATCCAAGTTATAGAACGTTCTTATATCTTTTATTCCATATTTCAACATAGCTATTCTTTCAGCACCAAAACCAAAAGCAAATCCTGACCAAACATTTGGATCATATCCACAATTTCTTAAAACGTTTGGATGAACAAGACCTGCTCCACCAATTGTAATCCAACCAGTACTTTTACATAAAGTACAACCTTTTCCACGACATTCAAAACATTCGATATCCATTTCTACACTAGGTTCTGTAAATTGATAATATGAAGGGCGAAATCTTGTTTTAAGCTCACTTCCAAACATATTTTGAGCAAGTACATCAAACGTTCCTTTTAAATCACATAAACTGATATCTTTATCAACAAGCAATCCTTCTATTTGCATAAATTGATGTGAATGTGTTGCATCATCATCATCTCTTCTATAAGTTTTACCAGGACAAATCATTCTTATTGGAGTTTTACCCTCACCTTTTAACATTGTTCTTGCTTGAACTGGACTAGTTTGACTTCTAAGCAAAATTTCATTGTCTTTTATATAGAAAGTATCTTGAGCATCTCTTGCTGCATGACCTTTTGGAATATTTAAAAGCTCAAAGTTAAATCTATCCTCTTCTATTTCTGGTCCATCTACAACATCATATCCCATAGACATAAATATGCTTTCAACATTTTCGATAACTCTTTCCAAAATATTTGCACGTCCAAAATTAAATTTTGTACTTGGTAAAGTAACATCTATTCTTTCATTTGCAAGTTTTTCATTTAAAGTCTTTAGCTTTAAATCATTTTCACATTTTTCAATTATAGTTGAAACTTCACTTTTCAAAGTATTAGCTAAAGCACCTACTTCTTTTCTTTCATCAATGCTTAAATCCTTCATATTTTTAGTCAACTCAGTAATACATCCTGATTTACCGATATATTTAGCTTTTAATTCAACAATATCTTGTAGATTATTAACTAAACTTATATCTGTTTGTAAATTACTTTTAATAGTTTCACATTTTTCTTTCATAAACTTTCCCTCCTAAACAAAAAAAGCCATGACTTAAGGACGGATAAATCCGTGGTACCACCTTAATTCATGACTTATAATCATCTCAATATTTCTTAACGCGAAATCACGGTTTATGCTCCTGTGTTGAAATTCATAATACAACCTTATTTAAGATACTTTCAGCCGATGATATCCACTCTCTAAAAATGTATTATATTATTACTTGACGCACATTCATCGCATCACTAATGCTAGTTTACATCATAATTTAGTTTAAGTCAATCAAAAAAAACTTGCCTAAGCAAGTCTTTTTTATATAACCATTAATATTATTAAAATAATGATAATTACTACTAATAATGATAATAAGAATTTCCAAATATGTTTAAACCATTCTTTTAATGAAATATCAAACATTGATAAACCAAATACAAGAATAGCACTTGTTGGAGCAATGAAACCTACTAATCCATAAGCTGCTTGTAAAGCAAATGCAGCAGCATTTAAATTACTAAATCCACTAAATGCACCAGCAATTAAGGAAACAACATATTGGAAGTCTACTGCAAATACAGTTGTTAAGATACTAGAAATAAATATAGTAGCTATATTAGTACCCATACCAAGAATTAAACTTACAAGTCCTGGAACTCTTGGATAAATAACGCTTATTTCAAGTACAGTATAAACAGCAACTAGTAATGCAAGTGGTTTTCCAATAGCTTTGAATCCACTAACGAATTCTTCAACTACTTTACTAAATGGAATTCTATAGATGAATTTAATTACCATACTAGCGATTAAAATTAATCCACCACCGATAAATAAATCCCAACTACCAAATGCAGCTAATGTTCCGCCTAATATATGAGAATATACTTTAGAATTAAATAATTCTGCATCTTGAATCCAAGCTAAAGCATCTTTAAATGCGGTTACTCCAAATGCACCTTCCCAACCAATATATGCTAATATTAAACTTACGAAAAGAATAATAATACATACTACTAGTGGTAATACTTTAACATTCTTTTTATTTGCTGCTTTAACTTCTTCACCAATAAATGGATCAATTAAAGCATTTTCCTTTGTTCCTTGAACTTTATTCATTCTTACAAAAGTAAAGAACATAAGTAATGCATAAGCAATTACAAAAAGAATAATTGTTGCAAGTAATTCATTACCATAACTTACTCCTAACCCAGTAGAAGTATTAGCAAGTTGACCACTGATTTTTACAGAATAAGTTGCTCCTAAAATACCAACTAAAACTGCTCCAAATGTTGCAGTAACACCACTTACTTTATCAACCTTTAATTTGCTTAAAATTGATATTACAAATGGAATAAGAGCAAATATTGCAAATTGTTCAGTACTTACACCTGAAATACAAGCAATAATAAATGCAGCAATACCTACAAATATTTTTTCCTTTCCTTCAAATTTTTTTGCAATGTTATCAGTTAGTTTTTGATATGCAGCAGTTGAACCTAATAATTTATAGAATCCTGCAACTACAAATGCAAATACAAATATAGTTGTAAAATAATAAATTACTAGTTGTCCATAAGTAGTTATATCAAATAAACCTACTCTTGTATCATTTGCAGTAGATGCAAATAATCCGAATTTTTCTGCATAACTTAATCCAAGTTTACCATTACTATAATATGCTTCTGGAAAAATCCAAGAAAGAATAATAGCAATAAATAAAGTGATTAATGCTCCAACTAATAAACTATGCTTTTCACATAATTTCTTCATTATTCTAACCTCCTATACCAATTATAACACATTATCAAGTATGTAAATATTTTTTTTATTGATATTCATAAAAAAAATACTCTTTCATAGTATTAATTAGAGGTGAAAATTAATGAACGGAACATATTATCCAAATCCAACATTTCCAAACAATATGAATGGATATGATAATTCAATGGAAGAAGTTTCATCAAATCAAGTTAACAATGATGAACAAAGTTACATTGAAAATATTTTAAGAATGAATAAAGGAAAAAAATGTAAGGTATTCGCATCTTTCCCAGATAGTACTGAATGGCGAGATCGAATATATGACGGCATTATTGAACAAGCAGGAAAAGACCATTTAGTGATGTCAAGTCCAGAAACAGGGGACTGGTATTTAATACCACTTATTTATTTTAACTGGGTTGAATTTGAAGAACCAATCAACTATATTAAAACATTTTAGAAAAATATTCTAAGTTTTTTCTTTCATCTCCAATCGTTGTAGATAAATAATGACCTGGATATAATCTAATAGAATCATCATATGAAAGTATTGTTTCAATACTTTTTTTCATATCTATTTCATTTCCACCTAAATCTGTTCTACCAATTGAACCATTAAACACAAAATCACCAACGAACATAACATTATCATCCTTAAAATAGACACTTATAGAATCATCAGTGTGGCCAGGCGTGGGAATTACTCTAAAAGTAAATACTCCAATATTATTTTCTTCTTTTAAATTACTATAATCATATACTTTAGCATTATAATAGTTTTTAATACTTTCAAGTGCACCAACATGATCAAAATGATGATGAGTAATAATTATTCCAACAACTTCACCAGCTATACTTTCAATAATTTTATTTGCTTCATCTCCTGGATCAATTATCAAAATTTCTCCATCTTTTTCAAGTATATAACAATTAGTTTCTAAACTTCCTACAACAACACTTTTTATCTTCATTCTTATTTCCTTTCTAAAAAAATCATGATATACTTACCATAGGTGGTAACATGATTAAAATAATATTAACAATTATAATTGTAATATCATTATTAACACTTTTGTTTATTTCATTATACACGAAAATATTAGTTTCTAAAACAAGAGTTTTAAAAGCCGAAAAAGAAATTGAAGATGAACTAAATAAAAGATATAAAATAATAGAAGAAATGAAACCAATAATTGAAAAATCAACGAAAAAAGAAATAAAAGACTTTAAAGAGTTAGAGGATTTAAAGAAAACTAATGTTTCTACATTTGATATTGATGCTAAAATTGAAACAACAATTCAAACTATAGAGATAATTAGAAATGATTATCCTAAATTAGATAAGAAAAAAGATTTTAAAGAATTAGTGACTAAATTAGAAGAATCAACAACATATATAAATGCAGCTAAATCATATTTTAATAGTTATAATAAGAATCTACTTACATATTCTAGAAAATTTCCAACAAATATAATGTGTTTAATTATGAAGATTAAAAAGAAACCTTATTATGAAGGAAAAGATGTTTTTAGTGATATAGACATTTAGTCTATATTTTTTTTGCAAATAAAAATGTTGATAACACACATATTATCAACATTTTTTATATTATTTATTAATTTTATAAGTAAG
>FR884158.1:0-42864 GCA_000435515.1 Firmicutes bacterium CAG:582
CTTTAATTTATCAATTATTCATTAATCGAAATAAAATATTAAAATTTTTTTTAGCAATTTTCTTTATTATTGCTTTAGTATATTTTTGTTATAAATATAACTATTTTATATTTAACTTTTATGTATGTTTATCAATTTTTATTGGTACTTACACTGGATATATTGTAAAAAATCGTGTAAAGAGAGTATTATTCAATAAAAAAAGTAATGCTTAAAATGATTATTTGCTATATTATAATTAGTAGGAGGAATTGTCATGAATAAATATAAAATGAGACTATGTTTATATGCGACTACATTTGTTTTATTAGTTGGTTTGATGACCTTATCTTGTTTTAATACATGGCAAAAAATATATAATAATAAAAAGGAAAAAGAAAGACTTGAGTCTGTCTATACTTCTTTATTAAATGATGAGGCAAATTTAGAAGATGATGTAAAAAAATTACAAGATCCTGAGTATGTAGCTAAGTATGCTAGAGAAAAATATTTGTATACAAAAGAAGGAGAATATGTCATTGATTTAAGTGACTTAGGAAAATAATTTGAATAATACCATGTTATGTGGTATTATTTAGTTACTTGGGGCCGTAATTTGGTTTCGACAGATTATGGTTTTGATTTAGTTGCAGGTAGTAGCTATGCTTTAAATAGCAACAATTTAAAATTAACTGACAAAGGTTTTAATTTTTCTCCAGTATTTGCTTAAAATTTAGCAAGGAGGCTGGTATTTTAATCATCCATAGTTAAAATATTGGTTCATATATGTGGTTTATATTTGCGTTAGTTCTTATATGACGTAGATGAATAATTCATAAGATAGTAAGTATTAGTTTGTTAGATGCTTTTGTACTTATGAAACTTTATTTCTAACTAAACCTGTAGACGCTACTTTGAAAGTAATTTGGACGGGAGTTCAAATCTCCCCGGCTCCACCAGATTGATAATAAACTCGGACTTTTAGGAATTCGAGTTTTTAAATATTAAAAAATAATTGTAAAAACAACTTTCAACAAGACTAAAATCTCATTTTAGTAATAAACTTGCATAATGACATAGTCATTTCATGCATAATGGTAAAAACATACAACTAATAAAGGAGAAATTTAATGATTATTTATATTGCTAGACACGGACAAACAGATATAAATGCTGAACACAGAGCTCAAGGTAGAAAAAGCGGAAAACCTTTAAATACTATTGGTATTAAACAAGCAATGGAGTTAGGTGAAAAGTTTAAAGAAGAAAATGTGGAATTTGATTATATTTTTTCTTCCCCACAAGAAAGAGCTATACAAACGGCTAAAATATCTACAAATAGAAGTGATATAATTGTAGACGAAAGACTAGATGTTTACGATTTAGGTAGTGCAGATGGAATGCTAATGTCAGATATAAAGATAACAGGGACTGTTCCTGATATGAATATTTATAGTGGCATAGAAAAACTTGAAGATTATAAGAAAAGAATATATAGTTTTATAGGGGAAATAATAGATAAATATGGTGAAACTGACTATAATATTTTAATTGTTGGTCATAAAGATTCTACAGGTATGCTAAGTGCTTATTTTGAAAATTTTAAGGTTGAAACGATTTATGATGATTATTTAAAACTTGCATCACCAAATTGTGAATATAAAAAATATATAATAAAAAAATAAGCTGTTCTACTTTTCCTTTATAGTATCATTGGGAGATTTGGTAACTTTATAAATGATTTATATAAGAAGCAATGCTTGATGATAATGAATTTGATATTATTTACTATAATAAAACTGATGACAAAAATAATGCTTTTGAAGGACAAATATGCTAAACTAATAAGTAGTTAAGGGATGTTTTATAATGAATATAGAGGAATTTTTAAAAGCTTTTAACGATATAATATCTTATAAATTCCAGTTAAAAATTGGAGGAAAAAAGTCTGAGTCGGTAATCTCTAACAAGGAATTTGTTTCGTCAAAAAATCGCAAAGGAAAAGCTATGCCTTTTTATCGAAGAGGATTATTAGGAACAACTACTGATTATACCCCAATAGATGAATTGGATATACCTATTGAATTGACAATTCAATGTTCTTATCCACATACTTTGAAATGGGAAAAAGAATCTAAATCAACCAATAAAAAAGCAACTTATTTTCAGGTAAGAATTTTAAATGAGGAAGGTAACAAACAATTGGGTTACTTGTCAATAGATTTAACTCCCGCTGGTGATATTGACCACAAATTTTGTAGTTACTATAATGAAAATGGAACTCGCGAGATTATGCAATCAATTGCTTATAATTATGATGAGCAAACAAAAAAAGTTATACCAATAGAATGTTTAAGTTTTATTTTCTATAATTTAGAAATGGGATTAGAAGAAAAAATTTCTTTTTATAAAGTAGATGGAATCTTAAAATGTGTAACAATTAATAAAGAAGGTTTAAGAAATCATGCACTTGATAGTATTTTTTGGTCAAATGATGAGGTTAAAACAAAAACTGAATTTTTTTCGAGATTTTGTAATAATGCTAAAGTTGAACATGCAACACCTTTAGTATGTGATATGACAAATTATATTATAAATAAAGACTTTACTAGTAAATTAGAAAGAATGAAAGAACTACAAAGAACTTTATCGCATGAAGATGATTCTCGATTTAATTATTATGATTATGATAAAATAAGAGATGAAATAGAATACTTATCAGATACTAAAAACGATATTTTTAGCGGATTTTATGGAGAATACATTGGCAATACAATTATTAAATCAGGTTCTAGTCTAACTTTAATCGTAGAAACATTAAATGATGGATATCATTATTTTACAAGTGTAGATATTACTAATACTGATGCTTTTGATATTGATTTTTACCATGAAAGGGTTGGTGGTAATTTATATTATCAAGCAATAGCAAATTCAGATAAAACACCAATGTTTAGAACAAAAATTGAAAATGGTAAAGAAATATTAGTGCCATTGGGAGAGTGTATTACTGAAGACGAAATAAGAAGTTTTGAATTATTTAAATCATATTGTGATGATGATTTTGTCATTATCGAAAGTAAGAAAATGGCAACGTTAACTTTAGATAAATATTCAGATGGTGAGCAAGGACTACGATTATTAAAATCAAACAGAAAAGTTTGATTTTTTTGTTTGTATAATTTTTATATCTTTTAATGTTAAAATCATAATTTTTACTCTACAAAATTTAGAGTAAGTTTGGTTATTGCTCATGCTATAATTTTATTGAGGTGAGGAAATGAGCATTGGAGACAGAATATGTAAATTGAGGAAAAGTAAAGGTTTTACTCAACTTGATTTAGCAAACAAGTTATTTATTACTGATAAAGCTATTTCAAGTTGGGAACAAAATAGAACTGAGCCAAGTTTAGAAATGTTGGTTAAAATTGCAGAAATACTTGATTGTAGCATTGGATATTTAGTTTATGGTGATAATCCAAGAAGTGATGTTGTAACTGAAATAAAAATAAAAATAACGAAAGATGAATATGATGTTTTGTCAAACTTTATGAAACAAAATGCAAAATTTATTAAGGAAAGTAATCAAGTTGATACTTATTATCAACCAACATATCGAAAATTTTTAAATGATAAAGAAATAAATGAATGGTTAAGAATAGGTGAACGTGGTAATAAAAAGATATTAAATTATAAAAATTGGCATGATAATATGTACTGTGATGAATATGAAGTTGAAATTGATAATAAAGAAAATTTAGATAGAATATTTAATGTTTTAGGCTTAGAGCAAATCGCGGTTGTAGATAAAACACGTGTTAACTATCTTTATTTAGATAAATATGAAATTTCTTTAGACTTTGTTAAAACTTTGGGCTATTTTATTGAGATTGAAGTAAAAAAATATACAAAAGAGCTAATAGATGAATATAATAATATATTGAAATTAGCTAAAGATTTAAATTTAAATTTGGATAACATTGATAAAAGAGGTTATCCATATCATATTATTTATGGATAATAATTTATTTTAAAATTACAAATTAAAACCTACTTCAAATAAGAAGTAGGTTATTTTATCTTCTTCTTAGACCATATCTAAGTAGGCTTAGTAATCTTATATTTTCTAAATCAATATCATCTTGATGAAAATGTTGACCTCTTTTTCTTAATTCATCTGTTATATTGTGTATGCTGCTTTCTTCTATATCCCAAACAGGTTCATTAGAAAAGATGCTTTTTTGTTCGTTATATTCTTTATGTGAGTGGTAGTTTTCGTCTTTAATCATTTGAGTTCCGGCAAGTGTTGTTAATCTTAAAACATCAAATTCCCCAGCAAAATCACCAATATAATCAATAATTTGTAATTGTTGAATCATAATGTTTTTTCCTTTTAGTGCTTGAATTATTTCTTCTGGACTACTATAGTAAGTACCAAGATATCCGTATATTCTTGTTCCACCAATTAAAACTTTATTATCCATGCCAACAACTTGTTTACTTTTTTCTTCCAATTCTTGTAAAGCACTCGTAACTTTGTAAGTATCACTTAATTTTTCGATTGATTCATTTAAATAATTTTTAAATAATTTGTTTTGCATGTTATTGCCTTTCTTTCTTTTTATTATATCATATCATTTATATTATATAAATTAAAAAATGAAATTATGCTATAATATTATTAGGAGGCAAAACTATGTATGACATTATAATTATTGGTGCAGGTCCTGCCGGCATGTCGGCAGCTATTTACGCAGCTCGTGCTATGAAGAATGTATTAATTCTTGAAAAAAATGTATATGGTGGTCAAATAATTAATTCAAGTGTTGTAGAAAATTACCCAGGAATAAGCAAGACATCTGGTTATGAATTTGCAAACAAATTATATAATCAAATAAAAGATCTTGGAGTAGAAGTAAAGTTTGAAGAAGTAATTCAAATAATTGATGCAAATACGCTTAAAACTAATAAAGATGTTTATAGAACAAAAACTATTATAATTGCTAATGGTCTTATACAAAGAAAACTTGGATTATATGGTGAAAATGAATTGATTGGTAAAGGAATTTCCTACTGTGCTACATGTGATGGAAGTTTTTATAAAAATAAAGATGTTGCTGTTTTAGGGTCAGGTGCAACAGCAGTTGAGGATGCGCTGTATCTAGCAAATATTGTAAAAAAAGTTTTTTTAATAAATAGAAGCGATAGTTTTAAATGTGATGCTACTATGTTGGATAAACTTGAAAGAACTGAAAATATAAAAATAATTTACAATAACTCAATTTCTAAATTAAATGGTGAAAGTAAATTAACTAGTATAGAACTTACTAATTATGATTTGCTGGATGTTGAAGGATTATTTATTGCAATTGGTTATATGCCAAATAATTTAATCTTTAAGAATTTTGTAGATATATCTTCTAATGGCTTTATTGAGTCAGATGATACGTCAACTAAAACAAACAATATATTTGTGGCTGGAGACACAAGAAATAAAAGTTTTAGACAACTTATTACAGCTGCAAGTGATGGTGCAATTGCCGCCAGTAAAGCTATAAATTATTTAAATAATAAATAGATTGTTATTTTCTTTTGTCTATTATAAAATATAGGTAGTTGGAAGTGAAATTATGAAAAAAGGATTTATTATACTCTTTACTGCTATAATACTTCTAATATTTATTCTTTTATTTACTGAGTATAAAAAATATGGGATAAAAGAAGTTACAGCAGATAATATAAGTAAAGTTATTACAAAGCATGATTATGTTTTAATTAGTTATGGAAAACCATCAAAAAGTTTTAAAACCATGGCCAAAAACTTTAAAAAGGTATACCGTGTAAATACTTATTATACATATCTCACAAAAAGTAAAATTGAAGAAACTTTATCTATTATTTTAGATGATAAAACTCAATTGCTGTTTGTAGATGGTACTTATAAAGCCTCAATTAACGAGAATAGTTATGATAATTATGTTGATTTCTTTGAAGAGAATATTTATAACAAAATACTAGAGAAAGATCGTTATTATAAGGTTGCAAAGAATGCTAAAGAATATATAGATTTAGTCAAGTCAAAAAAATATACGGTTGCAGTAATTGGTTATGCAGGTTGTTCTTATTGCAATTTATATTTACCAGTTATCAATAAAGTAGCTAAAGAGAATAATTTACCAATATATTATTTTGATTCAGATAATTATGATGAAACTGAATTTCAAAAAGTTATAAATCTTGATTTTGAAATTCCTGCAAAATGTAATACTAAAGGAGAGGTTAAAACGATGACTCAAGGATTTGCTAAACCTATGACTTTGATTACTAAAAATGGTAAGTTAGTTGATTGTATAAAGGGATATGTTAAAGAAGAAAAATTGATCGATACACTTGGTAAATATAAACTAGTGAAGAAGGGAAGTACTGAAAATGAAGCAAAGTAGTTATGAATTATTAAAAAAATTTACAAATAAATTTTCTGGTTCTGTAGCATGGAGGGTAAAAAAGCATTGTAAAATTATTGACATGCATTTAAATCCAAATGAGACAATTAATTTTATTTTTGCTGGTCAGTTGGATATTAAACCATTAAGCCTATTTAATACTGGAGTAATAGCTGTTACAAGTGAGAGATTAATAATAGCTCAAAAGAAATTAATTGTTGGATATAAATTTTCATCAATTACACCTGATTTATATAATGATTTAACTGTAAAATCTGGTATTATTTGGGGAACAATTATGATAGACACTGTTAGAGAACAAGTATATATATCTGATTTGGATAAAGAAGCTTTACCAGAGATTGAAACTGAAATAACGATGTTTATGCAAGAAGCAAAGAAAAAGTATGCTAAAAAGAAAGATGAATAATCTTCTTTTTTTGAAGGTGAATATGAAGAAAAATGTTGTATTTGTAATTTTTTTAGTTATATTATTTTGTACATATTTTTTAGTTGTTAATAAGAAAAAAAATTATGAACTAGAATATGTAATCAATACGTATACAATAAAGGAAGTATACGATAAAACTTATAATAGTTATTACATAAATGTTTATAATAATTTAAATAATTATTCTTTTGTTTCTTCTAAGAAATATAGTAATAAAAGGCATATAATTGATAATATCGATGTAAAAGAAACTGATGGTACGACTTGTGTTAAACCAATAAGTAAGTATTTAACTTTTTCTTATGTGTGTAGTGATGATAACAATTATTTTGTTGAAAACAAAGACGTTGTTGACACTGGTTCTAAAGAAAACTATGATAATTATTCAGTTTATAATAAATCAAATAAATACTATGTATGGGATGGCTACGGAATAAAAAATGTTTTGTCAAGGAAAGAAATTCATTTTTTAGATAAAGAACATTATGATAATAGTTTAAGCTTTAATTATAATGAATTTATCTTATTTGCTGATTATGATGCTGGTAGATCTTTTAGTGATTTTTACTATGTTGATATAGAAAAAGAAACAAGTGAAAAGATTGAATCTCAATATGATATATCATTTGATTCATATTTTTTAGGCTATTATAAAAATAAAGTTTATTTATTTGATAAGAAAAATATGCTTGAATATTTTATTGATTTAAAAAAGAAAAAAGTAATGAAAGTTAGTAAAAAGGAAATAGGTAAATATTATGATGGTACTTTAAAGGATATTGCTTTATCAAAATTAAAATATACCAACATGTATTTTGATTATAAAAACATAGTAAATTATGTAGTAGATAATAATAAACTTTATAAATATTATAATAATTCTAAAGAAAAGATGATGTTAACGAATATTGATGTAAAATCAATTATTTCTTGTAATGATGAAAAAGTATATTATTTAAGTAATGATTCTTTATATAGTTATGACGAACAAAATGGAAATGTTTTATTGCTATCCAATTTCGATTGGAAATTTAATTATTTAAATCGTATATTCATATTTTAATAACACCTTTTTCTTATAATACATATTCTATATTAGGAGTGATTTTATGTATTATAGAGAGCCAACAAAAGACACTTATTTTGAATATTATACAATTAAAACAGGTGATAGTCTTTATAAAATAGCTAAAACGTATAATATTAATCCTAATTTACTTGCAAGTATGAATGGATTTGATATTAATGATTATATTTATCCAGGTCAAGTACTTTTAATACCTAATCAAAACTATAGTTATTATATTACAAAATCTGGTGATACTTTAGACACAGTTTTGAATACTTTAAATGTTGACATTTCAAAATTGTTGAAAGAGAATAAAAATGTCTTTTTAATGGATGGTCAAATGTTAGTTAAGAAAAAGAATTAATATACTCGATATATTTTTTCTTTTTTTTATGCTATAATTTTTTTATAGAATAGGAGGGTTAGTATGGTATTAAGAAAGCCTTATGCATTTTTAATTAAACATTTTAAATTAATTCATATAATTATATTGTTTTGTATATCTATAGCTTTATTTAATTTGAATGATATTTCTATTCTTTTTAGGACTTTGCAGCGTACAAGTACATATGTGTATGCTGGTGCGGATATTTATATCAATCATGGAATTTATGTATTTTTAGTTATAGCTTTAGTTTTATCGGCAATTGTTTATTATTTGTTTAAAATAAAGAAAAAACCTAATAAATTATATTTATTTTTGCTTATTTATTTAATTGCAACTATTTGTTGTTATGCATATATTTTTAGAACCTTAAAGATTGTGATGGATACGGCTTTAAGCAGTGATACTATTATACTTATAAAAGATTTAACCCTTTTATTATCTTTACCTGGATATGTTTTTGTTCTTATTTGTTTAATTAGAGGTATTGGGTTTAATATTAAAAAATTTAACTTTAGTAAAGATTTGGATGATCTTCAAATAAGTGATAAGGATAGAGAAGAATTTGAATTTACATTAGGTCAAAATAATTATAAATATATGAGAACTTTAAGAAGAAGTATCCGCGAATTCAAATATTATATTTTGGAAAACAAATTTGCTATTTCACTTACTACTATAGTAGTTGTTATTATACTTGGTGTAGTTGGATTTAATTATTATAAAAATTATATTAGAGGTCTTCAAGAGACTGAAAGTGCGATTGTTGATAATATTACTTATACTGTATTGGACTCTTATGTAACAAAATATGATTTTAATGGTGATCGAATAAAAGAAGGATATAAATATGTGGTTGTTAATTTATCTTTGTATAATTCTTCATTAAAGGCAAAAACTTTAAATTTAAGAAAAATCGTACTTGCAAACGGGAAACTTATTTATAGAACAACTAATTTTGTTAATAATAAGTTTTATGATTTAGGTAAACCATATATTGAAAAACAAGTGTTACCTGCAGGTTCTAAAAGTGAAGCTACAGTTGCTTTTGAAGTACCAGAAAAATTAAATGATGCCTACACACTAAAGGTTCAATATAGTTTAAGCGGAATGTTTAATAATGTATCTCTAGATTATAAAAATTTTATGGTTAATGTTAAGAATATAGATAAAGATGAAAATGTTGTCAATCATAATTTAAATGAAAATATTATTGTTAATCCAGTAGATAAAAACTATTTGAAATTTAATATTAAGTCATACTTAATAAAGGATAGCTATAGCAGTAAATATGTTAAATGTAAATCAGTAAATACTTGTTATTTATTATCAAATGTTACTAGTTCTAATTCCAATAATTCTATGTTTTCTAATAAAACTATGATTATACTAGATTATGATGCTTTTATAGATAATGAAGCTAACTATTATAGTAATTTAATAACAGTTAATAATATTTTTGAAAATTATATGACAATTGTATACAAAATAGGAAATAAAATTAAAAGTGAAAAAGCTATAATGTTAGATAGTAATAATATTGACAATAAACTTTTTATTTCAGTTGATAGGGATATTACTTCAGCAGATGAAATATATTTACAGTTTGATTTTAGAAACGATAGACATATTGTTAATTTAAAGTAGGTTACAAATTATATAGTTAATATAACTAATATGAAGTAACGGTGATAGCATGAGCGTAGTTTTAACAATCCAATTGTTTTTTTAAAATAAGGAAGGAAAAGCTACAATAAAACAAATTTTTGGTATATTATTAATTGTTACTGGTATTATATTAATATGATGACTTTTATAGTCGTCTTTTTTTATATTGTCTATTTAAAGATTTTTTTATTTGCCTCATCTTTTATTGATTAAAAGTATAAATAAAGTAATTTCTAGAAACAAAAAAAGTATCAATTCCACTACTGAAATTGATACTTTTCTATATTAAGCTTGATAATTCAAACAATTTTTCTTTTGGAGGGCCTAGTCGGATTTGAACCAACGATCAGGGAGTTGCAGTCCCATGCCTTACCACTTGGCTATAGACCCAAAAATTAATTACAAACATAATATTACACTATAGAAATTACTTTGTCAATTGTTTTGCTAGTAAATTATATTCATTAATTTTTACTTTATGATAAATTTAATGCTTCTAAAATTGACAAATATTTGGCCTTACATTATAATTTTAAACAGGAGGTCGCCTATGAAAAGTTGTGTAGTAATTTATAATCCCAATAGTGGACATATACTTAGAAAATCAATGATACCCACTTATAAAGAATTAATTGAAAAACATGGTTATTCAGTTAAATTTATTGCTACACAATATAAAGGTCATGCAAAGGAAATTGTAAGCCATATTGGTTATGTGAATCTTGTGATTTCTATGGGTGGAGATGGAACTTTTAATGAAATTGTTTTTGGGAATTTTCAAAGAAAACAAAGATTAATTTTAGCACATATTCCAGTTGGAACGACTAATGATGTTGGAGTTATGTTTGGCTATGGAAAGGATATTGAAAAGAATATTCATTTATGTTTAACAGGTGAAGTTATGGATTTGGATATTCCGTTAATTAATAATAGACCGTTCGTATATGTAGCTGGGTTTGGTAAATTCTTGGATATTCCATATGAAACTCCGCGAAGTTTAAAAAAGAAATATGGTCATTTGGCGTACTTAATTGCTGGTGTTAAAGATTTCTTCAGAGTGACTAAAAACTATAAATTAACTTACACTATAGATGGAGTTGAGAAGAAAGGTTTATATTCTTTTATTCTTATTTCATCTGCAAATAGAATAGCTGGATTTAATAATTTTTATAAGGATGTAAAGTTGGACGATGATTTATTTGAGGTTTTATTTTGTACATATACTAGACGTTTAGATATAATAAAAGCTTTTGGAATGCTAAGAGCAACTGGACCTAATAATGTATCTGGTTTAGAATTTCACAGGACATCTAATATTAAAATAACTTTTGACCAACATCAAAAAAAGGCTTGGTGTGTTGATGGTGAAAAGTTAGAGATTAGAACAAAAACTTATGAAATAAAAAATGAAAGAAATGTTAAAATTTTAATGCCAAAAAAGAATATTGATAAATTATTTACACAAGAAAAAAGTAATTAGATTTTAATTACTTTTTTTGTTAATAGTAAAATTCCTATAGAAATGATTGAGATGATTAATCCAAGTTTTTGTAATGGTGGAGTATAAACTATTTTTATTTTATGTTTTCCTTTGTCTGCTTTAAACATCAGTAACGAATCTGCAAACTTTTCAGTTTCTACTTCTTTACCATCAACCAACACTTTCCATCCTTCATCATATGGAATAGATGTATAAATCATCATATTTTCATCTAGTGTTATATTACCTTCAATATTGTTGTTTTTAAACTTTTTATATTTGAATTGATAATTTTGTAAATAATAATAAGCACTTTCAAATAAATCGTGATTTATATTATACATTTCAAATTCATCTTCATAATAATAATTATATCCAACTATAACGTCAACTGTATCCTCTGTAGAGGAAATGTTTATAATTCTTTTTTCATTATAGTCATCAATATATGAGTATTCTAATTCTCCGGTTTTTTCTGTTAAGTTTGTGTAGTCATCGTTTAAATAGTATAAGGTATTTCCGATTATAAAGAATTTTATGAAGTTGCTATTAGTATAAAAATACATATTATCATAGTTGTTTTTGTATTTAAATTTTAAAATTGTTCCAGTATCTGAACTATATATTTCTTCAGTTTTTATAAATTTTGAAGGAGTTATGATATTGTCTATTCCAGTTGCATTTTTCATGATTTCATTTTGGTAAATAAATGGACTATAATTATTCTCCGTATTTTTTATATCTTCTTTTACTCCAAATATTAAACCATTTGTATATTTAAAGGTTGTAAGATTAGTATATTCTTCATTTGTTTTTTCATATCTTGAGTAATCATTGCTTTCTCCTATTAAATATTTAACATTAAATAGAAGATCATAAATTGGAGTAGTTTGTTGGTAATAATAACTATTGATTCCGTTTCCTGGAATTCCTAAATTGTTTTGAAATTTAGCCATACTTTCATAAGCCATTGATGAGAAGGTATTTACTCCGTTATAATCATACCAATCCCCATCGTTTAATGTCATCATACTTATATTTTCTATTCTATAGAATTTAGATTTATCTGTATTTTTTAGGTAATTTAATTCATTAGTTATTTCATTATAATTAGAATAGAAGTTCTTTATTTCTTGAGTTATGTTCCAATTATAATTTATTGATACAACTACTTCTACAACAGAAAATAGAATTAATCCGGCAATTATAATTGGATTTTGTTTCTTTAATAAATAACTGGCTAGACATAATAAAAAGTAAATTGTTAATAAAATCATATTTATGAACAGCATATTTGGAGTAATGCCATCCCAAACATTCATAGTTAAATAAAGTAAAATTGTTATTAATAATAAATAAACAATAGTAATTAATTGAATTTTAATATTTCTTATATTTATTAATGAATAAGCACCTATTATAAGAAGAATAAAAGTATATAGAAATGAGTATCTATATGGCAAGTCATTTGGAACATGAAATGCGTGCATTATATAATCAGCAACGGGATTAAAGAATGCAAATATAATTGAGCCTAGTAATAAAGAGTATACTATCTTTGTTTTTAGTTTGATTTTGGGATTTATTAAAAATAAGATTAATAAAGCAACTGATAAAATACCAGCTGAAATATTTGGAGAGGTTATGGTATCACTTGCAAAAACTGTTGTGCTTACACCTGTTAAATGTGATTCTAAAAAGTCTCTTATAGAAAATAAGTAATATTGGCTTGTTGGTATCGAACCACCTGTTGCACTTATTGTAAACATTGATTTAAACATTGGAAGCAAGAAAACAGCAAGAACAGCTCCAGCTATAAATGAAGCAAATGCGAATTTTTCTAATCTATTTAATATAAACTTTAAAGTTGTTTTATATTCTTTTATACTAAATTTTGTTTTATAGATAAGATAGAAAGTAAAATAAATTACCGAAAAGATGCATATCATATATCCTATAAAATAATTAGAAAATAACATAATGGCTAAAGAAACAAAATAAAGTTTCCATTTTCCTTCATTTATAATATTTTCAATTCCTAGAGTTATAAGAGGTAACCAAACCATTCCATCTAACCACATAATATTCCAGTAATATGCTGCAAAATATTGACTAAATCCATAAAGAATTCCAATTGGAATAAATATAAAATTATTTACTTTAAACTTTTTATTTAGGTAATAAACCATGAATGTTGATGCACATGCAGCCTTAAGTCCAATTATAAAAGAAAATGATGTTAATAGAGTTTTTTTTGTAAAAAAGAACATAATAATATTAAATGGACTTGATAAATAATTTAAGAAATTTCGAAAAAAAGGTATTCCAAGACCAATATTAAAGGAATAGATTAGGTTCTCAAAATGAGTTAATTTGTTATAAAGTCCGCCTAACATTGGTCCATATTGATGATAAAAATCAACACAAAGAAGAGAATTTTTGCCAAATGGAGTAACGTTGTTTAAATTGTATATAAAACCTATAGTAAATATAGCTATTATAAAAGTAATTATTACACTTTTGTTTTTCTTAAATAAAGAATCTAATATTTTTATCATCATACCACCTTAATTAATTATATCTTATTTTTTTCTATTCGCGAAGACATTTTCGATTTTTCTTGCAAACTTAGGCTTTTTGTTGTAGAATTGAGTAGTTATAAAAGGAAGTGTTTATATGGATAAAATTATCAATGTAGCAGTAGTTGCTCACGTAGATGCTGGTAAAAGTACTTTAGTTGATGCATTACTTGCTCAAAATGGTGCTTTTTCTCCAAGAGAAGAAGTAGTAGATTGTGTAATGGATAGTGATGATATTGAAAGAGAAAGAGGAATCACTATATACTCAAAGAACTGTGCGATTAGATATAAGGATTATAAAATTAATATAGTTGATACTCCAGGACATGCTGATTTTTCAAGTGAAGTAGAAAGAGTTATTAAAACTGTTGATACAGTAATTCTTTTAGTTGATTCTCAAGAAGGACCAATGCCTCAAACTAAGTTTGTTTTAAAGAAAGCATTGGAACAAAATTTAAGACCAATTCTATTTATTAATAAAATAGATAAGAAGGATGCACGTGTTGAAGAAGTTGTTAATATGACTTTTGATTTATTCTGTGATTTGAATGCCACAGATGAACAACTTGATTTCCCAATTGTTTATGGTATTGCAAAACAAGGAATTGCAACTTTAGATCCGAATGATTTAGGAGACAAAACTATTACTCCTCTTCTAGAAACAATTTTAAAACAAGTAAAACCTTATGAAGGTAATGAAAATGATAAATTACAAATGCAAATATCTTCTTTAGCATATGATGAATATATTGGTAGACTTGGTATTGGTCGTATTAAATCCGGTAAAATTAAAACAAATGAAATGGTAACTTTAGTTAAAAATGATGGAGAAGTTACAAGCTTTAAAATAAGTAAATTATTTGTTAATGAGGGATTGAAGAAGGTTGAAAAAACTGAAGCTTACTATGGAGATATCGTTACTATTGCTGGATGTAATCACATTTCGATAGGTGATACTGTTTGTGAACATGGTGATGTAAATCCACTTCCACCAATTCATATTGACAAACCAACACTTTCAATGAACTTTTTAGTAAACAATTCACCATTTGCTGGAAGAAGCGGTAAATATTTAACAAGTAGACATATCAAAGATAGATTAGATAAAGAACTTGAAACTAATGTTGGTCTTGAAGTTGAAGAATTACCAAATTCTGAAGGTTATAAGGTATCTGGTAGAGGTGAATTACACTTATCTATTTTACTTGAAAATATGAGAAGAGAAGGATATGAACTATCTGTATCTAAACCTCAAGTATTATTTAAAGAGATAGACGGTAAAAAATGTGAACCATTTGAAACAGTCATTATTAATACTCCAAGTGATTATGCGTCCACAATTATCAGTGATCTTCAAGAAAGAAAAGGTATGTTACTTTCAATGACTACAACTGATGATAATACAACAAATATGACATTCTCTGCTCCAACTCGTGGATTAATTGGATATCGTTCAGCATTTATTACTAATACCAAGGGTGAAGGTATTATGGTTAGATCATTTGATGAATATAAACCATACGCTGGAGAATTAACAACTCGTAAAAATGGTGTATTAGTATCTATGGAGGCTGGTAAGACTTTAGGGTTCTCATTATGGAATCTACAAGATAGAGGTCAATTAATTGTTGGCCCAGCTACTGATGTTTATGTTGGTATGATTATTGGTATTAACAATCGTGAAAATGATTTAAATGTAAACCCTTGTAAGAATAAACAACTTACAAATACACGTGCAAGTGGATCTGATGATGCTATTGCATTAATTAAACCTAGAACATTTACTCTTGAAGAGGCTTTAGAGTTTATTGAAGATGATGAATATGTTGAAGTAACTCCTGATGATATTCGTCTTCGTAAGGCAATTCTTGATCCAAATGAAAGATTTAGATTAAACAGAAAGTAATTTTCTGTTTTTTTATTTGCCTTTATCATGCTTTTTCTCTAAATCGTTAATTTTTTTTATCATGTTTTCTAATACTTTTTTTATTTTTTCAATTTCTTTCATATCTTCATCACTTGGATCTGGGAAGTCAATAATTGGTGCATTGTTCATATATGGACTTCCGCCATTTTTAAATTGTTTTGAATTTATATTATACGTATATCCTTCATATTTTTCTTCGATAGCTTGTTGGATTGCTGAATTGCATTCTAAAATTTGGGAAATAGTCATTAACCAGTTCCCAATTGCATTTTGTTCATTTGCGGTATAATCTCCAAGAAGGGCATAACCGATAACTAATGCCGATAAAGTATATACCTTTGGATTTAAATATAAAGGCCTTTCGTTCATACTACATTATATAGAAAAAAGAGTAACTTAATTACTCTTTATGTTTATTGAACTCATCTTCAATGAAGCTTGTTTTTATAAGTTTTTTAAATATATTATCACTTACTATAAGATCAAATTCTCCAATAAATTCGTATATTGTAGGATTAAATTTTATTTTAAAATCATTTAATCCCTTATATGCACTGGTATTTGTAAAGTTTCCGGATACACCATTCATATCGCAAAAGTTAAAATATGGTTTATATCTTTCTAATATTGAATAATAAAGGAAATGATTTGGATTTAAATGAGCATGTTCTTTAGAAAATCCACTCATAAAAATTGATACACGATTAAAGTGCTTTATAACTAGGGCAGCTGCTATATATTCTATTTTATTTCTCTTTAATCCTTGAGTTGCCTTAATGATTTCTTCTTTATATCCTTGAAGTTTTTTGTCAGAATCCATTTTAGCATTAAGATTCTTTCTTCTAGGGTCGGTTTGAATAATCATATTCCATTTATCATTATTTATTTGTTCTTTTTCATACATATCGCGGACGTTTTCTAAATATTTTTGATAATCAACTTTTACCATCACTAGATCAATAGAGTTATCACGATTAAATACATTATAAATATTACGATAATAAGAAATTGGTCTTTTAGTGTTATTTTTAATAAAACCATAAAGAATATCTATATCTTTTGGACCACCTAAACATAAGCTTAAGCCTTTATTTATTCCTTGTTTTATTTTTTTTCGATAGTTTCTATTAAGTTTCGATAAACTATAGTTATTTAAATTGATATAAGCGTTAAATCTTGGTTGCATTAAGTCAAATTCTTGTAGTTCAAGTCGTCTTTTAACATTAATGGCTTTAAGTTCATCTATAAGACGAACATTTCCATTATAATTCATTTGGAAATTTCGATCTTTTGAAGTTTCTCCAATTATAATTTCTGGATTAAATTTAATAAATACAAAGTTTCTTTTTTTATAGTATCTTCTTAGGCAAATTAGAAAATCTCTAAGAAGTTGTTGATCATAGTAATTGATTAAAAATCCTTTAGGAGCATAACCATATTTAGTTCTACTAGTTATTCTTTTAGTCAATATTAAAGAAGCGGCTTTAATATTGTTAAAGTCGTCAACAAAGCCGATATATTCGTAATTATATCCATACTCACTCATAACTAAAGCATATTTACTAGTTTGACAGTAATTATTAAGTGGATGAAATTTAGCAAATTCATCGAATTGTATATTTGTTAATTCAACTATTCTCATCTATTTCGCCCCTATTTTATCTAATACAAATTATAACATAAAATTACTATGTTTTACAATTGAAAAATACTAATTGATAAATAATTATAGATGTTTTATAATATATATTATCTAAATTTAAATTATTTTTCTTGAATAAAATGATTTAATATGTTAAATTATTATGGAAATCAGGTGAGAAAATGGAAACGGCATTAATAGTTATTTCTGTACTAATTATAGTATTAGTATTATTACAAAGCAATAAAGCACAAGCTGGAGGTCAAATTATTTCCGGCGGAAATGCTGAGTTATTTCAAAACCAAAAGGAAAGAGGCGCTGAATTACTAATTAGCCGCATTACTTTAATACTTGGTATATTATTCTTTGTTATATCTTTAATATTATATTTACAATAGTAGTACATAAAAATGTACTTTTTTTATTTTGTGTTTTATAATTATTGTTATAGTAGGTGAAACATATGAAAGAAAAAATAGTTGAAATATTACAAAATGAATATGATGCTTTAGATTTATTTAGTATAAGCGATAAGATGGGAATTTCTTCATCTGAAGATTTGGAACGTTTACAAAATTATTTATATGAGTTAGTTGATGAATTAGTTGTTTATCAGACAAAGAAAAATAAATATATATTATATGAAAAATGTCCGAATTTTAAAAAAGGGACAATTCAAATAAAGGATTCAGGAAATGCCTTTTTGTTACAAGATGATGATGATATCTTTATTTCCAAAAAGAATATTGGTTTTTCTTTAGATTCAGATTATGTATTAGTTGAGGTTATAAAGCCAAAAACTAAAACTGAAAAGGCTGAAGGACGCGTTATTAAAGTTTTAAAAAGAGGAGATAAAAATATTGTTGGTACTATAATTCGTACAAAAAAAGGTTTAAAGTTTTTACCTAAAGAGAAACTTAACAACGAACTTGTTATATCTGAATATGATTATGCTCATGTTGTTGAAGGAGAAATTGTTGTTGTTAAAATTGATGATTCTATATCAAAAGGGAAATTCAACGCGCATATTGAAAAACATATTTGTCATAAAGATGATGCTAATGAGGATATTTTAACCATAGCTGCTAAACATGATATTTTTGCTGATTTTAGTGATGAGGTAATTGAAGAATTAAAAACTGTTCCTGTATCTTTAAGTGAAAGTGATTATGTATCAAGAGTAGATTTAAGAGATAAAGTAATATTTACAATTGATGGTGATGATACTAAGGATATAGATGATGCAATCAGTTTAGAAGAAAAAGATGGTCTTTATGTATTAGGTGTACATATTGCTGATGTATCTTACTATGTTAAGTATAATTCACCTTTGGATAAAGATGCGTATGCACGTGGAACTAGTTCTTATTTAGCAAATTCGGTTATTCCGATGCTTCCACATCAACTATCTAATGGAATTTGTTCATTGAATGAGTTAGAGGATAGATGTGCAATATCATGTGAAATGCGTATTAATGATAAAGGAAAAGTAGTTGACTATGACATTTATCCGTCAGTTATAAAATCCAGAAAAAAGATGACCTATAATAATGTAAATGAAATATTGATGAACAATATAATTCCTGAAGGATATGGAGAATTTGCTTCTACTTTGAAAAAAATGAACAATTTAGCACATATAATTAGAAATGAAAGAATGCTTAGAGGTGCCAGTGATTTTGATGTTGCCGAAGCTAAAATAATATGTGATGAAAATGGAAAGGCAATAGATATTAAAAAACGTGAAAGATTTGATGGAGAAAAAATGATTGAAGATTTTATGGTTGCTGCCAATGAAACTGTTGCTAAACATTTTATAAATAATGATAAACCAGGAATATATCGTGTACATGATGTTCCACGTCCTGAAAAAATACAAACATTTATTAATTTTTGTAATGCGAATGGAAAGAAGATAAAGGGTAAATTTACTAATATAAATCCACATACTTTCCAAAAATTGCTTGCTCAATTAAAATTGGAAGGCAGTGAAGAAATCATCTATAAGTCATTAGCTATTAGAAGTATGCCAAAAGCTTATTATTCTTATGAAAATATTGGACATTTTGGATTAGCTAGTAGAAATTATACTCATTTTACGAGTCCAATAAGAAGATACCCAGATTTATTTACTCATCGTTTAATTCATGAATTTTTCTTTTCAAATAACAACACAGAAAACGAATTTGCATCCGTTTTACCTGACGTATGTAAACAATCAAGTGATCGTGAAGTAAAAGCTGTTGAAGCAGAAAGAGAAGTTGTAAAAGTTAAGATGGCTGAATATATGGAAAATCATGTTGGGGAAACTTTTGTGGGAATGATTTCCGGTGTTCAAGAATTTGGTATATTTATTCAACTTTATAATTTAGTTGAAGGATTAATCAATATTGTTGATTTAGATGATGATTATTATATTTATGAAGAAGAAACTATGAGACTTATTGGTAAAAAGAAAAAACATATCTATAAAATTGGGGATGAATTAAAGGTTAAATGTGTTTCCGCAAATAAATTTGATGGAACAGTTGATTTTATATTAGATAAGTAGGGAGAGTTATGGTAGAGTTAAAAAATAAAAAAGCTTACTTCGATTATTTTGTGGAATCAGAAATAGAAGCTGGAATTGAACTTCTTGGAACGGAAATTAAATCTATTCGTTTGGGTAAAGCAAATCTAAAAGATACTTTTGCTCGAATAAAAAATAACGAAGTATATATAATTAATATGTTTATAGCAAAATATGAAAAAGCAAATGTGTTTAATCATGAGGAACGTAGAGAAAGAAAACTTCTATTACATCGAAATGAAATAATGAAACTTAAGGATAAAGTTAAGCTTGATGGATATTCTTTAATTCCTTTAAAGTTATATTTTAAAGGTAATCATGCGAAGATTTTACTTGGATTATGTAAGGGTAAAAAACTATATGATAAAAGAGAAACTATTAAGCAAAGAGATATTGAAAGAAGTGTTAAAAATGCCTATTAGGTATTTTTTTCTTGCAATAAAGCCTAAAAATAGGTTAATATTATTGTAGTGCCCAATATTTTCATATCTGGTTTTTATGGTAATATTGGAGGAAGAAAGTGTTACAATTTATCTTAGTTGATGACGAGAAAATCATGAGGGATAAGGAACGACAACTTTTAAATGAAGTTTTGTTTAGTGCTAATGTGGAATACGATATTCTTGAATATTCACATTTAACTGATGAACTTAAAATGGTAATAAATAATTCTAATCCGAAAGTCTATATTATGGATATTGATTTAAAAAGTAAAGTTAGTGGTTTAGATATTGGTAAATATATAAGAAACTATGATTGGGATAGTGAAATAATCTATATAACTAGTCATGACAAAATGTTTGAAAAAGTATTTAGAAATATATATAAAGTTTTTGATTTTATTGAAAAGTTTGATTCTATGGAAGAACGATTTAAAAATGATATAAATCAAATCTTATTACGAAAGTGGGATAAAAAGAAGTTTGTTTATTCGAATAATAGAATATCATTTGAAATATATTTAGATGATATCTTATATCTTTATAGAGATACAGTTGAAAGAAAAGTGGCAATTAAAACTGTTAAGGGTAACATTTTCTATGTTAATAAAAATATTAATCAAATTATAGAAGATTTAGATGAAAGATTTCTTCAAGTACATAGATCTTGTATTGTTAATAAGGATAAAGTAAACATTTATAATTGGGCAAAAGGATATTTTATGTTGGATACTGGAGAGAAGGTTAATATGTTATCAAAAGCATATAAACAATAGTATGAATGTCTTTTTATTAAATTATTTTGCTATCCTATTAACTGAGTTTGTTAGGATAAAGTTGTTTACAGAAGTTAGTTTTTTAAAACCAAAATATAATGCAATAAAACTTATGTTGTTAGTAGTTTTTATGTTTCTGTACACGATAATTTCTTTATATACTAATTCTATACTTAGATTTATTCTTTTGAATGCTAGTACGATTGTTTTTTATAAAACTTTATTTTCAGCAAAAATAAAAGATATCTTTTATTACATATGTGTAATTTATATTCTGACTGAGATTCTATCTTTACCTGTAGAATTTTTGTCAAAATGTTTAGTTGACCAATCATATGATGATATTTTACTTTTTAAATATGTTAAACTGTATGTTATATTTTTACATACTATAGTGTTAGTTATTCTCTTGGGACGTAAAAATTTGATAAATTCAATCCAAATAATTCACGTTTATTCGATGAAGCATTACAAATTTTTCTTACGAATTATTGAAACTTATTGCTTTATAACATTTTTTCACGTTTTACTTTATAAATGTGATTATGATATTATAGTAATTTTTTATACTATATATTTACTTGCTCTTACATTTCATCTTGTCCTAGTTGCTGTATATTATTTGGCTAAAATCAATACTGATTATGTTTCTATGGAAAAATATAATGCTTTATGTGATAAATATAATGATGAAAGTAAAGAATATAGAGATATGCGTCATAATCTATTGAATGATTTGTTAGCAATAAAAACAAGTAAGTTTAATGATGAAGTAATTGATAGAATGGTAAGAAAATATAAAAAGAATTATCAAATAGATAATGATTTAAAAACTAATGAGTTTGGAATAAATGGAATTCTTGATATTAAAATGAAAAATGCAGAGATGTTAGGTGTGAAAATCGCATATAATAAAACTTTAAATGATTTAACTAAATTTTATGAAAAAATTGATTATTTAAGATTATGTGAAGCTATTGGGATTGTTATGGATAATGCTATAGAAGCTGCTATGGATTTAGATGAAAAAATTGTATATGTAGATATAGATACTGATAAGGGATTTCATATGAAAGTTATTAATAAATTTTTAAATGCTGTGGATATTGATAAAATGTTTATTAATAATTATTCTACTAAAAAAAGAAGTAGTGGTTTAGGGTTGAATTATTTATATGGATTAAAAAGCAAAGGGATATATACTAAGATAAATATTGTTGATGATACTTTTATTGTTAGTATTGATGTCTAAAATAGCAATTTTTATGTCTAAAGTTGTATAAAAATAAGAATAAATTTCAATTTAGAATAAAAAAATAATTATTCGACACAAAATGACAAAATATTTAAGTTTTGTATTTTATAATGCTTGTGTAATTAAGAAGGAAGAAGGTGTAGATGTGACTGGAAAAGTAAAGTGGTTCAATAATGAAAAAGGTTATGGATTTATTGAATGTGATAACCTTGATGATATATTTGTTCATTATTCAGCAATTATTAAAGAAGGTTATAAAACTTTAAAAGAAGGGTCTTTAGTAAATTTCAAATTAGTTGAAACAGCAAAAGGACTACAAGCTCTTGAAGTAACAGATGAAGTTATGACAACAGCATAGAATTTTCTTCAAAATTTCAAAATACTTTGCTATAATTAATATAGGAAGGTGATACTATGAATATTAATATTCGTGGCGATAAAATTGAAGTTACAGATTCAATTAAAAACTATGTAAAGGAGAAATTAGCTCGTCTAGATAAATATTTTGATGAACCAAATAGAATAGACGCTCATGTATTAATTCGTGTAAAAAATAACGAAGAAATTATTGAAGTTACTATTCCAACATCTAAATATACATTAAGAGCTGAAGAAAAAAATGCTGATTTGTATGCTGCAATTGATTTAGTTGTAGACGTATTAGAAAGACAAATTAGAAAGAATAAGACTAAATTGAATAAACATAGAAGTGATGATTTAATGGGTTTTGCTTTTGTAGAATCAGATGAAGAGGAGATAAATGAATCAATAGTTAAAAGAAAAAATATTGATACAAAACCTATGTCTGAGGAAGAAGCTATTCTACAAATGGAACTTTTAGGACATGATTTCTTTGTTTTTAAAAATGTTGATGAAGAGTGTATTTCTGTTTTATATAAACGTAAAGATGGAAATTACGGTATCATTAATAGCAAATAGTTAGATTTCAGGAGCGGATTTATCGCTTCTTTTTGTTTGCTTAAAAAAAGTTTTATGCTATAATTATATAGAGAGTGAAAGTTTGGGGATGAAAAATAACAATTTTGTGTTATTTTTATTTGTTTTTAAACGTTTTGATGATAAAATATATTATTAATGGAGGGTATTTAAATGGGATTATTAAGAAGTTTAGTAGATACTGAATATAAAGAATTAAAAAAGTTTAGACGTATTGCTGATAAAATCGTTGCATTAGAAGATGAATATTCTAAAAAGAATGATGAAGAATTAGCCAATATGACAAATGTTTTAAAGGAAATGCTAGAAAATGGTAAGACAATAAATGATGAAGATGTTATTGTACCAGCATTTGCTACAGTAAGAGAAGCTGCATATCGTAAGATTGGAGAAAAACCTTACTATGTTCAATTACTTGGTGGTTTAGCACTTCATTATGGCAATATTGCTGAAATGAAAACTGGTGAAGGTAAAACTTTAACAACAATTTTACCAGCATATTTAAATGCATTAACTGGTAAAGGTGTACATGTTGTAACTGTTAATGAATACTTAACAAGCAGAAACGCTGAATGGATGGGTCCAATATATAATTTCTTAGGCTTAACTGTTGGAGTAAATTTAAGAGAATTAAGCCCACAACAAAAACAAGAGGTTTATAATTGTGATATCACTTATTCAACTAATAATGAGATCGGTTTTGACTATTTAAGAGATAATATGGTAGTTAGAGCTGAAGACAGATGTATGAGAAAACTTAACTATGTTATTCTAGATGAAGTTGACTCAATTTTAATCGACGAAGCAAGAACTCCTTTAATTATCAGTGGAGGAAAAGTTAATTCAGCTAATCTTTATGTTGAAGCTGATAAAGCTGTTAAAAAGTTGGTTGAAGAAGAAGACTATACTGTTGATCAAAAAACTAAAAGTGTTATTTTAACAGAAGCTGGATCTAAAAAAATAGAGAAATATTTTAAATTGAAAAACCTTTATGATGTTGATAATTCAGCACTTGTACATCATATAAATCAAGCTTTAAAAGCAAATTATGGAATGAAGATAGATGTTGATTATGTTGTTGATGGAGAACAAAATGTTGTAATCGTTGATCAATTTACTGGAAGACTTATGGCTGGTAGACAATTTTCAGATGGTCTACATCAAGCAATTGAAGCTAAAGAAGGAGTTAAGATTAATGAAGAAACTCGTACAATGGCTACAATTACATTCCAAAATTTATTTAGAATGTATGCTAAGATTTCAGGTATGACAGGAACAGCTAAAACAGAAGAAGAAGAATTTAGAGATATCTATAACATGTATGTTATTGAAATACCTACTAATAGACCTTGCATAAGAAAAGATATGGCTGACTTAATGTATGCAACTGAAGCAGGTAAATATAAAGCTATAGTTGAATTTATTAAAGAGGTTCATGAAACTCATCAACCAATTCTAGTTGGTACTATTTCAGTAGAATCAAACGAAAAATTATCTGCTATGTTGACTAAAGCTCATATTAAACATGAAGTTTTAAATGCTAAGAACCATGCAAGAGAAGCTGAAATTATTGCTAAAGCTGGCGAAAAGGATGCAGTTACAATTGCTACAAATATGGCTGGTCGTGGAACAGATATTAAGTTAGGCGAGGGTGTAGCTGAACTTGGAGGTTTATGTGTAATTGGAACAGAAAGACATGAATCTCGTCGTATTGATAACCAATTAAGAGGACGTGCTGGACGTCAAGGAGATCCAGGTTATTCTCAATTCTTTATATCTTTTGAAGATGAATTAATGAGAAGATTTGGTGCAGATAAAGTTAAAGGTATGGTAGCTGCTTTAGGTTTAGACGATATGGAACAAGTAAGAAGTAAGATGTTTAGTAAATCAGTTGAGTCTGCTCAAAAGAAGGTAGAAGGAAACAACTACGATTCACGTAAAAATTTACTAGATTATGATAATATCGTTTCTGAACAAAGAAAAATTATTTACGAAAGAAGAAATGAAATTCTTGATTCAGAAAATATTCATTCTATTATTAAAGACATTATCAATGATCATATTGATATGGTAATTGATTCTCATATTGAACCAGAAGGATATTTAACTGATAAAGATTTGGAAGACATAATTGAATATGTAAATACATTTATTAAGAAAGATAAGTTAAAATTAGAAGAACTATCTGGTAAGAGTGAAGATGATGTATTTGAAATCATCAGTGCTAGAGTATTGGATACTTATGAAGAAAAAATTTCTATTATTCCAGAAGAAATAGTTAATGATTTTGAAAAACACATTTCACTTCGTGTAATTGATGAAGCATGGGTTAAACATATTGCTGATATGGATCATTTAAGAGAAGGTATTGGCCTTCGTGGATATGGTCAAAATAATCCTTTACAAGCATATGCTTTAGAAGGCTATGAAATGTTTGAAAGAATGCAAGATAATATCGATGCATCAATTACAACTTTCTTACTTCGTATGGAAATTAAACAAAATTTCACTGCTAAACCAATGCAAGGAAACGCGAATGACGGAAAAGAAAAAGTAAAAACTACTATCAAGAATGATAAAAAGATTGGTAGAAATGACTTGTGTCCTTGTGGTTCGGGAAAAAAATACAAACAATGCTGTGGAAAGTAGTATAAAATAATGAAGTATTTGAAACACAAAAGTTATTAGTTAGTTTAGTTTTCAGAAGTTGATATTAAAAAGATTAAAAATATGTGGTAAAGAAGGTGTGAACAATAACTATATTTGTTGACACCTTTTAAATTTAATAGGTGATTTCTAATGAATGAAAACAATAATATAGTAATATATCAATTAGATGATGGTAAAACAAAAATAGATGTAAAACTTAAAGATGAAACAGTATGGTTATCTCAACAACAAATGGCTGAACTTTTCTCTACTTCAAGAACTAATGTAGTTGAACATATAAATAATATATATGAAGAGGAAGAACTAGATAAAAGTTCAACATGTCAAAATTTCCGACAAGTTCGAAGAGAAGGAAATAGAATGGTTAATAGAGAAATTCCATATTATAATTTGGATATGATTATTTCTTTAGGATATAGGATAAAATCAAAAGTTGCTACTAATTTTAGAAGGTGGGCGACTGAAAGAATAAAAGAATATATGATTAAAGGTTTCACTATGGACGATGAAAGACTTAAAGGAAATGGTGGCGGTAATTATTGGAAAGAATTACTTGCTAGAATCAAAGATATTAGGTCATCAGAAAAAGTATTATATAGACAAGTTCTTGATTTATATGCTACTGCTGTAGATTATGATCCTAAAGATAGTAAATCTATTGAATTCTTTAAAATTGTACAAAACAAACTTCATTACGCCGCTCATGGACATACGGCATCTGAAGTAATATATGAACGAGCAGATTCTGATAAACCTTTTATGGGACTTACAACATTTAGTGGTGATTTGCCAATAATGAGTGATGTTGTAATTGCCAAAAATTATTTAACTGAAGAAGAACTGAAAATTTTAAATAATTTAGTATCTGGATATTTTGATTTTGCTGAAATACAAGCGATTAGACATAATCCGATGCATATGGATGATTATATTAAACAGTTAGACACAATCCTTTCTAGTACTGGAGAAAAGCTACTTGTTGGTGCAGGTACAATTAGTCATGACGAAGCAATAGAAAAAGCAAAATATGAATATAAGAAATATCAAGTAAAAACAATAAGTCCAGTAGAAAAAGAGTATTTGGAAACCCTAAAAGCAATAAGTAATAAAATTAGTGATAAAACAAAGAAAGAATAGAGTGTATTATGCAGATATACTCTATTTTTATATGTATATTAAAAACTATAAACTTAAAAGAGTAAACGAATTATGGTTGATAATATAAATGTTACCTATAAATTTCATATTTTATGATAAAACTTTGACGGAAATGTCGGATGATTAAGTAAAAAATAAAAACGATGGACATACATCTGCAACTGATTTATTTGCTAATTGATGTCAGGATATTTACTTAAGACAAAATGTAAAACAATTATTGCTATTATAAAAATATTGATGATAAATTTATAATATAAGTCGTTTTGAAATTATGATATAATGAATTTAGAAAACAAATGAAAAGCGTGTGCAATTTGTGTACAAACGCAGTTAACTACTTATAATGCTATATGTACTATCCATCTAAATATTGGTTAACTTGTTGATTAAGAAGAAAATATAAGAACTATTGCAGAAAATAATTTTTTCGCAAGGTGTTTTATTAGCAATATAAGTAAAATAATATTGGAGATTGTAATTATGGAGTTAAAGGAAAGAATAGATAATATTTTATGCTTAGAGCAGTTTAAGAATTTAGATACAGAACAAAAACAAACTGTAAGAGAATGTATTTTTGCAAATTGTTTAATATTATCTCCTGAAAATATTGATAAATATTTAAATATTATAAAAAGACATTTAATAGCTATAGTTGATCTTGGTGAAGAAACATATGAGAAAAATAATACCATTTATAATGGGATTGTAGAAACTAGTGTAGGTGCACCAACTGATGAAGATGGAATGATATTTTCTTTAAATTATACATTAAGATATAAAGAGTTTAGTACTCCATTTGGAAGATTAACTAAATCATCGTTACATGAATTTGGTCATTTAGTAGTAAAAAAAGAAAATGTTAATTTGATGGACGGTAGACCAGCAGCTAATGGAGATATTGAATTGGATTTTGGTGGATTGGTTATTAATAAGTCATTAAAGTCGGATTATGGTCATATGCTTAGTGAAATTATTAACGAATTAACTAATTTTTTAGCGTTTAAATCTTATTTGTCTTATCAGGAACCAAATAAGAAATCTGAGGGAAAAATGAGATTATTTGCTAAACAACAAGGATTTCAGGTTGATGAAGAGTTGTTGCATCATTTGAAAATTCTTACAGATGACTTTTTTGAATTATATTCTGAATATTCTTTAGCGAATGATGTTTTACCTGAAGGAACTAAAAATATGTTTAATCCTTTATATGTGAAATATACTCCCTTAGTGCGAGTAATTTTGAGATCATTTCAAAATCCTTGTTGTTCATATAAAGATTTAAAACAAGCTTTTGAAGATGGAAAAGGACTGGATGCATTAAAAAATGGTGTTCCAATAAATGATTTATTATATGGTTATTATAATTCGTCTTTTTATGTAAAAGATTTGTTTGATAAAACTTTGGGTAAAGAAGATAGTTGGGAAACTTTTTGCATAATGTTAGATTCTCAAATGATGAAAGATGCAATTGATATTGATTTTGTTAGTAATACTTTAAAAGTTTTTAATGAATTTTATTCAAATAGACTTTTACAGGCAGTTCGTGAAGGAAAAATCTCTCAAGACCAAATGAAACTTGATTTAGATGATTTTTCTAAAATCATGGCTAAATGTCAAGAACATTATGGTAGTGAAAGAAAATTATCTAATAAGTAATATATTTTACTTTAGAGTATTAAAAAAATTTTACTTTTAATAGCTTAAGTCTCAAAAAGACTTAAGAAAAAATATTGGTTATTGATATGAATGGTCGAGATATATGAAAATAATTGAATATGAAGATAAATATTTAGAAGATGTTAAAGAACTATTAGTTCAACTTGAAGAGTATATTGTTTCTATTGATAAGGATTGTTTAGATCAAGTTCATTCGGATTATAGAGAAAAAATGGCGTGTATAGATTTAAAAGATGTAAATGATAATAATGGTAAATGCTATTTAGCTTTGGAAAATGACAACATACTTGGATTAATTATGGGATATATACCAATGCATGATGAGTTTGATTATTTAGATTATTAATGCCCTAAAAGAGGTAAAATATCTGAATTAATAGTTACATCTAAAATAAGAGGTAAGGGTGTAGGTCAAGCTTTAATAGAAAAGATGGAACAGTATTTTAAAAGTAAAGGTTGTGAATATGTTTTAGCTGGTAAAGACTTTCATATGAAAGATGTATTTTTAGAAAAAAACACATGTGCAGCAGTTTTAAAAATGCTTAATGATGTTAATAGTATATCTGGATTTAATAAAGTAATTTTGGATTCTGGTTATCGTTCGCTAGAGTATCAACAACAAGTTTTTGATTATTATGTTGATAGAGATGGGATAGATGAAGCTAAAAAGAGAGTTGCTTTAGTAGGCACAAGTGAACATCATACTGGTTTAGCAGTTGATTTTGCTTTAAATGTAAATGGAGAATATCTTGATGAACTAAGTGGTAATGAACAAGAACTTATATGGCTAGCTGATAAAGCTTATAAATATGGATTTATTCTAAGATATCCAAAGGGTAAAGAAAGCATTACAGGTTATAATTATGAACCTTGGCATTTTAGATATGTTGGTAGTAAAGAAATAGCCTTAGATTTAAAAAATAGAAATCTTACTTTAGAAGAGTATTTAGATAGCAATTTAAATTAGAAATATTGTTTTAAAATGAAATTTTTATGTATTATAAAATAACATTTGTTATGTTTATTTGACAATGATATTATTATATAATAAAATAACAATTGATATTTTATTGAAAGAAGTGATTATATGGCAAGAAAAGTGGAATATGATAAGGAAATGTTTTTGATTAAAGCAAAGGATTATATTAATGAATTTGGTATAGAGTTATTAAATTCAAGAGATTTATGTAAATATATAGGTTGTTCTACTCAACCATTGTTTAGGAATTTTAATAACATGGATAATTTTAAAATTGAATTGAAAAAATATCTTCATGATTATTATGACTTATATATTGATAAAATCATTGATAAAAATGATTATCTTTATACAATAAGTTACGCATATGCTAGTTTTGCCTATAATGAATCGAAAATATTTAAAGCATTATTTATGTCTGAGTTAGCAGGATCAAGAACAATTGATGAAGTATTATCATCAAGTTGGAATGTTGAAACTATAACATCTATTCCTGAACAATATTCTTTAACATTAGAACAAGCAAAAACGTTATATCGTGATGTTAGATTTTATACTCATGGTTTATCTTGTCAAATTGCTTGTAAAAGTATTGTTGTTACAGATGAAGAAATGAAAAGTCTAATAAGAAATTTAATAGACAATTTAGAAATGGTGATAAAATGAAACAAACTTTTAGAAATATTAAAACTGTTTATAAATACGGAAAAGAATATAAAAGTTGCTTAATATATGAAACAATTGGATCACTTTTTGGTATTTTTATTGGTATTGCGTTACCGATTCTACTTGCTAATCAACTTGTATATTTAACAGATAATAATTGGATTCAATTAATAGTTATGAGTTTAGTTGTTTTAATATTAGGATTGATAAATGCCCTTAAAACTGTGTTGATAAGAAAAAACACTCAAAAGTTTACTGTTGGAGTTACAGAAAAACTACAAAAATCTTTAAGCAGTGAAATATTGAAAGTTTCTCAAACAGATTTGGATAATAATTCAAGTGGTGTTTTTGTTCAAAGAATGACAAGAGACACTGATGAACTTGCAAATATGTTTACTGTAGGTTATGGAAGATTAGTTGGAATTATTTCAAGTATAGGAACATTTATTTCAATATTTATTATTAACAAGTATGTATTTATCTTTTATTTATCAGTTTCAGTTATTTTAACTATGCTACATTTATCAAAGTCAAGAAAAATAAATAAGCTTGATAAAGAAAAAAGAAAGCAACAGGAAAAAGTAACTGGATTAACAAGTGAATTAGTTAGAGGTGCTAGAGACGTTAAGATGTTAAATGCTAAAAGCGGTTTTGTTAATATGTTGAATGAAAATATTCAAGAAAAAAACAAAAAGTATTTAGATATGCGTAATGTTGATATCTCCTATAACTTTATTATTGAATGTTTAAAAGAACTGTTTCAATTTGCTTTAATTATATTATTTATATACTTAATAAGTTATGAAAATCTATCTGTTGCTATGAGTGTTGCATTATTTTCTTATAGAGAAAGAGTTATGCAAAGTTTTATGGCTAGTATATCCGAGTTGTTAGAAGAAGCCAATTGTTTTAACTTATCGTTTGAGAGAGTATTTTCTTTATTAGATAATAAATCATTTAATAAAGAAGAATTTGGTAAAAAACATCTTGCTAATATTAAAGGTGACTTTGAATTTAAAAACGTTTCTTTTTCTTATGATAACGATTTAAAAGTATTGGATAATATTAATTTTAAAGTAGATGCTAATACAACTGTAGGTTTTGTCGGAAAAAGTGGAAGTGGCAAAACAACGATATTTAGTTTATTGTGTAAAATGTATAATATTGAGTCTGGTGATATTCTTATAGATGGAAACTCTATTAATGATTTAGATGAAGATTCTATTAGGGGTAATATAACAGTTATATCTCAAAGTCCTTATATTTTTAATATGAGTATTATCGATAATATGAAGCTTGTTAAAGAAGATGTAACATTAAAGGAGATAAAAGAAGCATGTCGTTTAGCTTGCTTAGATGATTTTATTGAGAGTTTACAAGATAAATATAATACAGTAGTTGGCGAAGGCGGTGTCACTTTGTCTGGAGGTCAAAGGCAAAGACTTGCTATAGCTAGAGCATTAGTTCAAAAGACAGAAATAATTTTATTTGATGAGGCTACAAGTGCATTAGATAATGAAACACAAGGTAAAATTCAAGAAGCTATTAATAATTTAAAGAATGAATATACAATTATGATAATAGCTCATAGATTCTCCACAATATTAAACTGTGATAAAATATTCTTTATTGAAAATGGAAAAATAATAGATTCTGGAACTCATAAAGAATTGTTAAATAGATGTTCTGAATATAAGCATTTATATGAATCTGAAATAAAAAAAGGAAAGTAGGACAACAATTAAATTATAACTTATGATATAGTATATATGACAAAATAGAATGATAGGGAGAGTTAATATGAAAAAGTGTAAAGATTGTAATGTTGAAATGATTGAATGCTCTAGTCTTCATACAGATTATGTTGGTGGAGTTAACTTTGAAGAACAAATATTTTTAGATTATGATGATGAAAAAAATGGAACTAAAATGTTATTTAGTAATAATAAAATGTCTAAAAAGCGTTTAAAAGCAAGAGTTTGTCCATCATGTGGTGTAGTTGAATTATATGTTGATTTAGCTAGTAATGAATAAAGGTTGGAAAAGTATATGGAAAAGTTTTATTTAGAAATGCCATCAATTCAAAGAAAAGATGATATAGTTGATTATATTAATGAATTTGTTGTTTATAATTCAGATCTTAGTGGCATGGGTTCTTTAGATAAAATTCTTGATGGTTTAACTTTTGAAGAGGCGTTAACTAGATGTTTAAATATGCAGAATGAAGAATATGCAAGAAGTATGCACAGAGCTCAAACTAAAACATTCTTACTTATTAGAGAAAATGATAATAGGTTAATTGGAACAATAAGTGTTAGATGGAATCTACCAAAGGAAATGGTTCCTTTTGGTGGAAATATAGGTTATGGTATTCGTCCAACAGAAAGGAAAAAAGGGTATAATAAAATTAATTTATATTTAGGTCTTCTTGAGGCAATAAAAGTTTCTTCAATAATTCTTCCTTGTGATGTTGATAATTTAGGTTCAAGTAAAACTATGGAAGCATTAGGTGGTAAACTTGAAAAAACAGAAGTGGATCCGGAGGATGGAATACTTACAAGTATTTATTCTTTTAATGTTTCTGAAACAATAGAAAAGTATAAAAGTAAATTTGAAAATTATATTAGAACTTAGCAATATATAATAATTTTAAATAATTTAAATATAATAATAGTGGAGATGAATATGAAAAAAATTATTATTATATTGTTAATTACGTTTGGTGTAGCAGTACTACCTACTGTTTTTATTGATTTTAATACGGATTATTTGATTAAACCTGCTTTATTTCCTCCTAAAATATTGTTTCCTATTGTGTGGACAATTATTTATATACTTATGAGTATTTCTTTGTATTTGTCCAGCAAAAATGATAATGATGTTTATAAAGTTTATGGAATACAGCTGATTTTGAATTCATTATGGAGTCCATTATTTTTCTTGTTTAAAACTTATTTGTTTTCAACACTAGAATTAGTGGTCTTGATTTTATTTGTAGCAGTTATGATTTTTCAAATGCATAATAAAAATAAAGCAGCTGGATATTTACAAATTCCTTATTTTATTTGGTTATTATATGCATTATATTTAAATGTTTCAATATTTATTTTAAATTAGAGATATATTAAGTTATATCTTTTTTTGTTATAATCTCTTTAGAGGTATTTTTATGATATTAAATGTAAGTGGAAGAACTGATGTTGTCGCATTTTATACAGATTGGTTTATGAATAGATATAAGGAAGGTTTTGTTGATGTAAGAAATCCTTTTAATAAGAAATTAGTCAGTAGAATATTTTTTGAAGATGTTGATGCAATTTTATTTTGTACTAAAAATCCAATTCCTATTGTTGATAAATTGAAACTTATAAACAAACCAATTGTTTTTCATATAACAATAACTCCATATAAAAAGGATATTGAACCAAATGTACCAGATAAAAGTAAAGTTATAGAGGCTGTTAAGAAAATAAGTGAAATTCTAGGAACAGAAAATGTAGTTGTTAGATATGATCCAATATTTATAAGCGATGAATATTCGATTAACTATCATATTAAAGCATTTTCCAAACTTTGTTCAGAACTTGATGGGTATATCAAAAAAATCATAGTTTCTTTTATTGATGATTATAAAAATGTTAGAAATAACTATGATGTTTTAAAATATAGGGAATTTAGTAATTCTGATTACGCTTTAATTGGAACTAATTTTAGTTCTATTGCTGAATCTCATAATATTAAAGTATCAACTTGTTTTGAAGATAATACTTTAGTTGAATATGGATTTACTAAAGATGAGTGTATGTCAAAAGAACTTGCTTATAAGTTAACAGGGAAGGTTTTTAAAAGTGAGTGGACAGCTAGAAAAGAACGTAAGTGCCATTGTGTTTTGATGGTTGATATTGGTTGGTATAATACTTGTCCACATATGTGTAAATATTGTTATGCAAATTATGATGAGACAATTGTTGATGAGAATATAAAGAAACATGACAAAAATTCATCCTTACTTATTGGAAAGTTAGAAAGTGATGATATAATAAAAAGACGTTTAAAGTGAGGTTATTATGGATAGAAGTTTTGGAGAGCAAAAATGAATAGATGTTCTTGGTGTAATTTAAAAAATCAAAAATACGTTGATTATCATGACAATGAATGGTGTGTTTTAAATATGGATGAAAGATATCTTTATGAGATGTTTATCCTTGAATCATTTCAAGCAGGCCTTTCATGGGAATGCGTTTTAAATAAAAGAGAGGCTTTTTTAAAAGCATATGATAACTTTGACATAGATAAAGTTATAGAGTATGATGATGTGAAAATCGAAGAGTTAATGAATAACAAAGATATTATTCGTAATCGCTTAAAGATACAAGCAAGTATAAATAATTCTAAAATATATATGAATATTGTAAATGAGTTTGGAAGTTTTTTTAACTATCTTTCGCATTTTTCTGGTGGGCGTATCTTCTATGAAATTGGAAAAACTACATCTGTGCTTTCTGATAAAATATCCTTTGATTTAAAAAGTCGCGGAATGAAGTTTGTTGGATCAACAATTATCTATTCATATCTTTGTGCAGTGGGTATAATTTATGCTCATGAAGAAACCTGTTTTTTATATAAAAAACGTTAAATATATCGCTAAATAATAAAAATATTTTATTTTTCAATAAATTATATAATATCAAAGTGTAGTTTAAAATTTTCTATAAATAATGGTGTTAGTTTATTAATTAGAATATTGTCTTCAACAATTACTATCTTTTTGTTATTAAAGAGGCAGTATATTTTTTGTTTACCATTTGTTAAATAATAATATGTTGTATTGCTAAACTTGCAATTGCTAAAAACTATATAAGTGTATCCATCAATAGTTACTAAATCGTTTATTTTCATAATATCTCCTTTTTTATAAAGTTTATGATATTAAAAAACATTTAGAATTATTAAATATAATGATATAATTGAATGGATGATGGATGTGATTTTGTGGATCAAAATAAAATTGGTGAATTTATAAAAAAACTTAGAACGGAAAATCATTTAACTCAAAAAGAATTTGCAGATAAATATGGTGTTACTTATCAGGCAGTTTCTAAATGGGAAAATGGTAAAAATCTTCCTGATATGTCACTTATAAAACAAATGAGTGAAGATTTTAATATTGGAATAGATGAGTTATTAGATGGAGAGAAAAAGACAAAACGTCAAATAGATTATAAGTACTTAAAAGGTGCAATATTTGGGTCATTAATAATTGTATTTATGTTTTTCATTATGCTATTAAGTCATAATGATAACTATCAATTTAAGACTTTATCAACTAAATGTGAAGATTTCAATATTTCTGGTACAGTTTCATATAATGATAAAAAATCATCGATTTTTATAAATAAAATAACTTATTGTGGTGGAAATGATGAACAAATATATAGAGATATAGAATGTATTTTATATGAAAATGATGGTGATATAGATAAAAAAATTGCAACTTTAACACATGATAAAGTAACTCCAACAAAGTTAGAAGATTTTTTGGAAAATGCAAATTTTGTTGTTGATAACTATTCTCGAGTTTGTAAAGAATTTAAAGAAAATAGTTTATATTTAAAGATCAATGCAACTGATTTGAATAATAATGTTATTACATATGAAATACCATTAGAATTAAGTTCTGATTGTGTTTGTAAATAGAATAGAGGTGAGGCGGATTTATGGCACGAATAGAAAAGAAGGTTTTAGATAATAGATGTCCTAGGTGCCAAGCTCCTATTGAATTTAATCCTAAACTTGGACTCTTTAAATGTGATTATTGTGATGGAAAATTCACGGCTGAAGAGTTAAAAGATATGACTACTGAGGAAAATAAAGTAACAGAAACCAGTGTTGAATATGTTAATTATAACTGTCCTGATTGTGGAGCTGTGATAATAACTGATGAGAATACAGCTGCGACTTTCTGTGTATATTGTGGAAATACGTCGATTATTAAAAGTCGATTAAGTGGAGAGTTTGCTCCTAGTAAGATCATTCCATTTAAAAAGACAAAAGAGGATGCGATTGCTGCTTTTCAAGGATTAAAAAAAGGAAGACATTTAATACCAAAAGAGTTTATAAATGAAAAAAATATTGAAAAAATTATGGGTGTATATATTCCTTTTTGGTTGTTTGATGTAACATCTACTGGAGATTTGCAAATAGACGCGACTAGAGTAAATAGTTGGACGAGTGGAGATACTCATTATACGAAAACAGATTACTTTAAAGTTGAAAGAGAAGGTAGTATGAAGTTTTCTAAAGTTCCAGTGGACGGATCAGTTAGATTTGAAGATGATATCATGAATACAATTGAACCATTTGATTATAGTTCATTAGTTCCATATAATCATGCTTATCTTTCAGGTTTTTTGGCTGAGAGGTATGATGTATCCAAAGAGGATGCTTATAAAAGTACGGAAGATAGAACAGTTAAATCTACTAAAGAAGAGATGCTTTCAAGTGCACTTGGATATGCTTCAAAAGTTGTTACCAACTGTGATATTTCTTTGCATAATGATAACTGCGAATATGTTATGCTACCAGTATATATGGTAAATGTAAAATATAAGGACAAGTTTTATATTTTTGCAATGAATGGAGAAAGTGGAGAATTTGTTGGAAATATACCTCTTGATAAAAAGAAATCTGTGATAATGTCTATATTACTTTTTATTATAATATTTGTTTTTATTTTAGTTATTTCATATGTTGTATTTAAGTTTGGAGGTAGTAATTAATGAAAAAGCGTTTATGGTTAACTATATGTCTTTTATTGATTATTCCAACTTTTGTCTTTGCAGCAAATGAAAAGGATTTAAAGACAAGAACAAGTTTAAATAATTATGGGGTATCTAAAAAATGGGATATGTCTTCAAGTACTCGAATAAATCATGCACTTTCTACTCCTTATGTTGATGCATCTGAGAAAATTTATGATTATTCAAACATTTTATCTACTACTGATAAAGATGAGTTAAAATTAAAAATGGATAAATTTATTAAAAAGACAGGATTTGACATGGTTTTTGTTTCTGTTGATTTAATATATAATGTAGATTCAACTAATGAAAATTATGCTGCTGATTTTTATGATTATAACGATTTTGGATTAAATGATGAGTATTATTCAGGTGTTTTATTATTAAGAAATACTTATGAAAGTAATCCATATTTTAATATTTATACGTTTGGGGAAGCTCAATTATATTTCACTTATGAAAGACTTGAAAATATTTTAGATGATATATATCCATATTTTAAAGATGGCGTTGATTATTTAGGAGGTATAAATAAATTCATTGATGAATTGAACTCTTATTATGATAAAGGAAAACCACTTAGTTCTCGAAATGATACATTGGATGAATATGGAAATGTTGTTAAGGGTTATAATCCACCTTATTTAGTTGCTTTTATTGGGGCAATTGCCGTATCAGCAATTGTTGTTTCAATTGAAGTACATAAAAACAAAATGGTAAAAAAAGCTACAACAGCGTTTGATTATTTAGATAAAAATTCGATAAATTACACTAAGAAGGATGATAGATATATAAGAAGCCACACAAGTAGTTATAAGACTAGTTCGTCATCTGGAAGCGGAGGCGGTGGACATAGCAGTGGTTCATCAGGCGGTGGACATTCTTCAGGAGGAGGAAGACATGGATAATCTTAATGAATTAAAAGAACATTTAAAAAATTTAGAAAAAAAATTGAATGATATTGGGAGGTCTCTTTGACGTCGACAAAAAATATGAAGAGATAAAAGCATTGGAAGAAAGACTAAATGATTCTTCAATTTGGTCGGATCAAAGTAAATATAATGAAATTAACTCTAATTTAACTCTCTTAAAAAAAGAGGTTGAGGACTATAACGTTTTAAGCAAACAACTTGAAGAAGCAAAACAAACATTGGAACTTCTTGCAGTTGAAAGTGATTTAGATCTTTATAACGAGTTAGTTTCACTTATTAATTCAATATCGGTATCTCTTGAAAGTTTAGAATTAAATACTTTATTAAATGGTGAATTTGATAAAAACAAATGTTATTTAGAAATACATCCAGGAGCCGGTGGAACTGAATCACAGGATTGGGCAGACATGCTTCTTAGAATGTATACAATGTATTTTTCTAAAAATGATATACCTTATGAGATAGTTGATAAACAGGATGCTAATGATGCAGGTATTAAAAGCGTTACTATTTATGTAAAAAAAATATATTCCTATGGCTATCTTAAAGGTGAAATTGGTGTACATAGGTTAGTTCGAATAAGTCCGTTTGATTCTAATCATCGAAGACATACTTCATTTGCTGCTGTAAATGTTACTCCGGAAATAGAAGATGCTAATATTGAAATCAATGATGATGATATAAGAGTTGATGTATATCGTTCCAGTGGAAATGGTGGACAAGGAGTAAATACAACTGATTCTGCTGTTAGAATAACTCATTTTCCATCAGGTATTGTTGTAACTGTTCAAAATGAACGTAGTCAAATTAGGAATAAAGAAACGGCTATGAAAATCTTAAAAAGTAAGTTATATAAAATTAAAATGGATGAACAAAACAAAATGTTGAATTCTATAAAAGGAAATAGTTCAATTGATTTTGGAAGTCAAATTCGTAACTACGTTTTAGAACCTTATAGTTTAGTAAAAGATTTAAGAAGTGGTTATGAATCTAATAATCCAACAAAAATTTTGGATGGTGACATTGGTCCAATCATTGAAAGTGTTTTAAAAAGTAGGTAGTTTATGGATAGATTTATTAGAATTTTTAATATAGTGTTAGGCTGTATTATTATATCTTTTGGACTTAATTATTTTGTATTGCCTAATCAATTAGTTATCATTGGAAGTGATGGCCTGGCTTGTTTATTTAGCTATATTTTTACATCAAATGTATATATAAATATGTTTATTCTTAATGTTATAATCTTACTTTTTTCTTTAATATTTATTGATAAACAAACTATTAAATTATATATAGTTCCTGCAGTTTTAATACCAATAATTTCATATTTGACTAGTTTTATAAGCAAGAGTTACCCGATACAACTTCCGGAAATGATGGTAAGTATTTTAGTTGCATCATTTTTAATAGGTATAGGGTATAGTTTTATATTTAAAGCTGGTTATAAAGCATCAGTAATATTTATTGTTGAAGATATATTTTCTTCATTAACTAATATACACTCTAAAAGCTATTCTTTTGTTATAGATATTTTTAATGTAATATTAACCGTGATATTTATAAGTTTAAATGTCGGTTTATATTCTTTAATAATGATAATTATTATTCGCTATTTAATAATTAAAGCAGAGTTTGGTATAAATGATTATAAAATGTTTTATGTTATAACGGATAAAGAAAAAGAAGTTAGAGATTACATCGTTAATGATTTACATTATAAATTGACAACTTTGGATGTAACTGGCGGATATAGTAAGAAAAGCAGTAAGATATTGTTATCTGTTATCTCATCCAATGATTATTATAGGTTAAAAGAAGGAATAAAACTTATAGATAATCATGCTTTTATAGCTATTGTAGATACATATGATTGCATAAATAGAAAGATTGTTGATAATTATGAAAAAGATTAAAGTTGTCATTATTTTATTATTCAGTTTTATTTTAGTTGGTTGTGGAAGTAAAAATAGTATTACTGGAGATACTTTTGCATCCAAAATGACTGAGATGAATTATTCGATAAAAGATGTGTTAAGCAATTATGACTATGCCGTATCAGCATATAATGCTTATAAGGATGAAGTAAGTGTTTTTTTCCTTAAAGGAAAAAAGAAATATGATGTTGAGGGGATTTTTATTGATGAATATCAAAATCTTTTTAGTGAAGTTGGAGAAAACTATGATAAAAAGCTTTCTAGTGGAAAGACTTGGACAAGCTTAACGTTGAAAACTGATGAAAAAGTTTATTATATATCTTGGATAAGTGACTCATATATTATTATTAAGGCTCCTAAGGATAAAACAATTGAAGTTGAAAAAGTAATTAAAACTTTAGGGTATTAATTGTAAAATAGATTGTAAACAATAAAAATAAATGAATTGTAAATTTACATGTTTGATATAATCTTTATAGGAGAGTGGGATTATGTCAGAAAAAATTAACATGTTTAATATTGAACTTGATTCAATCGAACTTGTTTTGGGAAAACTCGTTACTAGACAAAATTCAAGTGTTTTTGATAAGTTATGTATTAAATGTAATGGTTTGTTGGATAAAATCATTGATTCTACTCCGGAGATCATTACTTCAGAGGAACGAAGACAAGTAATTAGTATATTAAGAAGACTAAGAGATGCAGCTGTTCGTTTATCAGAGTATAAACAATATCTAATAGCTACAATTGATAACAATATTAAAGCTCTTGAAGAAGAGGGTAAAATTGTTGAATTCCCAAGCGATAATGTTTTATCTTTAGAAGAAGAAAAGGCAAGAAAGTTAACTTTAATTAATGAAAATAAAAATGCTGCATAGCATTTTTTTTCATAATATATTCATAATTAAGTTATATATTTTATTTGTTGGATGTGATAGAATATATAATAGGTGGATAAAAATATGGGTGCAAAAACATTTAAAACTCTAGATGAACAAATTGATATATTAAAAGGTAAAGGTCTAGTAATTGATGATATTGAGTATACTAAAAATATTATATTAAGAGAAAATTATTTCTTCTTGATGGGATATCGTCATTTATTTATGAGCAGTGATAATCCTAAATTATTTTTAGAAGGCACTACTTTTAAAGAACTTTATTCTTTATTCTATTTTGATAGGCAATTAAGAAATATAATGTTTAAAAATATCTTGATTATTGAAAATAATACTAAAAGTATATTTTCATATGTTTTATCTCAAAAATATGGATATAGAGAAAGCGATTATTTAAGAAATATAAATTATAATCAATCGCCTGATAAAATAAGGCAGGTAAATGATTTACTAAAAAAGATGAAACGACAAATTAGAGTAAATGGTGGGCAACATGAAGCTACAAAACATTATATCAATAATTATGGTTATATACCTTTATGGGTAGTTGTTAAAGTTCTATCATTTGGAATTACCAGTGAATTATATACAATATTAAAGCCAAATGATCAAAGGGAAGTAGCTAAATATTATGATGTTGAACCAGAAAATCTAATGCAGTTTTTACCGATATTATCCAATTATCGTAATTTATGTGCTCATGAAGATATTCTTTTTGAACATCGAACTCAAAAGGTTATACCAGATAATATTTATCATGATAATTTGAATATTCCAAAGATAAATGATGAATATATATATGGTAAAGGGGATTTATTTTCGGTAGTTATTATTTTTAAATACTTATTGTCAAAGGATGATTTTAGACTGTTAATGGCTGAGTTATCCTATGAAATAGATGCTTTATCTGGAAAATTAGAAGTAGTATCAATAGATAAAGTACTTGCGAAAATGGGATTTCCAATAAATTATAAATCACTTTTAGATATGGAATAGGAGGGTCTTCTATGGAAGAAGATAAAAAATCAAAAAAAGGATTAAGTGTTGCAATAATTGTGGGTATTATTGTACTTGTACTTGTTGCAATTGGGGATATAGTTGTTAACTATGTACCATTAAAAGAAATTTTTAGTAAAAACGTAAAATATGTTACTGAAAAAGAAGTTACAGTTACTGATAAAGGAATAAGTGATGCGGTTTCTAAACTATATGATGCATCTGTTATTGTTGAAGTTGGAACTAGCGAGAATAAACTAAGTGGTTGGGGAAGTGGTTTTGTTTATAAAACTGATGATAAATATGGTTATATATTTACTAATCACCATGTTGTAGATGGTGCCAAAAGTATAAAAATAGTATTATCTAATGAAACTGAAGTAACTGGAGAGCTTGTTGGAAGTGATGAATATGCTGATGTTGCAGTTGTTAAAATTCCAAAAGATAAAGTTATAGCTGTTGCTGAAATCGGTAAAAGTGAAGATGTATTAGTTGGAGATACAATATTCGCTATTGGAACTCCAGTA
>FR884158.1:42881-57409 GCA_000435515.1 Firmicutes bacterium CAG:582
GAACTCCAGTAAGTCTTGAATATTCATTCACAGTAACACGTGGAATTCTTAGTGGAAAAAATCGTATGGTAGAAATGAGTTCTTCTTCTAAGAAAAGTTATTATGGACAAAGTGGAGATTCATGGTATATGAATCTATTACAAATTGATGCTTCAATAAACTCCGGTAATTCAGGTGGTCCACTTGCTAACTCAAATGGTGAAGTAATCGGAATCACAAATAGTAAATTATCATCATCCACATTAAGTGGTGCATCTATTGAAAATATGGGATTTGCAATTCCAATTGAAGATGCTTTATCTGTTGCTGAATACTTAGAAAATAATGGAAAAGTTACAAGACCTGTTTTAGGTGTAACAATGACATCTGTCGAAGGTGCTGAATATAATGGTGTCAAAATAAGTGATAGTATTACAAGTGGAGCTGTTATTACAGATGTATCAAGTGGTTCTACAGCTGATGCTGCTAAATTAAAAAAAGGTGATGTAATTATCAAATTAGATGATTATAAAATTAAAGATTATAAATATTTGAAATATTATCTATATCGTTATAGAGTTGGAGATAAAGTAAAAATAACTTATATTAGAGATGGCAAAGAAAAAACTGTTGAAGTTACGTTAAAGGATTAGTTTTAATCCTTTTATTTTGTCTTTATTCTTGATATAATACTTTGTGAATTGGATGTGATAACATGGCTTTAAAAGCTGGAATAGTAGGATTACCAAATGTTGGAAAATCAACTTTATTTAATGCAATAACTAAGGCAGGCGCACTTGCTGCAAATTATCCTTTTGCTACAATTGAACCAAATGTTGGAGTTGTTACTGTACCAGATACAAGACTTGATTATTTAGTTGAATATTATAAACCAAAAAGTGTTGTACCAACTTCATATGAATTTATTGATATAGCTGGTCTTGTTAAAGGTGCATCTAGTGGTGAAGGACTTGGAAATAAGTTTTTAAGTCATATTAGGGAAACGGATGCTATAGTTGAAGTTGTTAGATGTTTTGAAAATAAAGATATAACTCATGTTGAAGGAACTGTTGATCCTATTAGAGATATTGAAATAATCAATGTGGAATTAATACTTGCTGATTTAGAAATAATAAACAATCGTTTGAATAAAATTGGTAAAAAAGCTAGTATGACTAAAGATAAGAATGAGCTTTTGGAAATAAATACTTTAAAAAAATCAATGGAGGCTTTAGAAAAGAATATACCTTTAAGAAGAGTTGAATTTGATGATGCTGAAAAGCAAGTTTTGAAAAATTTTTCCTTTATTACAGCAAAACCTATTATTTATGTTGCTAATGTAAATGAAGAAGATTTGTCTATTGGAAAAAATGAATATACTGAGAAAGTTCGTGAGTATGCTGGTAAAGAAAATGCTGGAGTAATTGTAATGTGTGCTAAGATAGAAGAGGATCTTGCACCATTAGAGGAAACAGAAAAACGCGAATTTATGAGTGAACTTGGAATAACTTCTAGTGGTCTTGATAAGTTAATATTTGCAACTTATGATCTACTTGGACTTGCGACATTCTTTACAAGTGGTACTGATGAATGCCGTGCATGGACATTTAAAAAGGGAATGAAAGCTCCGAACTGTGCTGGATTAATTCATACCGATTTTGAAAGAGGATTTATTAAAGCGGAAGTAATGAGTTTCGATGATTTTAAAAATTATGGAAGTGAAATTAAAGTAAAAGAAGCAGGTCGCGTTAGACTTGAAGGAAAAGATTATTTAATGCAAGATGGAGATATAGTTTATTTTAGATTTAATGTTTAATAAATTATATCTTTTTTTCATATATTGTTTACAAAAGAAAGTGATTTTGCTATAATACTCGTGAGCTTGAAGGCTCCTTGCTTCTTAATTGAAGCCAAATAGACCATAAGGAGGTGTAGTATGAACAAATATGAAATGATGTTCATAGTAAAAACTACTGTTGAAGAAGATGCAGCTAAGAAAATTGCTGAAGATTTAAAATCAGTTATCACATCTATGAAGGGTGAAATTACTGATTCTAAAGATTTAGGTAATAAAAAACTTGCTTACTCAATCAATAAAGAAATTACTGGTTTTTACTTTGTAGTTGATTTTAATGCAACAAATGAAATTGTTTCTGAATTAGATCGTAAGGCTAGAATTAATGAAAACGTTCTTAGACATATGATTATCAGATTAGACGAGGAGTAAGATATATGAATAATGTATGCTTAGTTGGAAGATTAACAAGAGATCCAGAACTTAGAACAACTGGTACAGGAATTTCTACAACAACATTTAGTTTAGCTGTTGACGGAAGACCAAGTGCAAATGGGGAACCTCATACAGACTTTATTAATATTGTTGTATGGAGAGTACAAGCTGAAAACGTATGTAAATATTGTTCTAAAGGTAGTATGGTAGCTGTTATTGGAAGAATTACTTCTAGAAGCTATGATGCTCAAGATGGTACAAAGAGATACGTTACAGAAGTTGTAGCAGACAATGTTAGATTCTTAAGTTCAAAAGGAGCTAGTGCTGATAATTCCGTAAATTATAATATGAATAATGCTGGTGAATCATCAAGTACTCCTGCTAACCTTGAAGAAGATCCTTTTAAAGATTTTGGTTCAGAAGTAGTTTTAAGCGATGACGATTTACCATTTTAGAAAGGAATGAATAAAATGGCTGAATTTTTTAGAAAAAAGAAAAAAGTTTGTCAAATGTGCGCTGGTAAAAGCGTTGATTATAAAGATGTAGCAATCGTTTCAAAATACATCAATGAAAAAGGTAAAATTATGCCTAGACGTATGACTGGAGCTTGTGCTAAACATCAAAGACATATTGCTCAACAAATTAAAAGAGCAAGATTTATGGCTTTAATACCATTTGTTAAGTAAGAAACGAAAGTTTCTTTTTTTTGTGCTATAATATGTATCATTAAGGAGACATATTATGGATAAATGGTATTTATTAAGAAATGCAATTAACAATAAAAATTATGAGGAAGCCGTGAGTTTACTTTATGATATTTCAAAAGGTATAGTAAGTGATAAAAAATTATTTTATTCTTCTTTAATGATTTTAGCTAATGTTGGATATATTACTGATGTAAAAATAATACTTGCAAAGACTTATACTTCAAAAAAAGATGATGACTTAAAAAAAATTATTTTTAATTCTATGGACGAATATGAAAAAGAATGTAGTTTAACAGATGAACAATTAGAAATAACAACTGGATGTATTAAAATGATTAGAGAGGCTTTTGCATATGAAGAATATGAACTAGTTTATGATTTATGCGAATGGGGATATTATGTAAGTCAATTACCAATTTTTCTTTATTATGAGGGTAAATGTTTTTATAAATGTCAAAATTATGCTGTAGCAGAAGAACTTTTATTAAAGTATGTTGAACTTGGAAGTGAAAAAACATCAAAAGCTTACCTTTATTTAACAAGAATATATGAATTAAAAGGAAATAAGAATAAGTATTTAAAATATAAGAGAAAGTTAGAAGTAGCAGAAATGGCTAGCTTTAATTCATTCTATTTTTATGATTTGTCAGATAAAAATATAGATAGGCAAAAATATTATTTGCAACTTACTAATTTAAATTTCTAGTATTCGATTTGTTTCTTCACTTTTGTTGTGGTATAATAACTGGCACATTATGAAGGTGATGAAATGGATTATATTAATGAACTTCTATTACAAAAACGTTATGACGAGGTTTTTAGCTGTATATATTCTCTTATTGAAGAAAAGAAGGCAACAAAAGAGTTGTATCCAATTTTGTTTAAACTTGCTAAAATTGGATATCATTTTCAAGTATATGATATTTTGACTAATTTAAGTATTCCAGGAAAAATGGAAAAAAGAATAATAGAAAACGAGATAAAAAACGAACAAAAATATATGTTATTAAATGATTATCAAAAGGAAATATATGATGATGCTATTTGGAGAATTTCCGAAGAGATAAAAAATAAAGCGTATATTACTGCTTATATGTATGCAAGTTATGCATACTCTATAACTGGAATGCCTGAAATGTTATATTATAAAGGTAAAGCGCTTTTTAAAATGAAAGATAATTTTAATGCTCGAAATGTATTTTTGGAATATATAAAAGTTGGATCTGAACGTGTTAATAAAGCATATATATTTTTACATTCAATTTCTATAAAAGTTCATAGTAAAACTATGGCAAATTACTATAAAAAAGAAATGGATAAACTGGAGTATTTATATCAAAGTAATTTTGATTATAAAGATATTGAATATCATTTGAGATTTTATAAAAAGGAATATTAATGAAAATTTCATAATTATTTGATATAATATTTGAAGATGGAAGTGATAGTATGAAAGTTATATTACTTAAAGACGTAAAAAAACAAGGTAAAAAAGATGAAATAATCAATGTAAGTGATGGTTATGCTCAAAATTATTTAATAAAATTAGGACTTGCTGTTCCTTGTAATGAAGGAAATAAAAAGAAACTTGATAGAACATTAGAGGAAAGAGAAAAAGAGGAAGAATTTCGTGTTAAAGAATGCCAAAAATTGAGTGATGAACTTAAAAATGTTACTATTACATTTACAGCTAAAACTGGTAAAGATGGTAGAATGTTTGGTTCTATTTCTAATAAACAAATAGCTCAAGAACTTAAGAATAAAGGATACGATATTGATAAAAAGTTAATTGAATGTGATCATGTAATTGATACTCTTGGAGTACATAAAGTAAAGATAAATTTACATAAAAAAGTTATTGCTTACGTAAATGTTTCAGTTAACTAGGAGGACTTATGGCCGATATGAAAGAAGAACCTAAAAATTTAGAAGCGGAGATGTGCGTTCTTGGTTGTGCATACATGTCTTCATCTGCTTTAGAAAAAGTATGTGATGAACTTTCTAGTGATATGTTTTATGATAAGCGCAATTCAGTTATATATGATGCTTTATCAGAATTGAAAAAAAGAAATGAAAAAATTGATTCAACGATTCTTAAAAATGAGATAGAAAAAAATACACCAATAAACTCAGTTGGTGGTGTTGAATATTTAAGTGATGTTATTGATTCAGTTGTATCAGCTTCTAATATTGATTCATATATAAAAATAGTTAGAGAGAAAGCTTTAAGAAGAAAACTTATTACAGTATGTGAGGATATTGAAAAGAATGCTAGAGTTGAAGATCAAGACACGAATGATTTAATTGAAAGTGCTGAAAAGAAACTATTTACAGTTACTAAGGCGAGAAAAGCTGGAGAATTTAGAACAAGCCGTGAAGTTTTAAAATCAGCTATAAGTCAACTTGAAACATTATCCAAAAATGATTCTGATGTTACTGGTGTTCCAACCGGGTTTTATGATTTTGATAAGTTGACTAGTGGCCTTCATCCAAATGAACTTATAATTATTGCTGCTCGTCCTGCTATGGGTAAAACAGCTTTTGCTTTGAATATTGCTGTAAATGCTGCTTTAGCAACTAATAAGGCTGTTGCTATATTCAACCTAGAAATGGGCGCTGAGCAATTAATGTTCCGTATGCTTTCGGCAGCTAGCTCTGTTGAAGGTAATAAGCTTAAAACTGGTAAATTAAGTCATGATGACTGGAAAAAAATAAATGAAGCAACAAGTGAACTTGGAGATGCACCAATATTTATTGAGGATACTCCAGGTATTACAATAGGTGAGATACGCGCTAAATGTAGACGTCTTGCAAGCGCTGGAAATTTAGGATTAATTGTGATCGATTACTTGCAACTTATAAGTGGTGGTCCTGGTTATGGTAATAATCGTCAACAAGAGGTATCTGATATATCTCGTAGCCTTAAAACAATGGCAATGGAATTAGGTGTTCCAGTTATTGCTCTTGCCCAACTTTCACGTAACGTTGAAGGAAGAGAAAACAAACGTCCAATTATGTCGGACTTAAGAGAATCAGGTTCAATTGAACAAGATGCCGATATAGTTTCGTTTCTTTATAGAGATGATTATTACACTAAACAAGTCGATAACCCGGATGGGATTTCTATTTCGGAACTTATAATCGGTAAGCATCGTAATGGTGCAACGGGAACAATTGAATTGCTATTTGAAAAGAACATAAGTAATTTTAGAAATTATGTTAAAAATGTAGAAGAAACATAGGTGGTTTAATGAAAGGAAAAATATTGGGGTTTATATTAACAATATTGGTAAGTGGTTTATTGTTCTTTTGTGGAACTAACGTTGATTTTGCATCAGAACCACAAGAAGTTTATCAAGTCTATTTAAATGGTGATAAACTTGGTTTGATTAAATCAAAAGAAAAATTTTTAAATATGATTGATACTGAACAAGAAGCTTTAAGAAAACAATATGGTGTTGATAAAGTATATCCACCAGATGGTTTAGATATCAAAAAAATATATACATATAATGATGATATTTTAAAAGAAGAAGATGTGTATAATAGTATTAAAGATAAAGAACCTTTTATGATAGAGGGGTATGTTGCTAAAATTGTTTATACTGAAAAGAAAATTATCAACGATGATCAAGTAATTGAACCTGGGAAACCAGTTGAAATAAGCATGATGAGTAAGGATATCATGAAAGAAGCTTTATATAAAACAGCTGCGGCTTTTATTGGGTCAAAAAATCTTGATGATTATAACAAAAATACTCAAGAAAAAATTACGGATACTGGATCAATTATTAATTCAGTATATTTTGAAGAAACGATTACTATAAGAAAAGGTTTAGTTTCAACAAATAACATAATATTTAAAGATTCTGGTGAACTTTCTAAATATTTATTGTATGGAACTTTGGATGAACAAAAGACATATATAACAAAAGTAGGAGAAAATTTGGATGCTATAGCTGATGCTAATAACTTAAATATTGAGGAGTTAATGATTGCAAATCCTCAATATACTAAGTCAAATGTATTACTTGCAGCAGGTGAAAAAGTAAATGTAGGACTTATTTCTCCATTAGTAAGCGTAGTTTATAAAAAGACTGAAGTAAAAGATATCGAGGTTCAATATAAAACAACATACATTGATGATAAAAATAGATATACTGACTATAAACAAGTAACAACTCAAGGTCAAAATGGAGTTAAAAGAATTACTCAAGATATAAAGTATGTTAATGGAGAAATAAATTCATTAGTTATAAGCAAAACTGAAACTATTAAAGATCCAGTTAATGAAGTTGTAACAAGAGGAATAAAAAAATCAGCAAGCAGTGGAAGTGAATTCTATCATTCTCCTCAAGGTAACAGTGATTGGAGTTGGCCAACAATATCTCCTTTTGTAATTACTTCTAGATTTAAGTGGCGTTGGGGTAAACAACATCAAGGAATAGATATTTCGGGATGTGGATATCGTTCTCCAATATATGCTGTTCAAGATGGAACAGTTTATAAAGTAAACTATAATTCTAGTTTAAATGAAGGATTATCTATTTATATAGATCATGGTAATGGTTATATCACTCAATATATGCATTTAGCTGCTATCTTAGTTAAAGAAGGACAGACGGTTAAAAGAGAGCAAAAAATTGCATTAATGGGATCAACTGGTTTCTCAACAGGAACACATTTACATTTAGGTGTATTTAAAGGTAAACCATATCAAGGAGGAGTTGCACTAGATCCTTGTGCATCAATATTCAAATGTTAGTTTCCGTATTGGCAAGTGGAAGTGAAGGAAATTCCACATATTTAAAAATTGGAAATAAAAATATTTTAATAGATATAGGTATGAATAATAAATATATTGCGACTAAATTAGGTGAGTTGGGTGTTGAAACAAAAGATATTGATTATGTTTTTATAACTCATACTCATACTGACCATACAGGAGCAATGAAAGTATTCTTTAAGAAAAATACTCCGTTTGTTTTTGTTGATGAAAAGATGATGATTGAACTTCCTTTCTTAGAGGATTATCCAAATTTATGTTTTGATTCAGATGAAATGGATTTTGGTGATTTTAAAGTAGAACCATTTAGGACAAGCCATGATGCTCCAGGTTCACGAGGATATATTTTTAAAGAAGGGGATAAGAGTTTTGTATATGTAACCGATACGGGATACATAAACCATAAACTTTTTGATAAACTAAGCAATCATGATCTATATGTATTTGAAAGTAACCATGATGTTGAAATGCTGATGCATGGGCCATATCCACCATGGTTAAAAAAACGTATTAGAGGTGATGAAGGCCACTTATCAAATAATCAATGTGGTTTTTATCTAAGTAAATTTATTGGGCCTAAAACCAAAGAAATTGCTCTTGCACATCTCTCACATGAAAATAATTCTCCGGAGCTTGCTATGAAAACAGTGAAAAATGAATTAGAAGAAAATGGCATTGAGTTTAATAATATAATAATAGCTAAGCAAAGAGAAAGAACTGATTTAATAAAATTATGATTAAGGTAATATGTGTAGGTAAGATAAAAGAAGAATATTTATCTTTAATGATAAATGATTATTATAAAAGAATAAATAAGTACCATAAATTAGAAATAATTGAGCTAAAAGATTCTAATATTGAAGCCGAAGGAGAATTGATTTTAAAAAATTTGAAGCCAACTGATTACATTATTACTTGTGAAATAGATGGTAAAAATTTAAGCAGTGTAGAGCTTTCTAATAAGATTAATGAATGGTTTATAAGTAATTCTAATTTAGTTTTCATAATTGGCGGATCCGATGGAATTGATGAAAGAATAAAGAAGATGAGTAACTATAAGTTATCATTTGGAAGAAATACTTTTCCACATGGAGTGTTTAGAGCAATTCTTTTAGAACAGCTATATAGGTCATTTAAAATACTTAATAATGAGACATATCATAAGTGATGTGTTCTTTTTTTTACAATCTTTTTAACAAATTGTTAAAAAGTGGTTGACAAATAAGTCTGTTTTTAATATTATGTTAATAACAAGAGAAAACATCTCTTGTTAAATTATAAATTTTGATATTAACAAAATGTTAGAAAGAGGATTTTATGGAAAAGAAAAAATTAGAAGATTTTGAAAGATGCGTATTTAATATTGATATGGTAGAGGGTTTTGTAAATATTGGACCAATGTCCAATAAGAAATATAACTTACTTGTGCCAGCTCAAAAAGAAATTATGGATGATATCAGAGAGAATGGTGAATTAATCACTTTTATTGGAGAAGCACATTTAGAAAATGCTTCGGAATTTAAAAATTATCCACCCCATTGTGAAGTGGGAACTAAAGAAGCTGAATTTATAAGTGATTTTAACGAATATTTAGGATACGTTAATACATTAATCTATCGAAAAAATTCAATTAATGGAATGTTAAATCCAAAATTACTTGAAGATTTAAAGATGATGACAAATTTAAAAGAAGTTATTTTTACTGGCGTATGCGAGGACTTATGTGTTATGGATTTTGCACGTACATTTGCAAGATATATGGATGAACTTAATAGAACAGTAAACATGTTTGTTTCTTCTAATGCTGTTGATACGTTTGATGCTAAGTATCATAATCGTGAACATTGGAAAAGTGTTGCAAAAGAAGTAATGGAAAGTGCTGGAATCAAATATGTAGAAAATTTTGAAGAATTAAAAAAAGAAGAAAAAAAATTGAATTTGAGGAAGTGTGTTTAGTATGAAAATAGAAAGATTACCAAGAAATTATACATTGTTAACTGATGAGTACGAATTTACAATGTCAGAAACTTATTTTAAAAATGGAAAGAAAGATGAGATAGCCGTATTTGATGTTTTCTTTAGAAAAGTTCCAACAAATGGTGGTTATGCTATAATGGCTGGACTTGATAAAGTTATTGAATATATTAGCAATCTACATTTTGGAGAAGAAGAAATTTCTTATTTAAAACGTGGAGGATATGATGAAAATTTCATTGAATATTTAAAAAATTTCAAATTTACAGGAAATATTTATGCTATACCTGATGGTACTCCAGTATTTCCGAATGAACCAATAATTACTGTTGAAGCTCCAATTATTGAAGCTCAAGTTGTTGAAACGGCAATTTTATCCCTAGTAAATGGTGCGATGGAACATGCAACCGGTGCAAGAAGAATAGTTGAAGCAACTCCTAAAAATGTACCAATTATGGAATTTGGCAGTAGAAGAGCTGATGGTTTGGAGGCAGCAATAGATGCTTCTCTTTATGGAATTATGGCTGGGTGTTTAGGAACAAGCAATGCATACGCTGCTAACATGCTTGGGATTCAAGCGTTGGGAACTCAAGCTCATAGTTATATAGAAACATTTGATACAGAGTATGATGCTTTTCTTGCTTATGCAAAAGCGTATCCAAATAATTGTTTATTATTAGTTGATACAATTGATACATTAAAAAGTGGAATTCCAAATGCAATTAGAGTGGCTAAAGAATATTTAATTCCAAATGGATATAGATTAAAAGGAATTCGTATAGATTCTGGAGATCTTGCTTATCTTTCTAAAAAGGCAAGAATAATGTTAGATGAAGCTGGACTTAATGATGCTCAAATATGTCTAAGCAATGGCTTAAATGCTAATACAATTAAATCCCTTGTTGATGAGGGTGCTTGTTTTAATTCTTTAGGAGTAGGTGATAATATTTCTAAACCTGATGGTCGTATGGGTTGTGTTTATAAAGAAGTTGCTATAGTTAAAGATGGAAAAAGAATTCCTAAAATAAAACTTAGTAATGATATAGTTAAAACAATAAATCCAGATTTTAAAGATTTATATCGTGCATATGATAAAGAAACTGGTTATGCTCTTGCTGATATTATGGTAAGACATGGTGAAAGTGTTAAGGGTGATAAATTAATAATCGTTGATCCAGTGAACATTTTAAAACAAAGTAAGATTAGCAACTATACTTTAATACCACTTCAAAAACAAATATTTAAAGTTGGTGTTTTGGTATATGATGATCCAACAATATTAGAAAAGCGTGATTATTGTGAAGCTCAAATGACTACGATCTATCCTGAAATAAAAAGAGAAGTTAATCCACATACTTATTACGTTGATGGAACGCAAGAGTATGTTGAATTTAAAAATAATATGATAAAAAGTTTAAAAAATAGAGAATTAGGAGGAGAATAATATGTTTAATGCGAAGAAAGAGACAAAAAATATTATAAATTTTATAAGAAAATATTACGAAGATAATAATTTAGGTGGTTGTGTTTTAGGTATAAGTGGAGGAAAAGATTCTGCTGTAGTTGCTGCTATTATGTGTGAGGCAATAGGTAAAGAAAATGTTTTAGGAGTAACACTTCCATGCCATTCAAAGGAAAATGATAAAAGCGACGCAAAAATTGTAAGTGATGCATTCGGTTTTGAACTTGTCGATTTAGATTTAACTGATGCATTTGATGTAATAAAAGGTAAAGTTAATTTATTAGGTGGCTTTACTGATGAAGAAACTCTCAATAGTGATATCAATTTAAAACCAAGATTAAGAATGAGTGCTGTTTATTATTTAGCTGCATTGAAAACAGCTTTAACTCATAAAACTTATATAGTTGCTGGAACTAGTAATAAAAGCGAATTATTTGTAGGTTATTTTACTAAAGGTGGAGATTCTGTTCATGATATAGGAGTTTTAACTGATTATACAGTTGACGAAGTTATTAAAATTGGTGAAGTTTTAAATGTACCAGCCTCTGTTTTATATAAAGCTCCTAGTGATGGTTTATCAAATAAAACAGATGAGGATAAATTAGGAGTTACTTATGCTGATATAAAAAAATATATGAATGGTGAAAAATTGGATAAAAAGATAAGTGATAAAATAGAAAAACTTCATAATAATGCTTATCATAAATTTAATTTACCATATTATAAGAGAGAAGTATGAAAATAGGTATATTTGGTGGAACATTTAATCCTCCACATAAGATGCATTTAAAAATAGCTCTTTCATTAATAGAAAAAAATTATGTTGATAAAATTATATTTGTTCCAACAGGAAATAAATATGATAGAAAAGATTTAAATAATGAAAATGATAGACTTAATATGGTAAATCTAATGATTAATGATTATAAGAATTTAGAATCAAGTGATTTTGAGTTAGGAAAGATAATGGTTTATACATATCAAACTTTAAATCATTTTAAAAAGTTATACAAAAATGATGAAATATATTTCATATGTGGAAGTGATAATATAAATGATTTTAAAACTTGGAAAAATTATGAATATATCTTGAATAATTTTAAAGTTTTAGTAATACCTAGAAATAATGAAAAAATCAATATAAAAAGCTCAAATATTATACTTACAGATGTTAAAGCTGATAATTTGTCCTCAACATATATCAGAAATAATATAAAAAATATTAAAAACACAGATGATTTAATCGATAAAAAAGTATTAGATTATATTAAAGAAAGGAATTTCTATGAAAGAGGTTGTTGAATTATTAATAGAAAAACATAAAAGAATAGCTACAATGGAATCATGTACTGGTGGGTTTATAGCTTCAAGCATTACAGATATAGATGGATCTAGTGAAATATTAAGTTTTAGTGCTGTAACTTATTCTAATGAATATAAAATTAAACTTGGGGTCAATCAGGAAACAATTGATGTTTATTCAGTATATAGTAAAGAAGTAGCTGAGGAAATGGCTAAAAATATAACTGATATAGCTTTAAGTGATTATGGTATAGGAATAACTGGTAAAATAAATCGAAGTGATAAAAATAATTTATATGGAGAGAACAATAAAATATATTATTCAATATATGATAAAACAAATAATAAATTTTCTGATTTTGAGTTAACAACTATCGATGATACAAGATATAATAATAAAATATTTATAAAAGATAATATAGCTATATCTCTTTTAAAAATGTTAAAAAAGGAAGAAGAAAATAATTAACAAATTTAAACTGCTAAAAAAATATGTTATAATCAAATTGTTATGAAGAGGTGTTCTATGTATAAAACTGAAAAAGAATTTTTAAGTCATTATAATCCTGATGAATTTGATAGATTTTCAATAACAACAGATATTTTAGTAATAAGTATAAGTGATGAAGAATCTACTAATTATCGTAAAGCCAGTGAAAAAGTAATGAGTATTTTATTGGTAAAAAGAAATAATTTTCCGTTTAAAGATAAATGGTGCTTGCCAGGAGGATTTATTCGCGTTGATGAAGAATTAGAAAGTGCTCCAGCAAGAATTTTGGAGAATGAAACAAATGTTAAAGATATTTATTTAGAACAACTTTATACTTTTGGTGGTGTTAAAAGAGATCCAAGAATGCGTGTCATATCTACAACCTATATGGCTTTAGTTGATAAAAATAGAATGGATACTGAGTTAAAGAATGAAGCTAAATGGTTTAATTTGAGTGTAAATGAAGAAAATGATTTAATTCATTTGACTTTAACTAATGATGATACAGTAATAACTGCTGTTGTTAAGAAAACTTTGAGAGAAAAAACTACTGATAGATATGAATTCAGTATAGTTGAAAATGATTCTATTGCTTTTGATCATCCATTAGTTATTGTTTCTGGAATAGAAAGATTAAAAAATAAGATTGAATATACTGATGTAGTATTTAATATGATGCCTAAATATTTTACTTTAGGTGAGCTTCAAAAAGTATATGAAGTAATCTTAAATAAAAAACTTTTGGATCCAGCATTTAGAAGAATTATTGCTAATAAAGTAGAAAAAACTGATGAGATGAAAACAGGTGCAGGTCATAGACCATCAAGATTATTTAAATATAGAGGAGGAAAATAAAATGATTGGTAATGATTGGGATAATGTTCTTACTCCAATATATAATGGTGATTATTTTGAACCTCTTTTAAAACGTGTTCAACATGAGTATAGTGTTCATACAGTTTATCCAAATAAAAAGGAAGTATTTAATGCTTTAAGACTTACTCCTTTTAAAGATGTTAAGGTTGTCATAGTTGGACAAGATCCATATCATGGAGAAGGAGAAGCTCATGGCCTTTCTTTTTCGGTAAGAGATGGAGTAAGAATTCCACCTAGTTTAAAAAATATATATAAAGAATTATATGATGACTTAGGAGTTCCTATAAGAAATACGGGAGATTTAACTTGTTGGGCTAAACAAGGAGTATTACTTTTAAACTCAACTCTAACTGTTGTTAAAGATACACCTAATTCACATAGCAATATTGGATGGCAACAATTTACTGATGATGTTATTTCTTTAATAGATGAAAATAAAAGAGATGTTGTGTTTATTCTTTGGGGTAATTATGCTAGAAGTAAAAAAGCATTAATAAAAAACAATTATATTATTGAAAGTGCTCATCCATCACCATTCAGTGCAAGAAATGGATTCTTTGGTTCAAAACCTTTTTCAAGAACAAATGAATATTTAAAAAGTAAAGGTTTAGAAGAGATTAAATGGTAGAAATTATTATGGAGGATTTTGTGGAAAAAACTTTAAGTGAGGAACTGAAGGATAACTAAAAGCAAAAATAATGTAAAACATGTTTTTGCTTTTT
>FR884159.1:0-15061 GCA_000435515.1 Firmicutes bacterium CAG:582
TTATTTAACTTGCATTTACTTCTTAAAGTAACTTACTTCATCCATTTGCTTTTCTCTAAAAGCGCTCTTACTTTTTTATTATGCTCAATTTCTTCTTTAGCACTCATATTTTGATATTCTGGTATTTTATCTATTTTCTTTTTTATTTTAAATATCTTATTTAATTTATTTAAATCATAAAGAATGAAACATAAAGCAGGTATTAAAATGATGAGTATCCAACCTAATTTACTTGATAAGAAAAATTGTATCTTTCCTAAACCATTTATCTTATATATCATTTTTCCAACAATATTTTCTCTTGTTATTGAACCGATATCAACACTTTGATTATTATCTCCTTTTGTTATATAGTATGTTTTTCCATCAGAAACCTTTATATCATATATTCTATGTGTAATTGTATAACCATCTGTGTCTAAGGATGATGAATAAAAAGTTATAACATCTCCAACCTTTAGTTCTTCATTTGTTTTTAGTTTTCGATCTATTATTACATCGTATACTTTAATAAAAGGTTCCATGCTTGGACTTACAATTGTATATAGACCAATATTAGGTTTTTCTCCTTTTTTTGCTGCTATCGCTGAAGAGGACATATAGTATATTAAGAATGCAGTTATCAAAAAAAGAAGACATAAAATTACATATGCCAAAGTTTTACCAATAAATTTTATAATGTCCCCTATTTTATTCATAAAATCACCAATTCTAATTTTTTGTTTGTGAAGTGCTTAAATGCGACTCAAAAACTTTGTTTGTTGCATCAATTGAATTAGTTATAATATTTATTGTATATGTATGAGTTGCTCCTGTTACTATTGGACCAGCAAACAATCCTTTTCCTAAAATAATTGTGTTTGTTCCTGTAGGTATAGCAACTGGTTCAGTTGTGCTCGTAAATGTTGTTCCATTATCTGTTACATTTGTACTAGTAATTGTGTATTTTAACTCTCCATCGCCAAATGTATTGTTTGTTACAACTAAACTCGATTCATAATTTAAATTATTAGATCCAGTTACAACACCTGTTATATTAAATGTTTTTGTTGCAACAACTGTTTCTGTATTGCTCATTAATGATTGTAAATTTATCTTACTATCTCCATCATATTCTACTGATAAAGTACCACTTGTAACTTCTATCGGAGTTTCGCTTTCATTATTAATTGTTGCTCCAAAATATGCAAATGTTGCTCCAACTACAGCTACTAATAAGGTTGCAACTGCAATTACCGTTAATAGTATCATATTTCCTTTTCCGTTATTCATATTATCAAGTCTCCTTTATCTTATACACTGATTTTATCAAATTTAACGTATATATGCAATAAATTTAATAAAAAAAACTACTAAATTAGTAGCTTTTTCTAGGGAAAAAAGATTGTGAGTTTGAGTTTATATGATATCTTTATTATTTTTTTTATTTTATTATTTTCCCTAATTTAATATTATCAATCAATTGTGAAATAAATATGAAATTATTTAGATTTTTTTAATTTAAAATAAAAAGTTGTATGATCATCTATAACAGAATCAATTCCATATTCACAATTGTGTTTATCAAGTATTTCTTTTACTATTGATAGACCTAACCCAGAGCCAACAATATTTCTTTTATGATTTTTTTCTTTTTTATAATATCTTGTCCATACTAAAGATTTTTCATTTTCTTCAATTCCATGACCAGTATTGGTTATGCTAATAAGATATTCATCTTTTTTCTTTGTAACACTTATACCAACATATTTATCTTCACCTGTATGTTCAATTGCATTATTTATTAAGTTATATATAACTTGTTCTATTTTTTGTTTATCGGCTTTTACCAATGCTTTTTTAGGTAAATTCACAACAATATTAAATTTATCGTCTTTTATATATATGTCATATCTTTTTAAAATAGAATTAATATTTTCCACTAAATCATATTCTTCAATGTTTAAAATATCTTTATTATTTTCAATTTTTGATAAGTCTAAAATGTCGTTTACTAAATTGTTTAATCTTTCAGTTTCACTTATAATAACATTTAAATCATCATTTCTATCTTCTGCTTTTTCATAATTAAAATCTCTTGCTTTTTCCGCATATGCACGAATCATTGTTAAAGGAGTTTTTAAATCATGAGATACATTAGCAAGCAAATTTTGTCTTAACTTCTCCGTTTTATTCATTTCTGATGAAGCAACTGTTAAAACATCACATAGTTCATCCAATTCAGCAATATTTGTTTTATCAAAGGTAACATCTTCTTTTCCTAAACTTTTTGATTTGTTTATTATTCCTAATATAGGTTTATTTAGCATGTTTGATATGAAAATAGAAATCGCGATAGAAAGTATAATTAGAATAAAAATAATATATATCAACTGATTTCTTAATAACAATGTTGTTGTATTTATATCCTCAAGGGTAGTGTTTAAAAATATATATTTGTTATCTAACTTAATTGCATAAAGGATACTTTTTTTATTTGTAAGTGGTGAGTACAACTTTATGTATTTATTGTTTTTTAATATAAGGTCTGATTTATACTTTTGAATTATTTTGTTTTGACTTCCAAGAAAACATCCAGGATTTTTGGTATTATAGTTTATAGTTTCGTTTTCAGTAATGATTTGAATACACATATTGTTTTCATAAGCATAATTTTCTATTGCAAAGTTGTCACTTTGATTTGTCACTATTTTATTTGCAACATTCTTTATACTAGCTATTTGATATTTTTCATAAAAAACTGATAGAAATTGTACTTGTACAATCCATAGTAAAGCAAGAATTAGAACGGAAAACAATATAAGGTAAAAAAGTGTTTTAAATTTAATACTATTTTTCTTCATTACTAAATTTGTAACCTACGTTTCTTACTGTTTTAATATAGTTTCTATAGTTACCTAACTTGCTTCTTAAAAGCTTTATATGAGCATCTATTGTACGATCATCAGCCTCATAATCATATCCCATAATATTTTCAATTATTTTTTCACGCGATAAGGCAATTCCCCTGTTTTCTATAAAGTATTTTAGAAGTTCATATTGAGTATGAGTCAAAGTTATATTTTTACCATCTATTGTTACTTCATGTGAAAGGTTATCTATGGTAATTCCTTGATATTTAATTATGTCATCATTATTATATCTTTTAGTTATGGCCTTTATTCGGCATATTAATTCTTTAGGTGAAAATGGTTTTGTTACATAGTCATCTATTCCCTCTTCAAAACCATTTATTTTATCAATTTCCTCATTTCTTGCAGAAAGCATAAGAATTGGAATATTCTTTTTTGATTTAATTATTCTAGACGCTTCATATCCATCCATTATAGGCATCATTATATCCATTATAATCAAATCATAGTCATTTTTTTCACATAAATCAACGGCTTCAAGCCCTGAACTTGCAAGATCACAAGTATATCCTTCTATTGTGCAGTAATCTTTAATTAGATTTCTAATCAACTCTTCATCATCAACAATTAGTAAACGCATATACATCACCTATTCAATATATTACTTTAAATTTATGAAAAAAAAAAGAAAATTGTCGTAATTTTCTTCTATAATTCAACGTTATGGTATACTTCAGTAACATCATCAATTGCATCAAGTAAGCTTAGTAGTCTTTCAAATACTTCTTTATCTTCGCCTGTAAGTGTACATTTTTCTTTAGCATACCATCCAATTTCATCGATTGTGTATTCAACATTTGGAATCATCTTCTCAATAACATCTTTAACTTTAGATGCATCTCCTGGTTTAGCAGTGATAACAATTTCTCCATTTTCACTTTCTAAATCAATTATTTCAATTCCAGCATCTAAAATACTCATCATGATTTCTTCTTCTTTATCAGATTTAAATCCAATTATAGCTAAGTAATCATAGTTATAAGAAACTGAATTAGTCACACCTAAACTCTTATGACATTTATTGAAGGCTTCTCTTACAAAAGACACAGTTCTGTTAACATTATCTGTTAAACATTTAACGATTAATGTTGATTGTCCAGGTCCAAATCCTTCATATGATAATTCTTGATAATCATCACCAGATGCTCCTTTTGCCTTATCGATTGCACGATTTATAATATCACTTGGGACTTGTTGACGTTTTGCTTTTTCAACAACTCTTTTTAAAATAATATTTGTATCAACTTCTGGATTACCTTTTGCTGCTAAATAAATCTCTTTTGCAAATGTTGTATATAACTTAGCTTTAGCTGCTCCAGTTTTTTGAATACTTGCTTTTCTTACTTCATATGCTCTTCCCATATTGCACCAACTTTCTTAATTATTATATATTTAGTTTTTAATTTTATCAATCATTTTTTTTGCATCATTATAGCCTAATTTAATGTTATCTTCAACAGTTTCTTGATTAAAAAATAAGGTTGATCCGGTGTTTTTACTTGGTTCAATTAAAAATACTTTAGTATCCTTATTTTTTGTTTTTCTAATAATGCCAAACTTTTTTAACCGAACTCCAATAATGTTTTTACATCCCATATTCTCAAGTAGAGTTAATGGTAAAACATTTCTAAATGCACCATCCAAATAAATATGCTCGTCAATGTTTTTCTCTATCTTAAATATTGGCAAGGAGGCGGAGGCAATTAGATAATCGATTAATTTTCCTTTGGGAATATCATCTATTGTGTATTCTAAGGATTTCATGCCTTTTAATTTGGTTATTACAAGTCCAAATTTAATATTATTATTTCGTACTTTTTCTTCATCTACATATTTATTTAAGATGTCTTTTAATTTATTTAAGCTTATTCCACGATTTTTTAGAATATCTAACGTTATATCTCGTTTTATTTGTTTATTTCCATGTATTATTTCATTACAAATTTGTGGTTCGATTTCAAAGATTGTTGAATCTATACTCTTCCAAATTTCTTCTAATAATTCAAGGCCACCGGAGCAAATAACTGCAGCATTTATAGCGCCAATTGATGTTCCTACAATTGCTTTAAGATGGATATCTGCTTCTACTAATGCCTTATATGCGCCAACTTGATATGATCCTCTTGCTCCGCCACCTTCTAGAGCTAAACCATAACTACATTCTTTCAACTAAATCTATTCCTAGAACATTAAGCAGTCTTGATAACACATTATATGTTAATTTTGAAATTGCAATAAATGTTTCTTTATCCTTTGAGTTTTCACATTGAGAGATGTTATTATTTGTATAGAACTTATTATATAAGCTTGATAAATCATAGATAAATTCACATATATAATTTAATGACACATCTTTATATGAAGAAGTTAATGCTTTAGGAAGCTCGGTTAATTTTACTGCAATGTTTTTTACATCTTCGTTTGTTAGATCATTTATCTTAACGTCTTTTGTATCAAGCTTTGTAAGTAATGAATTTAATCTTGTTGTTGTATATACGGCATATATTCCTGTTTTTCCTTCAAACGATGTAAACTTTTCAACATCAAAAATGTAATCAGTTTTTCTATATGGTAAAAGGTCTGAGTATTTTAATGTTGCAATAGTTAGTTTACTAGCAACTTCTTTTCTTTCGGCACCAATAATATTTTCTTTTATTTTAGGTTCAATGGCCTCATATACCATTTTTATTAAACTTTTTAGAGACATTACTCCTCCATCGCGAGTTTTAAATGGCTTTCCATCTTTTCCATTAATTGTTCCAAATCCAAAGAATCTCAAATTACAAGTTTTTGGTACTAAACCAGACATGTATGCTCCTCTGAAAGTTTGTTCAAAATGAAGGCTTTGTCTTTCATCGGTAAAATACCAGATTTCATCAGGATTATAATCTTCCATTCTTTGATAAATTGTTGCAAGTTCTGTCGTATCATAAAGAACAGCACCATCAGATTTTTTTAACATAAGTGGAGGCATCTCTTTATTATCATTTTCATTTTTGATGTTCATGATTAAGGCCCCATTAGAAAACTCAGTTACACCTTTTTCATTCAAAAAGTCAATAACTTTATCAACATAAAGGTCTGCATCACTTTCCCCATAGGAAAGATCAAAATGACAATTTAAGAAATCATAAACTTTTTTACAATCTGTTTCTGAAACGTCAACAATTCTTTTCCATAGATCATAAATGCCCGTTTCCCTTTTTTGTAAACGTTCTGTTAGTTCTTTGGCCTCATTCGCATATTTTTCATCTTCTTTTTTTCTTAAAGATGCTTCAGGATATATTTCTCCTAGTTCATCATTTGTTACTGGTGATTCTTTAGGATATTCTCCTGTAAAATTTCTATCAAAGTATGGTAAACTTGGATATCTTTCTTGAATTTCTCTTATAACAAGACCAAGTGGAGTTCCCCAGTCGCCCCAGTGAACATCACTTATTGTTTCATCTCCAAAAAGATTTAAAAGTCTTCTTACTGATTCGCCAATATTGCATCTTAAATGGCCAACATGAAGAGTTTTTGCAACGTTTGCACCACCATAATCCAAAATAACTTTTTTTGATTTTTTTGGCTTATCCAAATATTCGTTAAAATCATATAGACAGCTATTTGTGTATTCCATTAAAATATTATCAGAAAAAGTCAAATTAATGAATCCTGGTCCTTGAATATTTACATTAATAAATCTTGAATCCAAAGAAGAAACTATTTTTTCAGCAATTGCCCTTGGATTTTCTCCTTTTTGTTTTGTCAACGTCATCGCGATATTAATTTGATATTGACCAAACTCTGGAATTTTTGATTTTTCTAATTTTACACTTTCTATATCATATCCTAAACCTTTTATTACTGATGTTAAATATTCTTCTGTAGTTGATATCAAACTCATAGAAACGCCTTCTTTCATATGCTATATTTTACCATAAAAATATCTATTTTAAATAAAAAAGTCGCAGAAAAGCGACTAACTTTGTAGAGTAGTTATCAAACAATAATAATTATCTTTTGTTTTTATGTATACCGATGCATCAGTATTTAAATCCACTTTTATAATTCCATCTTTATTTGTTTCATAAACATATGTGTAACTTGAATCTTTTTTTACAAGTAATATTTCTTCTATATTATTTTCAAAATGATAAGTTAAGTATCCATTATTTAATGATAGTTTATAATCTTGCGTGTACATTTGTGCATCAATTAAATCTTGTTCAATTGTTGATGTTTTTAATCTCTTTGGTTCAGTATAGTTTTCGTCTGTTTGAAAGTTTTGAACTTGAAAATTTGTAATTTTTTCGTTGTAAAATTTTACTTGTAAGTTAGTAAAGTTACTGCTAGAAAATTCACTTATATCTGAACTAACATTAATTATTTGGCCTAGGTAGTCCATCTTTAGTTTTATCGGTCTTAGCGATTTAACATCATTATATGATACCACTAGATGATTGTCTTTATTAATTACATTACTGATATATCCAAAATTCAAATAAAACATCAAATTTGCATTATTATCAAATCCTCTTAAAATACTAGTTTTATTGCTGCTTTCATCAGTGATAAAAAATTCTTTTTCGTTTGATGGCATTGAGGAGTTAATATTAGAATTTATCTCATCATTAAAAATATTGGTTTTTATATTAATAGTTTTTTCTTTTGATGGAGTTTTTAATAAAACATAATTATTGGCATTTGAATATAGTCCATATATTGGTATAACATGACTTTTTGAAGATTCGACAGTGTATACAAAAACATCATTAATATATACTTCAACTTTGCACTCTTCTTCAGTATTAAAAATTATTAGAGATGTTAATGGGCTTATTCCATATGGGTTGTTTAAAATATAAGGGTTATCAAAATCATAGTTACCAACTATAATTGAATTTATTTTTTTGTTAACTTCATTTTGATATTCAATTTGTTTATTTAAATTATCGGTTATTTTCTTGTTATAATCTCCAAAGTATTTATCACTTTTTGATGTAGTTGTTAATAGATATAGGGTTATCATTGACACAATTATTGCAAAGATTAGAAACACTGATAATATGGTTGAAGGTTCTACTTTATTCTTTTTCACTTTATCACTCCATTATTCTTTATTACAACTTAAGTATATATTACAGAATTCTATTTGTAAATATCAATATATACTTTGAAAATATTTATATAGTTTTTCACATTTTTGTTGAGACATTTCTTCACAATTTAGTGGGTAATTTATTCCTAGTGATTTGTATTTTTCTTTTCCTAAGTGATGATATGGAATAAATTCAATACTTAAAATATTTTCCTTTTTAAAATGTCTTTTTATATATTCGTTTAATTCATCAATAAATTCTGGTGTGTCATGTATTCCGGGTACTAATACTTGTCTAATAATAAATTTTTTATTTAATTCATTGGCTTTTTTTATAAATTCTATTGATTCATGTATATCCCCAGATGTTAAATTTTTATATCTTGTTTCTGTTATATCTTTTATATCAAATATTATAATATCAACATATTGTAATAGTTCTTCATAATTTGTTTTAGAAATACCGGCAGTGTCTAATGCTATATTTATATTTGATTCTTTTAATTTTTTTGAAAGTTCAGTTAAAAATTTTGATTGAAGTAATGGTTCACCGCCAGAATATGTCACTCCACCTGTTTTTCCAAAATAATTGACATTTCTAAGTACTTTTTTATAGATTTCTTCAACTGATGCATTCTTCGGTAGATACGACCACATTTCTGGATTATGGCAATATTTACATCTTAAAGTGCAACCATTGAAAAATATAACTGTTCGAATTCCTGGACCATCTACAGTGCTAAATGATTCTATAGAATTTATACTAGCTTCCATTATAACCTCTCATGGAAAGTTCTGGATATAACTTCTTCTTGTTGTTTTCTTGTAAGTTTATTAAATCTTACTGCATATCCACTTACTCTTATTGTTAGAAGCGGATATGCTTCAGGATTATTCATCGCGTCTATTAGAGTTTCCCTGTTCAAAACATTAATATTTATATGGTGTCCTTTGTTTAACATATAGCCATCTAGTAATGTAACCAAATTTGAAATTTGCTCTTTTTCCGTTTTTCCAAGAGATGAAGGTACAATAGAGAAGGTGTTAGAAATACCGTCTTTACAGTTTTTTTCGTAATTTAATTTTGAAACACTGTTGAGCGAACTTATTGCGCCATTTTTATCGCGTCCATGCATTGGATTAGCTCCTGGAGCAAAAGGTACTCCTGCTTTTCTTCCGTCTGGAGTTGCTCCCGTTTTTTCGCCATATACAACATTTGATGTAATAGTTAAAATTGACATTGTTGGTTCAGAATCTCTATAGGTTTTATATTTTTTTAAGCAGGAGAAAAAATAATCGGTTAGCCAAGTAGCTATGCTATCTACCCTGTCATCATCATTTCCGTATGCAGGATATTCACCTTCAATTTCAAAATCGGTAGCTATTGATGAGGCATTTCTTATTACTTTTACCTTTGCATATTTGATTGCCGATAAAGAATCAACTGCGACTGACAATCCAGCTACTCCGTATGCCATGTATCTGTGAACAAAGGTATCATGAAGAGCCATTTGACTTGATTCATACGCATATTTATCGTGCATATAATGAATGATGTTCATAGCATTCGAATATATATATGCAATTCTATTTAATGTTATTTTATATTTTTCTAAAACCTCGTCATAGTCAAGAATATCTGTTTTTATTGGATCTAGTCCTTCTAAAACAATATTTTCATTTTTTTCGTCTACACCACCATTTATTGCATAGAGTAAGGCTTTTGCTAAATTACATCTTGCTCCAAAGAATTGCATATCTTTACCAATACGCATCGCAGATACACAACATGCTATACCATAATCGTGTCCATAAATTGGCTTCATTAAATCGTCATTTTCATATTGTATCGAACTAGTTTTAATGCTTATCTTTGCACAATAGTCCTTGAAGTTTTGTGGAAGATTTTTAGACCATAAAATAGTTATATTTGGTTCAGGAGAGGAATCCAAATTTTCTAAGGTATGTATAATTCTATAAGTTGTCTTTGTAACAAGTGATTTTGTTTCATCAAGCATTCCTGCCATTGCACATGTTACCCATGTTGGATCCCCGGAAAAAAGTTCATCATATTCTGGAGTTCGAAGATGTCTTACTAATCTTAACTTTATTATAAATTGATCAATTAACTCCTGTGCGTCAGCTTCAGTTATTAATCCTTGTTCTAAATCTCTTTCTATATAAATATCTATAAAAGCATCTACTCTTCCTAGACTCATTGCTGCCCCATTATTTTCCTTTATAGCTGCTAAATAACCAAAATATAGCCATTGTATTGCTTCTTTTGCAGTCTTAGCTGGTTTTGAAATGTCGAATCCATAAGAATTTGCCATTTCTTTAATTGATTTAAGTGCTTTAATTTGCTCGCTTACTTCTTCTCTTAATCTAATTAAATTTTCGCTCATCGGACCAATTAAAACTTTATCAAAATCATTTTGTTTTTGTTTTATTAAAAAATCAATTCCATAAAGCGCAACACGTCTATAATCGCCAATAATTCTTCCTCTACCATAAGCATCAGGTAGACCGGTTAATAAGCCTGCATGACGTGCTTTTTTTATGGTTTCATCATAAGCATCAAATACACCATCATTATGTGTTTTTCTATACTTTTTAAACTCTTCTATTTTTGTGTGCATGTCGTAGCCATAGATATCTAATTCTTTTTCGGCTAACTTGACTCCTCCATATGGATTTACAATTCTTTTTAAAAGAGCATCTGTTTGTAAACCATATATAACTTCATCATTTTTATCAATATATCCTGGTTTAAATGATGTAATTCCGGAAAATTCATTACAATCTATATCTAATACATGTTTTATGTTTTCTTCTTTTAATGATTCCTGACATTTTTTCCAAACATTTGAAGTTTTTAGAGAGATTGGTTTTAAAAACAAATAATCATCAGTATATTCTTGATAATTTGTCTCTATAAAATTTTCGACATTAATTTCATTTTTCCATATATTCTCTTTAAAATTATACCATTCATTCATTATAAGTCACTCCTATTGTAATGATTATAACATCTATATCTTATTTTTGTAAATTGTTCCACAAAAAAATTCTAGCCTGATAAACTAGAACTTTTTCGAGTTTCTGAATAAATAACCCCAAAAATTATCAGTAATCGGAATCATTTCATAACCTATGTGAGTTTTCTTTCTCAATATACGTATATACTTAGTCGCGGTTATAATCCTTAAGGACATTCGCTTTTGTAGAATTACATGCGATCATTAACAAGATAGAAAACCATATTAACGCATCACACTGATTTCCATTATAGTCAAAATACCAAGTGTATATCCCATACACAATACATAGTTCTAAATCATTAAAAGTATGTATAACTAAAATCATTGACTACTCTCTACTAAGTAATTTAATTATAATTTTTTTCAAGTTTGTTGTCAATAGTTTAATTACTAAAATCAAAAATTATTGTTTTATTATCATCTAATTTAAGTTTTGAATCAAACTTTTTTCCGCTTTTGGAAGTAAACCCTTGTATTTTAGAGGAATAACCATTTTTTAAAATTAGTTGAGCATTTTTCTTTGATATTATTCTTGAGCAAATATTTAAATTAATCCTAAAATCACATTCTTTATAGTTTTTACAGCAATAGTTATACTTTGATCTAATTACATCATTTCCACATTTTGGACATTTTCCAATTATATCACCATAAAATCCAATATCGGTGTCTTGTTCTATATTTTGGTCGTCTTTTTTAAAAACAAGTTTTATTTCTTCTTTGGCAATGTTTACAGATTCTTCTATAGTCATCTCTTTACGAAAAACCTTTTTTAACGCCTGTCCTAACTCACTTGTTTTATATTTGTCCATTTGAATACCCATTTGGGTTAGTGAATTAATTAAAAATTCTCCTTCTGGTAAAATGGTATATGTATCATTTTTTAATGCTATATATTTACTTTTTATAGCGTTACTGATTATGCCAGTTCTTGTTGCTTCTGTGCCAAGTTCTAGACCTTGAAATATCGCTTTGTAATCTTCAGTATCGTCGATTTCTTCACCATTAATAGTGAAAATTTCTCCTTCTGGTAAATCGTCTAATTCTTTTTTTTCTTTTCTAAAGGGATTTATAAGATAATTATTTAATGCCGCCGTCGTGTAATGTTTTGGTGGTGTAGTTTCTTTTTCCTTTGGAACAAATTTTATATTTATTTCGTCTCCTATATTTATGTTGGGTAATATTTTATCTTTCGCATTGTATTTATCATATTTAGTCCATCCTGGTTGTTGTATAACGTTTCCTTTTAGTACAAACTCTTCATAATCACCGACCTTTATACTAATTTCCGTTTTTTGAATTTTGCAAGGTTCTTTGCAAAACACAGCAACAAAGCGTTGAAAAACAACTTGATAAACTATAAATTCCTCTTCAGTCAAATTTTCTCTCTTAGGTATTTTATATGTTGGAGTTAAAGCTGAGTGAGATTCGATTTTTGAGTCATCAAATATTGCCTTTTTATCTTTAAATTCTACGGGATATCCTATTTTGGATATTGTTGACAATATCGTTTTTACCTTGTCCTTTTCATTTGCGGCTAAATATTCTGAGTTCGTACGTGGATATGTTAAATAACCGCTTTCATAAAGTTTTTGAACAATAGATAGTGACTTTTCCATGGACATTTTATACCTTTTACCAAGTTGATTTTGTAGTTTACTCAAAGAATAAAGTTTTCCAGGGTTTAAAATATCTTCTTTTATTTTTTTGTTTGTTACGACGGCTTTACTTTGATTATATTTTTCACACGTTTGAAGACAAATATTTTTTTTACTTTTTTCAAATTTTTCTTTACTATTTAATTCAATTTCTTCACCATTAGTTATTTCTTTGCTAATCATTCCATAATATATGTCAGGTTTAAAATTTCTAATTTCCATATCTCTATCGTAAATAGCCTTAACTATTGGAACAATGACTCTACCAACTCGCAATAAAGTTCCAGTTTTTAAAGTAGCATATCTTGTTAAATTGACTCCATAAAGCCAATCTATGTAAGTTCTAGCAAAGCCCTCATTTGCTAGATTATCATATTCTTTTTCGTCTTTTAAATTTTTCAATTCTTCGTTAATTGTTATATCCGTTTGATCTGGAAGCCATATTCTTAAAAATCTTTTATCCTTTTCTAGGGCATTTTGAACGATTAATCTTACAATAATTTCTCCTTCTCTATCTGAATCTCCTGCATTAACAATAGTATCTACATCTTCACGATTGCATAACTCTTTGATAAGTTTAAATTGTTTTTCAACACCATTTTTTGAATAGTTTTCATTGTTTTGAACGAGTTTATATTTAAAATCTCTAGGAAAGCAAGGAATATTATCTAACTTCCATTTATAATCAGGATTTTCTTCATAATCTTCAATATCGGATAATGTAAATAGATGACCATAAGCATTTACAATGATATATTGACTGTTTTGATAATATCCATTTGTCAACTTCATATTTCCTATTGCTGAGGCAATTGCTCGACAAACAACTGGTTTTTCCGCAATAATAAGTATCATTTTTTTCACATCCAAACTAATAATGATTATATCATATTTATTTGAATTTGTGTTTTATTCGTTATCCAAAGTAGAAATTCATAATTTTATGGTTAAAGATATTTATAGGAGGTATTATAATGTATGACATAATAAATGCTTTTTATAATTGTAAAAAAATTGGGTGGATAAAGAACGAAGGACACGGATTTAATTCAGTTGGTCGAACATTTGAGAAAATGGTTGGGATTAAAGAAAATTCAAGTCCTTTGGCAGACATAAATGGATTTGAAATAAAGGCAAAATGCAGTAAGATACACTCGAATATTACTCTTTTTAGTTGTTCACCATTTAATTATAGTGACGTTGACTGCTTTAGATCAACTTTAGGAAAACCCGATGAAACAATACGAGAATCAAAGGTATTGTTTTTGTCAGTTTGGAATAAGGAAAGTATTCTCATAAACGAAGAATGGCTTTTAAAATTAGTTATAGATGAAAATTTTGGTATAATTAGTATTAAAGTTTATAATAAATATACTAATGAGTTTGTTACTGAAGTTATATGGCTTTTTGAGCAACTGGAACAGAGAATAAACGAAAAGTGTAAAAACCTAGTATTTATAGAGGCAGATCGAGGAATTAAAGATAACCAAATTTTTTTTAAATACAATAATTTATCTTTTTATGAAATAAAATCTATTAGTACATTTTATAGACTCATCAAAGACGGAATAATTAGTATCACTTTCAATATAGGAGTCTATAAAAGCGGCAAAAATTTTGGAAAGCCCTACAATCACGGGATTAATTTTTGTATTAGAGAAAAAGACATTAATCTTCTTTATAATAAAATTTTAAATATAAATTAATACTATACAAAAAAATGCTTGATTTTTTAAAAAACAAGCATTTTTTATTAAAATTCGAAAAGTTCGAATCAAATTTCAAATGGTCGAGAAGACAGGATTCGAACCTGCGACCCCTAGTTCCCAAAACTAGTGCACTACCAAGCTGTGCTACTTCTCGATTTAATATGGTGCGCCCAAAGGGAGTCGAACCCCTAACCTTTAGATCCGTAGTCTAACGCTCTATCCAATTGAGCTATGAGCGCAGAAAATATGCACACAAATAAATTACTATTTCATTATATCATAAAATTTTAAAATTACAAGTATTTTATTTATAAAAATAAAAAAGTACAAAATGTACTTCATTGTCTAAAATGGTGTCCCGTTGGGAATTCGAATCCCAGACCCTCTGATTAAAAGTCAGATGCTCTACCAGCTGAGCTAACGGAACAAATATATGGTTGCCTCGGAAGGGTTCGAACCTTCGGAATGTCAGAGTCAAAGTCTGATGCCTTACCACTTGGCTACGAGGCAATTAAAGTGGTGGAAGGTCATGGATTCGAACCATGGAACCCTAGAGAACAGATTTACAGTCTGCCGCGTTTGACCACTTCGCTAACCTTCCATAAGTGGTGCCGACAGAGGGAGTCGAACCCCCAACCTACTGATTACAAGTCAGTTG
>FR884159.1:15102-48804 GCA_000435515.1 Firmicutes bacterium CAG:582
CGGGCAAAGGTTGGGGAAAAAAGGCCCCGACCCTATGCCCCCTGCTTGTAAGGCAGGTGCTCTAACCAACTGAGCTAATCGCCCGCTTATGGTGCCTAAGGCCGGACTTGAACCGGCACGAGCTTTAACACTCGCAGGATTTTAAGTCCTGTGCGTCTACCTATTCCGCCACTTAGGCAGCACCAAACGGTGTCAATCAAGACTATTTGAGTATATCGCAATTTTTATAATAAATCAATACTAATATTCAAAAACTATATATAAAATTTTAATATACAAATGGTGGCTCCAGCGGGAATTGAACCAGCGACACAAGGATTTTCAGTCCTCTGCTCTACCGACTGAGCTATGGAGCCAAAAAAAATGGCGGTCCGTACGGGATTCGAACCCGTGATCTTCTGCGTGACAGGCAGACGTCATAGGCCTCTAGACTAACGGACCATGGTTGCGGGAGTAGGATTTGAACCTACGGCCTTTGGGTTATGAGCCCAACGAGCTACCGGACTGCTCTATCCCGCGATATTTAATGGCGGAGGAAAAGGGATTCGAACCCCTGCGCCGTTTCCGACCTGCTGGTTTTCAAGACCAGTCCCTTCAACCAGACTTGGGTATTCCTCCAATTTTAGTCTTCCGACATGAACAATTTGATTATAGCATATTACTTTTTAGTTAGTCAACATTTTTTTATAAATTGTTAAATTATTTATTCTTTTGTAACTATTTAGATATAGCCAAGTAAAACCAGAATAATTTTGACGTTCTTACTTTTCATTAAAAATAATTCTTTACTATTGAATATCTTACATATGTACTATTATATGACTTATATCTCTATTAATACTCTTTTTTATCATTTTTAATATACGCATACGCGAATTGTTTTCAGTTTATTCATACTTATGAAACACCCTAATATAATACTTTTGTTTTCATTTTATATATTCTTAGATTTTGTTAACTTATACAATTATCAATTCTAACATCAAATCTTTTATAAAATATAAATGATTTTCTTTATGTTTTTTTAATTTTCTATAATGTAGATTTTATTGTTTTATTTTCTTTGACGCTGGTGTTATTATTCCATCATATTTATTTTCATATTCTTTTATTTCATTATTACTAAACTCTTTATTAGAATTAACCAATATTTCTTTAACATATTTAATACTCTTTTTATTATCACACTAAAAAATCAGTGAATGTATCATAGATAATTACATTGTATGTCCCCAATTCTAAACTTAGTATTTTTATAAAACTATCATAAGTTACATCTGTATAAAATTTTTCTAGTAAAATATTATTAGAATTTGAGTAATACTTAAAAGTATATCTTTTCAACGTACGGCGTGTGGTTTTATTTCTATGCCAATAGTATATTTTATTCTTTTTTGAATTCCTTTTTAATATATAACGAAATATTCTAACTTCTATTTTATTATTACTAATTGATTCTTCTATTATTTCTTTTGAACTATTTTGCCCAGCATGTCATAACTGACCCACCACTTTTTCTATCTAGTTTAACTCTGGGATTATAAAGGTTTGGTCCTCAATTTTTTTGATTTTATCTATCGGTACTAGATGATTTAGATAAGTTTTATCGCTTTGATTTTTTGAGTCTATTAATTTCCTGTAATTCATTATTTACTTAATGAGCGTTATTTAATTTATTTTAAGTCTTTTATTTTTAAATTTAGCTTATAAAGTAGTAATAAGCAAATACTTATTTTCAATTAAAAGTTAATATAATTTATTATTTAGTTCTTTGAACTTATGATAAAAATATTTAGTAAAATCTTTTTTATAAAGTTTATATGCCATAACTGTTATAATTTCCTCAATATCAATAAATAATAAATGAGACAATAAAGCAACATCACATTAATAGTCCATTTAATATCTAATTAGTCACATAATTTCAGACAATATGCTAGCAAATACATTGACAAACAATAGAAATTACAATAAAATCAATTTGGAAGCTTAATAGCAACCTCATTTTACAAAATATAATTTATAAGATATGGAAGCGATTTGATGAAAACTAATCAACACATTACAAAAAAGAATGGTGAATGGCGAGTTATTGGCGAAAGAAATAAAAAAGCCACAAAAAAATTTGCTACTCAAAAAGAGGCAATAGATTATGGTAGAAAAGTTGCTATAAACCAACAATCAGAACTTGTTATACATGGAGTAAATGGTAAGATTAGGGATAAGGACTCATATGGTAATGACCCAATCCCGCCTAGAGATACTAAAATGTAAAAAAAGATACTAATTGATGTTAGTCCTTAGATTTTGTGAAAAAACTCTTAGTATGATCTTCGTTTAATTATAGCTTAAAGTTTGAGTATTATTGTCAAAATTTTTTGATAATAATGTAAACAAGTGTATAATTATTAAAAAGATTTTTAAAACACTATAACAAAATATAGTGTTTTTTTTATACATTATTTCTTAATAAATACAACTGTGTGTTTATTTATGATTTAATTATTTTTTTAATGCGTATTGAAGCATAGTTCTTTCATGCTTTTATGTTCTACGTCTTCACTGTTAATCTGCAGTATCTTCTTCCTTACGCAATTCCGTTATTTTTTCTTCTATCCAAATTGGTAAATGCTGTTTTAGTGGAGAAAATCCCCTTACTGACTCTATTATTTTTTCGTCACTATTTTTTCGGTAATTAATATCTTTTATTGATAAAATGCATTTTTTTTCATTCTCATTGACCTCTAGTATTTCAACGAATATTTTTTCTCCTATAGTTGCATATTCATTAGTATTTTTTACAAAACCATTTATTATTTGAGAAATGTGTATCAATCCATAATATTCGTTGGAAAGTTTCACAAAAATACCATAGTTTTCTATACCAGTTACAACACCTTCAACAACATTTCCGACTCTAATGTCTTCCATAATTGCACCTCTTCGTTATTATACCAAATATTCTTTACATTGTAAAAACTTTTGGTTATAATCTTATTGGTGATTACAATGAATAAACTTGATATAGAAAAGAAAATAGAAGAAATAATTTTACAAATTCGTCCATATATAAATGACGATGGCGGAGATATTGAATTTATTAAATATGAAGATAACTATGTTTTTGTAAAGTTTTATGGTTCTTGTATAAATTGTATGTATAAAGATTATACAATTCAAGACAATCTTTATGAGACTATAAAGTCAGAAATTCCTGAAGTCAAAGGAGTAATTAGTGTAGATTTATAATTATTTGGTTACCTATCTATTAATATCCAATCTATATAAAAGGTTCTTTTATTTTGATCAAAACAAATATCATATATATTATTTAATAGCATTTTATATTGTTCTATTGAAGCTATAATTTTATTAAAAGCACTTGAATCTATTGAATCTGTTGTTACATTTTGTTGAAACAAATCAAAGTAGAATGTAGGAAACAGCATTCTTGCAAATAATATTTCAGCATCATCAGATGATATTTTAAAATTATTTATAATTTTTCTTAGTTCTTCCTTTGGAAGAATTTTGTTTTTAAAAAAGCAGCTTTTTATATACTCAGCAACATCCCTAGATTTGTAGTCTACGATAAAGTTAGTCGGATCAAAATAATTTATAGTATTGTTTGGATAATACATTCTTTTGTGACATAGAAAACTTTTGGCACATGTTTTTTTCTTTTCACATCTTTTCATAATACTTATCGCATTCTCAGCCATTCCACAAAAATAATTAAAACTTTGAATCAATATTTTTTTATTTTGACCAAAATTTATCAATTGTTTTTTTAAATATTCTAATTTTTCTATCCATAAGTCACTTGTGACGACACTACTATTAATTGTTGTTAACTGTGGTTCAAATGCGTCATATAAATTATGTTGTCCTTTAAGTACACGCATTAATATAAAATTACTAGAATCGATTTCTGTTATTATAGTGCCTGAATTATTTGAAATTATTTCAAAGTAGTCATTATTAGTAAATAAGCTCGTATTTGTATTATATATTTTCTTTAATATATAAACATTATTATTGGATTCAATTATAGAATATTCTTCATAAGAAACAATATTATCTATAAATAAATTGTAAAAAAATTTTATTTTACTTTTCATACTAAGATTATATTTATTTACTTAAAAAAAAAGAACTATATTGTTCTTTTTTAATTAAAGGTAAAGGCATACTAAAAGAATGGTTTTATCATCCTTTGTAATTTATTCTTTTATCAAATTTATTGCCTATCAACATCAGTTGACAAAGAAACATTTTTACGCAACATTTTTTATTTGCGAATCATCCGCAGGTAAGGTTGATGGCCCCAATCCTGTTATTTCAAACTTTGACTCTTGCTTTCCAATAAAATTGTCAGGCATAACTACAGGTTCTTCTTTTTCTCTTGAACTATTTTCCGTAAATACACCATTATTTACAGGAGTTTGTCCAATATTTTGTATAGCTACATATCCATTTTTTTCTTGCTCTGGTTTTGGTTCACTATCAAACGCATCTAACTCATCATCAGGAAATGCTAATTCATTTGTAAAATTGTTTGAAGGAAATCCCTGCGGCATTTGTAATTGTTCGTTCGGAGTTTGCAATTGTTCATTCTTACTTTCTTCGGCATTTACCAAATTTAAAGCATTGTTTTCAGTATTACCAAATGAATTTAAAATGGTATTTTCATTATTTGTTTTCACTTCTTTATAATCTTTTTTTAGATTTTCAACATATTTAATTATAATATTTAATGCATTTTCTACCTCAGATATAGAAGGAATTTCTTTGATAGCATCTGAGGATTTCTTGTCATTAGTAACAGCTGTAGTATTTACATGAGTTTCCGATATAACATTATTGTCATAAGCGTTATTTGTTATATAGTTTGCCATAGGATTATATTCTTCATCATGAGAAATATCATTTTTTAAAGGAACTGCACTTTTGGCTTGTTCATCCTCATTGTTATTCAACGGATTGTTTATTTCTATGTTTGATGTTGGTGCAATTAATTCATTGTTAAACATATCAGTATTTTCTGTTTGACTGTTTTCGTTTGTATTTACACTTTCTTCTACACTTTCAGAAGATTTTTTTTCTTCTGAATCGCTAACATTTTCACTTAAATTATCATTAACAATAGTGTTTGTTATATTATTAGTATTTGTTATAACATCTTCAGACATATTGCCAACCATTTGAAGTTTTTGGTTTACTGTGTCTTTTATAACATTTTTAAATATTGCTGGTATTGCAAACGCTTTTCCCATGACATTTTCTAGAGCAATTTGTGGAATTGGCAAGATTTCTAATGAATCAGCCTGGTTTTTTCCCATCATAGCAATCGCATTTTTAACTTGACCATGTGTTTCTTCCGTCATGTTTCCATTAACAATATTATTATTATCATCTAACTCTAAAGCATATATTTTTAAATACTCATTCATCCCATTATATGGTTCATTATATGTGTACAATAGAACTTTTCTATTGGCTTCATTTAACTTAAAACATGCTAAACTTTCAATCATTTTTATCTTTTCCCTTCTTCACTTTTTTTAATAAAAAGTATCTACAACCATATGCACAATTTTCTTCTATATATTTATCAATATATTTTATATCGTTAATAATTGTTACACTTTTATTATTTGAGTCATAGAATCCTTTTAATCTCAATTTTCCATATGCCCAATCACCAAATATGTAGTCAAATGGTTCGTAATAGTCAGTATATTTCTCAACTATAGTCTTTTCATCAAATCCATCTCGATTATTTTTAATTAGGCTATATTCATTATTATCTAAAGTTAAATTCATTATCTTCCTCCCAATTGAAATAACACTATTATTCCCACCATTAATTCAGTTGCGACTATGCTTAATAACATTAGTTTATCAACAAATCCACTACCAGTTGTTAGATACAAATTAAATTTTTTAAAAAAACTAATTTCTTCTTTTTGAAACTTTTGCTTTTTATTTTCCTCAATTGCATTATTGACCTCACTTATCTCGTAAGCTGATAAACAAGCTATTGTTCTAATATCGAAGCCATATGTAGAATATTCTTCCCTACTCAATAAATTTGGATTTATTCCAATCATTTCAATTTGAGTATCAGTTAAATTTTCTTTTGTATCTAACCAATATCTTTTTATTATATTTACATTATTATTTGAAAACATACTATTGAATGAACAATTATTATCAAATATTCTACCTAAATTTTCTAGTTCGTCGTTCGTTAATTTTTTCACTTTCGAGCGCTTTTTTAACATTTCAACGATGATTTTTTCTATTTCTTCGATGATACCTTCGGCCATTTTTTCTGATTTAAATTTTTCCATAAAATCATAATATTTTTGCATATAACTTATAAATTTTTTTAGATCAGTATCTTTTAAATCATACATCAAAAGATTGCATTCAAATGCCTTTTCATTATCAATTTTATAAGGCAATAATATTGATTTCTCACCATAAATTATAGTTAAGGCACTTATAATGAGCATTTCAAACTTGTACATCTTATTATAATGTTCACCATTTTTATTTAAAATGTAAGAATCTATTCCATGTTCAATTGCCTGATTTATAAAAAACTTCTCAGAGTATATTTCCATTACAATCACCCTACTATAAAATAATACCACATATATATAAATTAATCTAGTGTATGTTATTTTTGCTTTTTGAGATTAATTTTCTTATTAACATATTAAAATTTCCTTTTTGTAGCTAAATTATGTTGAAATGGTTCCAGACTTTTGAAAAATAGATCCTCCATATATATTTGGAATAGAACCATTTATTACTTTTGAACCTAGTTCTAACTTATATTGATTATAAACTTTTTGGGCTTTATATGGCAATATAAGTTTTTGTTCAAGATCAATGGTCAATGTCACTTTTAATAACGCATTATTAATTCCATATTCACTTATCGATGTTTCTATTGTACCTAACACATGCTCATAAAAACTTATTTTTATGGGTATTTTTGGGCCTATAGAAGAAAATAAAACACCATTATCTGATAAACCTAGTGGGATTGATAAATATAAATTTTTTTTATATGCCTGTAATTCTTTATGATTTTGAAAATTACTTATATTTCCATTTTCTAATTCAAGTATGGATGATTGAATTTTTTTGACTATATCATACATTATGTCATAGGCGTAGTTGTAATCAACATCAACCATTAAAATTTCTTCTTTTGAATTCTGTGTTATTTTTATTAATTCACTTAGATCAGCTGTTATAGGCGCGATATTATTTTTTATGTATAATGTTGTTATTTCTTCTAATTTTGTAGAAGCAACGTCTATGATTTTAGGACTTATTTTTTTGTTATAGTTATTTAATAAAAAAACGCATATTAAAAATATAGATATTAATATGAAATTTATATATATATTTTTCTTCTTTTTTGTTTTGAATTTTCTCATACTAAATATTATGAAAAAAAAAGAAATGTATAAGCATTTCTATCCAAACAACCCCAAATCTAGTATATTATTCACAATATATACAGCACCAAATATTAAAACTAAAATTACTATAAAAATTATTATTTTTATAATTATAGTACTCTTATCATTATATGAAATATCAGCAAATTCTTTTTGATACTTTTCAGTGTCAATTTTAGTAACTGTCACTGTTGGTTCTAACGAATCATCATTATCATTTTTTTCCATTTTATCAACACTTGCATTTTCTTTAGAGTTAGACGATAAATCACTTAGTAAATCTAAATTTTGACTAATTTCTTTTTTAGAATATTCTTTTTCACTGTTACGATTGCATAATTCTAATTGAGTAATAGTATTAATTAAATTCTTCAAGTTTTCTTCTTCTTGTTGTCTTTGAGAAGATAATGGTTCAGAAGTTTTTTTTATTTCAAGATCAAGATTATTAAGAATCTCATATTGAGTATCCCTAACTTTTTTTAATCTCTCTTTTGTGTAATCAATATTTTTTCCTTGCTTAGCTTTTTCAATAATTGCATTAATATCGTATTCTTTTGTATCTTCAGTTATGTCATCTTCATTTTTAAATTCAAAATTTGGAACTTCAATACTCTTTCTTTTTGGTGAATTGGCGCTATATCGATTATCAAGATATCTTTTAACATTTTTTACACTTATAATATCATCAGCATTATCACTAATTATTGAAACATTAGAATTAACATCGAAATCCGTAATCATGCTATTTTTTACATTATCATAAAGTGCAGAGTTTTTTTGAGTTCTTGAATTATACGGCTTATTTTCTGTACTATATCTATCCATTCTTGATTGCATAACACAATACCACCTTACTAATAAGATTTTATCATAATATCATAAATTTGAAAACATATGTTGTTTTTTTTAGAGTTAATTTGTATAATTTTATTTAGAAAAGAGGAAATATATGAAAGTTGTTAAAGTAAATAAAGATAAGTGTTTTGGATGTGGAGCTTGCGTTTCTATAGCACCTCAAAATTTTGACTTTGATAAAGATGGACTATCTAAAGTCATAAATAATGATATAACTGATGAGGCTATTGAAGCATGTGATGTATGTCCTGCCTTTGCAATCGAGATAGTTGACGATTCTAGTGAATCAGATGAGGAAAACTGTTTGGGATGTAATGGCCAATGTTGTTGTTCAGACAATTGTGGATGTGGTGGCAACTGTGAATGTGAAAACAAATAAAAACGTTTTTTTAGACGTTTTTTATTTGCTTTCTTCTATGTATGTCTTGCTTTTGTGCGGTTCATCCCTCAAAAGATTGTTATAATTTTGTTGTCTTAAAGCTTCGTATGTAACGATGGCAACTGTATTTGAGAGATTCAAGGCTCTAACATTATCAGTCATCGGTATTCTTAAACATTTATCTAAATGAGGTTTTAATAAAACAGGAGGTATTCCCGTTGATTCTTTACCAAATACAAAGTAAATATTCTCGTTACTATTAGAATAGTCAAAATCTGTGTGAGGTTTATGACCATATCTAGTTAAGTAGTAAAATGTACCTTTGTTTTTTTCATAAAATTCATCAATGTTTTCATATACCGCGTAATCACATTTATCAATATAGTTTACTCCACTTCTCTTTATATATTTATCATCCAATGAAAACCCAAGAGGTTTTATAAGATGAAGTTTTGAATTTGTTGCAACGCATGTACGCATGATATTTCCAGTATTTCCAGGTATCTCTGGCTCAAATAATACAATATTTATCATTTTATCACTCCTTATAAAAAGCAAGTATTAACTTGCTAGTCCGTTCTGATCTATATAATTTTTAAAAGCATTTTTTTCTAAACATCCTTTTTTAGAATTTCTTACATATTCAACAACACCATTTTTATAAAATACAACTGCAGGAAGTGAATGTATTTCACTATTCCCCTTCAATTTTAAAACTTTATTCAAATTATCTAAATAATTTTCATCATTTAAGTAGTCTTTCATATCAAGATACATAACATTATCTAATAAATTTATTTTTTTTAAGTATTTTTCTATTTCTTTTTCATTCTTATGAACCTGTATGTCCCCCGTGTAACTAATTACTAAAAAGGTATCAGCATTAATCTCTTTTAAAGCATTTTTAATATCAGTATACAAAATTTCATTTGTAGCTAGTGGGCTTTTATTAACGTCATCTTTTTCGACTTTATTAAAAACACTTATTGCGGAGAATATTGCGCATCCAATAAGAACGCATATACCCAATATTAGTATATAATGATTTTTAATCCTGTTTTTTTTGTTCTTCATGAATTCACCTTCTAACTATATTTTAACAAAATATGCTTTCTTCTACAACAATAATAGCGTATTAACATGCTATTTTACATTTCGGCTTACTGGATTAACATGTACAACAGTTAAATATATTTCATCTAAATTTGTTATTTCTTTTTCAAGATTATTGGCTATCTCATGGCTTTGAAAAGTTGTTAAATTTCCATCTACAAATATGGTTATGGATATTTGATATTGGTATCCAACGGGTGTAGAATTTAAGTGATTAAAATTTTCAATCTCTTTATGTTTTTTTACTATTTCAGTTATTTTTTCTCTTAGGCTTTCATCTATTCCTTTATCCATTAAAACATCATAAGCTTCTTTAAATAATTTTATGGCAACAAACATTATCCATGTAGAAACTATTATTCCCACAATAGAATCAACAAAAGTAATTCCATAATATCCAAATATACTTGCTATTAAGTTAAATGTTGTTAAAACACAATCGTTTCGATGATCGTTCGCATTTGCTTGTACTAACAAACTTTGATATTTTTTTGCAATTTTATTGGTATAAATATATAGAGCAAATTTTATAATTATTGTTAAGATACACACAATAATCAAATATATTGAGAAAGCATATTCTTTACTTATAAACAATGATTTTATTGACGAAAATATTACTTGTACAGAAAAATATAGCATAATGATGCTTATTAATAATGAAAATATATATTCGGCCTTACCATGACCTAAATTGTGATCTTCATCAGCTTTTTTGGATGCTATTTTATTACCAAAGAAAGTCATTGCCGAAGATACTATATCGCCAGCTGAATTTAAAGTATCTGATAACATTGCTTGAGATTTACTTATTATACTCACAATTAATTTCATTACTAATAATATTATATTTCCAATAATACCTAATAAACTTGCTAAATTCGTATCCTTATATCTATTCATGGTTATCTCCTCGTTTTCTTATTATACCATGTAATTTTATGTATATAAATACTAATATGGGACACCATATATTATGGAGGGATGAATATGACACAAAAAGAATTAAATTATATTGAAGATTTTTATAATCACGAACTACTTACAAAAGAAGTTCTTCTTAATTCATTAGAAGACATTAAAAATAAAGAGTTTGAAAAACTTATAAATTGTCAACTTAATGAACATGAAAAAATAATCAAAGAAACTTTAAAGTTAATGGAAGGTGAATGTTAATGAATGATAAATACATAATGGAAAACATTTTAACTTTAACAAAATCAGTTATAACACTTGCATTAAATGGTGCCGTTGAATCAAGCAACGAAAAAGTGTTAAAACTATTTAAAACATCTTTGAACAACTTATTGGAGATGCAAGAAAATATATATAAAGAACTAACTAATCAAAACATATATAAAATACCTAATGTTAAAAAAACTGATATTGCAAAAATCGTTACAAAGTTAAAAAGTGATAACTAGAAATAAAAATACTGATTAATTTTTCAGTATTTTTTATTTATCAATAATTGAAAACAATTCTTCCCAATGTTTCATTTTTTCAGTTAATTCTAAATTTAAATTTTCTATTTTTTTCATAATGGTTTGCATTTTATTAAAATCAGAATAATTTTCTTCAACAAAAGTACTTTGCTTTAGTTCATCTATCTTTAATTCTAGTTTAGCAATTTCATTTTCTAGTTTGTTTATTTCTTTTCTAACTTCTTTATCATTATTTTTTGGTTTATTCTTTGGTTCTAAAATCTTAGAAGCAAGTGTATTATTTGCGCTTGATGATTCAATTTTAGTGTTTTTTTCTAGGTATGTATCATATGAGCCATCAAAACAGGTAACATTATTATCTTTAATGATAATCAATTTAGTTGCCAACTTTTTAACAAAATATCTATCATGCGAAATAAAAATAATAGTTCCTTGATAATCTACTAAAATTTGTTCTAAGTATTCTTTAGTTTTCATATCAATATGATTAGTAACCTCATCTAAAATAAGTAAATTGGGTTTATATGCAAATATAATAGATAATTTTAATCTGGCTTTCTCGCCTCCACTTAGAACATTAACTTTTTTAAATACATCTTCTCCTCTAAATAAAAACAAAGCTAAATATGATCTTACCTCTTGTTCTAATAATGAAGGATGATTTTTTTTAAACTCATCTATAATTGATAAATTTTCATCAGAAAAGCCTAATGTTTGATCAAAATATCCAGGATTAACATGTAAACCATAACTAACTTCACCAGAAATAGGAGTAAGTTTTCCTGTAATAGTTTTCATAAGAGTCGATTTTCCACATCCGTTGCGGCCTATGATTGCAACTTTATCACCTTTTTCAACTTCGAAATTTACTTTAAATAAAGGTTTGTCATAACCAACTTCAAGATCATTCATTCGAAGAATTTTTTTGCTTGATGCGACGAAGTCATTATAATTTATTTTTAATGTTGACTTATTGATGTTGTTAGGCTCTTCAATAATATTCATTTTCTCAATTTGTTTTAATTTTGATAAGGCCATACTAGATTTAGATGGCTTATTTCTAAATCTTTCATAAATCTCGGTTAATCTTTTAATTTCTTTTTGTTGAAACTCATATTCTTTTTTTAATTTTTCATAATTTAATTTTTTTTGTTTTTCAAAATAATCATAGTTTCCAACATATTTTATTACTTCACCATAATCGATATCATATATTGTATCGACTATTCTATTTAAGAACATTCTATCATGACTAACAACTATTAAGGCTTTTTTATATTTCGATAAGTATTCTTCTAACCATTCTACAGTTTCCATATCCAAATTATTTGTAGGTTCATCTAAGATTAATAGATCCGGTTTTGATAATAGCAGCTTAATAAATGCAATTTTAGTCTTTTCTCCACCAGAAAAGTCTCTTACATATTTTTCTTTATCACCTTCACCAAAACCAAATTTTGTTAACATTAATTCATATTCTTTTTTATATGTATAACCACCCAAATTTTTATATTTATTTAATAACTCATCATATTTCTCTACATCATTTGTTAACAAACCACTTTCTATTTTTTGTAGTTTTCTTTCTATTTCAATTATTTCACTAAATGACTCCAAAATAACATCAATTAATTTTTTATTATCATTGATACTTATTTGACTTAAATAACCTATCTTAAATAAACCATTCTTTATTATTTGAAATTTTTCTGTACCAATTCCTTCTGTAAAAAGTTCATTATCAATAATCGCTTTTAATAAAGTGGTTTTTCCTGCTCCGTTTTCTCCGACTATACCAATTTTTGATTTTTCATTTATATCAAAATTAATATATGTTAGTATATCATTTCCATTTAAAGTAATAGCCGCATTTCTAATTACTATATTCATATACTCACCCTTATATATTTTAAATAATTTGTATTATTAATTTCCTTAAATTTTTTTATATTTTTTATTTTCGAATGATTAATTAGTTGCATATATTGTTCAATTTTAAAACCTATATACTCATTTTTTTCCATCATATAAAATATAATATTTTCTTCATTTTTTGAGTCAAAACGAATATCAATGTTCTTTTCGTTAATTGTTCTTCTTAAATAATCTTTTATAAACTCTATTGCAATGTCATTTAAATCAGCAGAGAATATCAATATCTTCTCCTTAAAATCATCAAAATCATAACACTCTCTTAAGTATGTCTTATTACCTTTTTTCTTTGTCAGTTTATAGCATACTTCAAAGTTTTCGCCGATAAATGTTGTTGGGTAATCAATTATAATTTCATTTTTGCAATAACTACATTTAAATTTAAAAATTTTTCTCGAAATTACGTCTTTAAACTTACTTTCATCTATTTGTTCAAGCATTTTTATTTTGATGTTTTTATTACATTTTGGACAATTTATTGTTTGTTCTTTATATTGCATTGTCAACCATTCCTTGCTTTGAAAATAATTATACCATAATTTCATGTTTTATAATATAATAATGAACAGGAAGTGATAGCAGTGAAAAAAATACTAATTATTATTTTATCTTTGCTTGTTTGTTCATGTTCAAAGGTTAAAGATATAGGAATTTCTGAAGAAAAAAATTATGATATTAATTTAGGAGAAAATACTTTTAACGTTTATGATAAAGTAACTATAAAGAATTTAATAAATGATAAAAATATTGAACTATTAAACGAGAATGATTTAATTGATACCAAAAATATTGGAGAAAATAGTATTATTATTAAATATAAACATGATAACAAAACATATAAAAAGAATATAAATTATATGGTTATTGATGGAGTTGCACCATTACTTATCAATGTTCCATCAACTCAAACGGTTATATTGAATTCAAATTATAATCCTTGTGATAAAGCTGTATTTGTTGATAATTATGATAAAAAACCTACTTGTGATATAGAAGGAGAATATGATTTGTCTAAAGTTGGTAATTATGATTTAAAATATATTATAAAAGATTCGTCTAATAATACAATTTCCAAAAAATTAAACTTAATTGTTAAAGAGCAAACTTCTACAACCGTGTCTACAGCAAAACCATCTACACCAACAGTACGAAAAAGATATAATTTCAATGATGCAATAGCAAATTTTAAAAATGATAACACCCTTATAGGAATAGATGTTTCAAGATATCAAGGCGACATTGATTATGAAAAAGTTAAAAATGCTGGTTGTGAATTTGTTATGATGAGAATTGGAGTACAATCAGGTTTTAAAAAGGAGTTATCAATAGATTCTTATTATTTAAAAAATATTGAAAATGCAAAAAAAGCTGGATTAAAAGTTGGTGTTTATTTATATTCAACTGCTGTAAATGATAAAATAGCTAAGGAACAAGCCGAATGGGTTATAAAAACTTTAAATGGTACTAGGCTAGATTTTCCAATTGCCTTTGACTGGGAAAACTGGCAATATATTAGAGAATATGAAATAAGTTTATATGATCTTTCAAGTGCTTACTTAACTTTTGCAAACTATATAGAAGAACACGGATATAAAGCAATGCTTTATGGTTCAAAATATTATTTAGAAAATATGTGGATGGATAAAGGAAATTATCCTGTGTGGTTAGCACATTATACTGAAAAGACAAATTATTCAAGCGATTATATAATGTGGCAATTTTCTCAAATAGGCGAAATTGATGGAATAAACTCAGATGTTGATTTGAATGTCTATTATATAAAATAAAAAATGTTTACAATGACGTAAACATTTTTTTTATTCTGTAGTTTCAAATTCTTTATACCACTTAGTTATTAAATCGTTACGGAAAATATCATTTCTTAAATACTCTTGATATTCATTCTTATTTAACATATCCTCTTTACTTCGCTTAAATTCAAGAAATCTTCTTTCAATCTTTAAATCGTCAATATATTTTAATAGCATTGCTATTTTATAATCAATACATTCTTTATTTAAATCATATTTTATTTGAATATCATTGTTTTTAAATTGATCATAATTATTTTCTAAATCGTATTCACTAGTTATATCAATGGTGTTCACTTGATAATTCTTTATTTTAGATAAATAATAAGTGATGTCTTCTTTAAATGTATCTTTTATCTTGTTAATTTCTTCACGATCTGAAGATAACATATTGTATAACTCATCGTATTCATCGTTCATAATCTACACCCCTAATTTCTTTGCCGATTCTTTTTCTAAATTTGCCAATTTATCTACTTGTTTCATTAAACTTTGATATATTTCTTCATCAATTTGTCCACTTTGATATGCCTTCTCTATGCTTTCAGTTAAATCCGATTTAGCATATTCAAACTTTATACTATATCCGACAATTTCAGCTTTGTTAACATTATATTCAATATTAAGAATTATCTTTTTTAACTCAATTATTTTTTCATTCAAAGTATTTATTATTGAATTATTTGGTATTAATTTTACTAAATTTTTCTTTTCTTTTAGCATCATTTCTATTTCTTGTAACGAAATATGAGCTTCTGCAAAATCATTGTCACTTATTAAGCGTTTACTTACTTCATATTCCAACTGATCTAACACCATTTGAACTTCATTTAACTCTACTTCATTTTCGGCTAATTGAATTTGTTTTTTTAATTCTCCTATTTTTCCCATAATAACATCAACATAGTCTTCGGCATTATTTTTAAATATATATATTTCTCGTTCTCTTTTAGGGATTAAATTAGCTTCTATATCCATTGCTAACATATTGATTTGGTTGCTTAATCCTTTAGAAGTTGCTTCTAATTTCAATTGTTCAAATTCTTTCTTTAGATTATCCAAATCTTCTTTTGTTGATGATGACATTATTGCATTTGATAGTCGCCTTAATTGATTTACATAGTATTTTTCTTGATTGGAATATTCGGGATTTTCTGCAAGTGCTTCTATTTCTCCTTGACTTAAAATTATTGGAATATCAAGAGTTGTCTCTAATTCAGATGAACCGTTTAATTCCATTGCTATTTCAGTTACTAAGGCTGGATTTTCTTTTGTTCTATTTAATTGTTCTTGTTTTTCTTCGTTTCGAGTATATTGAATATCAACTAGATTTTTTATAAAGTCAACCAAATCATAGTTTTCATTTCCTATCTTTATTTGATCAACACTTATCATATGTTCTGGTACTTCGTTTCTTAGATACTCCTCTAGTGATATTCCTGCTTCTTCGATTATAGATTTTTTTATATCGGAATCAATATTTTCAAGCATGCTATCAATTATATCTTTTTTATCCTCTAATGATAATTCATGATAAAGGTTATTTTTTAAACTAGAATAAACCTCATATAAAGTTTTTCTTCCATCTCCAAAGGGAATTAGGTATTCATCATCAGCATTTTCAAACATATGTCTTAAATAATCCTCTACATCAATAGAAACATCATCTGCTATCATCATTTCGGACTCAAAATCAGATAAATTTGCTTCTTTTATCTCTTTAATTACTCTATCAAAATATCTTTTTTTATCACAAATGATAACATGATTTACATATTTTGCAGTAAGATATTCAGCAAAATCTTTAGTTGTCATTGAATTCATCCTTTTTGATTCAAATTCTTCAACAAAATACAAAAATGAATATAATTTTCCTTCACATCTAGTTACTCCATTAAGTAATTTACTTGGTAATAATGATTTTAAATCCGACTTTATCATTTTCCTCATCCTAACTATAATCAATTATAACATTAATGTTTGTCATTGTAAATTGCTCAAAATAAGATTATTTCAAAAGAAAAAGCAAACATATAAAAGTTTGCCATTTCTTAATTTATTTTTACTTAACCAAGTGAAATTACGGTAATTCTAGCATATCCATTACCTGAATGGTTTCCAGTTTTCATTGATCCTCTAGTTACACCACCAATGTATCCTGAACCACCGCCGCTTCCATCGTGGTCTCCTTTTCCACCTTGGCCAAAACTTCCTGTCTCTGCTCAAAAGACATCATCATCTGTATCATCGGCTTCTCCAGCAATTCCTCCAGATACTCCATATTTTACTTCAAACAAGTCTCCTAACGACTTGCTTTTTCCTTCTACTATTTCTATATTTTATTGATTCTTTGTTATATTTATTGGTTCTTTATCTACTTTTACAGTTCCTTCATCGCATTCTATTTTACTACTGCCTCTTCTATCGCATTTTCTGATTGAACACTTGAATATCTTATAGTTTTTCTTTTATATTCGTTAGACCCTTCTATATATAGTCCTGTATATCTCATTTTTCTGTCTTTATATTAATCATATGACATCTCACATGCTTTTACATCTGAGATCATAAGTATATTCATTATTATCATTACTATTATACTTACTGCCTTCTTCATACTTTCTCCTTGTCTTATAATGTATCAAATTCTGTACTATTAGCTGTTTTTATACTATTTCTGTAAACGTATTTTATACTCATACTTTCTAGTATTGTTTTATCATTTGAGTTTGTATTCCTATATATTTCATTAATAGAAAAAAAATTCCATGCAGGAAACATACGTATTTCATATAAAGTTGTTGGTTTATCTGCTGCGATGGTTCTGCTTGCTATCATAATATCTTCTAAAGTAGGAGAATATCCATTATCCATATTAAACATGTAATCCCCAACTATAAAAGCATATTTGACATTTAACTTTTTATAATAATCATAATCTAGTTTTTTAGCGTTAACTATGCTTGGAAAAACCACTAAAACTAATATAATAATTATAAATTTTATTTTCTTCATAACATTTCACCTACTTTTTGTAAACTAATTCATATTTTTTATTAATATCATCCTCAAATGCAATATAAATCGTTGGCTTATTCTTTAAATCAACTGCATTTATTGTCACTACAGCTTTTTCTCCTTTAGTGTAACTTATAGGTTCATCATTATAGATAATATAATAATTGGTTTGTAACTTTTTTTCTTTGTTATAAATTTTTACTGATTGACTTATTTTATTGTCATCATATGTAAAATTATAATAATAATCTGCTTTTATATTATTTTTTTTACTTATCATAAGTACAACAAAACAAAATATAAGCGAAACTATAATTAACGTTAAAGCTATTAGTTTCTTTTTATCTATTTGCATTTATAACCACTTTCTTCCATATATTTTTTTAGCGAATTGTATTTATATTCTTCGTCAATCATGATTTTACGTTCTGCATTCTCAAAACTATTTTCAGTATTAATTTTTAAATCATATTTGTTGTCTTTATTTGATTGTTCAACTATCAGATTATTTAAAATTAATCCTTTTGTATCAATATTAGCTTTTACTGAAACAATATTATTATTTGTTTTTACATCATAATTTTTTTTATCTAAATATTCATAACTGCTTTTGAGATGCATTTCCATGATATTCTTATAAGTATCATATTTTAGATAATCATCTTTTAATTCTATGGACTTATCTTGCTTTATATTTTTAATTTTTCCTTTATTCAAATTAATTTTTATGTTATCAGTTAGATGAATACCACTAACAAGGTCTTTATCTATAGAACATTTCAAAACTTTAGAGTTAGTTTTTATTGATAGTAAAAATAATATAAAAATTACTATTGTTAAAACTATTATTAATATTTTATAATTCTTCTTTATGAAAGTCATATTTCCTCCTCTTAACAACTAGCTGTAAATGTCTCACCACAATTTAATCCTTGTGGATCACATACTCTAAATTTTATTGTTGGACATTTTCCTAAATCTATATTTGAATTTACCATTGTTAAACCAGAGCCAACTCCATTGTTACTGAATGTTATCGGATTATTATTATTATCGAAAACTAAAATGTATGCATTCATTCTAACTCCATTCTTTAAAATATAAAATGATTTTGTTTCTGAAGTTTGAATTTGATACTTATATGTATATACATCCTTTTTAATTGTAGTAGTTGTTGGTTGATTAGTCGTTGGTCGTTGAGTAGTTCCTTGGGTTACTTTTGAAGTTGTAGGGCGATTAACTGTTGTATTTGGTACATCATAGTTAGTTTTTTTTGTTGTTAATCTAGTAGTTGTTTCTGTTACCGCTTCACTTGTAGGTATTGTTGTAGTTGTTTCTGTTATTAATTCGGTAGTTGTAGTTATAGTTGTAGTTTGTGCAGAAGTTGTTGGTTTTATAACATGTTGCTTATTAGCTTTTGTTAATTGACAATATTTGCACATTAATAAAATAATTATAATTATAATTATTATCATGATCACATATAGTAAAACATCTTTCCATGTTGTTTTTGACTTATTATCATTGTTTAAATTGTTATTTATGTTATTATTTTCATTCATTTTTATACCCTCTATCCATGTTAAAAATATTATATCACATTAAATTTATATGTATCAATAGAACTTAAAAAAATAAGTTTATTCAACTTATTCATAATCTTTAAAATCAATTAAACATTCATTGTATAAATGATTTCTATCCTCTAGAGGAACATTTATTGATAAAAATGTATTTTCATTTATATCTTCAAGCTCAGTAATGTAAGATTTATCTTCTATAAAATTTATAATATTATTGTTTGCTATAAACTTTTTTATTTTTTCTTCATCTTCTAATGAGTCTATTTTGGGGATAAAAATCGTAACACAAGTGATCCCATTTGCAAAAAATTTTTCTACTCTAATAGGTACATCCTGATACTCCTTTTCAAAATATCCAATATTACATATTTCTGCATCACTTGTAAAATCTATGTTTGTTCTATCTATTGCTTTATATTTCATATTTTCTCCTTTAGCAATTCAATCACTACTTTATTTATTTCGCTTTCTGATACTCCTATTGTTTTAAGAATATTATACGTTGTATCTATATCCATTTTATAAAAACATTTTTCATCTTTAAGAAGATCTAAGATAGTCTCACGCGCTTCTCCATTATAATTTAAAGCCAAATTTTTAATTTTATTGAACATGTTTGCTTGTCACTTCCTCTATTACAATTTTTTCACTTAAATCAATTGATTTTTTTTGAAGTTCAGCAACTTCTAGCATACTCACCAATTTTATTTTAGCTAAATCAGCCGAATCAATTAGAATATATTGATCTTTAATGCTCATAATTGTAAAAAAATGATAATTGCCAGCTGGTGTCATGCTTTTATAAAAATTAATCTTATAATATGGGTTATTTCCATAAAAAATATTAAAAATAATTTTTTGATACTTTTGATCTGCTATTTTCTCTCCTCTTGTTATTAATTCAATGAAAGTTTTTAATTTGTCATAACTATTCATTGTATCTTTGTTAAAATGATTTTTGAATTTAATAAATGAATTATCAAATTTTATTTCTTTTTCAATTGCTTCTTTGTATTCATTTAGTATCTTATATATAGTTTCGTCTATTCCAACATCATCCGTTAAATTTGTTAAATAATTGCTAATATTTTGTGGTTCAAAGTCATTACCTATAGAGAATTTTATTTTACCATCAATTATTATTTCAAAAGTATCCTCTTTTTGTTCTTCAGTAAAAGGAATACTTAAATCATTTAATATTGTTACAAAAAGTAAATAAAAAGTTCTTGCGCTTACATATTTGTTTTCTAAAGTGACGTCATTAACATCTATTATAGATATTGGATTTATAATTACTAAGTTACTTAAAGCAATAAAATAATAAATTGATTCTTCAAATTTAGAGTATGTGTTTTTCTTATAGTAATCCAAAGCTGTAATAATTGAATCATCGATTAAATATTGTTGTTCACGTTTTTCTTGTTCTTCAGTAGTCACTTTAAGATATTTTTCAGCGAGATATTCTAATCTTGTAACAATTTTTTCATCTAAGAAATATCTTTCCATAACATTCTTTCTTTTTAAATATTTAAATATTCTATCTATTATATCTATTCTTTCTTGATTTTCCTTTTTATATAATAATAAATTATATTTATTATCATCAATTAAATATACTAAATCTTCATTTGTTGAAAAATCAAAATTATTATAATTTAATATTTCAGCAATTTTTTCTAAAATAGAAGAATTTCTTACTTCAACTGAAAAAGAAATGTAAAATGAAAAGAAATCTTTTAATTTTATTCTTTTAACTTCATCATTATAATTGAATTCAATGTATGAAATGTTTTTATCTTCTAGCATTGAAAGTAAGAATTGAAATAATCCTTTTTGTGTTAAAAATTTTATAAAAAGGTCTTTAATAGGTGAATTTTCGTGAAAATAATTTTTATAAAATGATGAACTTTTAATATACAAAGTATTTTTATAAATAACTTGTCTTTCACTTTTTAGTTCATCTCTGGTATAAAAAATATCATTATCCAAGTATTCTTCATAGTTTAATTGTTTCACATCTTCACCTACTTTACATGTTACATTATAACATATATATTTACTTTATAAAATTACATTTTTTACATAATTCTTCACATTTTTTATTATTTGAAAATCCTTTTAACATATTTTGATATCTTTTTCCATTAATAATATCTTCAATATTTGATTTGAAAATATTTCCAAGTTTTATAGTGCCTTTAGAATCTAAGCAACAAGGAATTACGGTTCCATCAACAAGAATTCCAATATGATCTTTTAAAGCGTAACATTTTCCGGTTTCATACGCTTCTTCATTTTTTAAATCAGGCCAAGTGAATTCTTCATTAAAACTTAAAAAGACATTTTTCTCAAGAGTAATATTTTTGCTTTTAGTCTCATCTATCATAATATTATATTTTTCACTTAAAATATTTAATATTTCTTCAGTATACTTATTTTTTACCCAAATGCGATAAGAAATGTATGTTGTATTTTTTAAGTTTTCAACAGAGGAAAAAATATCATTCATATAATCTTGAAGACTTTTTTGATACTTTTCATCAAAACTTTGTAAAGATATATTTATTTGTCTTATATTTTTATTTTCTTTAATTCTTTTTATAAGATAGCCATTAGTTGTTAAATTAACATTAAAACTAGTTGATGCAATATTAATAAACTCATTTATATTTGGGTGTATAAGTGGTTCACCTAATACATGTAAGTACAAATATTTGGTATGATTTTTTAGTTTTTCTAAAACAGTTTTAAACTCATCTATATTCATAAATTTTTTTTGTCTTTCATTATGAATACAAAAATCACAGTTAAGATTGCAATTATTAGTTGTTTCGACATATACTTTCTTATACATACATTTCCTCCTTTTCTTTATTATATCATGCAAAATTTATATTGAATATTAAAAGCAGTTATGGTAAAATATTTTTGTTATCAGACCTAGGGGATTGGTCAAATGGTATGATAGGGGTCTCCAAAACCTTTGGTGGGAGTTCGATTCTCTCATCCCCTGCCAGTATGATGATTTGAACTTTTAGTTCATAAAATAGACTAGCTAACTAGAAATAGTTAGTTTTTTTGTGAAATTGTTTATTAAATAAATACTTATAGTAGTTGACAAATAACATAATACATTCTAATATATACAACTAAAAAAAGGAAAAAAAAGAGTTTATGAAAAAAATAGGATTTAAAGATATAAAAATTATATCTCAATTATTAAAATCTAAGAATTATGATGAAATATACAAAAGATATGGAAAATTTATGTATAAATTGTTTGAAACTTCAAGAATCAGCCAAGAGGTAAAATATGAAGGTGGAAAAAAATTTGATGATTTAAAACAAATAATTGATGTACACCTTAAAGAAATTTTTTATTTTTGTGTAATATACTTAACTTATTTATTTTTAGCTATGCCTAATGATGTTCAAAAAGATATTAAGGCTACCGCAAGAAATGAAAATATTGATAGAATATCAGAATATGAAATATATGTTGATGATTACTTAGAAAGCATTGATTTTACAGGTTTATCAGATTTAGAAATTTTTATGAAATTAATGCAATATGAACACCAAGAAATGCTTTATGGTACTCCAGAACAAGAAATAACAGGATATTATAGAGTACAAATGCTTGATGGCAAAGGTGTATGTAGAAATATTGCTGATGATTTAGCATATAGATTAAATTTGATTAATCCAGAATATAATGCAAAGATGATTTGTGTTAATTCTTCATATGGCAACTGGGTTAAAAACGATGATAAAATGCAAATTGCTCCTGACTATAATTTTAATAATGAAGAAATAGATAAGGACTATAAAGGACTTGAAGAGATAAAAAAAAGACTATTTCCTAATCATGCAGTAACTATGATTAATATTCCCGGTGAAGATTATGCTTTAATTCTAGATTCAACTAATAGTGGAATAGGTGTTATATCTAATGGAAAAATAGATATGTTTAATAGCGACAATGAAAATTACTATGTTACTGAGTTAGCCAATGCTTTACTAATGGGTTATGATATAAGATTTTCAACTGAGCTAAATGAACTAAAAAGTTATTTTACCAAACATTCTTTAGAAGAATTAAATGAACTATATGGACTAGATGCTCAAAATGAAGCAATAAAGAAACTTGATTTATTAAATTAAAAAAAGGCTGTTGGGAAATTAAATAATTAATTTTCTCAATAGCTCTTTTTTTTAAATTATTTAAATTATTTTATTTTTTCAAACACTAAAGTTGCTTGAATTCTATCTCCTCCCATAAGTCCTTTACTTCCACCATTGGATGTTGTAATAGTATGAAGTCTGTATCCCTTAGCTGCTTGTGCATTAATCACTGTTTCAAGTTCTGTTAAATTTCCTGAACCAGTGCCAAGAAATTTTTCCTTTAATGTAACTTGCATTACAACATAATCTAAATCATTTCCAGAAGCCCTTGAAAATGATGATGAATTTAAATTCATAGTTTAACCTTTTTTCTTTTTTTATTATAGTGCTTGAAGTTATATAAAGCAATATAAATTATCTAATCGTATTTATACTAATGTTTTACAATTAATTTTACAAATATATTTAAATAATAATTTTAAATGTTATAATTACGATAAGGATGTGGTATAGTGAATTTATTTTTAAAATTTATTTTTATATTTTATATAGGAAGTACAGCTGGCTGGATTATAGAACTCTTCTTTAGAAGAATTGTTCATGGAAAGTGGGTCAATCCTGGCGCTTTGATTGGTCCTTATTTACCAATATATGGTTTTGGTTTATGTGCTTTGACAGGAATATATTTAATATTTGCTGATATGAACTTGCCTGCATGGATAGTTATTATTCTTATGGGAGCTACAATGACATTAATTGAATTTATTGGTGGCTTATCATTTGTTAATAAGCCGGTAAAATTATGGGATTATAGCGATCTTTGGGGTAACTATAAAGGAATTATATGCCCACTTTTCTCGCTTATATGGACATTAGCTGGAGCATTTTATTACTTTTTCTTAGCAGATTTTATAATAAGCAAACTTGAATGGTTTAATCAAAATCTATCATTTTCGTTTATACTAGGTTTATTTACGGGAGTTATTATTATTGATTTCATATATTCTAATAAAACATTATCTAAAGTTAGAAAATATGCTAAAGACTCAGGTGTTGAACTTAGATATGAAGAACTTAAAAGTCATATTAAAGAAATGCAAAAGAAAAGACATGAAAAATATTCATTCTTATTTCCTTTTAAACAATCTATTGACTTAAATGAATACATCAAAAAGTATAAAAAAGATGAAAAGAAAAATAATAAACTTAAAAACAAAGCAAACAAAAAGAAGATTCAAAAGTAAATCTTCTTTTTTTATTCAAATTTTACTGTTTTTGCCCAACGCTTAAACAATGGTTGATATTTTTCTTTATTAGAATTTTCACTTGCAAAATTTATTAACCAAAATGCATCATCTGATTTATAAACACAAGCTAAATAATAAAAATCTTTTCCGGATACAGTTTTTTCATATTCAAAATATGTTAATCCATCTTCTTCTTTGATTTCATATTCAGCATTGTTGTTTGCTACAACTGCTTTGGCATATTCTTTTATTGAAGTGTTTTTTCCTAAGTCAATTGCTTCTAAAGCAGAAAAGTCTTCTTTTAATGCCGAAAATATTGCTTCGGTGCTTTCTAAGTAAACTGTTTGAGAGACTATTGACTTTTCTTGAAAAGTATCATTCATAGTAACTTTTAATCCATGACTTGTATAAGTCTTTTCTTTTGTACCAAAAGTACATCCTCCTAAAGTAAAACACATAATTAAAGCAAGCAAACTCACAAAAATCTTTCTTTTCATTACGTTCTCCTTTCTAAACATAATATTACAAACTATAATTGAATATGTCCAGTGTTTCCTTTAATAATCTTTTCTCTTTGTCTTCTTTTGTTGAAAAGTATTTTCGCATATTAGCATGGTAGTAATTCATAAACATCTCATAATCTAGTATGGACTTTCGTGGTATATTTGACTCCTCTAAGTACTTTATAAACTGTGATTTAAATTCACAATAAGAAGAATTACTAAAAGATTCTTTTAATAAATTTTTTATAAGATTGTTTAAAATGTTCTTTAATTCATATCTTTCTTTTGATGTATCCATTTGATATTTTTCAAGTTGAATAAATATAGATGTTTGTTCGTAATAACCTATTTTTTCTGGATAAATACTCATAATAGTTTCTAACTCTATATTTTGATATAAAAGAACATAATTCTTTGGGAAATTAGATTTACTAAACATCAATAAAAAGTTATACAAGTGAATTATATACTCCATATTTACAATTTCTTTTATAGAATTCTCTATAGATTCCATATAAATTTTTACAAATTGGTATTCTTTTGGTTTGACTTCTTTTAGACTATTTAAAAATTCTTCAGTTAATTCAAAAATATTATAGTACTTTGAATAGGTTAAAAAGGCATAGATGTTTTTTGATTCATAGATAATAGACATAAATTCATCATATTCGGTTTCTTCAAGTGAAACTTGAACATCAACAAAACTTCTATTATTTTTAATCCATTCACTAAATAATTTATTAGTTAATATAGCAAAACTTAACCTATTCATATGTTCACCAACTTGTAGTTATTTATTATAATAAAATTAAATTATATTGTAAATATGATTTGTTGCTATTTTCTGGTATTTATGATAACTTATTAACATAGGAAGTGAGAAAATGAAAAAGTTTTTTACATTTGTATTAATAGTAGGTATTCTTGTAGGAGGATACGTTGGAGTTAAAAAATTTATCAATTATCAATCTGAACAAAAAAGAATAGAAGAGATAAAAAAGGGATGGTATGTTGAAGTTACAACTAAAGAACTTAATGTTAGAAAAGATCATGATAAATATAGTGCTTCTTTAGGTAAGGTAAGTAAAGGTGATATATTCGCGGTTCAAGAGGTTTATACTGGTGGAGTTATGACTTGGTATAAGATTGAGTATCATGGTAAATATGCTGGAGATACTGGCTGGATTGCAAACGATTCAAAACACACTTATTTAAAAGATGTTAATAGTCCAAAGGACGTCTATAAGCCAACATTAAAGTTTAATGATGCAATTTATTATGTAAATAGCATAGATGATATCAATTATGATAACTTGGAAGTTTGGGATGATAAACCAGATTATAAAGTATCACATGTAGTATATCATGAAGTAGATGAATATCAAGGAATAGACCAATATTGGATTCGCTACACAGTTACTGATGGTGCCGGTAACGAAACAAGCAAGACACAAAAAATCGTGTTCACAGTTAAGCCATCAGAAAACAAAGTTGTAGATTTTTCTAAATATCCAAGATAAAAACAAACACCTGTAGCATATAATGTTATAGGTGATTTTTTATGTTAGTAAATTATACAACTAAAGAACTTGATTTGATGGCTAGACTTATGCGAGCAGAAGCTTTAAGTGATGGAGCCCTTGCTATGCTTATGGTTGGAAATGTAATCGTTAATCGGGTTATTGTTACATGCGATCTTTTTAAAAATATTAGAACAATTGAAGGAATAGTTTATCAATCTCCTGGAGGTTTTGTTGGATCAACTAGTTCACTTTTTCAATCTTCTTCAACAACTAAAGAAAAAAATTTAGCTAAGAGATGTTTAAGAGGAGAATATTTTTACCCAGCAACTAATGCGCTTTGGTTTTATGCACCAGGAAAAAATAGTTGTAAAAAAGTTTGGTATGGTCAAGAACTTTCTGGTAGATATAAATCTCATTGTTTTTATGAACCTGAGTCTGGAATGTGTAAAGAAATAAAATAAAAACGGAAAGTTAATCTTTCCATTTCCAATTCAAGACTTCATCTAGATCTTGTCCAGTCTCACGAATATAATCATAATGTTTCATCAACTCGTCTTGACAATATCTTTTTACATCTTCATTTTTATTTAATAAATTTAGTACTTCTATTACTAAGTGAAATCTATCTATTTTATTTAAAACACGCATATCAAACGGAGTAGTAATTGCACCCTCTTCTTCATAGCCATGAATTATAAACTTTTGTTTTCTATTATAAGTAAGTTCTCTTATAACATTTGGATATCCATGGAAATTGAAAATTACTGGTATTCCAATTGGGAACAACTTATTAAACTCTTCTTCTGGAAGTTCATCTAAGGTTTCTAAGAATACTACGTTAACTACTCTAACCTTAATATCAGTTTTTTCTTTTAAAATACTAGTTGCAGCTAATACTTCAAGAGTTGGTGTTTCTCCTGCACAAGCTAGGATTATATCAGGATTTTCATCGCTAGCAAAATCCCATATTCCAATTCCTTTTTCACAATGTTTTATTGTTTCTTCATAATTTAACCATTGAGGACGATCGTGCTTAGAAGCAATAATCGTATTAATCATATTTTTACTTTTTAAGCACTTATCAACTGTATAGATAAGTGAATTTGTATCATATGGAAGATATATGTCTATTATATCTCTTTTTTTGTTTAAAATATGATTTATAAATCCTGGCTCTTGATGAGTATAACCATTATGATCTTGTTGCCATATGTGACTTGTCTCAATTATGTTTAGAGATGATATAGGAGCTCTCCAAGGTAGTTCTTTAGTCATTTTAAGCCATTTTGCATGAATACCTATCATTGAATCAACTACTCTAATAAAAGATTCGTATGAATGAATTAAACCATGTCTACCTGTAAGTAAATATCCTTCTAAAGCACCTTCTGCAAAATGTTCTGATAAATATGAATCTAATACTCTACCATATGGGCTAACGTGTTCATCTTTTTCTCCGATTGGCATTAACCATTGTCTATCTGTTGCTTCAAATACTTGATTCAAACGATTGCTCATAGCTTCATCTGGACCAAATATTCTAAAGTTATGATTTTGTTCATTAAGCTTAATTACATCTCTTAAATAAGCACCTAAGTTATACATATCGCGGCTTACAATATCGCCATGATGAGCATCAAGCATATAGTTCTTTATATCCGGAGTTTTTAATTCTTTCAATAATAAGCCACCATTACATATTGGGTTTGCACTCATTCTTCTATTTCCTTTTGGTAAAAATGATAATATTTCTTTCTTGATTGATCCATCTTCATTAAAGATATTTTCTGGATGATAACTTTTTAACCATTCTTCAAGTTCTTGCAATTTACTTTCATCAGTTATTTCAATTGGAACTTGATGGGCCTTAAAACTTCCTTCTGTTTCTTTTGGACCCGTCCAACCTTTTTTTGTTCTTAGAATTATCATTGGCCACTTAGGATAAGTTATGTTTTCCTTATCTTTATATTCTTCTTTTATTTTCTTTATTTTCGTGATGATTTCATCCATCGTTGTAGCCATTTTTTCTTGCATTTCGTCTATTGTATTATTTTTATCCTCCACAAAATAAACGTCCCATCCATATCCTTTAAATAAAGATGTAATCTCTTCTGTACTCATTCTTGATAAAACTGTTGGATTTGATATTTTATAACCATTTAAATGCACGATTGGTAGAACAACACCATCTGTATTTGGATTAATAAATTTGTTTATATTCCATGATGTTGCAAGTGGTCCAGTCTCGGCTTCTCCATCTCCAACAATTGAAACAGCAATTAAATCAGGATTATCCAAAACTGCTCCAAAAGCATGGATAAGCGAATATCCAAGTTCGCCACCTTCATGAATACTTCCTGGAGTTTCTGGAGCAACGTGACTAGATACTCCTCCTGGAAATGAAAATTGTTTAAATAATTTTTGTAAACCAGCTTCATCTTTAGTTATTTTAGGATATATTTCAGTGTATGTTCCATCTAAGTAAGCATTAGTAACGGCTACTTGACCTCCATGACCAGGACCTACAAAATATATCATATTTAAATCATATTTTGTTATTACACGATTTAAATGTGTAAAAATAAAATTGCTTCCTGGAATTGTTCCAAAATGACCAACAACTCTAGGTTTAATATCATCCATAGTTAATTTAGTTTTTAAAAGTGGATTTTTTAACAAATATAGTTGCCCTACAGCTAAGTAATTTGTAGCATTAAAATAATTGTTTAATATATTTAATTCATGATCAGTTAATGTCTTCATTTTTATCCCCTATCTTATTCTATTATGTATAAATTATAGCATAAAAAAATAAGATATAACATCTTATTTAGTAAAAAAGTATTCTTGGCTTTTAGCTTTTAATGTTAAATCAGCAAAGTCTTTTTTTATGTATTGATAATATGCTGCTGCTGCAATCATTGTGGCATTGTCAGTGCAATATTTCATAGGGGGAATAGTTAGTTCTACACCTTTTTCAGTAGTTAATTTCTCAATTTCTTGTCTTAAATATTTATTTGCACTTACTCCACCAGCAACAATCACTCTTTTTAAATCATATTTTTCTAATGCTAAACGTGTTTTTCTAACAATTTGATCAACTGCTATTGTTTGAAATGAGCAAGCTAAATCGTATTTTCTAACTTCATTACCACGCATTTTTTCATTATGATTTAAATTTATTACAGCGCTTTTCAAACCACTAAAGGAAAAATCTAAAGAATCATTATCCATTGGAATTGGTAAATTATAAGAATTAGTTCCCTTTTCAGCATATTTTTCAACATTTGGTCCACCAGGATATGGAAGATCTAAAACACGAGCAACTTTATCAAAACACTCACCTATAGCATCATCTAAAGTAGTACCAATTACTTCAAACTCATAGTCATCATTCATAATAACTAGTTCAGTGTGTCCTCCACTTACAACGATTCCTAAAAGAGGAAAAGTTAATCTTTTAACTAAGTTATTTGCATAAATATGTCCAGCAATATGATGAGTCGCGATTAATGGCTTATTATAAACAAGTGACAGTACTTTAGCGGCTTCAACTCCTACTAGTAGGCTTCCTAATAATCCAGGAGCATAAGTTACAGCTATTGCATCAACATCATCTACAGTTAAGTTCGTCTTAGAAAGTAAATCTTCTAAAACTAAAGTTATAGCTTCAGTGTGCATTCTAGAAGCAATTTCCGGCACTACTCCGCCATATAAAGCATGTGTATCCATTTGAGTAAATACTGTAGTAGCGATTTCCTCTACACCATTTTTTACAATAGACATACTCGTTTCATCACAACTTGATTCTATTCCTAATATATAAACATCTTTCATCTATATACTTCCTTTACTATTTTTATATTGCATGACATATGCATCATCATTTTCATAATATTTTTTTCTTATATTGATAACTTCAAAGTTATTTTTTTTATACATTTTAATCGCGGCATCATTTTTACTTCTAACCTCTAAAGTAATTGTTTCATAATTATAGTTTTCTTTTACATAATCTATCAATTTTGTTGCAATTCCATGACGTTTAAAGTTTTCATCAATCGCGATTGTATATATATCAATATTTCCTACATTATTTGCAAATTCAATAAATCCAACTACTTTATCGTTTTCTTCATATACTAGTAAATTTAACCAATCATATAGTTCGATTTTATCTATATCATATTCATTCACAAAATTAGGTTTTATTTGGTTTCCAATATAATCAATTGTTTTTAAGTCACTTAATTTATAAGTTCTTATCATTTTAAAGCCTCAATAACTTTAACATATATTGGATTAACTAAATGAGCAAGCGTTGGTTCAATGTTTTCAAAGTATTCAATTATTTTGTTGAAATCTATGTTGTTTTCAACAATTTTATTTATGTTATTTTTCTTAATATATTCATCTAATTCGGCTTTTGTTTTATAAAATAATTCTCCAATCAATATATTATTTTCAAATACTCCACCATACGATCCTTTAACATCAGGAATTAATACCAATTTTTTATTTGTATCATTATCAGATATTCCATACATCGTGATTGAATCTATACTTTTAATGGGAATATTTAAAGTATATGCTAACATTTTAGCAATGGTAACTCCAATTCTTACACCTGTAAAAGATCCAGGTCCATTAACTACCAATATCTCTTTTATATCATGAATACCGATATTGTTTCTTTCTATAATTTCATCAATTATTGGCATCGTGTAATCAGAATGATTTCTTAATGATTCTTTTATCTCTTTATCTTTTAATTTTTTGTCTTTATACAAGGCTATAACCAAATCTAAATCATGAGTATCTATAAATAATGAATACATATCATCACTTCCGATAGTTATTATAGCAAAAAATAAAAAAAAAAAATACCATAAGCAGGTATTTATAATACATAATTAACTAAATCTTCGTATTTTTGCCCATAAGGTTTCAACACTAGTACACGAGTATTTTCATCAATTACTTTAAATTTAATTTCTAGTCTTTCATCAGGTAATTTATCTTCAATAAGCTCTGCCCATTCAATTATAGTGACTCCATCACCTTTAAAATAATCATTAAATGCAATAGTTTCATCAGTATCCTCTATACGATAAACATCCATATGATTTAACTTCATTTCTCCACTTTCATATTCTTTTACAATATTGAAAGTTGGACTAGTTATATTCTCCGTAATACCTAATGATTTAGCAAAACCCTTAACAAAAACTGTTTTTCCACTTCCAAGTTCGCCATCTAAACAGATTATCATTCCTGGAAACTTTTCTGATTCGATATTTTCAGCTAATTCCATAGTATCGTTTTCATTTCTTGATGTATATTTATAATCCATTCTTATCACCAAATTCATTATAGCAACAAAGAATTATTTATATCAATACCTATTTATATATTTTATAATTAATTTACAATTGTTGGAGCTAAATAGGAAAACAAAGGTATATTTCTAAGAATTCCAAATAAAATAACAATTATTAATAAAATAATATAAATGCTTTTAGGTAATTTTATGTGAGTTTTAGAAATTTTAAATTTCAAAAAGTCTGCTAGGAAGTATATTATACACATTATAAGTAATATAAACACTAGTGGATTATATCTAAACGCTTGATATATATTAAGCTTAAATAGACTTATAAACATTCGTGTAATACCACACCCTGGACAATATAAACCGGTTATCTTATGAATTACGCAGGGAATTCCTCTCTTAGTAAAGATATATAATATGCCATAAACTAAAAATATTGAAAATGTAACAACAAAATAATTTTGATATAACAACTTTTTTTTCATATTTTCCTCCAAAAAAAAACTAATATTATTATAATAGTTTAATTATTATTTAACAATATTAATTTTTAGCTGCATACTTATTTAAATCAGATTGAAGTAAAATCATATTAACAAATGATAAACCAAATAAAGATAATAATAAGTATAGAACAGCACTTGATGAACCTGATCTACCGGATTCGTAATTTAAGTTTTCCATTAGTTCACCTTGTTTATACCACCAATAAAAACTGTATATTCCACAAGTTAATATTGATAATAATACAACTGTTCCTCCACTTCTCTTTTCTGGATTGTTAGAAATAATATCTACATCCCTTGTTGAATCGGCCATAAAAACCAAATAATAAATTCCACAAGTAACAAAATATAGAATTATTGATACAGCAATGTTTTTTTCTTTTATCATAAATAAACTCCTCTCTATCAATATAATACCATTATATTAAATTATATCAATAAAAAAGTGTAAATTAACGCAAAAAAAAATAGTTTGCAACTTCCTATTTTCGCTTACACTATCGTCGGCGTTTTAGTGCTTAACTTCTCTGTTCGGCATGGGAAGAGGTGTGTCCACTAAGCTATCATCACAAACATATTTTTAACAAATTTATATGATTTTGCTCTTTAAAAACAAGATAATGACTCATCAATTATAATTTATATGATTAAATCCTCGAACTATTAGTACTAGTCAGCTCAACGTATCACTACGCTTCCACCTCTAGCCTATCAACGTTGTAGTCTACAACGGTTCTTACTATATACATATGGGAAAACTCATCTTGAAGTGGGCTTCCCGCTTAGATGCTTTCAGCGGTTATCCCTTCCCGACATAGCTACTCTGCACTGCAACTGGCGTTACAA
>FR884160.1 GCA_000435515.1 Firmicutes bacterium CAG:582
AAAACCAATACTAATAATAATTCTTTTATTTTTACTATGCGCACTTTTCATGATAGTAAGAAAAGGAACAATATCAACTCTAATAAATACAACATCACCAGTAGTAGAAAGTAAAACACATGAATGGACAAAAACAGGAATGGTAGTAGTAACTAAAGATGCAAAAATGATAGATGAGTTAAAAAATTATGAATACTGTGTAACAAATAAAAAGAGTACCATAGGATGCAACTGGCAAATAACAGAAACAAAGAATGCCGAAATAGTAGCAAGTGGGAAATGGTATGTATATTTTAGAGGAATAGATGTACGAGGAAGAAGAAGTAAAGTAAGTAATCGAGAATATGTAAATGTAGATAATGAAAACCCAGTAGTAAAAAAAATAAAAGAAACAGAAACTGAGAATACAATAAAAGTAACAACAGAAGCAACAGATAGACTAAGTGGAGTAAATAGTTATTTTTATAAGATAGATAATCAAGAATATGTATTAGGAACAAAAACACACGAATATAAAAACTTAGAAGCAAATAAAGAATATAAAATAAGTATAAAAGTAGTAGATAAAGTAGGAAATGAAACAATAGTAACCAAAAAGGTAAAAACAAAAGAAAGTAATAATATAACAAATCCGGAAGAGCCAACAACTACAACAAAAGTAACAACAACAGAAGAAAAAGATGAAGTAATACCAATAATAAATTTGGATAAAGTACCATTAAAGTTTTTCTATGGAAATAAATATGACTTACCAAGTTACTATAAATTTGGACCAAAGGGTGGAGAAGTAAAATGTATAGTAGATGAAGTAGAAGAAGCAAGTGATACAAGTAAGTTAGGAATTGGAAAACATAAAATAGTATGTACAGCATATGGAAATAATGGAATAAATACAACAGTAGAAAAAGAAGTAGAAGTAGCCGTAGAAGAAGTAGAAGAAGAAGAAAATGATGGATGGATATGGTTAAATTTACATTATCCAGCAAACTCAACAAAGTGGGAATGGAAAAAACTAGATGAAAATGAAGAACAAAGTGGAGAAGACTTAAATTGGAAAGAATATACAGGACCAATAAGAGTAAGAGTAGAAGATGTCGATAAAATAATAATTAGATATGAAATAGATGGAAATGAAATAATAATATCACCAGATGGATATTATGTAGATATCGAACCAGAAAAAACAAGTGTAAAAAATGGAGAAGTAACAAAAGTAAAAATAAATTATAGCAACAATGTAGAAAAAGTAGAATATAGAATAAACAATGGAGTATGGCAAGAATATACTGGTGTTTTTGAAGTTGGACCAAACACAAGTATAGAAGCAAGAATAAGATACTTAATAGATGTATATGATGATGAAGGAAACTTATTGTTACAAAAAACAAAGAAGAAAACAGCAAGTGGATATATAGGTGAACTTTTTGAAAATGTAAGTAAACCAAGTACACCAATAAAACCAAATGCACCAACAACAGATCCAACAGATCCAAGTGTACCAAATACATGTACGACATGTTCATGTGTAAGTGGGACATATGAAGTAAAAATAGTACCAACAAGTAGATATGTAAATAATAATATGCCAGTAAAGATAAGAATAGATTATGAAGATGGAGTAACAAAGAAAGAATATAAAATTGGATATGATGGACAATGGCAAAACTATACAGGAGAAATAAGTGTAAATGCAGGAACAATTATATATGCAAGAGGAAGTGGATATAAAGAAATAGATGGATGTACAAAATGGGTAAGTGGAAGTACATCAACTACATTAAGTGATAGAACATATAAAGTATATATATCAAGTGGAACAACCAGCATGGATAGTACACAAAAGACAACAGTAAGTATAAGTACATGGAGAAGTGATAATTTAAAAAATATAGAATATTCAATAAATGGAGGAGAATGGACAAAATATAATAAAGCTTTTGAAGTAGGAGTAAATACAACAATAGTAGCAAGAGCAACATGGGAAGTAGACGGAGTAGAACTAGTTGATCAAGATACAAGAACAATATATGAAAATAAAAATGGTCTAAGAACAAGCATAAGTACAAGTGCAAAAAGAATAGGTGGAAGTGATGAAGCAACAGTTTCATTAACTACAAACTATAAAGCAGATAAAATAGAATATACAATAGATAATGGAGCCTCTTGGAATGAATATACAAAAGTATTTGGAGTAAAAGGAAATACAACAGTATGTGCAAAAGCAACAAAAACAAATACAGATGAGACAGTTCAAACAAGTCCAACAGTATGTAAATATGTAAGTGAAGATGATTTAGGATTAGTAATATATGCAAGTGCATATGCAGCAAGAAAGAATGCATATGTAACAACAACAATAAAAACAAAATATAATGTAGATACACTTGAATACTCAATAGATTCTGGAGTAACATGGAATGCTTATGAAGGAGAAAAAGTAAAAGTTCAAGCAGGAAGTGAAATACTAGCAAGAGCCACATATAGAGGGAAAGTTGTATCAACAAGTCTAAAAATAGACATATTACCAGAACCAAGTGTAATATTAGATGGACCAAGTATAATAGGAAATCCAGAGAATACTTTAACAAAAAGTGTAGATATTGAGATTAAGACTAAAGAAGTAGCAAGAGATATTTTCTATAGAATAAATCGAGGAGCATGGATAAAATATACAGGAATATTTAATGTAACAAGTAATGTGAAAATAGAAGCATATTATGTAAGAGATGAAGATGGAAAAACAAGTGCAACAAGTACATATTATGTACAAAATGTACATGTAGGAAATAAACCATATGTCAGAATAGATACAGATCCAAAAGGATACTTAATAAATGGAACTCAAGATAAAGTAAAGGTAAAAATAAGTGGAAGTAACTATAATACATTAGAATATAGTTTAGATGGAATAAACTATCAACCATATACAAATGAATTTGAAGTAACAACAAGTTTAACAGTATATGCAAGAGCAACAAATGATGTAGGAACAACTACAACTCAGTTTACTATTGTCACAGTAAATCCACCAAAAGTATGGAAGAACTTAAGCGTAAAGATAGTAGCAAATCCAGATAGCAAAGATCTAATAGATAAAGATGGAAATGTAAAACTAGTAAATGAAACAGAAGTAAGTTTGGTATATGGAAGTGATGTAACAAGTGCATGCTATAACGTGTTAACAAGTGGAAGTACAAACTTAGCAAATGAACCATGTATACCATATACAGGAGCATTTAAGGTAAATAAAAACTCAACAATCTATGCATATGTCCAAAGTCCTGATGGAAAAGGTACAGATGTAAAACTAATAGATTTCTTAACACTTGGAATAGCAAGTCCAGTAATAAAGGTAGATCAAACAAGTGCAACAAGTTTGGTAAAAATAAGCATTGATTATGCAAGAAGTGCAAGTATCAAAAAATATAGAATAGATAATGGGTCTTGGATAGATTATACAGGAGAATTTGAAGTAAGTGGAAATTGTGTAATAGAAGCAATGAATGAAGACATGGTTGGAAATCAAGCAACAAGTACATACACAATATCAAATATAGTAAAAAAACCACAATATAATATATTAAATAAAGGAGATTATTACTTAATTAAATTAAATTATCCATCAAATTCAATGCAATCATCAAGAGAATATAAATGGTTAACAAATGGAACATGGAAGAAATATGATGAACATGGAATATTGTTGATTAAACCAAGTGCAGCAAGTAAGATAGTAACACCAGATGGAGTAAAGATAAAAGATGATAAAGGAAATGAAGTAATCATAACAGATCATTACTATATATTAACAGTAGACTTAGATAAAGTTGGAGAGAACTTATATATGAGATGGGATAAGCAAAAAGTAGAAGCACCAAAGATCATAGTAAGTGAAGAGGAAGAAACAGTAACAAGTGTAGATGTAGCAGTAAGCTATAATAAAGCATTAGTAAGTAAACTATATCGAGTAATATATGATAATGGAACAGATACAGGATGGATAAAGTATAATGGAAAGTTTAAAGTAATTGACAAAGGAATCGTATATGCAAAAGGAATAGATATTGATGGAAATGATAGTAAAGTAGCTGAACAAAGAATAGATAATATCGATTCAACTGGACCAGTAATAACTATAACAGGAGATTTAGTAACACCAAAACAAAAAGTAACACTTCTAATAAGTGCTAAAGATGATGGAGAAGTAGATAGTTTACTATATGAAGTAGGAAGTAAAAAAGCAGATTATTTCAAAAAGAATGGAAAAGGATTAAAGAATCCAAGTACAATAACAATAGAAGGAAATGGAAAATATACATTCTATGCCGTAGATGGATTAGGAAATGAAACAATCAAAGAAATAGAAATAACAAATATAGATAAAACAGCACCAGATATAGAGATAACTGTTTTATCAACAACAGTAGGAACAAGTACTGAAGTAGAAATAAACTATGGAGATGCAGTAACTACATTATATAAAGTAGGAGAAACAGGAACATATCAAAGTTATACAGGAAAATTTACATTAAGTTCATATGATTTATTCAACTTGAAAAATCAAGATGGAAGTTTAACAATATATGCAAAAGGAATAGATCAAGCAGGAAATGAAGAAGAAGTAAAAGAGATAACATATGTATTAGATCTAAATGAATTTGCAACACCAATAATAAATGCAAGTGATGGATATCCAATGTTAACAAGTACAGGAATGATACTAGGAAGACCAACATATATCACATATGATGCAACAACAACAGATGTAACAAATTATTACTCAATAGATAATGGAGTAACATGGAAAGAATACACAGGAGGAATAACTCTAGTAAGTGGAGAGATAATTGCAAAAAGTGTAAGAGAAAGTACAGGACTAGAATTTACATCAACAGGAAAAGTAACAATACCAACAAATGCAGTTGGAGGAAATACATATGATAATAATTTACAAACAAGTGAAACAATAAATAGAAACTCAAATAAGATGTTCACAGTAAATAATAATCTATATGGAGAAAAGATAAAGATATATACAGGAAATACAGTATCAAATACATCAACAATAAAGATGTATGATAAGAATAAAACTTTATTAAGTACGACAGAGACAGTAGGAGTATTAACAATAGTAGAAATACCAGAAAATACATACTATGTAGAAATAAACTCAGGAAGTCAAAACTTAGAAATAAGAGAAATCGAGTTACAAGGAAGTAGAAAGTTACAAGAAGAATACACACCAATAATAAAGATAAATGAAGGTGGATGGGCAGCAGAAAAGGTAGCAACAATCAATTACTATAATGAAGAATATGCAAATGAATATTCTCTAGATAATGGAGCTTCATGGAAACCATATGAAGAACCAATAAAATTAATAGAACCAACAAATGTCATAGCAAGAACAATAAGAGAAAATAAAGTAATAGGATCAAGTAACTTCATAGTAACAAAAATAGATCCAACAGAACCTGTAATAGAGTTAGAATTAGGAAATAGAATACAACTTGGATATGATAGAGAACTGCCAACATATTATAAAGAAACCCCATCAGGAGTAACAGTAGAATGTAAAGATGGAGAAAAGGTAGTAACAAATACAAAGGATTTAGAAGAAGGAGAACATACAATAGTATGTACAGCTATAACAGGAGCAAAGAAGAAAGCAACAGCAAAGAAGACTATAACTATTATACAAATAGCAGATATAGAATCAGATAGTATACTTGAAGCTATATCAAATGAAGATATACCAACAGGAAGATACTCAATAAAAGTAAATAATGAAGTATATCCAGTACATATGATAACTCTAGATGGAAATCAACATTTTACAGATAATAAGACATTTGGAGATGAACATGATGTGGCAACAA
>FR884161.1 GCA_000435515.1 Firmicutes bacterium CAG:582
AAAACCAATACTAATAATAATTCTTTTATTTTTATTATGCGCATTCTTAGGAAGAACAAGCTTAGGAAAAACAATCATAAGGGGAGCAGAAGATAAAGTAATAAGAGTATTAAATTTGAGTAAACCAACAGCACCAGAAATCACAGGAGGAAGCAAAGAATGGGCCCAAAGCCAAGTGGTAAAAGTAAAAAAAGATAGTTATGCGAAAAAAGGATTAGCATACTATGAGTATTGTGTAGGAACAAATCTAAATAAGTGTGTATGGAAGAAAACAAACACAAAAAATGTAAGAGTAAGTAAAACAGGAAAATGGAAAGTAGTATTTAGAGGAGTAGATAAAGCAGGAAATACAAGTAGTAACTCAAATATAGAAGAAGTATATATAGATAACAATAATCCAATAATAAATAAAGTAAGCGTAAAGAATAAAAAAGTGAAGATTGAAGCAACAGACAAAGAAAGTGGAATAAAGAAGTATTACTATAGTATAGATGGAGAGAATTATAAAGAAACACGAAAAGAATTTGAAATAAAAGATAAAACAGAAAAAATAAGTATAAAAGTAGAAGATAAAGCGGGAAATAAAATAACTGTAGAAGTACCAGTAGAAAAGGAAAACGAAATAAATTCTACAAGTACAACAACAAAAGTAGTAGGAGAAAAAACAACAACAACAAACGAAACAACAACAAAAAAACCAACAGATGTAACAAATCCAGAAACAAGTACAACAACAAGTACAACAACAAATGCAACAACAAGTGCAATTAAACCAACAAGTACAACGACAAAAAAAGGTTTAGAATATGATATACCAAAAATTAACTTAGATAAAGTGCCAGTAGAATTTGTATATGGAAGTGAGTATGAATTACCAAGTTATGTAGATTTTGGAAATGATGAAGGAACATATAAATGTGTAGTAGAAGGAAAAGAAGAAAAAACAACAAAGAATTTGGCAATAGGAAAACACTTAATAGTATGTGAAGCAACATCAAAGCATAATAAAAGAACAATGGTAGAAAAAGAAGTAGAAGTAAAGGTAAAAAGTGGCGAAGAAGAAATTTGGGATGGATGGATAAGATTAAATTTGAATTATCCAGATAATTCAACAAAGTGGGAATGGAGAATAGGAAAAGAAGGAGAAATTCGAGATGGATATGAGTATACTGGATGGCAAGACTATACAGGACCAATACTAGTAAAACTAGATGATGTAAAAGACGTATATATAAGATATGATTTACTAGGAGAAACATATATAATCGCACCAAATGGAAAAGTAGCAGTAGATATAGAACCAGCAAAATATGCATTAAAGGGAAATGAAAAGACAAAAGTAAAAATAGTCTATGAAAAAAATGTTGAGACAAAAGAGTATCGAATAGCAGGAGGAGAATGGGAAGACTATACAGGAGAATTTGAGGTTGAAAAGAACACATTAATAGAGGCAAGAGGAATAAGAAACGAAAAAGTATATGATTCAGATGGAAATTACTTGTACACAAAAAAGGTAACAGGAACAGATTCAGTATTCATAGGAGAAAAAAATGCAACAGGTGGAGGAACAACAAGTGGAGGAGATAAGGGGTCATTTGAATATGAAGTAGTAGTAAAACCAGATGGAAGTTATACAAAGCCAAAAAAAGATACATTACCAAGCACATATTTAGAAGGACCGGAAATAAAAGTAAGTCCAACAGAAATGACAGAAAGTGTAACAGTAAAAGTAATACCAAAAGAAAAGGCAAGCAAAACATATATAAAAGTAGGAGATGGAAACTACCAAGAATACACAGGAGAAATAAGCGTTAGTAAAAATGTGTTAATAAGAGCATATTACATAAGAGAAGAAGACGGAAAAACGAGTGAAACAAGTTATTATTATATTCAAAATATAAAGAAAGCAAGTAAGCCATATGTTAGAATTGATGCAACACCAGATTATTTAAGTGAAAAAGTAGATAAAGTAACAGTAAAAATAAGTGGAAGCAATTATACAAAACTAGAATATAGCTTAGATGGAGTAATATATGAAGAATATAAAGGAGAACTAACAGTAGAAGAAAGTCAAACAATCTATGCAAAAGGAACAAATGAATTTGGAGAGACAATAGAAAGTTTAGATATAACAACAAGAACCAGTCCAAAAGAAAAAGAGAATATTGAAATCTCAATAGAAGTAAGTCCAAGAAAAGAAGAAGTAGAAGGATTAATAAATAAAGCCAAAGTAAAAATAACATATGAAAAGAAAGCAACAAAGAGATATTATAAACTAGGATACTATGGAGAATGGAAAGAATACACAGGAGAGTTTGAAATAACAGATAATAAAACAATCTATGCATATGCAACTGGAGATAATGCAGTTGGAAATGCAAGAAAAAGTGTAAACTATTTAACAACAGGAATAGCAAGTCCAATAATAAGCATAGAACCATACGGAAAAAGCCAACAAGTAAAAGTAAGTATAGAATATGCAAGTACAGCAGAGATAACAAGATATAAAATAGGAAATGGAGATTATAGAGATTATAATGGACCATTCTATGTATATGAAAATGAGACAATCTATGCATATAATAAAGATGAATTAGGAAATACAGGAACAAGTGAATACAGAATTAAAAACATAGTAAGCGCACCAAACTATGTATCAATAGATAAAGGAAAATATTATATAATAAAATTACATTATCCAGAGACATCAAGTAATCGAGAATATAAGTGGAAAAGTGATGGAATATGGAAGAGTTATAATGGATATGGGATTCTATTAATAAAACCAGAATATAAAGAAGAATTTAAAGATATCAAAGATGGAATAAAAGTAGAAGATGAATATGGAAAAGAAATAATATTTACAGATCATTACTACTTTATAGATGTGCCATTCAGTGAACTAATGGAAAACTTGTTTATGAGATGGGATACAGAAAAGATAAGTGCTCCAAAGATAATCGAGATACCAGAAGAAGTAACAAGAGAAGCAAGTATATCAATCGTGTATAATAAAGCATTAGTAAAGAAGTTATATAAGATAGTATATGAAGATGGAGAAGAAACAGAATGGTTAACTTATGAAAAACCATTTAAGATAGATAAAAATAAAGCAACAATCTATGCAAAAGGAATAACAAGAAGTGAAAGTGAAAGCAAAGTAGGAAGTAAAACTATAACAAATATAGATGATACAGACCCAGAAATAAGAGTAAAAGGGAACTTTGAAAAAGCAGCAAGACAAATAAATGTAACAGTAAATGCTATAGATGAATTTGGAATAGATAAAGTAAAATTTGTAAAAGGAGAACAAACAAAAGGGTACTTTAAAAAGAATGGAAATGGAATAAAAAATGGAAGTTCATTTAAAGTAGAGGAGAATGGAAAATATACTATATATGCAGTAGACTATGTGGGAAATGAAGTAATAAAAGTAATAGAAATAACAAACATAGATAAAGAAGCTCCAAATATAAGAATAAATATCTTAACAGAGAGTTATGGAACAGAAGCAGAGATAGAAATCGAATATGGAGATTCAGTAAAGAAAGAATACAAGATAGGAAAAAATGGAAGTTATAAAGAATATACAGGAACAATAAAGATAACATCAAATGAAGTATTAGATTTAGTAAATGAAGATGGAAGCTTAACAGTATATGGAAGAGGAACAGATGAAGCAGAAAATGGTAGTGAAGTAAGTGAAGATGTTTATATACTAGATTTAGATGCACCAGCAACACCAGAGATAACAGCAGGAGCCGGATATCCAATATTAACAGAATATGGAGTAAAACTAGGAAGTAAAAGCTATATCAAATATGATAATAGAGATGATATAACAAATTACTATTCAATAGATAATGGAGCAACATGGAAGGTATATAAAGGACCATTTGAAATAACAAGTGGAACAATAAAGGCGAAGAGTGTAAAGAAAGAATCAGGTTTAACAATAGAAGCAACAAAGAAAGTAGATATGCCAAGTGATGCATTAGGAATAGAAGCATATGATGGGGATGAAAATACATATGTGGAGGCAATAAATGCCACAGCAAACAAATATATTA
>FR884162.1 GCA_000435515.1 Firmicutes bacterium CAG:582
AAAATGGATAAAATTATATTAACTGGAGATAGACCTACTGGTAGACTTCATATTGGTCATTATGTTGGGTCTTTAAAAAGAAGAGTTGAACTTATGAATGAAGGGGATTATGATAAGTTTTATATTGAGATAGCTGATGCTCAAGCTTTAACTGATAATTACGATAATCCTGCTAAGATTAGAGAAAATGTACTTGAAGTTGCGATTGATTATTTATCTTGTGGAATTGATCCAAATAAAGTAACAATATTTATTCAATCAGGAATTCCAGCATTATGTGAACTAACATTTTATTATATGAATTTGGTAAGTTTAACTAGGTTAGAGAGAAACCCAACTGTTAAAAGTGAAATCAAGATGCGTAAGTTTGAAAGCATTCCAACAGGCTTCTTAACTTATCCAATAAGTCAAGCTGCTGATATAACTGGTTTTGATGCAACAATTATACCTGTTGGTGAAGATCAACTTCCAATGATTGAACAAACTAGAGAAATTGTAAGAAGTTTTAATTCTATTTATGGAAAAACTTTATATGAACCAAGTGCTGTTTTACCAGAAAATGAAACTTGTAATAGACTTCCAGGAATAGATGGTAAAGCAAAGATGAGTAAAAGTTTAGGAAATGCGATTTATATTTCTGATACATCTGAAGTTATTAAAGAAAAAGTAATGAAGATGTATACTGATCCAAATCATATAAATATAAGTGATCCAGGAAAAGTTGAAGGGAATATGGTATTTACTTATTTAGATGCTTTTGCTAGAGATGAGGATTTTTTGGAGTATGCTCCTGAATATAAAGATTTGGATGAAATGAAGGATCATTATAGACGTGGTGGTTTAGGAGATGTTAAGATTAAAAAATTCTTAATAAATGTTTTAAATCGTGAATTTGCTCCTATAAGAGAAAGACGTGCTTACTTTGAAAATCATATTGAAGAAGTAATCGAAATACTAAAAAATGGTACAGAAAAAGCAAAGAATGATGCTGATGAAGTTTTAACAAGAGTAAAAAAATCAATGGGTATTAATTATTTTGATGATGATACTTTTATTGATATCTATAAAAATAAATATAATAAAGAATAAGATGGGATTATATGAATAAAGATTTTAAATATATTTTAATGATTATAATAAGTGTCATTTGTTTAAGCGTTGGTCTTTTGATGTTTAATGTTAAAAGTTCTAAAAATGTGAAAGTAACTTCAACAACGACAACAACTAAGATTGTAGTAGAAGAAAATCTAAAAAAAGATAAAATTATTGTAAATGGTGTTGAAGAAGAAATAGTTTTAAAAACGTATGTAGCTTATGATATTTTTAAAATAGATATAGATGTTACTAATTTTGAAATGATGAAATTAAGTAATAATACGTATTATTTAAAGGACTTAAATGATGAAAATATTTATTTGAAGTTTGAAATGATTGATGAAGAGACCTTCAATCGAGAAAATATTTCTAATAATGTAAATTATACTTATTTACATGGTGATAAAATATATTTAAAGGTAACTAAAAATGTAGACGAATGCATAAGTGACACTATCCTTAAAAGAATGGATTATATGTTAGCTACATTATATATAAGTTAAAATAGTTTGGAGTGAACGTTTCACTCCTTTTATAATTGCATTTTTTACATTATTTCGGTATACTTTTCTATGAAGAGGTGGAATTTATGAGTAATAAAGAACTTGCAGATTTAATATTTCCAAATATAGATAAAACTATTGAAGATTATGACAAAATGTATCCTGAAAGAAACTTAAAAGAAGGAGCTTTAGTTACAAGATTTGCTCCAAGTCCAACGGGATTTGTACATATTGGTAATTTGTTTCAAGCTTTAACAGATTATTTTTTAGCTAAAAATAGTGGAGGAGTATTTTATTTAAGAAATGAAGATACTGATACTAAAAGAGAAGTTACTGATGCTGTTGATAAAATAATGGAATGTCTAGATTATATTGGACTTAATCCGGATGAATATGAATATAAAGGTGAAATTCATGGAAATTATGGACCTTATGTTCAAAGTGAAAGAAAAGAAATATATCATGCATTTATTAAACATTTAATTGAAATTGGAAGGGCATATCCTTGTTTTTGTTCTGCTGAAGAACTTGATATAATGAGAAAAAAGCAAGAAGCAAAGAAAGCTCAACCAGGTTATTATGGAGCATGGGCTAAATGTAGAGATTTAACGAATGAAGAAAGAGCTGAAAGAATTAAAAACGGGGAATCTTATGTTATTCGTTTTAGAAGTGAAGGAAATCCAAATAGAAAAATCGAATTTAATGATCCAGTTACAGGAATTATTGAATTCCCAGAAAACAATAATGATATGGTAATTATGAAGTCAGGAGATTTACTTCCAACATATCATTTTGCACACGTAGTTGATGATCATTTAATGCATACAACAACAGTTGTAAGAGGACAAGAATGGCTTCCAAGTGTACCTTTACATATTGAAATGTTTGATGCTTTTGGCTTTGAAAAACCAAGTTATATTCATAATGCTTTACTTTTAAAACAAGATGGAAATATAAAAAGAAAAATAAGCAAAAGAAAAGATCCAGAAGCTTTAATGAGTTACTATAGTGAAAAAGGATATCCAGCTTCGGCTATAATTGAATCTTTAATGACTATATTAAATAGTAATTATGAAGAGTGGAGAGATAATCATCCAGATGCATCATTTTTAGAGTTTAATTTCGATCCTAAAAAAGTTGGAACAAGTGGAGCTTTATATGATTTAGAAAAACTTGATAATATATCAAAAAATATTATTTCAAAGATGAGTGCAACTGACTTATTTGAAAGACTTTTAAAATATACAGAAGAGTATGATGTTGATTTCAATAAACTTTTAAGTGAAAATAGAGATTACACAATTAGTATTTTAAATATTGAAAGAGAAATAGAAAAACCAAGAAAAGATTATGCATGTTTAAGTGATATTAAACCAAATATTTATTATATGTTCCCTGAATTATTTAAAGCTGAAAATTATGAATGGGGACGTGTTACAGAAATAGATGAAATAAAAAATATTGTTAACACTTACATAGATAAATATTATGATGCTTTAGATGATAAAGATACTTGGTTCAATAAAATTAAAGAACTAACTGATGAATTAGGTTATGCTTCAAATATGAAAGATTATAAGAAGAATCCAGAAATGTATAAAGGAAATGTTGCTGATATTTCAACAGTTATAAGAGTTTCTTTGACTACTAAATCTCGTACTCCTGATTTATATGATATTATGCGTATCTTAGGAGTTGATGAAATAAAGAGAAGAATAAATTTATTATAGGAGATGTCTATGAATAAAAAGAGGATACTTACACTTGTTATAGTTATTTTATTAGTAATAGTTTGTCTTCTTTTCTTTTTGAAAGTTGGTAAAAAAACTGTAAATAAGAGTTTCTATGAATTAGAGTTAGATGCCGATTATGCTAATAGTTTGATGTGGACATATACTTTTTCTAAAGATAATATTATTGAAGTTAGAGATTCAGAATATATAGAAAAAGATAATGGTAAAGGAGTTCAACATTATGAATTTATTGGAATAAATAAAGGAAGTGTTGTTGTAACTTTTAAATATCAAAAAGATGGTTCAAATGAAGTATTAGATACTAAAAAGATAACGTTAGTGGTTGATAAGAATTTAAACATAAAAAAGAAATAGTTTTCACTTTATATTAAAAACTTAGCTATTTATTTAGTTAAGTTTTTATTTTGAATAAAATAAGCAAATTATCCTCATTATAAATGTGAGGTGAGAAATATAAAAAAGATTGTAGAAATAAACGGTATAAACACGAATGATTTAAAAGTATTAAGCAAAGAAGAGATGGATGAATTATTTAAAAAATTTAAAGAAGGAGATACCCAAGCTAAAGAAAAAATTGCAACCGGCAATTTAAGATTGGTTCTTTCAATAATAAAAAAATATAACAATGGTAAAAATGATATGAATGATTTATTTCAAATTGGATGTGTTGGTCTTATGAAGGCAATTGAAAATTTTGATTCATCATTTAACTGTCTTTTTTCAACATATGCCGTTCCTCTAATTTTAGGTGAAGTTAAACGATATATAAGGGATTCAAACACTATAAGAGTTACTAGAAGTATAAGAGATCTTGCTTATAAAATCATGAAATATAAAGATTTATATCAAAGTATTCATGGTGTAGAACCCAAGAATGAAGATATTTTAATGGAACTTGGTATAACAGAATATGAACTTAAGGAAGCATATGATTCCTTAAGAGAACCAATGAGTATATATGATCCTATTTATAATGATGGAGGAGATACCATATATTTGCTTGATCAATTAAAGGATGAAAAATATGACAATATTGATAAAGATTTAATTATATCTTTAAATCGTGCATTAAAATATATTAAAACTCGTGAAAAAAATATTCTTATAAGTAGGTATATTGTTGGTAAAACTCAAATGGAATTAGCTTCTGAATTAGGTGTGAGTCAGGCACAGATATCAAGAATAGAGAAAAATGCCATAAATAATGTGAAAAAATATATCAAATAATGTATAATAGTCTCAAGTGAGGTAAGTTATGAAGTATTTGAATTTTAAAAACGATTATACATTGATAAAGACTGATAAAATAGATACAGTTGTTTTTCAGTTCTTTTTTCCGGTTAATCATGTTAAAGGTGAAGGATCTTATGTTAGGATACTAAATGATATAATAACTCAAACAAGTGGAAAGTATCCAGATAATGTTGAATATAATAAAGCTAGAATTAAAAATGGAGTAATTAGTAATAGATTAACTTCAAAATCTATTGGTTCAACATATTTTTTGAAATATGATTTTGAAATACCAAGAGAAAATTTAATTAAAGATTATAGTATTGAAGAAGCATTTTCTTTTGCAATAGATTCTTTAATGAACCCTTTTATTAAAGATAAAAAATTTGATCAATCTCAATTTGATTATGAAAAGAATTACTTAATTAGAGCTGATAAAATGTCTGATGAAAACATAGATTCATCTAATAATAAAAAATTATGGGATATAGTTGATAAAGAAGAATTAACAGGATTAACTAGTGAACACTATAAAGAAGCTTTGGATAAATTAAATAATGAAAGATTATACGAGTTATATTTAGAAAATATTTTTAATAATAAACCATTTATATATGTCTATGGAAATATAGAAAAAGAGTCTTTGGATAAGTTATTTGATAAATATTATCCTTTAAGTAAGAAAAAAATAGAAGTTGAAAAAAACTATATGACTTTATTACCAATTGTAGCTGAAAAAAATATTGAAATACCAACTAAATTTAATCAAACTGAACTTGTTATGGTATATCAAGTTGAAGTTACAGAGGATAATTACTTTAGATTATCTCAATTAAACGACTTTTTATCGTCTAAAGAAAATAATTTAATATTTAAAACTTTAAGAAACGAACATAATTTAGTTTATCATGCAGGAACACGTACTAGAGCAAGATCGGGAATATTATTTGTTGATGCTTTGATACAATATAAAAATATAGATGCAGCTATTAAGTTAGTAAATGAGGTATTTGAGAGTTTAAAAGATAAAAAAGTTTTAGCTGAGTGTTTAAGTAAAGCTCAAAAATATGTTAGTTATGATTTGTTGGTTGAAGAGGATGATTTATTTAATGAGATAGATAAGAAAATTAATGATGATTTAGAATTAAATGGTTTATCTAAAACGGCAAAATTGTATGAAGAAACAACTGTTGAGGATATGCTTGATTTTATTCAAAATGTAAAGCATACAAGTACAATTATATTTAGAGGTGTAGGAAATGATAAAAACAACGATTAAAAAACTAAAAAATGGTCTTACAATGGTTTTAGTTGAAGATAAAAATAAAAATCAAACAACAGCTGTTTTGACTGTCAAATATGGAACAAAAGTAAGTCATGTAAAAGTTTTAGATGAAATCATTGAAATTAAGCCGGGACTTGCTCATTTACTTGAACATACTTTAATAGAAAATAGTATTTATGGTAATGTTTCAGCTTACTTTAATAATAACTATGTTAATTATAATGGATTTACTTCTTCAAAAACTACTTATTTTCCAATTAAAACTATAAAGGATTTTAAAAAACATTTAAAAGTGTTATTAGATTATATAAACGTTATAGATTTTGATGAAGAAAAATTGGAAGAGATAAAAAAACCAATCGTTGATGAAATCATTAGAAGCAAAGATAGAAGTTATTATAAGTTTAATGAAGTTGTTTCTTTAATGGCTAATAATAAGACAAAATTTGTCGGAAATTTAGGAGAAATTGATGATGTTTTAAAAATAAGTGCTCAAGAATTAAAACGAGTTCATGAGATTATGTATCAACCAAGCAATCAAATACTTTCTATAAGTGGAAACTTTGATACTGATGATATATTAAAATATGTAGAAGATTTATATGATGAGTATAATATTCCGGTTATAGACTATCAAGTACTGGATGAAGAGGACACTTGTGAGTATGAAAAAAATGAAGTTACTATTATAGATGAAAAGTATGATCCTATTTGTTCGTTAGAATATAAAATAGATTTAAGTGTATTTACAAAGGAAGAAAAATTAAAAATTGATTATTATATTTCGTATTTTTTAACATATAATTTTTCTGATAACTCAAAAACTTATAAAAGAGTTAAAGATGAACATTTATCTGCATTTTCATTTTCTTGTTCAAAAGATTTTATTACAAGGAATGTTTTATTAGTTAGGGTTGTAATAAATTCAACTGAATATGATAAGATTAAAAGTATCATTCAAGATGTATTTAATAATATTTATATGGATAAGGAATATTTTGAATTATGGAAGAGAGAAAGCTTAATTAATATTATCAAAAGAGAAAAGAATCATAATTTAATTAGAAAAAGTCTTACAAATAATATATTGGATTTTGATATTTATTATAATGAAGGAATTGATTTTATAGAAAGTATGAGTTTTGAAGAAATGAAAAACTTAATAGAGAGAATGGACTTCAGTAATTATTTGTTTGCTAAAGAACTTAAAGATGTAAATGAATAGACAAATAGTATTCTTAAGAACTTATCTTATGATATAATTTATTTATGGGGAAAAGATATACTCTAAAAAATAGAAAGAAGTGAATTTATGGGATTATTAAGAGCAACAACTGGTTCAATATCTCAAGTTGTTGGAGATCAATTTAAGGAGTTTATTACACCTGCTACAAGTGATAAAACTGTTTTAGTTCAAAAAGGAGTTGTTAATCACGGAAGTGGGAACTCAAATCCAACTGAAGGTATTATAACTAATGGAAGTAAAATAGTTATACCTGAGGGATATGCAATGATGATTGTTGATAATGGAGCAATTAAAGAATTTAGTGCTGAAGCTGGAGAATTTATCTGGGATCAATCAAGTGAGCCAAGTGTATTTGAAGGAGGATTCTTTAAAGGAATAGGGGATTCAATTAAGAGAATCGGAAATCGTATTACTTTTGGTGGACAACCTGCTCATGATCAAAGAGTTTATTATGTAAATCTTCTAAACATTACGGGAAACAAATTTGGTTCTACTAATACAGAAACAATTTTTGATCCAGTTTACGGAAGTGTTGAAATTACTTTCTTTGGAGAATATTCATTTAAAGTAGTGGATCCAACTATCTTAATAACTAATGTTTTAGGTTCAATGCCTAAAGATGAAGTAAGCGTTGAAGAAGTAGTTGGTGGTCAATTAAAGATGGAATTTACAAGCAATGTTTCAACTTGTATAGCTGATTTAATGACATCTAATAATATTTCATTTAATACAGTTCAAAAGTATAAAAATGAAGTAGTTAAAGTAATGAACAATTTACTTGATGAATCTTGGGTTAAACAATATGGTTTAGAAATACAAGATATGGCACTTAATATTAATGCAAGTGATGAATCTAAAGCAATTATTAGAGAAGTTGATGCAGAAATATCAAGAGAAAAACGTCGTGGAGATATGTATGCAGCAAATCCAAGTGGTATGATGGCTGCTGCTACTGCTGATGCAATGGTTAATGCTTCTAAAAACGAAAATGGAGCAATGATGGGATTCATGGGAATGAACATGAGCCAAAATGTTGGAGCAAATGTGATGGATAGTGCTAATAATATTACACCAAATCAACCAACTCAAAATGTTAATCCAACAGAAGTTGTTATGAGCAATGTTAAAGTTGAAGAGAAAAAGGAAAATGTTGAAGGAAGTTCAAATATTCCAAAATTCTGTTCAGATTGTGGAACTCCAGTAACTGGTAAATTCTGCAGTTCTTGTGGAAAAAAACAATTTTAATTGTTAATAAAAATGTCTTCGGACATTTTTTTTTTGCTTTTTCAAAGTATAAGTGATATATTAGTTCCCAAAAGGAAGAAGTCTATGTTATCTGATTATATTAATTTAGCTCAAAATATAAGAAATAGTTATTTAGTTAGAACTTTAAGCTCAAAAAAGGAAGATTTAGAACGTATTAATTATGAATATGCTAATGCATTAACAAAAAAATATGGTTTTAATGGGAAAATTGATATGATTAGATTTTTCACAATTAACTTTGATGAAGAAAAAGAGTTTAGAAACTTTTTAGAGATTTTATTGTTAAAAACTATAAGTGATGGAAATTTCAAAGAAGGTATAAGTGTTGATGAGTTAGGAGAACCTTATTTTTATCTTAGAAATTTGGTTTTAAAAGAAGAACTTAAGAATAAAAATAATTTAGAACATTTGCTTGTTAGGTTTCCAAAGTATCTTTGGTATTTAGATGATGATATCATTAATAATGAAGAAACTATAGATATTTTAGTAGAATTGATTGTTTTAGGTTTTAATGCTATAGAAGAAACAATTAATGAGATGCTTTATAGAGAGATGAAAACGATTCAAAATCCTGGAGAAAACATTATATTAAAGTGTAAAAAAGCCAAGACTTTACAAAAAGTGTTAGCTCAAGTATCTAATCTTAAGTGACATAATTTGTCATTTTTTTTGTTTTATCTTTGTTAGAATATTAAAAAAGTTATAGAGAGGAATTAGAATTATGGAAGGATTATTAAAAGATATTGAAAATATGGATTATTATCAAACAAGTAATCTACTTAAAAGTATGGGAGATATGGATGTGATTGTTAATAGAATATTAACTAATAGAATTAAACATTTAACTAGTATATCATCTTCATATGAACAATATGTAAACGATATGAACCTAATTAAAAGTGTTGCATATGAAAAAATAGAAGAAGGAGATTATGAAGAAGCGTTAAATATATTTAAAAGTGCATACCACGAATTTAAATATGTTGAATTACTTTATTATATTGGTAAAATGTACTATAAACTTCATAGAACAAATAAATCTACAGAGTATTTTAGAAGATATATTTTATTTGGGGGATATTTAAAACTTGATAAGGTTATGCATTATTTAGCATTGAATTATATAAATTATAATCCTTATGAAAGTCAAAGCTTTTATAGTTCATCAAAAAAATATGCTTTATTATATGGTCATACATTTACTGACAAAAGATTTGAAAATTAAGAGTGAATAACTCTTTTTTTTGGTATTTTAGGTTCTAATTTTGTCGACATTTGTCGGATTTATTGACAAGCAAAATTAAGCATATATAATAACCAATCGAGAAGC
>FR884163.1:0-17540 GCA_000435515.1 Firmicutes bacterium CAG:582
AATAAATGAAATAAATGGAGATATAAGTGTAGATATAGTAAATGATTCAACGGAATATGATACAGAATCATATTTAGAATGTGTAAAAGAAGATGAAAATGTAGGTAAAGTATGGAATTATGATTATACAGGTGGAGAACAAACTTTTACAGCACCAGTAAGTGGAACATATAAATTAGAAACATGGGGAGCTCAAGGAACGGAAAATACTGGAACTAGTGGAAAGACTTTGGGTGGATATGGCGGATATTCTGTTGGAAAAGCAGTTATAAACAAAGCAAATAATTTATATGTAGTTGTTGGAAATAAAGCAGCTATTAGGGGCATACCTTTTAATGGTGGAGGCAAGGGAGATTTTCCTGGAGGAGGTGCAACACATATTGCAATAAATAATAATCTAGGTGAATTATCTAACTATGTTAATAGTGTATCAAGTTTATTGATGGTAGCTGGAGGCGGAGGTGGAGATGATGCAGCTAGTGGATATGAAACAGCAGTAACTCCTATAGTCTCTGGGTCAGGCGGTGGATATATTGGAAATGAAAGTCCTTTTAGGCCAGGTTATGGAGGAACACAAACAACTGGAGGAAGCGGATATAAAAATGGCTCTTTTGGAAAAGGTGGAGATTCTGGAAGCAATTCTGATAGTGGTTCTGGAGGCGGAGGTGGATTCTTCGGTGGTGGTTCAGGAAGCACTGGAGCATGGGATTGTGGCGGTGGAGGATCTGGATACATTGGCAATTCGCTTTTAACAGAAAAAGCAATGTATTGTTATAATTGTGCGGAATCAAATGAGACTTCAACTAAAACAATTTCAACCAGTTGTGTAAATGCAACACCAACAGAAAAATGCGCTAAATCTGGTAATGGATATGCGCGTATTACCTTAATATCTTCTCCTACAAATATAACGACAGATAAAGTAACAATTATTGCTCAAGAAAGAACTAGTCAAAGTTTAAAAAAAATAACAGGAAAATCGATATCTTGTAAATTAAAAATTAAGAAGATATCAAGAACAGAAAAGAAAGTATATAATGGTCCAACTGAGTGGATGTTTGATTATACAGGCGGAGAACAAGTGTTTACGTCACCAACAACAGGGACATATAAATTAGAGACATGGGGAGCACAAGGTGGAAGCAGAAATGGGTATATTGGAGGATATGGTGGATATTCTATTGGTACTATAACATTAAGTAAAAGCCAAAATTTATACATAAATGTAGGTGGGAATGGAACGACAAAAATAGGGGGCTACAATGGAGGCGGAAACAGACCGTCTGGTGATACAACTGGCTGGTATGCCGGTTCTGGAGGCGGAGCAACACATATAGCAACTGTTTCTGGATTACTTTCAACTCTTGAAAACTCAAAATTTGATATACTAATTGTTTCTGGAGGTGGAGGCGGAGCGACAAGTTCTTCTACTTACAATGCAAATGGCGGTTCAGGTGGAGGATACATGGGTTCAACAATAAAGGGTCCAACAGGAGGAACTCAAACAATTGCAGGTACTAATGCTAAAGGAGGAATAACGGGTTCCTTTGGTAAAGGAGCTGATAGCACGAATGAAGGTGCAGGCGGTTCAGGTTTTTTCGGTGGTGGAAGTGGACTACATCCAGATATAGGATATTCAGGTGCTGGTGGTTCTGGTTACATTGGAAATCCACTTTTAACTGAAAAATCAATGTATTGTTATAATTGCCAAGAATCTTCTGAAGAAAGTACCAAAACCGCCTCAACAACATGTGTAAATGCAACACCAACAGCAAATTGTGCAAAGCAAGGCAATGGATATGCAAAAATTACATTAATAAGTTTGCATTAAAAAATCACATCAATTCGATGTGATTTTCTTATTAGTCGTTATTGTTGTATCCAGTCCAGCCAGCGCCGATTATTATTACTAATAGAATGAAAAGTACAATCCATAAAGCTGCACCCCATGAATATCCACCAGTTGTGTATCCAGCAAATCCAGGATTAGACATACAACAAGGATTTGTATTCATGCCATAGTTATTATATCCGTAATAGTACATAATATACCTCCTTTATCTACTATATTTTATTAGTGATGGTTATGTTTTGACATTACTTTTTTAAAAATATATATAATTATAAACAAATGTATGATATACTTTTGTTAAGGTGAGAAAAATGTATAGTTATATAAAAGGAATAATTGATGAAGTTACAAGTAGTAGTGTTGTTATCGACAACAATGGAATTGGGTACAATGTATTTGTTTCAAATCCATATTCATTTAATGTTGGAGAAGAATATAAAGTATATTTATATAATTATATAAGAGAAGATGAATATTCTTTGTATGGTTTTAAGTCTTTAGAAGAAAAAGATTTATTTTTAAGACTTATAAATGTAAAAGGGCTTGGTCCTAAAATTGCTTTACCTATGCTTGCAACTGGAAGTGTTAATGGAATAGTTGATGCAATTGATCGTGAAAATATTATGTATTTGACTAAATTTCCTAAGGTTGGAGATAAGCTTGCTAGACAAATTATTCTTGATTTAAAAGGCAAATTAAATACTAAAGAAACAGTGGTTGCTCAAAATGATGAATTAATAGAAGCTTTAGTAAGTCTTGGTTATAAAAATGCAGATATAAAGAAAATTGTAAGTAAAGTTGATCAAAGTGCAACAATTGAAAATCAAATAAAAGAAGCATTAAAATTATTATTGAATAGTTAGGAGGTGTATTATGGACAGAATAGTTACTGGAGATAAAACAGAAGAAGAAGTTAATGAAGATAATATAAGACCCCAAAGATTGGATGAATATGTTGGTCAAAGTGAAGTAAAAGAAAACATAAAAATATTTATTGAAGCGGCTAAAATGCGTAATGAGCCATTGGATCATGTTCTTTTATATGGCCCTCCTGGTCTTGGAAAAACAACACTTGCTCATATAATTGCCAATGAACTTGGAGCAAATTTTAAAACATCAAGTGGACCAGCAATTGAAAAATCAGGAGATTTAGCAGCTGTTCTTTCAACTCTAGAACCTGGAGACGTTCTTTTTATCGATGAAATACATCGTATGCCAAAATTTATTGAAGAAATACTTTATCCAGCAATGGAAGATTTTGAACTTGATATAGTTGTTGGTACTGATTCTTCAAGTAGAAGTATAAAAATTGATTTGCCACCTTTTACGCTTGTTGGTGCAACAACTAGAGCTGGGGATTTATCAGCTCCACTTAGAGATCGCTTCGGGATTATAAATAAACTTAATTATTATACTGAAGAGGAATTAGTTGGTATTATAAAAAGAACAAGTCGAGTATTAGATATGGAAATAACTGATGATGCTGCTGTTGAACTTGCGAAACGTAGTAGAAAAACTCCAAGAATAGCAAATAGATTATTTAAACGAGTTCGTGATTTTGCATCGGTTATTGGAGATGGAGTAATCGATTTGGATATAACTAAAAAGGCTTTAGATAGATTAAAAGTTGATAAATATGGACTTGATAAGATAGATATACAATACTTAACAAGCTTGATTGAAAAGTTTAATGGCGGACCAGTAGGTGTTGAAACTATAGCGTCATCAATTGGAGAAGAAGTTTCTACACTTGAGGATGTTGTAGAACCATATCTTTTACAAGAAGGTTTTATTAAACGTACTCCTCGTGGAAGAATGGTGACTGATAAAGCATATGAACATTTAAATCAAGGAGATAGATTATTTTAAAAGGTGACTTATGAGAGATATAAAAAAGTATGTACAAGATAATTATGAATTTGATAAAGATGAGATAAATGATCATCTATTGTATAAAAGATTTATGAGAATATATGATAAACTAAAAATTACTGTTGGTTATGACGAATATGAGAAAATGCTTGACTTTTATACGGATGATGAAATGGGATCCTGTTATTATCTTATGACTTTTATTTGTATGCTTGATAAGGATAAAAGGTTACTTAATGCAAGTTTAAGTGTTATTGATGATATAGTAAGAGCTATATATAATTTTGGATTAAATATTTCAAATTATAAAAAATATTTGGATATTGTACTAGATCCAAGAGTTCTTATGAAAATAACTCAGTTACATGATGAAAAAAGAAAGCTAAATGTTGATTCAATGCATGTTTTGATGTTTGGACTTGAAGAAATTGAACCTGATGGTTTGAAAGAAGAAAATATAAATATAATTATAAACTACTATGAAAAAAAATTAGAGAAGCCTTTAGAAAAAAAACATCTTTGGTTTGATGAAAACGATGATTTTGATAAAATTGCGGCAATAGTTTTAGACAAGATGCATGAATTAAATGAGTTTACTCGTGATTTTTCTGATTATAATGTTTTCTCCGAAAGTGAGTGTTCTCGAGTTGAATTCATTTCTAAATTAAAGTATTTGGATTTGGATAGACAGAAGGAAATTCTAGCATTTTTTCATCAAATAGATGAAGAACCAAAGGGAATAAAAGAAAAATGTTTAATTATAATTAGTACTGCTCAAAGTTATTATCGTTCTTTTGGAAATGATAAAGTAATATATGTTGATTTTTCTGAGAAACATAGAAATAGGTGATTTTGGTGACTTTAAAAGAATATGTAAATGATTCAGTTGATAAAAAAGAACTAATTTCTTATGAATGTTTATTATTAGCGAACTTCAATAAAAATGTAGATCGTATTGATTCGTTGTTTTGTAATAATCAAAGATACCATGATTTAATAATGTCATATGGTGATATGGGTGATGATGGAATTTGGTTGATTGTTATTTTGATAAATTTGTTATCTTGTAATTCACATATATTAAAATGTAATGATTATATAATTGATATTATTGTCAATGCTTTTTTTGAAGAAGAATATTCTATTGATTTATATCCTAGATATTTAAAAATATGTTTGTTTGATGAAAGTGTTAGAGGACTAGAACAATTTTATTATATGAAAAGCATTGGTATTTTCTTTTGTAAGATAGATGATATGTTGTCAGCTATGTTAAATACTATTAATCTTTATCAAAGTGATAGTAATTTAAAGAAAGAGTTAAATGCCTATTATGAAAAAATGATTGGTTATTATTCTCATGATGATGGAAGTGAATTTAAATTTTTATCTTCGTTAGATGAAATATATGTAGCTATTTTAGATAAGATGGAAGAAATACAGGAGTTTGTTGATCAATATGGTCAAAAAATATTTCAATTAGATGATTTTGAAAATATTAAGCGTATTAAGTTACTTGAAGCAGAAACTAAAGAAAGAAAAGATGAGTTTTTAGAATTTTTTAGAGAAATTTCTTCAATGAATGTATCTATTATTTGCAAAATACTGAATATAAATGCTAAAATAGTCGAATGTACTAAAGAAGTTAGTGAATTACAAACGGAATTAAAAATAGTTCCATTTAGAAAAAGAGGTAGTAAAGATGAAAACAGATGATTTTGATTACGAATTACCAGAGGAATTGATTGCCCAAGTTCCTTTGAAAAAAAGAGATGCATCTAGACTTATGGTGTTACATAAAAAAACGGGCAAGATTGAACATAAAACATTTACTGATATAATAGATTATTTAAATCCTGGAGATGCTTTAGTTATAAATGATTCTAAAGTTATTCCAGCAAGACTTATTGGAGAAAAAGAGGATACTCAAGCAGTTATTGAACTTTTACTTTTAAAAAATATTGAAGGTGATATTTGGGAGTGTTTATCTAAACCTCAAAAGAGACTTCATGTTGGCACTATAGTTTCTTTTGGTGATGGTTCCTTAAAAGCAGAAGTTACTGAACTTTTAAATGATGGTATTACACATGTAAAACTTATATATGATGGAATACTTATGGAAATTCTTGCTAATCTAGGAACAATGCCTCTTCCTCCATATATTCATGAAAAACTAGAGGATAAAGACCGTTATCAAACTGTTTATGCTGAAAACTACGGCTCTGCTGCAGCTCCAACTGCTGGACTTCATTTTACTAAAGAATTATTGGACTCTATCAAAGAAAAAAAGGTAAATATTGTGCATGTAACGCTACATGTTGGTTTAGGTACGTTTAGACCAGTTAACGTTGAAGATGTTACTAAACATGAGATGCATACAGAAACTTATATTATTGGTGCTGAAGCGGCTAAAACCTTAAATGAGGTTAGAAAAAATGGTGGTAAAATATTTGCTGTTGGTACAACTTCAACAAGAGTGTTGGAATCAAATAGAAAAAAATATGATGAATTTACACCAGAGGTTAATGATACAAATATATTCATTTATCCAGGGTTTGAATTTAAAGGAATAGATAATTTAATAACTAATTTTCATCTTCCAAAATCAACATTAATTATGCTTGTAAGTGCTCTTGCAGGAAAAGAACATGTTCTTAATGCTTATAAAGAGGCTGTGTTAAATAAATATCGTTTCTTTTCTTTTGGAGATGCAATGTTGATTATTGATTGACATTGAATAATCTTTTATTTATAATATTTTTTTAGGTGGTAGTGGTAATGATAAATAATATGCTTTTTTCAAGAAGTGAAGTTGATGTTCTTTGGGAGAATGAAAAGAAAACTAGGGCAATTTTTAGTTATGATAATGAAGTTGCTTATGCAAAAGTTTTAGATAATGGTCAATTGGATAGAATTACTCCATTTGTTAAAGGAATGGTTTATGATTATTCAAATGAAGTAATAGCAGTTCAAGATGATTTAGCTGATGCAATTATTCGTTATTATATAAACTTGCAAGGAGATGTATGTTCTCTTGCATATGTTGACGGAGAACAAGCTTTGTTCCCTATAAATTTTGTTGATGAAGAAGATAGTGAACCTTTCCAAACTTATTATAAAGATAAAGATGAAATTTCTTCATATATTAGTGAAAAAAGATATAGAATGAGAAAAATAAATGCTGATAATTGCTTAAGAATGGCAATGTCTTCAAAAAACAAATAAAGACACTTAAGTGTGTTTTTATTTTTGATTAAATATAGTATAATGAGAAATATAGAGGTGTTGTAATGAAAGTAAAATATACATTATTAAAAGAAGAAAAAAATACAAAAGCGCGTCTTGGTAAAATAGAGACCAATTATGGTACTTTTGATACTCCGATGTTTATGCCAGTTGGAACTCAAGCTACAGTTAAAACTTTATCTCCAGAAGAATTAAAAGAAGTTCATGCGGGAATAATTCTTTCAAATACATATCATTTATGGTTAAGACCAGGGGAAGATATTGTTGATGAGGCTGGTGGACTTCATAAATTTATGAATTGGAATGGTCCAATTCTAACTGATTCTGGAGGATTTCAAGTTTTTTCTTTGGCTAAGAAAAAAGATATAACTGAAGAGGGAGTTAAATTTAAGAATCATTTGAATGGTGATAGTTTACTTTTAACTCCAGAAAAAAGTATTGAAATTCAAAATAAATTGGATTCGGACATTGCAATGAGTTTTGATGAGTGTATTGGTTGGCCAGCGACACGTGAATATGTTGAAAATAGTGTTGAAAGAACTTTACGTTGGGCTAAAAGAGGTAAAGAGGTATTTAATAATCCTCGCCAAAGTTTATTTGGAATAGTTCAAGGTGGTGAGTATCCAGATATTCGACGTCATTGTGTTGAAGAACTTGTTAAAATGGATTTTGATGGGTATTCTATAGGTGGAACAAGTGTTGGCGAGGATAAACCAACAATGTATAAAATGGTTGAATATTCAACTGAGTATTTACCAAAGGATAAAGTACGTTATCTTATGGGAGTTGGGGATCCAATTGATATAGTTGAAAATGTAATACGCGGTGTTGATATTTTCGATTGTGTAAGTCCAACTAGACTTGCACGTCATGGACATGCTTTAACACGTTTTGGTAAGATAAATCTTAAAAATGCAAAATATAAAAGGGACTTTACACCTATTGATGAAACATGCGATTGTTATGCCTGTAAAAATTTTTCTAAAGCATATATAAAGCATTTAATAAATGCTGATGAGACTTTTGGAGCAAGACTTTTATCTATTCATAATATACGTTATTTAATAAGATTAACGGAAGAGTTAAGAGAAGCAATAAAAAACGATACTATACTAGAATATCGTGATAAATTTATAAAGGATTATTATGAAACAAATAAGTAATTTTTTGATTTTTTCAATAACTATAGCAATATGTGTTATAATTGTTGTTACTTTTACTACGATTTCTTTAACAAAAGAGCATGATGATAAACTCATGTATGCGCTTAATACTAAGATTGAATATGCTTTTAAAAGATGTCGATTAGAAAATCGTTGCAGTAATGATATAACTTTAGAAATACTTTACGAAAACGAATATATAGAAGAACTTGTCAATCCCATAACTAAAGAAGTAATTGATCCTAAAACAAAAATTAATTATGTTAATGGTGAAACTATTATTGATTATTAAAAGGAGGCTTTAAAAGTCTCCTTTAATGTTATATATCGTATTATAGTGTCCTTGAAGTTTTAACAATGATGTTGAAGTATATCCATAAACTCTTTTTAATTCTTCATTCATCGCGTCCCATGTACAATAGTATTGGTATATAGAAGCTAATGTTTCATCATTTTCATATCCAAGTTGAGAAGCGTTTATTAAAAAATAGAGTTGCTCATTAATATTTTTTATTTCTAACATATTTGGTTGCACAAATATATGATATATTAATAGGTTGATATCAATTTCAGGAAAAGATTCTTGATATCTTTTTAGAATTTTATCTAAAACCTCTTTACGATCTTCGGGTATTTCTTTTATTGAATCTATTTTTTCAAGAATTTGATTTAAAAGAGGAAAATTATCTTTGTTTGTATATCTTTTTAGTGTTGAGTAATTGTTTCTTTTTAAATATAGTTTTTCTAATTGTATAATTGATGGAATAAAAAGTCCGATTTTTTCTTGAACTTGGCTGGATAAATTAAGAATTGCTCTCGATTTTTTTCGTAGGGCTTCTTCATATGCTAATTTTCCTTCTTTCTTTTCTTTTATAGTTCTGGCTTTTTCATATGCTTCTTTAGCTTTGCTTTCGCTTGGTATTTTAGCACTATTGTAAAGTTTCCATGTAATACATTCTGGATCAATAACTAAAATTAAAAGCATTACTTTTTCAGTTTTATCAAAATCTTTGATTTCATTTCTAACGTGATAAAGTAGCATTTGCAAATATTTTGGAATATCATCACTATAAAATTGATTTTTTAGTTCAGTGGCTTTTTGCTTTAAGATTTCAATCTTTTCATCACTTACATTTTCAAAACTTTTTACACCACATATATTAAAAAAGTTTGCATATAATTTAATTGTGACTTCAGGTTTCATTTTTGTTGTGTACATTATAGTTCCTCCCTTTTTCTTTTTGTGTATGTATTATATATACAAAAGTTAAAAAAATCAAGTTTGGTATTGAAAGTCATAAATATTTATGCTAAAATATATGTGCTTTTGGAAAAGCTAAATGTAATCCGCTTGAGGTAGTCAATGATTATGTGGGTGTATATTTATAGAAAGGAAGTATATCATGAATTTAAAAGATATCGTAGATGCAAAAAGTATTAGAACTGATGTTCCTGAGTTTCGTGTTGGAGATACTGTAAGAGTTGATTATAAGATTCAAGAAGGTAAGACTCATAGAATTCAAGCATATGAAGGAATTGTAACTTCTATTAAAGGAAGCAAAATATCAAGAACTTTTACTGTTAGAAAGAAAAGTGGAGGAATTGTTGTTAAAAGAATTTTCAAAGTTAATTCTCCATTAGTTGATAAGATAACAGTTGTAAGAAAAGGTATGGTTCGTAGAGCTAAACTTAATTATCTTGACAATAGTGCTAAAGATATTAAAATCAAAGAAAGAAACTAATTACTGTTTCTTTTTTTTTGACTTTTTGATACAATTAGTTAGGTGAATATAGATGAGTGAAAAAAATTTAACATTAGAAGAAAAAGAAACGATAAATAAAAATACTAAAAAGGCAAGTAAGGACTTGTTTTTAGAATATATGCCTTATTTAATTATTATATTTTTTGTAGTAATAATTAGATTGTTTGTGGCAACACCCGTTAATGTTAAGGGGTCAAGTATGAGCCCAACTTTACAAAATGGTGATACAATGATTCTTTATAAATTGACTAAGAATATTAGAGGAATTAAAAGATTTGATATTGTAGTTATAAAAACTGATTCTGGAGATTTGATTAAAAGGGTTATTGGTCTTCCAGGGGACAAAATAAAGTATGAAGTAAAATATGTAAATGAAGAAAAAACAGGAGTTTTAACGATAAATGGTGAAGTTGTTGAAGAAAAGTTTTTGACTACTTCCAAAAAAATTGGAACTTGTGAAACTAACTGGACAATTTGTAGTGAAGAAATAACAGTTCCAGAAGGTGAATATTTTGTTATGGGTGATAACAGAGATGACTCTAAAGATTCAAGAATGATTGGAACTATTCCTTTTAAAGATGTAAAAGGAACGACTGAATTAATCTTATTTCCATTTAATAGATTTGGTAAAGTAAAGAAGTATAATTAAAGTGCATAAATTAGTATGAATTTTTATATATGAAATTATATATATGATATACTAGATGTGTTTTAGGTGGTTTTATGGTTAAGGATTTATGCTTTGAAATATTGGACAAATGTCCGAATAGATGTATGTTTTGTTCTTCTAATTCTTGTATAGATAAGAATACCTTTATATCTTTAGATGACTTTAAAAGAGTAATTGATTATTTTATGTTGACTGGTGGAATAGAAGAACTATCCTTATCTGGTGGAGAACCATTATTGCATCCGGATTTATTAGAAATGATTAGTTATGCTTCTAATTTAGGAATAAGAGTTACTTTATTTACGAGTGGAATACAATTTGCAAATAAATTAAGTGATAAAGATGTTCTTTATTATTTAAAGGAAAAAGAAGCTGCTTTAAAAGATATAGAATCTGATGATTTATTAACGATACATAGTGTTAAAAAATATTATGATAGGATTTTAAATAATAAAACTTACTCGGGAATATCAAAAGAAAAAATAAGAGAATTAATCAATGCAGGTCTTTCAAAAATTGTCTTTGATGTCCAAGCTTATGAGTATGAAACAGATGAACTACTTATGGGAAGAAAAGAAACTTTAAGAGTTTGTCTTTTGGACTCACTTTTTAATGCAACGTATATTGGAATAGATACTGATATTCATTTTATTCCAAATAAATTAAACTATAAAGAAATACTTGATCTATTAGAACTTATTGAAATTGTTAAAGTTCCAAATATTAGTTTACTTAGTTTTGTTCCTCAAGGTAGAGGAAAAGAAAATGCAAATTCGTTAGAATTATCTAAGATGGAAAAAGAAGAGTTTTTTTCATTACTTGAGCAAGCTAAAAAAGTGTATTCTGGAAATATAAGAGTTGGTATACCATTTGCTAGTGAACAAACGCATATGTGTACTGCCGGACTTCAAAAAATAGATATTAAATATGATGGAACAATTTTGCCTTGTCCAGCTTTTAAAGAGTTAAGTGATGAGGAATACCAAAAATATGGGATAAAGCATTACAATATATATGAAAATCTAGAGGAATTTCATATAAGTGGAATTGGAACAAGAACTTTTCCTTTATGTAAAAAGATTTATGGTGATATATATGGAAAAAATTAAGAAACTTAAAGAAATTATTGATTCTTCTTGCGATATCGTGTTTTTTGATGGAGCAGGGACTTCTACTTTATCAGGAATAAAGGATTTTAGAGGTAAAAATGGAATATATAAAATGGATTTAGATATATCTCCAGAATATTTACTAAGTATTAATTGTTTAGAAAATAATCCTTTTTTATTTTATGATTTTTATAAAAGTAATTTGAATTGTTTAGATGCTACTCCAAACATTATTCATGAATATTTAAAATGTTTAGATAATCAAAATAAATTAAGATGTGTAATAACTCAAAATATTGATGGACTTCATAAAAGAGCTGGATTAACTAACGTTTTAGAACTTCATGGTACAATTTATAAAAATCATTGTATGAAGTGTGGAAAAGAGTACGAGGCATCATATGTATTTTCTAATCATGATATACCAGTTTGTTCCTGTGGAGGAATTATTAGACCTGATGTAGTTTTATATGGAGAAAGTTTAACTGAAGATTATTATGAGGCCATAAAGGTAGTTTCTTCCTGTGAAACATTAATAGTTGCAGGTTCTTCTCTAACAGTTAATCCGGCTGCAAGTTTAGTTAGTTTATTTAATGGGAAGAATTTGATTATTTTAAATGATAATGTAACTCCATATGATAGGTGTGCTACTTTAGTAATTCATGATGATTTAAAAAATATTTTTAAAAATTTAAAGTAAAGGTGAAAAAACATATGAAAAACATAAAGAAAATAGAATATAAAAGAATAAGCTATGATGAAACAAAAGAAAAATTAGAAAAGATGATTGAAGAATTAAAAACAATTAAAGACTTTGAAAAGTTTCTAAAAATAGTTAGAGAAATAATAGAATTACAAAATGAAATTGAAGAAATGTATGATTATGCAGATATTCAAAATATGCGTACTTTAGATGATGAATTTTATAAAGAAGAAGTAGAATATTGGAATGCAACTAAGCCTAAGTTTGATGTTTTATTTGTGCCTTTTTATCAAGTCATGCTTGACACTGAATTTAAAGATAAACTAAATGATGTTATACCAGAAAACTTTTTTAACACAGTTTCATCTAAAATAAAAATTACAAGTGATAAAGTAGTTGATTTAAAAAGAAGAGAAAACGAATTAAAGTCTGAATATCGTTCACTAAATAAGATTTCGATTGATTTTGAGAAAGAGCGTTTAACACTTCCGCGTATAGCAAAATATTTTACTTCAAATGAAAGAGAAGTTCGAAAGAAAGCGCATGATGCAGTTAATGAGTATTATTATAGTCAACAGGATAAATATATTAGTATTCTTTATGAATTAGTTAAAGTTCGAAATGAAATATCTAGGGAATTAGGATTTAATGATTATTCTGAATATAGTTTACATAGTTTAAGAAGATTTGGATATGATTATGATGATATTAGAGTGTTTAGAGACAATGTAATAAAGTATTTTATACCTCTATGTAATTCTTTGAATGAGTTTAAAAGAAAAGAATTGGGTGTTGATAGATTAACTTATTATGATACTGTTTTCTTTAGTGATTCTCCAAAATTGTTATATTCTAATGAAGAGTTGTTAGAAAAAATGGAAAATGTATTTTTTAGTATTGATGGAGATTTAGGAAAACTATTTAAAGATATGCTTGATAATGGCTACATTGATTTTTGTACAAGAGAGAATAAAGTAAACTTTTCAATAACTAATTATTTAGTATGCGAAGCAGTTCCTGTAGTGACTGGTAATTATAAGGGAAATTATAATGATGTACTTACAACAACACATGAAATGGGACATTCATATCAAAAATATTTGGCTGGTATTGAAGATAAAAAATATATTGTTTCTCCTCTTTTAAAATATCCAACATTTGAAATTGCTGAAATGTTTTCTTATGCACTTCAATTGATTGCTACTGATTATGTTGATCCATTATTTAGTGATGATGACAAAAAGAAATATGGTTTTTTATGTATATACAATTTAATTACAATGATGCCTTATATTTGTTTAATAGATGAATTTCAAGAAACAATTTATAAAAAAGTGGATTTAAAGCCAGAAGATATTAGTCTAATTTATATTGAACTTTCAAAGAAATATCATTTGTATGATGGATATAGTGGTAATAAAAATCTTGAAAGTGGAAACTATTATTTTAGACAAACACATGTCTATTCTGATCCTTTTTATTATATTGATTATGCTCTTTCATATTTTGGTGCTTTTGCTATTTGGAGTAAATCAAGCAAAAATTTAGATGTCTTTAGAAAAGTTGCAGCAGTTGCTTCTTATTACCCATTTAAGAAATTGATTGCTTTATATGAAATGCCAAATCCTTTTGATGAGGGATCGTTTAAAGAAGTTACTATGATGTTAAAGAAAGTTATAGAAAAAAACATGTAAAATAATGACAAGAGCTAAAGATAAAGCTTGAATATGTGCTACAATGCTTTTGGTGATAGTATGTTACTTAAAGATATTAAAGCACAAGTGCGTATGTTAATGGAAGAATGGAATTTGGGTGCGCTTGAATCCGGTGCTCCACATGAATTGTGTGCCTTTATTTACTTGCTTGAGATAATTGAAGAAACCGAGAAATTTGTTTATTATCGTGAAAATGGTGAACTTCTAGGGTATGCAGGATATTCTAAAAAAGGTTAAAAAAAACACACTTTTAGAAAAAAATTAGCTAAATTTATTAGAAAATGTTTATATAGAAGTAAGAAAATAAAAGATAAAGATGCTTTATTAAAATATGATGAAACGTATGATTATGTTCCAGAAGAGTTAAAAAATTATTTTGATGGAGAAGTATCCATTCTTATACTTGATAAGAAAGTTAGGGAAAAGGGTATTGGTAAAAAGTTGCTTACCGATATATTTACATTAGCTAAAAGGGATGGTTTAGAAAACTTACAAATTTTAACTGATGATTCTTGTTCTTATTACATCTATGAAGCTACTGGGTGTAAACGTGTTTTTGAAACAACCATAAAATCTAAAGAGTATAGTGAAACTAGAAAAGTGTGCGAAGAGAAAGCTTATATATATGAAAAAAAATTATAAAATTGAGATTGGAGAAAGAATATGAATTTAGAACAATTGAAAGTGGAGTATGATAAGCTACAAAATAAGTATGGTGATAAAAATCTGGATTCTATTAATTTTGGTGGATGTACTGACAATCCAGATGTATGTTTTGTTTTCATGAATCCAACTGGCAGAAATATAGCTTCGAGTAAAGAGTGGAAAGGTTTAAAGTCTCCTTGGGTAGGCACTAAAAATATATGGACACTTTTTCATGATGTAGATTTGTTAGATGATGATATTTACGAAAAAATTCGTTCAATTAAAGGAAATGAGTGGACGTATAATTTTGCTATAGAGGTATACGAAAACGTAAAAAAACATAGGTATTTTATTACTAATTTGGGAAAATGTACTCAAGTTGATGCTAGAGCCCTTCCTGATAAAGTTTTTAAGGAATATTTACATCTATTAGAAAAAGAAATAAAATTTGTTAATCCTAAAGTAATTATACTATTTGGAAACCAAGTTAGTTCAATCGTATTAGATAAAAAAATATCTGTTTCTCTTTGTCGAAAAGAAAAATTTATAAAAACTATTGATAACAAAGATTTTGAATGCTATTCAGTTTATTATCCTGTAGGTAATGGAAGATTTAATATAGATAAATCTATAGAAGATATAAAATGGATTATAAATTTAATTAAATAAATTTTAAAAATTCTTGAAAAAAAACTTACACAAGAATTTTTTTTATGCTATAATGAGCAAGGCTCAAAAAAAGAAAGTAGGTAAAAGATGAAAGAATTAAATTTGGGAAAAGAAAAAATCAGTAAGTTGTTATTAACTTTTTCAATACCTTGTGTTATTAGCATGCTTATTAATTCAGTCTATAATATAGTCGATCAGATATTTATTGGCAAAGGTGTTGGAACACTTGGTAATGCAGCAACTAATGTTATATTTCCACTTGTTATTATGTTTAACGCCATAGCTGGACTTATTGGAAATGGAGCAGCAGCAAACTTATCATTAAAACTAGGTGAAGGAGATAAAAAGAGTGCGGCTAAGAGTATTGGTTCATCAATAACTTTAACACTTATTGTATCTCTTGTTGTAAGCGTTATTGCATATATTATGCTTCCAAAACTTGTATATTTTTTTGGATGTACAGGAAGTGTTTATAAATATGCTGTTGATTATGGAAGAATTGTTATAATTGGAGCCCCATTTATGATAATGTATTCTAGTATGTCAAGTATTATAAGAGCAAATGGATCACCTGCATATTCCATGGTTATGTTGGTTGTTGGAGCTATTATTAATATAATTTTGGATCCGATTTTTATATTTATTTTCCGTCTTGGTGTTTCTGGAGGCGCAATTGCTACCGTGATCGGTCAAGTTGTGTCGTTTATAATCGCATTTGCATACTTTTTTAAGGTTAAATCAGTAACACTAAAGAAAAAATATTTTAAAATTGATAAAGATATTTTAAGAGTTTTATCTTTAGGATTATCTTCATTTATAACTCAAATGACTATTTTAGTACTTTTTGTATTTATGAATAATATGATGACTAAACTTGGTGCAGTAACTAAGTTTGGTTCAGATATTCCTTTATCAGTATATGGTGTAATATCTAAAATAAATAGTTTATATATTTCCACTGTTTTGGGTATATCAATTGGAGCTCAACCGATAATTGGTTTTAATTATGGGGCAGGTAATGAAGAACGTGTAAAAGAAACTATTAGAAAAGTATTAATTATCAATTTTATTGTAGGAATTATTTTCAATATAATATTTATATTATTCCCTAGAGAACTTGCGTCAGTATTTATAAGTTCAACTGATCCATCATATGAATTATTCATGGAATTTGCTGAATTAATGTGTCACAGTTTCTTACTTGTAATATGTTTAAATGCTTTAGAGATGACAACTAGTATTGTCATTCAATCAGTTGGAAATGTATTTAAGTCAACTGCAGTATCGTTTATTAGACAAATAATATTGCTTATCCCAATATCGCTTGTTTTAGCTTTTGGATTCAATAAAGGATTATATGGGGTAATGTATGCTGGTTGTATAGCAGATGCTATTTGCTTTGTAATAACTTCATTTATATTATTAAGTGAATATAAGAAACTTGGTATAAAAGAAAGCAAGAAAATGAATCTTGAGGCCAATACTTCAAATAGTTATAATGGAAAACATGTTATAGTAACTATATCTCGTGAATATGGTTCAGGCGGAAGATTTGTTGGAAAGCTTGTATCAGAAAAACTAGGAATTCCTTTTTATGATAAAGAAATTATAAATTTAGCTTCTAAAAAGTCTGGTTTAAATGTTGATTATATTGAATCAATTGATCAAACTAAAGGATGTTCAAGTTATATTAATAATAATGATGATTTATTATATGTAGCAGAAGAAAAAGTAATAAAAAGTGTTTCTAAGGATTCATGTGTAATTGTTGGAAGATGTGCTGATTATATTTTAAGAAAGAATAAAGATTTAATAAAAGTATTTCTTTATAGTGATCCATCATCTAAAGAAAAACGTGCAATTCTTTATTATGGATTGAAAGAAAAAAATGTTTTAAAAGAGATTGAAAAGATTGATAAAGAACGTGAAAAACATTATAAATTCTATACGGGAACTGATTGGAAAAATTTCAGTAATTATGACATTATGTTAAATGTAGATAAATATGGAGTTGAAAAAACAGCTGATATTATAGTTGATTATATCAATAATTTGAATAAATAAATTGATAAATATTTTTGTAAAAAAGTTAAAACTACCAAAATCGGTAGTTTTTTACTATGGTAGTATGTT
>FR884163.1:17556-29578 GCA_000435515.1 Firmicutes bacterium CAG:582
TTTTTTACTATGGTAGTATGTTAAAATAATTTTAGTATAGAATGTAAATTTGGAAGGAAAATGAAAATCTGTGAAAGTATTAAGTATAAAAGAACCATTTGCAACGCTTATAATGGATAAAGATAAAATGATTGAAACAAGAAGTTTTAAAACAAATTATCGAGGTGAACTTTATATTCACGCATCCTTAGGTAATGTTAATATTAAAGAAAGAGTTGATCTTTTTAATTTAGTGGGAAAAAGATCTATGCACAATGGTTATATTATTTGTAAATGTAGGCTTGTTGACTGTGTTTACATGAGTTCAGCTTTTGTTGAGGATATGAAAAAGAATAATTATAAGGAGTATATATGTGGGGAGTATAAAGAGGGAAGGTATGCTTGGCTCTTAAGTGATATTCAAGCGTTAGATGAATTTATTCCGGCTAAAGGTAAATTGGGTATTTGGAACTATAACAACTAAATATTTTTATAAAATTAGCACTTATACTTGACAAGTGCTAATTTTTGAGTATAATTATACTTGTGAGGTGATAGTATGTATCCAAATATGGAAGAAAAAGAAGAAAACGTTTTAGAAAAATATGGTCGTAATATCATTGAAGATGCTAAAAAAGGCAAAATTGATCCAGTAATTGGAAGAGATGAAGAAATACGTAGTATTACACGTATACTTTCTCGTAAAACAAAAAATAATCCAGTATTAATTGGAGAACCAGGTGTAGGTAAAACAGCCATTGTTGAAGGACTTGCTTTAAGAATTGTAAGAGGAGATGTTCCAAATAGCTTAAAAGATAAAACTATCTGGGAACTTGATCTTGCAAGTTTAATTGCTGGTGCTAAATATCGTGGTGAATTTGAGGAAAGATTAAAAGCTGTTTTAAATGAAATTAAAAAAAGTGAAGGCCAAATAATCATGTTTATTGATGAAATACATATGATTGTTGGTGCTGGTGCAGAAGGCGGAATGGATACTTCAAATATTCTAAAACCTATGCTTGCTCGTGGAGAAATTCATGTAATAGGTGCAACTACTTTAAATGAATATCGTAAATTCATCGAAAAAGATGGAGCTCTTGAAAGAAGATTCCAAAAGATAATTGTTTCTCCTCCAAGTGTTGAAGATACAATAACTATTCTTCGTGGATTAAAAGAAAGATTTGAGATTCATCATGGTGTTACTATTCAAGATAAAGCACTTATTACAGCTGCTACTTTATCAAATAGATATATTACTGATAGATTTTTACCTGATAAAGCAATTGATCTTGTAGATGAAGCATGTGCAACAATTCGTGTTCAAATGGATTCAGTTCCAACTAGTCTTGATACTTTAACTCGTGAAATTATGCGTTTACAAATTGAAAGGGAAGCAATTAAAAAAGAAAAGGATGAACTTTCTAAAAAACGTGTAGAAGAGATTGATAAAGAGCTTGTTGTAAAACAAGAAAAGGAAAAAGAACTAAGAAGTTCTTGGGATAAAGAAAAAGGTATTAATGATAAAATAAAACAAAAGAAAAAAGAGATTGAAAAGGCTAAATTTGATCTTGAACAAGCAGAAAATGAATATGATTTAACTCGTGCTGCTAAACTTCGTCATGGTGATATTCCTAAACTCGAAAGAGAACTTACTGAATTAAATGGTCTTGAAAAAAATAAGATATTAAGTGATACAGTTACGAGTGAGAGTATTGCTGAAGTAATAAGCAAATGGACAAATATTCCAATAAGCAAACTTGTTAGTGGTGAAAAAGAAAAACTTCTTAATCTTGAAGAAAACATGAAAAAAAGAGTTATTGGTCAAGATGAAGCTATAAAACTTGTAAGTGATGCGATTATAAAAAGTAGAAGTGGAATAAAAGATCCGAATAGACCAATTGGCTCATTTATATTCTTAGGTCCAACTGGAGTTGGTAAAACAGAAATTGCTAAGACTCTTGCTTATGAACTATTTGATGATGAAAAGCATATGATTCGTATTGATATGAGTGAATATATGGAAAAATTCAGTGTTTCTAGATTAATTGGTTCTCCTCCTGGATATGTAGGATATGAAGAAGGTGGAGAGTTAACTGAAGCAGTAAGAAGAAATCCTTATTCAATAGTTCTATTCGATGAAATTGAAAAAGCCCATCCGGAAGTTTTAAATCTATTACTTCAAATTCTTGATGATGGTCGTGTAACTGATTCAAATGGACGTACAGTTGACTTTAAAAATACCATTATAATAATGACTTCTAACTTAGGAAGCGAGCATATTTTAGATGGTAATACAAGTGAAGTTATGAATGATGTTAAAAAATATTTTAGACCTGAATTTATCAATAGAATAGATGAGATAATTGTCTTTAATCCATTAACTAAAGATAATATTAAATGTATACTTGATAAATTAATTCATGAAATGGAAGATAGATTAAAAGATAACAATATTCATATTAAACTTACAGATGATGCTAGAAATTATTTAATAGAAAATGGATATGACATAACATATGGAGCAAGACCACTAAAACGTTTATTAAGTCGAACTGTTGAAACAACTATTGCAAAAGTATTAATTAATGGAGAATTAAAATTTGGTTCTACATTAGTAGTTGATTATAAAGATGATAAGTTCGATGTAACAATTAAGGATAATTAATTTTATCCTTTTTGTATGTAAAGATAACTTTTTTGATGTTGTATAATATTGGGTATAATGATATTGTAAGGAATGTAGGCAAAACTATGAAAAAAATGTTGAATCATATAATTGCTGGATTAAGTGTTAAAATTGATATAAGACTTACTATTCTTTTTGATTATGTTAAATATAAGATTATTATAAAAAATAAGGATAATGTTGATTTAAATGGATTTACTCAAAATGGAAAGTTTGTAAATGTTGGATTAGTAGTTGTTTATGGCGGTTCAATTGATAGTAGTGATGTTGGTATTAACTTTAAAGAGTATTATTCCATATATAAATAAAGATGTTATTAAAAGATGTGGTAAACGTGAAAAGACTATTAAAATAACTTATGTTATTGATAAAAATAGTTTACTTATAAAAGAATTTAAATAAATAGTTTATTAAAAGGATTATGAGGTTTCTCATAATTTTTTTGTTGAGTTTTAATTTTATTTATGATAATATTGGTATGTTTGTTTGGAGCGGATAACTATGAAATTTTTAACAAGTAAAGCAATAACTGAAATAAATAGTAGTTTAGATAAAAAAGAAGTGTTTCCTATCTTTAGTGAAAATAGAGTTGATTTAGATGATTTAAAAGAATATGCTGGAGTTCGTGTTATTTTTAGTGAAGAAGCATATGTAAAACTTCTTCAATTATTAGGAAAACAAAAAAGCATTGGTTCTTATTTCTACGGAAGAATATCTAATAATTTAGTTTTTGTTTCTACATCTTTAAGCGATTATGAAATACAAAAGAGAAGATATACCAATCCAGTTGTTAGTGCTACAAATGATAATCTAAATGAATTAAAACTTATGACGGAAAAAAGTGATGCAATAAAAAGTCCTTATAATGCTGTTGTGGATTTTCGAGTATATATGCATGATAATGCAAAAGAAAATGTAACTGAATACATGGATTCTGACCTTTATTCTTATGCCTATCAACAACTTTATATGCAACCATGTACAAGTAATTCTATAATATACTTTGGTATGATTTCAGTAAAAGAAAACGGTTCTTATAAATTAAGATGTGTTTTTTATGATTCTCTTGATCGTACATTTATTAAAGTTAGTAATTTATATTATATGCGTGCTAAAGAAATACATAAATTTAATAATGATTCTGCTCATAAATCAATTGAATTAACAAGTGTGGAAAAACAAGATATTTTAAGAAAACTAAAATCTTATGTGGAAAGTGGTAGATAATCCACTTTTTTTATTTTATACTTTTAATAGTAGGTGAGATAGTTCATGAAGAGTTTAGTAATTAATTATGATAATTTAAAGCATTTTTGTGATATTAATGATTTTATAATAGTTACAGACGAGATGTTAAAAAAAGAAAATATGTTTAAGAATTTTGTTTATGAAACAAAAAATAATTTTGTTAACTTTCCGATTTATCCTAAAGATATGCCAATACTAATGAATAATAAAATATGGAAAAAACTTATAATGGTTAATCGTGAACTAAAAAAAAGTAATTTATGTTTAACTATATATGATGCTTATAGACCTATACAAGTTCAAGAATTATTTTGGAAATTTTTTTATGAAAAATATGGTTATTATGATGAATTAAAAGTGGCAAATCCTAAAAAACGAGGAACTCATAATATAAAAATAAATGCAGTTGATATTTTGCTTTCAAATATGGATGGAATAGTTGCTTCTTTACCTTGTGACTTTGATGATTTCTCTAAAAAGTCTAACGTTGAGTATAATGGCTGTGGAAGAAAAGAAAAATATAATCGCGATTTATTGATAAGTGTTGCTTTTAAATACGGATTGATTGTAAATCCTGGGGAATGGTGGCATTATACTGATGAATCTATACAAGATTATGGTTTGCATTACGATTATAATAATACTGACTTAGTTCCACTTGAAGAGAAAATAACTTTTCTTTTGAAATAGCTTTTTGAAATTCTATTTGCTTATGTTATAATACCTTTCAAAAAAGGCGGGATTTTAGTGGATGTAATTACTGATGCATTAAAAATTGTGGATAATTATGACAATAATTTAAAAAATGCGTATTTTCATGAAGAATCTTTTATTTATATGAAATCAAATGAAAGAATACAGGATTATGCGGACTATTTATTAAATAAAAGGCGAATTTTATCGGTTATTGGTTCGGGTGATCAAATAATTAATATGTTAATTTCTTATCCTGAACATATTGATTGTTTTGATATAAGTGTTTATCCAGAGTATTTTTTAAATTTAAAATTAGCGGCTTTACAAACTTTAACTCAAGAAGAATTTTTAAATTTTTTCTTCTCTTGCGCTAAAACATCTTTGGATGAATATTATGATGATTTATATTTTGAAAAGGTGAGAAAGAGATTAACTAAAAAATACCGAGAATTTTGGGATGCTTTACTGAATTATACAAATTGGTATGAAATAACTAATTCAAGGTTATTTTCAAGTGAAGTAGTTACTAAAGAATATGCTTTAAAACAAAACATGTATTTAGATGATGTAGTTTATTATTCTATGAAGGATAAAATAAATGATGTGCAATTTACTTTTCATACCGGAGATATTTTTAAAACAGGTTCTAATTTGAGGGATTCTTATGATTTAGTTTATTTATCAAATATTTTGGCCTATTCTGATAGAAGTCAATATAAAGAATTAATTGAAAGTTTTAATTTAACAGCTAATGGGTATGTTTTAACCTATTTATTTTGTAATTTAGATGAATATAAGAGATATTTTAATGGAAGGATACATAAGTTTGAAGAGTCAGACAATGGTATTTTATTAACAAGATAGACGATTATGTTTTCTCTATGTTATACTAGTATTAGTCTATATTAAGGTAGTGATGATATGTTTAAAAATAATAATATTGATCTTAATTTGATTAAGGTTGCCATTTTTGATTTTGATGAAACTCTTGCATTACATAAAAGTTTAGACTATATGAAAACTACGGATGAAGATATGTTTATTAGTTATTATGTTAATGCTTACAATAATCCTGAAAATTTTTATGAGGTAGTTGAACCTTGTATACCAAATGAAGATATATGTAAATTAATATCTATTTTAAGGAATAAGAAAATTAAGATGTATTGTGTTTCTGGTATGATATTTACATTTAATCTAGAAGCCAAAAGACACTTTGTGCATAAGTTTTTTGATAAAGATATTGAAGTATTCTCATCAGGAAGTCAAAAAGCAAAAATTGATGCAACAAAGATAATTGCTAAAATAAATAATTGTAAATTAAATGAGATTTTATTTATTGATGATATAAAGAAAAATATTAGAAAACTAAATAAAAGTGGTGTTTGTTCCATTATGGTAGATGATGTTTCATCTTTAATAGAAATGGAGGATAATTAATATGGAAATACTTAATTTAAATGGAACACCATATGAAAATGGTAAAAAATCTGGAGAATTTTTTTTAGAAAGATTAAATCTTAATCTTAAAGAAATTGAAGAAAAACTATATACTGATGATTCAATTAAAAAAGCCGTTGAATTTCAATTTAATAAATTAAAAAATACTTTCCCTAAATACTATGAAGAAATTATTGGTAAAGCTGATGGATTGAAAATTGATCGCTTAGTTTATTTTTCTATAATGTGTCCAGAAATAATGGATTTAAATTTTGAACACTGTACAACTATTGTATATAAAAAAAATAATGGAAAATTTATGATTTCTCATAATGAAGATGATGAATATATTGATGGCAATTTCTGTTTGAGTAAAGTTAAAATTGATGATGAAAATTGGTTTATAACTAATGATATGTATAATATGCCTTTTGGTAATGGTGTTAGTTTTAATAGCTATGGAATAGTAAAAACAATCAACTATTGTCATGATGATAATTGGGTTGTAGATTATACTCCAAGATATTTTTCTCAAAGACATATAGCAGAATCTTCTTCAATTGATGATTTAATAAAAAGATGTAAGGAAATAAACAATGCTTCTGGGTATCATGTAACAGCAATTGATATAAATACGAACGTGGCTGTGTCAATTGAGGTATATAATGATACAATTGATGTCGTTTATATTAATGATTGTTTTGTTCATTCTAATCACTTTCTTCGTGGAAAATACTCTAATAAACTATCATTGGATATGGGATCAAACAGCTTTTTTAGATATAGTAAAGCAAAAGAAATGCTTTTGAATAATAGCATAAAGAGTTTAATAGATTTAAAAGATATTCTTGATTATAGATCTAAAGATGATACATTTTTTGAATCAATATTCCAAACGAAAAACGATCCGTATGAAACTATTTTTAATTTCTCTTATGATACTGAAAATAAGGAAAAATTGTTTTTTGATGTTTATGCACTAGGAGAAAAAGTTTCTTTAGATTACGATATTGGTCATTAGTAATCAATTGAACTTGGAAATTTGATTTCCTTTTTTTATTGTAGGAATAATGTATAAATGATATAATTTGTGTGTTGGTTACGATGATTTTATTATTCTAGAAATGGAGGATAATAAATATGGAATATAGATATAAAATATATAATGATGTTTATAATGATATGATTTCAGGTAAGAAAACTGTGGAGTTTAGATTATTAAATGAAAAGTCTAATAGTATTAAAGTTGGAGATATAATCAAATTTTTGGTTGTATATGACGAAAATAAATATTTGCTTGTAAGAGTTATCGATAAATTTATATATGATGATCTAGCTTCTGTTTGTGAAAGTGATGAATATTTGAATAATAATTTAGATTGTTCTAAAGAAGAATTTATATCTTTATTTAATAAAATATTCGGTGAAGATATGGTTAAAAATTCTAAAATTGTTGGATTTAAAATTGAATTAATTTAACTGAAACTAGAAATGAGGTTATTATAAATGCTAACATGCGAAAATATAATGATTTTAAATGGTGTAAATCTTGAGATAGATAAAATAGAATTAGATGAAAATGGTTTGTATATAACTGATAAAACTCATAGATATAGTTATTATGTACATATATATAATTGGGATGAAATACATAAAGTGCCAATAGGAGAAAAGTATGATATAGAATTTAATGAATACAATTTCTGCGAAAATGGGGAATCTGCTCTTATATGGCCAACTACTTGTTATATTGAAAAAACAATTATTAATTCTATAAGATTTTATTTTAAGTTTGATGATTTTACTGATGCATGTTATATGAATATGAGAGGACATTTAGATACAAAGTTAGAGTCTTTAGAAATTAATGTAATAAATAAATTAATTAGTAATAATTAATTTATTTATTGATTTAAAATATTAAATATTGGTTGTGAGTGATTTTATGAAGGTAGTATTAAAAAATAATGATTACAATGTAAAAGATATTTATCTTATAGATGAAAATAAAACTTTATCCATAATGTTTGCTGGTACAGGCGATTTATATTGGATTATAAAAAATACAAATATAAACGAATATGATGAGTATTCATATGATAGTTTTGAAATAACTAGAGAAAACTATCAAATATATTATTTATTTCAACAAGTTTTAGATGATATTAAATCTATTAATATACTTGATGAAGAGTTAGACTTTCCTCCATATGTTGAAACGGATGAAGAAAGAAAAGAATATTTAGAGAATATTGAATTTGACAAAAAAAGATATAGATTTTTTAATATGTCTCATTATAATGATTTGTATGATGAAGAGACTGAAACTATTACTTGGGTATCAGATGAAACTGCATATGAAGTTGGAAACGTAGTCACAATAAAAAAGCTAAATGATAAGTTTTTAATTGAGTTTAAAACTCAACCATATATTGAGGGATTTGATAAAGAGGATAACGTTTTAGGAATGATGGCAATAAGATTTCGTAACTCAGGAAGCAGGTATAATCCGTTTAATATGATATTTATGAGACTCTTTAAGAATTTACAAAGTGTAGATGACGTAAACGATTATGGCCATCAGCTTCATATGGAAGAATATTTATATGAAAAAAATAAGATTAGAAGTTTGTTAAATTAAAAAATGAAAGGAAGTAAGTAATGAAAAAATTAATAAATAAAAATAATATTATAATTGGTGTAATTGTATTAATTTTATGTGCAGGATTAACTACTATATTTATTTTAGGAAATAAGAAAGACTCTTCTTTAGACAAACATTTTAGTAATGATGTTAATGAATCTAATGAAACAATTGCTAAAACAACTGAAGAAGTTTCTGAAACAACGGTTGATGCAGAAGTTGATAAGACAACTATTACAAAAAATAATGATAATGATAACAAAAATATTCCTAGAACATCTAGTACTAGGGTTCAAACTACTTCTGGTGGAGTAACAACTAAAAAGAATAAAAGTGAAGACACAACGGTTAAAACAAGTTCGCCACAAACGAGTAAAACAAATATTACTAGTACATCTCAAACGATTAAAACTCAGTCTCAAAAGAATGATGAATATAGAAATCAAATATTGACAAAATATAATGTCTTTGTTGGATATAAGGATGAAATTGATGGAGTATATAAAAATTCATATGCAAAGCCTAGAAAAATATATGATGATGAAGTAATTAGTTATAATTTAACTAAAATTGATGATGCATTGAAAAAATATCCAAAATCATTTTTTAGTGAAATAAAAAGAAAATGGAAACCAATTTCAATTTATTTAGTTGATTATATTAATGGTTATGCTGGAGGGGTTACGGATAATAACAATAGTTCAACATTGGTGATTTTAATTGTGGCAACGCATTCTCCGAAATCTTCAATTTTGGAAAATACAGTACACCATGAAATGATGCATGCAATAGATTGCTATTTTACTTCAAAAGGTATATATAGTAGTTACACTTTGGAACAAAGTATAGCAAAATATAATCCGGAAGGATTTAGTTATGGAGTTCAAGACAATAAATATGTTTATCTTTTAGATAATCCTTATTACTTTGTATCTAAATATGCTAAATCTGCATATAACGAAGATAGAGCTGAAACTTTTTCTAATTTAATGTATAGAAGTTATGCACCGGCGTATTTAAAAGCTGGTCAGCCAATTAATGAAAAAGCAAAAGTAATAACTAGTCAAATAAATCAAAACTTTACTTCTGCATCTTCTGGTAATAATAGATGGGATAAATTAGTAGCTCACTAGAAAAAAGTTGCTCTCTTATATAATTAATATGCTATTATAATTGTATAAATACTAATGTATTTGTACAGTGTCAGTTTTTAAATGACAAAAATTATAAATCATTATGATCGTAAATGTGTTCATTAACTCCTACATAATAAATTGGTTTCATTTTACCATTACAAAATTTACAATCAAATCTTGGTAGAACAGAAATATCAACTTCATCCGAATCAAAATCATTTAGATATTCAACAACATCTCTAGGAATAAATTCAAATATATTAATTCTTTCAACAACAATTTTATCATCTTTATGTCTTTGATACCAAAAAGTAATATAGTCATTCCAGATATCTATTATACGATGAGCAGCAAAGCAAGGTCTATCACAATATCTTAAAATAAATTCAATACTTTTTTTAGACTTTTTATTTTTAACAAACAAAACAAAATCATACTAATAATCGTTGAATATATCTGGTAAAGAAAAATGGAATTTCTTGGGATAAATTTTTCTTAAATCAGTTTCATTGTCAAAAACATTTATAATAGTATTATTCATAGCAACGAAAGTATAACATACAAAAAGCCACAACGTGGCTTAAAGTGATAAATAAATTTCATTTTTTATGAATATTTATTTATCTTTTTTTTATAAACTTGCATTTAGTCTAAAAATTCACAGGATGTACTAGGAATTCGCTAGATTAATTGACAAAAATCTAAATAAATAATATAATTACGTGGACTATACATTCTTAAGCAAAAAATCTGAAGATAGGAGGTTGATAAAATGCTAAAAAATGCTATAGCATATATTTTAAGAAAAAGAAATAGAACAATTATAGTATTTATTATTTTAACAGTAGTTCTCTCTTGTTTGTATTCATGTTTGAACATATCAAAATCAACAAGTAATTTGGAAAAAAACTTATACAAGATTACAAATACATCACTATCAATAACTAAAAATAATGGCGACACTTTTGAAACTAATCAGTTTAAAGAATTAGATAATATAAAAGAAATAAAAGAAATTATTACTAAGTATGATGGACTTGCTAGAACTACAAACATCAAAGTTGTAGATGGAACACAATTAATAGAACGAGACGATTTATCAGATGAGTTCAAAAATATGCTTTCAGTAGAAGCTACTAATAATAGTGAAAAGGATAATTTATTTAATAGTGGCATTTTCACTATTATAAAAGGTAGACATATTAATAATAATGATAGAGGAAAAATTCTTATTCATAATGAACTTGCAGAAAAAAACAACCTAAAACTTAATGATAAAATTAAACTTGAATTAATTGATTTTAATAATAGTAAAAAGAAATTAGAATGTGAGTTTGAGATAATTGGAATTTTTTCAGGTAAAAAACAAGAAAAATATACTGGCTTATCATCAGACTTTAGTGAAAATATGGTGTTTATTGATTATGAATCAAGCCAAAAAGCATTAAATAAACCTGAAAATAGCAAAATTGTCAATAAACTTGTAATATTTTCAGACAGTTCAGAAAATACAAAGGTATCATTAAATAAAATTAAAAAAATTAAAATTGATTGGTCACAATACAATGTTTCAAGTGATAACCATGCATTTGAAGAAACACTAGAGTCTATAGATGGAATAAAACATATTATTAAAATCATGACATATTCAATTATGATAGGTGGAATAACAGTATTGTCATTAATATTGATATTATGGTTAAGAGAAAGAATATATGAAATAGGAATATTATTATCAATTGGTATAACTAAAATAAAAATTGTAACTCAATTTATTCTTGAATTATTATTTATATCAATACCATCTTTCGTATTATCATTGTTTATAGGAAATGTAATATTAAATATTATAGTCGGGGGGTTTATGAATTCTGATGATTCAACAATAATGGTTGATAGCTTACTTAAAAACTATAATTTAATTTCAAATCTTATAACATTTCTACAAAGTTATGTAATATTAATTGGAATTATTGTTCTATCAGTTGTTATTGCAAGTTTAATGATATTAATTAAAAAACCAAAAGAAATATTATCAAAAATAAGTTAGGAGATTAAAAATGGATATATTGGAAATTAAAAATGTAACATATAATTATTCAAATTCAAGTGAGTTAGTATTATCTTCAGTAAATCAAAAATTTGAAATTGGAAAATTCTATGCGATAATAGGAAAATCAGGGGCAGGAAAGT
>FR884164.1 GCA_000435515.1 Firmicutes bacterium CAG:582
ATCCTATTTTTAATTATACTACATATTTGTTGTATTTTGTGTATTTCATTTTTAGTATGTGTAAAGTTTACTTTTTCATAAAAAAAAGACTTAGTCAGTCTTTTCTTACTAAATTACTTAACACTATCTATTCCACCCTTAGAAAAAGGATTACATCTAAGAATTCTCCAAACACTTAACAAACTTCCTTTAAAAGCCCCGTATTTGTTTATTGCATCAATTGCATAATTTGAACAACTTGGTATGTATTTACAATTAGAATGACTACTTAGAGGTGTTGCTTGATACATTTTAATTAGTTTTATTAGAATTTTTTTCATCTTTTTCTATTATTTCTTTTCCATTCTTATCAAGCATTATAACTTTAGTATTTAAAAGTAAATCATGAACACTTCTATTATCATCTCTAATGATCATAACTACAATAAAACCAATTTCATATATATATTTTGCTTGTAAAAGCCAATAATTAGAAGCAATATATAAACTTTTACTCATAGTTGTTAAGAATATTAAATCTATTGCCGTTATTATAATTTCACAAACCAATATACTTCTTAAAATATAATTTAATAAAGAAACTTTTTCTTTTTCCATTCCTACAACTTTTAATTTAAATAGTTTCTTACCTAGAGTTTGTCCTTTTAAAACATATTGTAGTACACCAAAATATAAGATATATAAAATAACTCCAATAATGCTTTGAACAATATTATATTTATTTATTTGATATGCGTAATCATTTTTAATATCTACATAAGTTTCTTTAATATTTTTAGAAATATCACTTTTTAACTCATTTGTTACTTCTTCATCAACTTTAACTTTATTAAAACAAGAATAAAAATTTGAATAATCAGTTTTAATTTCTTCTAACTCTGTTTCACTAAATTTAGCATCTTCATAATATTTATCTAACTTTTCAGTTAAAGCATTATAAGTAAGCTCATTTGTTGAAAGACTTACATATATCGCGCCTACTTTACTATTAGTTTCTTTAAACATAGGCAAATAAGTAATTCCCATAGTTAACATAGTAACTAAAAATATATCAATTGCATATGCTAGTAATCTATAAATAATTTTTTTCATAATCATCACGTCCTATATAAATTATATATTTATTTCAATCTTTTTTCAATAATTGCTTTTTTCATTTTTTTATAGTATTATTGATTTGGTGATTAATTTATGTTAGATTCTGCACATTTAATACAATATGCAATAATTGCAGTAGTTTTAATAATATTATCTTTAGTTATAGTTAAACTAAACCATAAGAACTTTAATTTGGAAATAAACAAATTAGTTCAATATCTTGGAGGAAAAGATAACATACTAGATACTAAAGTTAATATGTCAAGATTTATCGTTACATTAAAAGATATCAGCAAAGTTGATAAAGAAAGCATTCAAAAATTGGGTGCCAAAGGTATTGTTGAAATCGATAATCAGTTAAAGATAATATTTGGAAGCGATGCTAGAACATTAAAAAAATATATCAATGAATTAAAATAAGACCATTTCAAACAATGGCCTTATTTTTTTTAACTTATTTCTTTTAACAATAATTTTTCTAAAGCATCTTCAGGGATTTTGCTTTCATACTTTGAACACTCATAATATTTGGTATTTATTACTGGATTTATCGCAATATTTGAAAACCAAGAGTATAAATCTTTTGAATACTCAATTCTTTTATCAGATAAATCATTAATCTCTTTAGAATATTCACATAGTTCTAAAACTAGTTCACTTGATACTCCAATATATTTTTTAATATAGGATATTATATTATCATAAATCAAGAATTCTTCATTTAATTCATCAAATAATGTCTTATACCTATCATCTAACGTCTTTAAAATATATGGAAGATAAACATCATTTTTTCTTTTTAAAAGAAGTAACCTTAAACAAATATAGTCTTTAATATATACCATTAACTCATCACGATTATCTTCAAGAAGCATACCAACATTAAGAAGTTCAACTGAATAGTCCATGATATTATTTAAAAATTCCTAAATAATATTTTTTCTTACCTCTTCTTATTACAATAACTTCTCCACCAATCGCGTAAGATGAATCAATAGTTTTAGTTTCTTCAGTTTCTTTTTCACCATTTATAGAGATACTACCAGCACTTATAAATTCTCTAGCTTCTCTTTTACTTGAAGCAATATTATTGTTTACAAGTAAATCAATAAGTGTCATATTTTCAGTTATATCAAAACTTGGAACATCTTTAAATCCATCTTTTATTTCATCTAAAGTTAAATCTTTAATGTCCCCACTAAATAGGTCTTTGCTTATTTTTAAAGCTTTATTATATTCTTCTTCTCCATGTAAGAAAGTTATAACTTCACGAGCAAGTGAGTATTGGGCAATTCTATCTTCTGGATGTTCTTTTTGTTTTTCTTCAATACTTTCGATTTCCTCTTTACTTAAAAATGTTAATTTCTTTAAGTAATCTATTACACAAGCATCATCAGTATTGATTAAATATTGAAATAATTCATATGAAGAAGTTTTATTTTTATCAAGCCATAAAGCATTTCCTTCTGTTTTACCAAACTTAACTCCATTAGCATCCAATACAAGAGGCATCGTCATACCGAAAAGCTCTGGTCCTTCCATTTTACGAGAAAGTTCAATTCCAGTTGTAATATTTCCCCATTGATCAGATCCAGCTACTTGTAAAGTTACTCCGTAGTTTTTATTTAAAGTAACAAAATCTAAACCTTGTAAAAGTGTATATGCAAATTCACAGAAAGTAATTCCACTTTCAAGTCTTCTTTTAATAATATCTTTATCTAACATATAATTAACATTGATATATTTTCCATAATCTCTTAAAAAATCAATAACACTTATATCTTTTGTCCAATCATAGTTATTAACTACATCAAAGCCAAATATATCGTGTGCTTGTTTCGTTAAACCAGCCACATTTTTATTAACTTCTTCTCTAGTGATCATTTTTCTTTCTTGACTAGGTTTAGGGTCTCCTATAAGTCCAGTTGCACCACCAACAAGTAAAATTGGTTTATGACCATATTTAGCTAAACGAGTCGCGATTAAAAAGCTTGAGAAATGTCCAATATGCATAGAATCAGCAGTTGGATCTGTTCCTATATAAAAAGTAAGCTTTTCATTGTTTAATTTATCTTCAAGTTCTGGACTTGAAATATCTTTAACTAACCCTCTCCATTTTAAATCTTCAAAACATTTCATATTTTTTCCTCCTTAAAATCTCTTTCTTAATTCATTAAAATTATTAATTAAATTCTTTGTTTGGTAAGGAGATTCCCTATCAAACAAAATCGCTTGCATGCCACAATTTACTGCACCATCATAATCTATGGCTTTTGAGTCTCCTATCATAATACATTCATCAACACATCTTTCTCCAGCTGCATTAAAAAAAGCATCTTTCATTGGTTTAATAAATGTGTCCCCCCCCAATTACGTCATCAAACATGAAAGGCAAACCAACATTTTCCATTCTAAGCAGTTGCACATCTTTAAAGAAATTTGTTAGAACTACCAATTCATATTTTTCTTTTAAATAATTTAAAGCAGATATTACATCTTGATGAACAAAGTCAGGAACACATTTAGTAGCAGAAGACAAAAAGCTTTTCATATATTCTGGACTAAAATCAATCATACTTATTTGATGAATATATTCAAAGTAATCATCAAAAGTATACTTAGAAAATTCCTTTTCATAGTTTTGCATGGCTTGCATATATTGCCTAAATTGAGTATCGGTGTATTGATAGTTAAATTCTTTTAATTTTCTCTTTACTAATTCACTAAAATCAACTTTATCGATTAAAGTTCCATCAAGATCAAAAATAAATCTTTTTATCATTTTCTCCACCACCTAAAAAAGCAACCATAACTTAAGGACGAAAACATTTCCGTGGTACCACCTTAATTTATGATTGCTCATACACTCTATAATTCTTAACGCGAATAATACGTTTTGACTCCGAAGGCGTAACTCTTCATCTCCATCAATTAAGTCAATTATAAACGATATAGTTTATTAAGTCAATCTCAATTATTTGTTTGTTGCTTTTTTATACTCTTCTGCTGCTTTTATTGAAATATCTGCAACATCTATTTTTTTAGTACTTTCTAAAGTATCAACTTTAGAAATATATTCTGCATTTCTAATAATATCTTCAGCAGTATTTAATATAGTTTCATCAATATCATTACTTGACGTTACTATATCAACATACATTACATAATCATTTAATCCTGTAAAAGCAACTAAATGTTTAGTAGCATTATCTATTAATTCTAAAACAATATAATTATTATTACTTACTACAAGTTCTTTTATATCATTAACAACATATCCTTGTTCTTTAACACTTTCTTTAATAGAAACTTTTGATAACGCTAGATCATCATAGGATCCTTTAATGCTTCTTATAGCTATTTTAAACTTATTATCTGCATCATATACAAGTAAATATCCATCACTTTTATCATAAACATATGAATTTGGAATTTTATACTTAAAATTATTAACCTCAGTAATATTATTTTTTCCATCAGCAACTAACTTCTTATTTTCAATAACTGGTTTTGTAGAAACAGCACAATAGTTTTTAGAGAAAAACATTTTACCCAATAATAAACCTAAAACAAAAAATATAATAATTCCAATTATACAAACATTTCTAGGAACACTTTTAACATATTTTAGACCAAATGTTGGAAGTTTAAATCCTTTTTTATTAGTTTTTTTTATTTCAACTGGTTGCTCTGAAGAATCAGTTTTATGTTCTTCACCAGTGATAACGTCAACTTCACTAGATGTATTTTCTAAAGAGTTATCTTCTGCTTTATCATCAACAACATCCATAATTTGAGGTTCTTCAACATTAGTAACGTTGTTATCAACATCAATATTTTTATCATCCATATTATCCCTCTATCCTTATGATAATTATACTTTATTAGACACTTATTTGCAATCATATAAAAAGGCATGTAATGCAATTACATACCATATTTAGATTTTTAGATACCCAGGAAGACAGGACTAGTAACAAAAAAGAGTTCCGGGAGCATCCGCATCGCAGGTCTCACGAGTCGAATTATCATAGCAACGTATGCTGCCACCCGAATACACAGTACAATCGAATGCAACAGATTCGCAGCCGAAGCTAGAAATACCATCACTACAAGCTGATTCCCCAAAATGATTCTTTAATGCTAAAACTGAATTATCATAATCATTTGTTTTGATACAGAATAATCCATTATCATTTATACATACACCTTTTGTATTATCAGACCCCAATCTTACAAATACATTTTTTCCTAATGTTGTATAATCTGTTGCACTTGCTGTTG
>FR884165.1 GCA_000435515.1 Firmicutes bacterium CAG:582
ATCAAACAAGTATACTTACATATGAAGTAACAAACAATTCAAGTAACTATGATGCAGAAGTAACTGTAACATGTGTACCAAGCACGGGAACAACAGCAAAATATACAAGTATCAAAAACAAACTAGAAAATGATGCAACAGTTGTCAAAGCAAAAGAAACATTAAATGGAACATTAACAGTAACATTAGACAACTATGATGCAAATGTAACAGTTACATGTGTACCAAAGGACGGAACAACAGCAAAATATACAAGTATCAAAAACAAACTAGATAATGATGCAACAAAGGTATCAGCAAAAAGTTCAGTAAATGGAACATTAACAGTAACACTAGATAAGGTAGCAACAGAGAGTGTTACCGAAGAATATACATGTAAGTTAGAATTTAATGCTGTAGAAAGAGATACATTAGGAGAAAATATACCAACACCAGTATCTTTTGAAAGTGATAGTTGGGCAACAATAGCAGCCAATGTAAAATCAGGAAATACAAGTAAATATAATGTAGGAGATACAAAAGAAGTAGACTTAGGTGAATTAGGAACACATACAGTAAGAATAGCAAACAAAAGTGCATGTACAACAGAAACAAGTGAAACAGCATGTGGATTTGTAGTGGAATTTGTAGATATGATTGCGACTTCAGAGAATTATGCTGAACAAGGAGCAAATAGAGGCGGTTGGATAAGTTCTCAAATTAGAGCCTATTTAAATCGCAAGTGGTTAAAATCTTTTCCAACCGATTTACAACAAGTAATAGCTACAACAAAAGTAATATCAGGACATGGTCCAACAGCAGGAGAAACAAACTTTGAAAACCAAGATAAATTATACTTATTATCAAGTGAAGAAATATATTCAGATTTTTCTAGTTCATCTAATTCTCAACATGATACATCAGTAGGAACATCAAAGCAATTGGATTATTATAAAAATCAAGGAGTAACAACAAGTAATTATGCAGGAGCAATAAAACAATATAACGGAAGTAATAAAGGTTGGTGGCTTCGTACGGCTGATGCAAAATACGACATAATGTTTCTATCCGTTGATGAAGCTGGTGGATTTAGACTATATGACTTTGTTGCTTTAGTTGATTTTGGTGTCTCTCCAGCTTTCCGTATAGCATAAAATAAAAACGTTTAAGTTTATATCTTAAACGTTTTAAATTGCTATAAAATGCTATCCATTATTTTTGAATAAAGTTTTCTAAGTTCTGTTTTACTGTCTGCATTTTGATTAATAAAATCCAGTCTCATTTGATAACCACTATCAAATGAAATAAATATACTAGACTTAGTTGGTTTAAAAGAAATAGCAGCAGTTGATATAGATTTATATGGAATAATATGTATTTTTTTTACAGTAGAAAGAACGCTTACGTCAAATAAAATCATTCTCTTATCTGTAAATACAGCTTTATCCCTTTTAGTTTTATAAGCTTTATATATCTTTTCGTTATCATTTACATAGTCTAAAACATATTTTGGTAATTCTTTTATTTCTATTTCTTTATTAAAGTTAAAGTATTTAGTCAATTCTTTATATTTTACATATGCCATAATTTCACCCTTGCTTACCAAAATTCTATCATAAAATTATTTAAAATAAAATATATATTACTATAAGTATTATGTTATAATCGTGGTAGAGGTTATGTTATGGATTTAAGAGACATTAAAGAATTTTTAAAAGATGCATTAAAATATATCATTGCAATAGCAGTTATTTTAATTGTTGCAATATACGTTGTATCTTTTCAAGAAGTAATTGGACCATCTATGAATAATACATTAAAAAGCGGAGATATAACAGTTGTAAATAAACTAGTGTTTAGATTAAGAAATATTAAAAGAAATGAAATAGTGTCTTTAAAAAAAGACGATAAAATAATGGTAAAAAGAATTATTGGTCTACCTGGAGAACATATTGAATATAAGGATAATATACTATATGTAGATGGGAAAAAGATAAGTGATTCTAGAAGTTCATCAACTAAAGATTTTAAATTAGAGTCAATTGGTTATGATACTATACCTAAAGATATGTATTTAGTCTTAGGTGACAATAGAACTAATTCAAGTGATAGTAGAACTTTTGGCTTAGTTAAAAAAAGTGATATTATTGGAAAAGTAAATATACGTATCTATCCATTTAATAAAATAAAAATTTTTTAAAGTTTTTATTTATTAATAAGAAATTATGTGTTATATTTTTGTTATAAAGTAGTGGGCAAAGCTATAGTGATATAGTGACGCAAAGCTCTAGAGCCTTAGTATTTAAGGTAGTCAGCTGCATTTGTACAATTTGTATAAATGCTTTTTTTATTGAGGAGGGAATTTTATGGAAGATAATGAGAAAAGCAAGAAAAAACAAAAGAAAAGGGGAATATTAAAAACTATCGGTAATGTTTTATTTTGGGTTATTATAGTTTGTTTATTTGCAACATGGATAACAGATTTTGTAAGAACTCAAAAAGATGAAAAACCGGTTTTCTGTGTAAAAAAGATAGAACACAAATACGATGATGGAACAACAGATGAATGTATTGGACTTGGTTATAAAGTATTCACTTATAATAGAAAATCTATCAAATTAAAAAGACAATTTTCACCATTTTTTATAAAGATGGAAGAGTAAAAGAAAGGAATTATAAGTATGGATAAGAAAAAACTAGTAGCTTTAGCTATTTTTGTATTCTTTGGTTTATTTGCGTTTTCATTTGCAAATCCCATTGAACAAGATCAAGAAGAAACTGTATTATCAACTCTTGATAATATGCCAGCAATCAATATAGATGGTAATACTTTTAAAATTGAAGTTAATAGAGAAATACCTTCATTTAAAACTGATGTTTTAGATGGTGTAAACGTATCTATCAATCACAATATCAATAATAAAAAAGTTGGTAAATATGAAGTTATATTTAAAGCAACAGATAAGGATGGTTTAACTAATGAAGTTAAACATGATTTCTATGTTGTTGATACAACAAAACCAATTATTAAACTAATTGGTGGAAATGTTTTATCTAGAATAAATCGAACTTATAAAGATGCTGGAGCAAAAGCAACAGATAATTATGATGGAAACATTACTGATAAAATAGTAATAAAAAATAATGTTAATACATCAAAAAAAGGAAAATATACAGTTACTTATAATGTAACCGACAAAAACAGCAACAAAGCAACAGAAGTTATAAGATATGTAACTATAGTTGATGATATTGAATTATTAAATAAAATAAAGGAAGCTAAAAATTATTTAGATAATAAAGATAATAAATTAATAAATGACCTAAATAATGAGATAGATAAAGCAAATGATATTATCAATGATGATAAATCTTCACAAGAAACTATTGATAAAGAAATATCGACATTAGATGATATAATCGAAAAAATTAAAAATCAAGAATTTACTGTTAAATTTATTGACTATAACAATAAATTAATCAAAGAAGAAAAAGTAAAATATGGTGAAGTCCCAACAAGCCCTGAAAAACCAACAAGAAAAGGTTATACTTTTAAATCTTGGGATAAAGAAATAGCACCAGTAAAAGAAAATATAACTATTAAAGCTCAATATGAAGTTATAACTTATAAAATTGAATACGATATTACTAATGTTGTAAATCCAACAACTTATACAGTTGAAACTTCAACAATTAAATTAGCATGCGTTGAAAAAGTTGGTTACAAGTTCCTTTATTGGGAAGATGAAACAGGTAAGAAGATAACTGAAATTAAAAAAGGTACAGTTGGAGATAAAAAGTTAAAAGCCGTATTTAAAGAAAATGAAAATACTAAATACACAATAATCTATTATTATGAAAAACTAGATGGTTCTTATAAAGAAGAAAAAGAAGAAAAGTATGGCAAAACTAATCAAGAGATAAAACTAAATATTAACAAGAACGGTTATAAAGTAAATGAACAAAAATCAACGCTTGTTGGAAATATTTTACCAGATGGAAGCTTAGCTCTAGAAGTTACTTTAGATTTAAATACATATAAAGCTGAATTCTATGTAAATAATAAAATATATAAAACTCTTGAATTTAAATATCAAGAAAAAGTTACTAAACCAAAATATGATGTAGCTGAAGGATATATTTTCAGTGATTGGGAAACTGATGAAGTTATGCCAGCAAAGAACCAAAAATATCATGCAACTTATGAAAAAATAGAGTATACAGTAATATTTAAATATTATCAAAATAATACTTTAGTTGAAACTAAGAAAATCGTTAAATATGGTGAATCAGTCGAAGCTCCAAAAGCTGATGAACTTGTATACATCGGTGGAAGTAATCCATATTATTTAGAGTTTAAAAATTGGAATAGTTCATTAAAGAATATTAAAGAAAACAAAACAGTTGAAGCGGTTTATGAAAAACTAGGTATTGCTTCAACTAGACTATATCGTTTAAAACTTCTAAAAAGACCAAACAATGGAGAAGGTAGAAATCCAATTTGGTATGAAGAATTAGGTAAAAAGAAAAACATTGAATTTGTTTTATCCGCTAAAAAAATAAATGAAGTTATAAGTAAAGCTAAGAAAAATAAAAAGCATGAAGCCGTACTTTCATTAAATCAAAATGAGATATATGATTATATGACAGAGAATTCCAGAGTTGAGTTAAAAAGTATTGAAGAGGCAGCCATTAAAAAGTTCGAAAAATTAAATGTATTCAAAAAAGATTGTAAATTTGAATGGTATGTTTTGAAATATAATACCAATGATGGATGGCATTTAGATGGAGAAGTAACAGGCTGTAAAAGTATCTTTGATTAAGAGCAATTTTGCTCTTTTTTCATGAAAAAAAACGTCTAATTTGAAGACGTTTTTATCTTAATGGTCTATTTTTTAATTCAAACTCAGTAACTGAGTCATTTGTTAGTAGTTCATAAACTTGAGCACATTTAAACTCATAATCATTTATTTTAGAATTAAATGAAGTCATCTTGGTAACTACCGGAATATTTAAATCCTTTTTTATAGAATTTATATAACTTTGACCATTACTATTTAATCCAAGTATTCTAACATATTCTATATGTTTTAGTTTTCTTTTATCTTCTTTAGTTAAACCAATTAAGATATGAATAAGCATTCTTTTAATTCTATTATATGTATATCTTTTTGATTTAGTTTTTTCTATTAATTCAGATAAAGAAGTAACTTCTTTTATAACTTTTTTTAAACGATTATCAATTCCCTCATCAACAGTTAAATATTTATCTAAATTCGGTTCAGTAATAATTTTGTATTTAAGAATATTAAATAAAAGCTCATTATCAACTTTGTTTATTTTTCCTTCAGGAATAAAGTTCTTAATATCTTCGTTATTGATTATTTTATTTCTAATATTAGATGCTGATATAATTTTATCATTACTAGTTAAATCATGAAAATCATTAGTTCTTTTAATTGAAACATATTCTATATCATAACCATTTTTTATAATGGCTTTAATATATGATATTGCTAAAAGATCATTAGGTTTATTAATTGCTTCTGATGTTATTTTATTTAAAGCAGTGGGGTAGTTTACTCCCATATCCAAATATTTTTTAATAAATTTATCGTTTTCTAATTGTTCTTTAGCAAGTCTAGTAAGTTTATTGGTATCATTTGATTCGGAACCAAAAACAATATGTTTTACTTTTAAGTTATTTAATATTTCGATCGCGCTTTCTGCAAATATATCCGCACTAGAGGAAGCAAATACAAAAGGATGTTCAACTACTAAATCAACTCCATACTTTAAAGCTAAACGTGTTTTTTCTTCTTTTGATTCTAAAGAAACATCACCACGTTCTAAAAAATATCCATTTAAAATCAAAACAAGAATCGAATTAGGATACATTTTTTTAACCTCATTAATATGATACAAATGCCCATTATGAAAAGGATTATATTCACATATTATTCCAACAGCATCCATCTTTTCACCTCTTTTTTTTAATATATTAACATAACAACCAAAAATATGCTATAATGAATAATAGGTGAAGCAAATGAAAAAACGTATATATTTCATTCATTCTCGTAAAATCGATTACAATGAATTAATTTATTTACCAGTTTTAAGAAGTAAGGCTCTTCATAATCATGAATTAATGCTTCCAGAAAGTGAAGATTTAAAAAATGAATATTATAAAGATCTTATTAATAAAGCCGATTTAATTGTTGTAGAACTAACGAATCCTGATATAGGATTTAATATGGAATTAAAACAAGCTATTCTTTCAAGAAAGCCGATGCTTGCTGTTGCTAACAAAACTATTGGCTTTGATATGAAATATCAAAAGCTATTGAAAAATGTTTATGGATATTCTAATGAAGCTGAATTTAGAGAGTTAGTTGAAAAGTTTGTTGCTAAACATCAAAACGATGAAACGGTAGATGCTGGAACTTTAGTTTTAGGCACAATAAAAGAGGGTAATTAATTATCCTCTTTTATATCTAAAATAGATGAAATATCTATTTTTTTATTGTCAATTGTAATTAAATATTTTTGTGTTCTTCCTATAACTGTTGTTTTTATCTCATCATTTAAAGTTTTTAAAATGACATTTAATTTATAAACATAGTTAGTAGAATTAAACAAATCATTAATCTTTTTCTCAATAATATATTTATCTTTTATAGGTTCTATATTATCCAAACTTATAAATTTAGAATCTTTTTCACTATAAAAAACATTTTGACTTATATTATCAGTTTTTATATTGTTATTTTGAAATACTTTTGGTAAGTTCATTTCATCACCTATAATATAATATGTTTAATATTTATTTTTATGAGTAAAATAAAAGTATGAAAGAAAACGGTTTAATGATGATGTGTGTAGTTGCTTTTTTTGTCTTTAGCATGATTAATCTTTATAATTATGACTTCTTTTTTGTGAAACAAATAATTTGGTATATAGCTGGATTCATTATCTTTTTTATAACATCAAAACTAAGTAATAAAACCATTATAAGAATAAGTTATCTTCTATATATCATTTTAAATATTATGCTTTTATATTTACTTATTTTTGGTACATCAACAAATGGTTCAAAAGCATGGTTAAATATAGGATTTTTTTCTTTTCAACCAAGTGAGTTTATGAAAGTAGTTCTAATTATTATTTTAAGTTACATTTCCTATAAAAAATACTATGTTATTAAATCCTTTATTCTAACACTTATACCTGCAATACTTACATTTTTAGAGCCAGAAACCGGAAACGTTATCTTTTATTTTTTAATACTCTTATCTATATTATTTTTTAGAAGCAAAAGTAATAATTTTCTAAAAATAGCGATTTCCTTTTCCATATTTATAACAAGTGTTTTATTTTCCTTATATTATTTCTATAACAATTTTTTTATATCTATTTTTGGTTCCAATATTTTTTATAGAATTGATAGAGTAGTAGGATTTTTAAATTCAAATTATCAATTAGATCAATCTTTAATCGCGATAGGTACATCTCATCTTTTTGGTGGAAAAACTGGTGCTTTTATACCTGAAGCTAAAACAGACTTTGCTTTTTCTTTACTTATAAGTAAAATAGGATTTATTGGAATATGTGGATATTTATTAATCAATTTTATATTTAATATGTTGGTTTTAAAGAAAACAAGTAGACAAAGTGGGGTTATGAAACTAATTACTTTATCATTTATATCATTAAAAATATTTCAAGAATCAATTGCATATCTTATGAATATCGGTTTATTTCCAATAACGGGAATAACTTTACCTTTTATATCTTATGGAGGATCAAGTATCATATCTTACTTTTTTATATTAGGTATTATCAGTAATAGTAATAAGGATTATAATTTGGATAGGGTTGAGGTGTATAATAAACAGGTCTAGGTCTTGATAAGCCAACAACAGCCGCGCCTCCTAAACCTCCAAGTAGAAATGGAACAACAAACCCGAAACGATCTTGATAATATAAATTATTTCTTAAGTATGGATTATAACTATACATAAAAAAATACTCCTTTCTATGAGTATTTTATGTAATATTTTTTATTTTGTTCTTAATCTATATAACGTAATACTAGGCTTATTAAAGAAGCGTAGTTTTAATGAAGATGTTCCGATACCGCCACTTACATATAATTCTTTGTCACCAATTATATAATGTTCATCTTTATACTTTTTAGATCCTTCAGGTGTCCAAAGGGCTCCGATAAGAGGAATTCTAACTTGACCTAAATGTGAATGTCCAGCAAAAGCCACATTATAATTATCATCTGTTATTTGATCGATTAAATCAGGTTCATGTGTTAAAACTATTGTAAATAAATCATCTGGATTTTCATTTTTATAACTGAATCCATTATTGATATCAACTTTTCCTCTTAAAAGATCATCAAATCCAACAAAAACAAGAGGAGTAGTTGAGTCTTTATAGATAAATTCGTAGGTATTATTTAAAACTTTCCAATTAAGTTTTTCCATTATCTTATCAAAATAATCATGATCATAATCGTGATTTCCTTTAACAGCTAAAATTTCAATACTAGGATTAAGTTTATTTAGTTCTGTTTCTATTTTTTCAACTTCTTCATCGCTTAAAACAACCTTATTTTCTACTAGATCACCAGTAAAAATAATAATATCGGGATTTTGATCATTTATTCTTTTAACAACATTTTTAAGTTCTTTTAAATGAATTGTACTTCCATAATGCAAATCAGTAAATTGAACGATTTTAAAACCATCATAATCTTCAGGTAATTTATCTGTTATAATAGATTTTTCAGAAACTTTTAATCCTCTAGTTGAAATAAAACGAGCATAAAGTAAAGTTAGTATAGCTAAAATTATTACTAATATAAGAATTTTTTTCCACTTTTTCATATAACCACCTATATCAATAATAACACAACAGATATTAAATTATTTAAAATATGTGTAGTAGTTGACAATATAATATTTTCATTTTTAAAATAAGCAAAGCTAAAAGATATGCTTAAGAATAGGTAAGGAATAAGAAAAAACATTTGAATTAAAGAAAAGTTTGAGATATGTGCGAATGTAAAAACAATGGTTGAAATAATTATGCTTAACCAATTTTTTTTATATGGAAGACGATAGATAATTTCTTCTACAAATGGAGCAAATAAACAAATTGCTGGAATTCCTAAAAGAGAAAAACTTTTAAGCATAGAAACAGCAATTTCTTGATTGCTAGCTTCTTGATTTAACATATTTACTAAGATGATATTGCTTATAAAAGATAAAACTAAAAATAGAACAATAATGATAATATTTTTAGTATTTAAATCGTTTCTTATATTTTTTAAATCGTTTTTTAACTTATCCTTATATATAAATAAAAAAATAAAAGAAGACGTAAAATATGTAAAGAAATAAGCTACTGCCTGATTTTTTGTCAATATACTAAATACTGCCATAATAAAGGAAACTATAAGCAAAAGACCAATACTTTTAAAAAAACTAATCAAAGAATTCATTACATCACCTTGATATTATTTTAACATATAATCATATATTTTGTTTGAAAATTGCAATTCTTATGCTATAATTATTGATAGTAGAAGAGTGTCCCTTGTAGGATAAAAAGGAAAGGTTGATATCAGTGAAAAAAAGAAAAAATGGTTCTATTTTCAAAAGACTTTTAGGTAATAAAAATACGGTTACTATACTTGGAGTGCTTGCATGTGTTGCTACTTTAGTGGTTGGTTATAACTACCGCGTTAATAATGCGATAAGTCCAATAACAGTTCCTTATGCAAAAGAATCAATTCCATCAAGAACTTTGATTACAAGTGATATGGTAGGAAGAATAAAACTTGCAAGTAATTATGTAACTGATTCATCAAACTTAATAAAAAATGTTAATGAAGTTGTAAACAATTACGTTTCTTATAAAACTAATATTCCAAAAGGTAGTTTGTTTTATAAAGAATCTATAAAAACAAGTGATGAAATGCCTGATGCTGCGTTTGCAAACATTGCAGATGGATTTACCATTTTCTCTTTAGGAGTAACCGTTGATTCGACATTTGCTAACTCAATAAGAGCAGGAGATTATATCGATCTTTATATGTCAGCAACAAATCCAACTGATAAACTAGTAATATATGCTAAAATGATTGAAAGTATTAGAGTACTTGCTGTAAAAGATTCTAAAGGAAATAATATTTTAAAAAGCACGGTAGCAAATGGAAAACCAAGTGAACTTTTATTTGCTGTACCAGATGAACTATATTTACTTCTTATGAGAGCTGAAGCGATAACAAGTACTAAAATAACTATTGAACCAGTATTAAGAAACCAAGCTTATACTGAAGCAGCAGGAGAAACGAAAGTTTCCAGTGAACAACTTAGAAACTTTATCAATGATCAAGTAACAATATTACAATAGAAAGGGGAATATTGATGAATACAGAAAAAGTAAAAACTAGTATTAAAAGATTCTTTAGTAATCCAAACACTTTAACATTCTTTTTAGTAATTGGATTAGTTATTGTTGTCTATTTTATCTATAACTATACAGTTAGCCGTGCTATATCACCGGTAACAATTCCTTATTCCACTAAAATGCTTACATCAAAAACTCAAATAACAAATGATGCAATTGGAACTGTTAAGATATCTGGATCATTTGTAACTTTAAGTGGAAATGGTTTAATACAAAGCAAAGCAAAAATATTAAATCAATATGTTGCAGAAGGATATCAAATTCCTCAAAATAGTTTCTTTTATAAAGAGGCAATAGTCGATGAAAACCAAGTAAGTAAAACATCATTTACAGATTTACCAGATAATTATAGTATTTATAACTTACCTGTAAATTTCCATTCAACTTACGGTTGTTCAATAATGCCAGGTAATTACATTGATTTATATTTCAAAGCCAAAGATACTGATAGCCCTGGATCAAAAATAATCTTTGAACTATTTATTAAAAGTATTCAAGTATATAAAGTAGTTGATAAAGAAGGAGTAGATGTATTCTCATATGCAGATGGTGATAAAGAACCAGTTCCAAAATACATTTACTTTGCTGTACCAAATGAAATATTTGAATTATTAAGAAAAGCTGAAAAAGTTCCAAAAGGAAGTATTGAAATAATACCAGTTCCAAGAAATGCTGGTTATTCAGAAAATCCTGAAGAAACTACGATAGCAAATGAAGCTGTTGAAAACTTCATATTATCTCAAACAGAATATATTGCAGATTAAGAATAAAAAAGAAAGGGGTGATACCATATGATGAATTCCATATTTGACCAAATGGATTTTGGACCTTTAAAAGAATTTTTAGAGGAAGATAATATTACCGATATATCCTACAGTAATGGTGGTCAAGTTTGGCTTAAAACATTGGATAAAGGTATCTATCAAGTTGAAAGACCAGAAATAAATAATGCATTTATGGAAAAATTAGCGTTTCAATGTTCAAACGTTATGGGAAAAACCTTCAATATGGCTCATCCATTTCTAGATGCTGAGTCGGCTGAACTTCGTATGAATTTCGTTCATGATTCAATCGCGACTAATGGAATAGCTTGTCTTATACGTAAGACACCCGCTAAAATAAGACTTAATAAAGATAAACTTATAAATGAACAATATATAACTGAACAATTACATGATTTTTTAGTAAAGTGTGTTGAAGGACATGCAAATATTATGGTTGCTGGAGAAACTGGTTCAGGTAAAACTGAGTTAGTAAAATATTTAGCAAGTAAGACTAAAGAAGATGAAAAAATCATCACAATAGAGGATACTCTGGAACTTCACCTTGATAAGATTTTCCCACATAGAGATATTGTTGCGATGAAAACTAATAACATTGCTTCCTATACTGAAGCGTTAGTTGCCTGCATGAGACAAAACCCAATATGGATATTACTTTCCGAGGTTCGTTCTGCTGAAGCTGTACTTGCTGTACGTAACTCAATATCATCTGGACACCATATCTTATCAACAATTCATGCTGATAAAGCATCAAGTATACCAATGCGTATGTATTCCCTTTTGGAAACAGGACAAGACATTGAACAATTTTTAGGATCAATTCATAGATATATTCAAATTGGTATATATGTTAAAGGATATTTTTCTAAAAGATTAAATAGGTTTCAAAGAGAAATCATGGAAGTTTGTGAATTCTATATTGATGATGATAATAAGCCACAAAGTAGACTTTTATATCAAAAATTTATGGATGGAAGAATTGTTTTACATAATCCTTCAAAGAACTTGCTTGATTATTTAGCGATTGGAAATGTTATGCTTCCCGAGGATACTTTTGGACTTCATGGAGAAGACGAAAAGATTGATGATTCTAATAGAATAGTTGAACAACGCAAAACTGAGGCTCCAAAAGAAGTAGAAAAACCAAAAGTTAATGTTGAAAATCCATTCAGTATGAATTCTTCTGTTGGAAACTCAGGTGTTTTCAACAATCAAACGAACGCAGTAAATCAAACTCAAACAATAAATAGACCTGTTGAACCAAGTCAACCAATTGTAAATAATTTAAACAATAATGTTACTGACTTAGATAAAACCGATATAATAGATTTAGATGAAATAAATAGAATAATAAACAACAACAATAACTAGAAAGGATATGATTTTATGGAATTAGTCATCATGATACTTATTGCAATATTTGTCCTATCATATAGAAATCAAAATGGTGAAAACGTTTATAAGTTTATATCTGAAACTGTAAAAAACGTATATAACAAATATGCTCCTTATAGTTACCAAGAAGTAAGAGAAAAGAGTAAAGAATTAGGTCAAGAATATACTGCTAAAGAATATATTACTCAAATCATTATTATTGGTGGAGGAGCTGCTGGTATAGCTTATCTATATTTTTATAGTATCGCGATGGCAATCGTATATGCAATCATTGCTATAATGTTTATTCCATATCTTGCATATTTAAGAAATAATCGTGTATATTCAGAATTCTTATTTGAAGAAATTCAAGTATATACAACAAATGTTATTAATGAATTTAATACAACTCAATCGTTTGTAAAATCGCTTGAAGGTGTTGCTTCTTCTGGTATTCTAGAAGATCCAGTTAAAAGTGATGTTGAAACGATGATAAAGATGTCATATCAAAACGGAACAATTGATGAAGCTGTAGAATGGTTTAATCAAAAATATCCATATTATATGGTAAAAAATATGCATCAATTATTTATGCAAATAACTAAAGAAGGTGCAAAAGACTCTGGTGAATCATTAGAAAACATGATGCTCGATATCGACCTTTTAGTAGAAGGCGTTTATCGAGATAAAATTGAAAGAGAAGCATCTCATAAAAAATTCTTAGGATTTGGTGTAGCTTTATACTTTTTAGTAATGTTAACTCAAATGCTTTTGGATAAACAAAACTATAAAACAATGTTGAGTTTATGGTATGTTCAAATAATTTTACATATGATAATAATTATTAACTCTTACTTTATTATAAGTGGAGAAAAATTCTACAATGAAGATACGGGGGTTGAATAGTTATGTATTACGAAATATTAGTTGTTGCTATTATTGTTATCTTTGTAATGCAATATATAGGTGGTTTTAGTATCAATAAATTTGTAGATGACAATGCTAACTATTTCAAAAGATTACAAGAAGATGACTTTGAATTCTACGCTAAAGCTAGATATGGTGATGCAATAGACATAGATAAATTATTCAATAGCCGTTTAAGAAATGCTTTATTAGTTGGTTTATTTGTAGGATTTTTATTTATAAGTAAATTTAACTATATTACTTTAATTATTATCCTTGCTATTATCTTTGGAATGTTTAAGTTACCATACTTACAATTAAAAAGTTACTATAAATCACATCTACATTTAATAGATACTCAATTACCATATTACTTAAAAAACTTGGAGATTTTAATTCAACATTACACAGTTCCTGTTGCTTTAGGAAAAAGTGTTGGTGATGCTCCTGAGATATTTAAAGATGGTTTAAGAGAATTAATTGAAAAGATCAATGCTGGAGATTCAACAATAACTCCATATATGGAATTTGCTAAAGAGTATCCAGTAAGAGATTCAATGCGTATGATGAGACTTCTTTATAGATTAGGTCTAGGTAAACAAGAAAGAAAACAAGAACAATTATTGACTTTCTCAAAAACAGTATCATCTTTACAACAAAAAGCAAGAGAAGCAAGATATAAAAATAGACTTGATAAAATGGAAAGTAAAACAATGCGAATGCTAGTATGTACAGGAGCAGGAGTTATGATCCTTCTAGTTTTATCAATTCTACAACAATTTTCATAAGACACAGATGTGTCTTTTTTTTGTTTTTCAACCAAAATTTGAAAACTTTGTGTAAACTCGCCAAAACGACTTGAAAATTGGGGGGG
>FR884166.1 GCA_000435515.1 Firmicutes bacterium CAG:582
AAACATTAAATCAAACAAGTATACTTACATACGAAGTAACAAACAATTCAAGTAACTATGATGCAAATGTAAGTGTAACATGTGTACCAAGCACGGGAACAACTGCAAAATATACAAGCATTAAAAATAAACTAGAAAATGATGCAACAGTAGTTAAAGCAAAAGGTTCAGTAAATGGAACATTAACAGTAACACTAGATAAGGTAGCAACAGAAAGTGTTACCGAAGAATATACATGTAAGTTGGAGTTCAATGCAGCAGAAAGAGATACATTAGGTGAAACAAAACCAACATTTGTAGCATGGGTACCAACATATTATGCATATGGAACACCAACAACAGCAAGTGCAACAGATTATACAACATTAGGTAAAAATGTATTTGTAGGATTGGGAACTGATAATACAAAAGGTGTATGTATAAATGATAATGGATTACTTTGCATTAAAACGAATGATTATGATAATTCAGTTATAGCATTAAAAAATCATTTTGGAGAATCAACTTGTAGTGTAAGTGATTCCTTCAGCTGTGGCTCTGGTGGGATCTACTGCAGTGCTTCTCCGGATGGTGCTGTGGGTTGTACTGATGGCTATACTTATCAGGGTTGCGACATACGCTCTTCTGGTTCTATTAGCTGCGGCTAGTTCTGCCTTCCTACAGATATCTAAAAATCTAAAATCTATCTTTTGAATTTATCAAAAGATGGTGAGTAAAAGAAAGTTTAAATAAGATGTGTAATTTGCATATCTTATTTTTTATTGTGAAAATAAAATATTTGCTTAAATATTGCTTGAGTTAGATTTCATAATTTGATATAATTTTGTTTATCAAAGGGGAATCTTATGGAACATTATTTTACTAATAATAGTAAATTAAAAAGTGAATTTAGAAACGTTTATTTACATATTTTTGATGATTCTTTAGAGTTTAGAAGTGATTTAGGTGTGTTTTCTAAAGATAAAGTTGATTATGGTTCTAAATTATTGATTGAAACTTTTTTAAAAGAAGATATATCATATTCAAGTGTTCTTGATTTAGGGTGTGGGTATGGTGTAATTGGTTTAACAGTTTGCAAGTATAAAAATGCATCCGTTACTCTTGCAGATGTTAACAAACGGGCCCTTCATTTAACAGAGATGAATGCTAAAAAGTTCGGCTTGAAAGTGAATATTATTGAATCAAATATTTATTCTAATATAGATGAGTGTTTTGATGTAATATTAACTAATCCTCCTATTCGTGCAGGTAAAACTGTTATTACTGAATTTATTATGGGAGCGAGTAAACACTTAAATAAATCTGGTTATCTTTATATCGTAATGCGTAAAGATCAAGGTGCTAAAAGCATGATTGATACTATGAAAAGTATATACGATGTAAATATAATTGAAAAAAGCAAAGGTTTTTATATAATTAAAGCAAAACTTATTGACAAGTAAATAATTTACTGATAAAATTTTAAATTGGTGGCGAATACTCCTTTTTGCGTGGAGAAGCTCAAAAAATTACTATAGTATTGGGGTGAAATGATGGCATACAAAGTTCAAAAATTTGGTGACCATAGAGAAAGAAGATCTTTCTCAAAAACTACTAACGCCTTGGCATTGACTGACTTGTTAGAAATTCAAAAGAAAAGTTATGATTGGTTCTTAACTGAAGGAATTGATGAAGTATTTAAAGATGTATTCCCAGTAGAATCATTCACAGGAAAGGTATCACTTGAATTTGATTCATATTCATTTGATGAACCTAGATATGGAGTAAAGGAATCTAAAGAAAGAATGGTTACTTACTCAGCACCTTTAAAGGTTCAAGCAAGAGTATTCATTCATGAAACTGGAGAAGTTAAAGAACAAGAAATCTTCTTAGGTGACATGCCAATGATGACTGATGCAGGAACATTCATTATTAATGGTGTAGAAAGAGTAATCGTATCTCAATTAGTAAGAAGTCCATCAATCTATTTTAAAAGAGAAATTGATAAAAATGGACGTCCAGTTGTTTCTGGAGAAATTATTCCAAATAAAGGTACATGGTTAGAATTTGAACTTGATGCTCGTGATGTAGTATATGTTCGTATTGATAGAACTAGAAAAGTTACTATTACAACATTATTGCGTGCTTTAGGTTTATCTAGTGATGAAGAAATTCTAGAAGTATTTGGTGAAGACAATCAATTCATTAAAAACACATTAGAAAAAGATTCAACTAAGAATACTGATGAAGCCTTAATTGAAATATATGAAAAATTGCGTCCAGGAGAACCTGCAACACTTGAATCTGCAAAAAATCAAATGATTACAAGATTCTTCGATAAGTTCCGTTATGACTTAGCTAAAGTTGGACGTTATAAATTTAATAAAAAACTAAATGTCTTAGATAGACTTTTAGGAATGAAACTAGCAGAAGACATTAAAGTTGATAAACAAGTTATATGTGAAAAAGGTACAATAGTAGATAAAACGATTCTTGAAACATTAAGACCAATATTTGCCGATGGTTACAATGTAAAAGAAATTAAAATTAATGATGAACTTGATCAATATAATAAAGTTCAAACAGTAAAAGTATATGATAAAAAGAATGAAAATAGAGTAATTACTATAATTGGTAATGATCAATCAATCGATTCTAGAAGGCTTACTATAAGCGATGTTTATGGTGCTGTAAGTTATTATTTAGACTTACTTGATGGATTCGGAAATGTTGATGAAATCGACCATTTAGGAAATAGACGTGTAAGACAAGTTGGTGAATTAATTCAAAATCAATTCAAAACTGGTATTGCTCGTATGGAAAGAGTTATTCGTGAAAGAATGACTACTCAAGAATTAGATCAAATTACTCCAAAAACATTAATCAACATAAGACCAGTTACAGCAGCTATGAAAGAATTCTTTGGTTCAAGTCAATTGTCAAAATTCATGGATCAAATAAATCCGATAGCTGAGTTAACAGATAAACGTCGTTTAAGTTCTTTAGGACCTGGTGGTTTATCTCGTGATAGAGCTGGAATGGATGTTCGTGACGTTAACGTATCACACTACGGAAGAATTTGTCCAATCGAATCTCCAGAAGGTGCAAACATCGGTCTTATTACATCTTTAGCAAGTTATGCTAAGATTAATGAATATGGATTTATAATGACTCCATATAGAAAAGTTGTTGATAAACATGTTACTGATGAAATAGTTTATTTAACTGCTGATGAAGAAGCAGACTATTACATCGGACAAGCAACTATTGAAATGGATGAAAATAATAATTTAACAAGTGATGAAAATGCATGTCGTTTAAATGGTGATAACGTTTATGCTAAAGCAAGTCAAATTAACTTCATTGATGTTGCCCCAAGTCAAATTGTTTCAATCACTACAAGTATTATTCCATTCTTGGATCACGATGATGCAACTCGTGCCCTAATGGGTTCAAACATGCAACGTCAAGCAGTTCCTCTACTTAGAACTGAAGCTCCTTTAATTGGAACAGGTGTTGAATATATTGCAGCAAGAGATTCAGGATCTACAATAGTTTGTAAAGCAGATGGCGTAGTTGAATATGCTGATGCTAAAAAAATAGTTGTTAAAACTCAAAAAGATAAAGATGTATATTACTTAGCAAACTTTGAAAGAAGTAATGCTGAAAGTTGTATAAATCATTCTCCAATTGTTGTTGCTGGTGAAAAAGTACACAAAGGAGAAGTTATAGCTGATGGACCTTCAACTGATAAAGGTGAATTAGCTTTAGGTAAAAACATGGTTGTAGCATTCATGACATGTAATGGATATAACTATGAGGATGCCGTTGTATTAAATGAAAGATTAGTTAAAGATGATGTTTATACATCTCTACATATTGAACATTATGACATAGATTGTCGTGATACTAAACTTGGACCTGAAGAGATCACTCGTGATATACCAAACGTTGGTGAAGATGCAAGACGTAATCTTGATGCTGAAGGTATTATTAGAATTGGTACTGAAGTACATGAAGGAGATATTTTAGTTGGTAAAGTTACTCCAAAAGGTGTTCAAGAATTAACTTCAGAAGAAAAATTATTACATGCAATATTCGGAGAAAAAACTCGTGAAGTTAGAGACACTTCCTTAAGAGTTGCTCATGGAGCTGATGGTATTGTTCATGATGTTAAAGTATATACTAAAGAAAACAGTGATGAACTTCCTGCTGGTGTATCTAAAGTTGTAAGAATTTATATAGTTCAAAAACGTAAGATTCAAGTAGGAGATAAGATGTCTGGACGTCATGGTAATAAAGGTGTTGTTTCATTGATATTACCAGAAGAGGATATGCCTTATATGCCAGATGGAAGACCTGTAGATGTAGTATTAAATCCACAAGGTGTTCCAAGCCGTATGAATTTAGGACAAATTCTAGAATTACATTTAGGTATGGCTGCTAAGAAATTAGGTGTACATGTTGCAACTCCAGTATTCGATGGCGCAACAATCGATGAAATCTATGAAATGATGGATGAAGCTGGAATGGATCATGATGGTAAAACTGTTTTATATGATGGAAAAACTGGTGAACCATTCGAAAACAGAGTATCTGTTGGTGTCATGTATATGATTAAACTTCACCACATGGTAGATGATAAACTTCATGCTCGTTCAACTGGACCATACAGTTTAGTTACTCAACAACCTTTAGGTGGTAAAGCTCAATTTGGTGGTCAAAGATTTGGAGAAATGGAAGTTTGGGCATTATATGCATATGGTGCAAGTCATGTTCTACAAGAAATTATGACAGTTAAATCAGATGATGTAACTGGACGTGTTAAAGTATATGAAGCTTTAGTTAAAGGTAAACCAATTTCAACTGCTGGTGTTCCAGAAAGTTTCAGAGTATTAATTAAAGAGTTCCAAGCTCTAGGATTAAATATTGAAATGATTGATTATGATGATAAAGTTCATGATCTAAGAGAACTTGAAGCAGATGAAGATGATGGAGATGCATTAACTATTGATGAAATAGATATCAATACTGGAGAAGTAAAAGGAAAACCTGTTGAAGAAGAAACTCCAGTAGAAGAAGAAAAAGACGAATTTGATAATGAAGAAGAGGAATTCGAAGACGAACCAAGCATTGATGATATAATGGCTTTGGAAAATGGTTTTGAAGGAGGGGAAGAATAATGTTAGAAGTTAACAACATTAAAGGTATAAGAATTAGTATTGCTAGCCCTGAGAAAATAAGAGAATGGTCTTATGGTGAAGTAAAAAAACCAGAAACTATCAACTATCGTACTTTAAAACCAGAAAGAGATGGACTATTCTGTGAAAAAATCTTTGGACCAAGTAAAGATTATGAATGTTCATGTGGTAAATATAAGAGATTAAGATATAAAAATGTAATATGTGATAGATGTGGAGTAGAAGTTACTAAGTCTAAAGTACGTCGTGAACGTATGGGACATATAGAACTTGCTTCTCCTTGCTCTCATATTTGGTTCTTTAAAGGTGTACCTTCAAAAATGGGTCTTGTTCTAGATATGTCTCCAAGAGAACTAGAAGAAGTATTATATTTCGTAAGTTATGTAGTAATTGACCCAGGAAACGCTCCACTTGCAAAGAAACAAACTTTATCTGATAAAGAATATCGTGCTTACTATGAAAAATATGGAAATGGTTTTGAAGTAGGTATGGGTGCTGAAGCTATCAAAAAACTTTTACAAGAAGTAGATGTTGATAAAGAAGTAGAAGCATTAAAAGAAGAATTAAATGGCGCAACAGGACAAAAGAGAATTCGTTTAGGTAAACGTCTTGATTGTTTAGTTGCATTCCAAGAAAGTGGTAATAAACCTGAATGGATGATATTAGATGCTATTCCAGTTATTCCACCAGATTTAAGACCAATGATTCAACTTGATGGTGGTAGATTTGCTACATCTGATTTAAATGATTTATATAGAAGAATTATTAATAGAAATAATCGTTTGAAAAAATTACTTGAATTAGGTGCTCCATCAATAATCGTTCAAAATGAAAAACGTATGTTACAAGAAGCAGTAGATACATTGTTTGATAATGGTAGACGTGGTAGAAGTGTTACAGCTGCATCAAGTCGTCCATTAAAATCATTATCTAGTATGCTTAAAGGTAAACAAGGACGTTTCCGTCAAAACTTATTAGGTAAACGTGTTGACTACTCAGGTCGTTCAGTTATTGTTGTTGGACCAAGCTTGAAGATGTATCAATGTGGTATACCTAAAGAAATGGCTCTTGAATTATTTAAACCTCATGTTATTAATGGTTTAGTTAATGCAGGACTTGCTCACAATATTAAAGGTGCTAAGAAATTAATTGATAATAGAGATGATTGTGTTTGGGATATCGTTGAAGATGTTATTACAGAACATCCAGTAATGTTAAACCGTGCACCAACTCTACATAGATTAGGTATTCAAGCATTTGAACCTAAACTAGTTGGTGGTAAGGCTATTCGTTTACATCCACTTGTATGTACAGCATTCAACGCTGACTTCGATGGAGACCAAATGGCAGTACACGTTCCACTTTCAGAAGAAGCAAAAGCTGAAGCTAGAATTCTTATGTTAGGTGCAAACAATATCTTAAAACCATCTGATGGTAAACCAATCGTTACACCAGGACAAGATATGGTTTTAGGTAACTATTATTTAACAATGGAAAAAGCTGGAGAAGAGCATGAAGGTAAAGTATATAAAAATGAAGACGAAGCTTTAATGGCTTATGAAAGAAAAGAAATTACTTTACATACAAGAATTGCTATTCCAGTAAGAAGCTTTAAATATAAATTATTCTTAGATGATGTTCAAGATAAATATTTAGTAACTACTGTAGGTAAGATTAAATTTAACCAAATTTTACCAGATACTTTCCAATATTTAGCTGAACCAAGTAAAGAAAATATTGAAGGAATTACTCCAATGAAATATTTCTTAGATCAAGGAGTAAATATTCCTGAAGAGATAAGTAAAATGCCTCTTTCTCAACCATTTGGTAAGAAAGATTTACAAAAGATTATTGCTCAAGTATTTAAACGTTATAAAACAACTGAAACATCAATAATGCTTGATAAATTAAAAGACTTAGGATTTAAGTTCTCAACTATAGCAGGTATTACATTCTCAATGTCAGATATCGTTGTATCTGCTCATAAACAAGAATACTTAAAAGAAGGTCATGATAAAGTTGAACAAATCAACAAACAATATAAACGTGGTTTAATAACTGATGAAGAAAGACATAATTCAGTATGTGACGTATGGAATGGCGTACAAGATAAGGTTCACGGTGAACTTGCAAGTATTGCCAAAGAACAAATTGATAACCCAATATTCATGATGATGAACTCTGGTGCCCGTGGATCTGTTGGACAATTCGGTCAAATGGCAGGAATGTCAGGACTAATGGCTAAACCAGATGGAACAGTTTCCGAAGTTCCAATAACTTCATCACTTGTTGAAGGACGTAAAGTTAATGAGTTCTTCTTAAACACACATGGTGCTCGTAAAGGATCTGCCGATACAGCGTTACGTACTGCCGATTCAGGTTACTTAACAAGAAGACTTGTAGATGTTGCTCAAGATATAATTGTAAAAGAAGCAGATTGTGGATGCTTATCTGGTTTAGTTGTATCTGATTTAGTTGACGATAAAGACGGATCAGTAATTGAAGGCTTAGTTGATCGTATAACTGGAAGATACACTGCTAAAAAGGTAATTAATCCTGAAACAAAAGAAACAATCGTTGATAAAAACGAACTTATTACTGAATCAATTGCTGCTAAGATTGTTAAGGCAGGAATTAAAGAAGTTGAAATTCGTAGTGCTCTAACATGTACAGCTGAAAATGGTGTATGTCAAAAATGTTATGGTGTTAACTTAGCTACTGGTAACTTAGTTGAAACTGGTGAAGCTGTAGGTATCATGGCTGCTCAATCAATTGGTGAACCTGGTACTCAGTTAACAATGCGTACATTCCACTCAGGTGGTGCTGCCCATGGTGGAGATGCCGATATTACTCAAGGTCTTCCAAGAGTTGAAGAGTTATTTGAAGCTCGTAATCCAAAAGGTAAAGCAACTATAGCCGAAATCAATGGTAAAGTTACAAATATAGAAGACTCTAATGGAAAATGGAAAGTTACAGTTACTAACGATGTTGAGTCTAGAGAACATACAACAACTTATGAAGCTAAATTAGTTGTAGAAGTTGGTAGTGAAGTTGTTGCTGGACAAATGCTTACTCAAGGAGCTATTAGTCCAAAAGAATTACTTGCTGTAACTGACCCAATTACAACACAAAACTATATCTTAAAAGAAATTTTAAAAGTATATAAATCTCAAGGTGTTGATATCTCTGATAAACACGTTGAAATTATTGCAAGTAGAATGATTAATAAGATGAGAGTAGTTGATGAAGGAGATTCTGATTTAGTTGCAGGATTAACTGTATCAATGAAAGAATTTGCTGATAGAAATAAACCAGTTATCTTATCTGGTGGTGTACCAGCTACTGGTAGACCAGTAATCTTAGGTATAACTAAGAGTGCTCTTGAAACTGATTCATTCTTATCTGCCGCATCATTCCAAGAAACTACAAGAGTATTAACAGACGCTGCTATAAAAGGTAAAGTTGATTACTTAAAGGGATTAAAAGAAAATGTTATCCTTGGTAAACTTATCCCAGCAGGAACTGGTGCTAAACAATATTCAGATATTGAAATTCAACTTGAAAAAGATTTCTTATCTGATGATGCTAGCGAAGTATTAGAAGATCAATTCTTAGATGATGATACTGATAATATCAAAGAAGAGTTAGTTGTTGTTGATGAAGAAACTAACGAAGAAGAAGCTGAATAGTTTCTTCTTTTTTCTTGCAAAATAAAAACATATGTAGTAATATGTATTTAGAGATGCAATATTGCATACAATAAAAAAGGGAACATTCAGTAAAGCTAAGCTGAATGTCTACCCAAAATATGGTTTGACACTTATCTTTGCATATGAGTGCCGTTTTTATTTATAGGGGACATTTGGCTTTTTTATGTTGATTGTCACTGTGGAATTGGAGGACACTCTATGTTAGATTGTCTATTTTTTATTGCTAGTACCAATAATTTGATAGTGATGCGTTTAAGGAACTTTATAACAAAGTTCCTTTTTTGTTATTAAGTTTTTCTTTGCATAAAAAATACTATTAAAAAGTTTATAAATCGGTTTAGTTTTAATGATATTTATTGTATAATAATTCATATAGGTAGGATGTGGCTTCATGGATGAAAAACTAATAAACTTTTTTAAATTAATCAATTATAATGATGTACTTGCATTTGAAAATGCTAAGTTTAAAGAAATGGCAATAAGGGATAATGGAACAACATGGATTATTAGAATTAATGCAAAAGAACTTATTCCTGTAAAATCAATGATGAATTTGATTACTTTATGTAAGGATGGAATAAATGATGTTAAATCTATTGTTATCGAGATGAATTATGAGGTGTTACCAAGTCAATTAATTCTTGAGTATTTCTTATATTTTTTAGATGAGGTAATAAACAATTACCCAAGTTTGAGTGGAATAAATAAAGATTCCATTGATATTGATGATGATATTATTTTAATAGAAGTTACAAGTAAAAATGAAGAGGCAACTTTAAAAAAAGAAGTGAAGAAAATTTTAAATCGTATGGATACTCTTGGTATACATGGAATAGATGCTTCTTTTAAAATAAATGAAGAAGAGAAAAAGAATATTAAAGAAAAAATAGAAGCTGCTAAAGAAAATGTTGTTATTCCAACAAAAGTGGTTGTCGAAGATAAACCAAAATGGACACCTAAGAAAAAAGTTGAATATCAAAGAGAAGGTATTGTTTCTATTGCTTCAATTGAAAAAGAAGAAAATGCTGTAAATTTGGAAGCTTACATTTTTTCTACAGACTTCAGTGTTTTAAAGAAAAAAGATGGTAATCCATTATATTTAGTAACTTTGAAAATAAGTGATAATACATCAAGTATACTTGCTAAAACTTTTGCAAGTGACGAAGAAGAGTTTAATAAATATGGAAAAGAATTAAAATCTGGTAAATGGTATCATTTTATTGGTCAAGTTAGAGATGATTCTTTTGCACATGATTTGGTTTTTCAATTTAGAAGTTATGAAGAAATTGATGATCCTACTATTAAGCGAAAAGATGAAGAAATTGAAAAAAGATGTGAACTTCATGCACATACAATGATGAGTCAAATGGATGGTGTTTGTGATGAAGTTGCTCTAGTGAAGCGTGCAATGGAATATGGTCATAAAGGTATTGCTATAACCGATCATGATTGCTGTCAATCATTTCCACATGTGTTTGATACAGTTACAAAATTCAATAAAGGAAGAAAAAAAGACCTTGATGCTAAGATTAAAGAAAATGAAGAAACCCTTGAAAATATTAAAAGTTCAGGAAATCAAGAAGGAATAGAAGAGTTAGAAAAGTATATTGAAAGTTTAAAAGAAGAAAAGAAAAATTTTGTTCCATTTAAAGCTGGATATGGTGTAGAACTTGAGATGACTGAAAGCAAACTTAACGTTGTTTTCAATCCAAATGATGAACTAATTGAAGATAATACATTTGTTATATTCGATACAGAAACAACAGGTTTTAACCCTGGTTTAAGTGATTCTATGATTGAAATTGGTGCAGTAAAACTTAAAAATGGTGAAGTTGTTGATAGATTTGATGAACTTATTAATCCAGGACGTCATATAGATGAATCAATTACAAGAGTTACTAATATAAGTGATGATGACGTTAAAGATGCTGATAATGAAGAAAATGTCATAAAACGTTTTAAAGAATGGATTGGTTCTTTACCTTTAGTAGCCCACAATGCTAGATTCGATAAAAACATGTTAGATATGGCATATTATAAATATAATTTAGGAAAATTAGAAAATCCAATTATTGATACTTTAATGTTATCGAGAGTAGTAAACCGTGAACTTAAAAAACACAGTTTAAAAGCTTTAGGTAAATTTTATGGTATTGATACTGGTGAGGCGGAAGATGAAGAACAAAGTGATACAGCTCTTCCATCTGGAAGTTTTAAATTTGATGATGAAGATGGAGAAAAGATTGAAGATGTTTTAGTTGATTCTGAATCTATTTTGAAAGTTCAAAGCGAAGAATATTTGGATAATGATATTACAACGGAAAGTAAAGTAACTAAGGTTAGAAATACTTATTATCTTCCAACAATTTATAAGAAGAGTAAAACGGAAAAGTGTGAAATTGAAGTTAAATTTAAGGATGGAAGTGTAATAAAACGTGATTTTACCCTTCATCCAGCAGAAAATGCTTGTGTTATAAATTATGCAAGTACTTTTGGTGAAAAAGAAATACCGGTAACTATCTATGTTGGACAACACCATGGTGCAGATGTCGACTCAGAAAATACTGGATATATATTTAATAAGATGTTAAAACAAATTGAAGGTTTAACTAAAATATCTGAATTAAATGATCTTTATAAACTTGAAGATGTTGCTTTTAGAAATGATCATAAGAAACTTGGTAATATTGCTGAATTATGTTCATATAAAAACTATGTAATTCCGGCTGAAGAGGATAAAACATATGAAGATAAAGATTATCCTTTCTTGAAATATGATAATAAGAATTATGTATGGAAATTCCCTTGGTGTAAAGATGATTTCTTGCAAATGTATGAAAATATTCCTGGTAAAACATTTACAGAAAATCTTGCTAATATTTATGATTTTACAAAGCACGTTACTTTCATTGCTAAAAATAAAGTTGGTTTAAAAAATATGTTTAAACTTATCAGTTTTGCTAATACGAATTTTATTGAAAGAAATGCTAAAATACCAAGAAAACTAATAAATGAGTATCGTGAAGGAATTTTAGTTGGTTCGGCTTGTTTAAATGGTGAAATTTTTAATCTTGCTTTAACAAGATGCGAAGAAGATTTAATTGAAGCAATGAAATTCTATGATTATATTGAAATTCAACCAATTGATAACTATAAACACTTGCTTAAAAATCATGATATATCTAATATGGATGATTTAAAACTTGCAATAAGAAAAATTATTAAATGCGCTAAAAGTATTGGAAAAATGATTGTTGCAACATCTGATGTACATAATATTGATCCACAAGATTTAATCAGTAGAGAAATAATTGTTAATCAAAATGTTCCAGGAAAAGGAAGGCATCCGTTAGCTAGATATTTAAAAGGCGATTATAAAGTTAATGTTAATAAAGAAAACATTGAACATGCTATAAAACAAGCACATGATAAAGGGCATGATTTAACAAGCGTAGATATAAAAGTTTTAAAATATATTTATGCACTAACCAATGTAAAAAATGTGGAAATTACGTCTAATAATTTGGCTTTAGTTTATGCGATTGATAAAAATAATCAAGATGAGGCTGCTGCTAAAACAAGTTTTGAAGAAAAGAAGTATATGATAGATTCTTCTTTAAGAAAATTACAAATAGCTGGTTTAGTGAGCGTTAATTATGTTAATGGAACTTATTCACTTTTATGCAAATATACTAAAAGTGAAATTCCTAAAATGGGACATATTCCTAATCAATTCTTTAGAACTACAAGAGAGATGTTAGATGAATTTGCATGGTTAAATGATCGAGATTTAATTCATGAAATAGTTATTGAGAATCCAAATAAAATAATTGATATGTTAGAAGAGATTGAAGTAGTAGTTTATCCTGATAAACCATATTCTCCAATAATTGAACATTCTCAAGAAACATGTCGTGATCTTGTATTTGATAAAGCTCATAGTATGTATGGAGATCCACTTCCTGCTAATATTGAGGAGCGTATTGCTCAAGAATTCTATGGAGATAAAATTAATGTATTAGTTCAAGAAAAAATTGATATTGAACATCCGGAAATGAGTGAAGAAGAGAAAAAAGCAATATTTACTCCAACACTTCATGATGTAATAATGAGTGGATATGATGGAGTAGTTAATTTAAAAAAAGAACAAGTTAAAAGACTTAGTGATAAAGAATTAACTGATGAAGAGGCTATAGAAGAGGCAAAAGCTCAGCTAACAGGAATTATTGGTGGAGGATTTGACGTTATTTATTTGATAGCTCAAAAACTTGTTAAACACTCAAATGATGATGGATATTTAGTTGGATCACGTGGTTCAGTTGGTTCTTCATTTGTTGCCAGTATGATGGGTATTACAGAATGTAATGGTCTTCCAGCACATTATTATTGTCCAAATTGTCAATATAGTGAATTTAATGATAAAGAAGGTCGTCCTTATTCTGAAAATTATCCAAGTGGATTCGATTTACCCGAAACTAATTGCCCAAAATGTGGAACTCAAATGATTCACCAAGGAAATGACATGCCATTTGCAACATTCTTAGGATTTGCTGGAGAAAAAGTTCCTGATATAGACCTTAACTTCTCAGGAGATAATCAAGCAAGTGCCCATGAATATACTAAAGTTTTATTTGGTACTGATAATGTTTATCGTGCTGGAACTATTGGTACGGTTGCTGACAAAACTGCTTTTGGTTATGTTCAAGGTTATTATGAAGACGAAATGTATAATGAGTTAAGTATTGAATGTGCATGTTTCGGTCTTTCAGTAACGGGTAAAGACGAACTTAAGAAAAAAGGCTTGGTTAAGTCATTTATCCGTATACCAGAGATTGAAAGAATGGCAGTAGGATGTACGGGAGTTAAAAGAACAACTGGTCAACATCCAGGTGGAATCGTAGTTGTTCCAGGATATAAAGACATTTGGGATTTTACACCATTTCAATACCCAGCTGATGATCCAACAGTTGCTTGGAGAACTACACACTTTGATTATCACGCGATTGATGCTGACCTTTTAAAACTTGATATACTTGGACACGATGATCCGACTGTATTAAAAATGTTACAAGATCTTTCAGGTATTGATGTCACTAAAATCGATTTAGGTGATCGTGATACTATGAAAATATTTACTGGTCCAGAGGTTTTAGGAGTAGAAAAAACTCGTCTTAGAGGTTTAACAAGTAAAGATGGAGTTAAATATTGTCCAACGGGAACTCTTGGAGTACCTGAATTTGGAACATCTTTCTTACTTGGAATGCTAGAAGAAACAAAACCAACAACATTTGCTGAACTTATTAAGATATCTGGTCTTTCACATGGTACTGATGTATGGTTAGGCAATGCAAGAGATTTGTGTACACCGGATGAAAACGGAAATATTCAAGTTCCATTTAAAAATGTTATAGGATGTCGTGATGATATCATGGTTAACTTGATTCAATGGGGAGTCCCAGCAGGAAAAGCCTTCAAAATAATGGAATTTGTTCGTAAAGGAAAGCCAAGTAAAGATCCTGCAACTTGGGCAGAACATGCGGCTTTTTTAAGAGAATATAATATTCCAGAATGGTATATTGAATCATGTAGGAAAATAAAATACATGTTCCCAAAGGCACATGCTACAGCCTACGTTACAAGTGCATTTAGAATTGCTTGGTTTAAAGTTCATCATCCAATTTGGTATTATTGTGCATACCTTTCTATAAGAAGAGATGCATTTGATATTGCCTCAATGATTAGAGGAGAAAATGCGATAAGAGAGAAAATTGATGAAATCGATGCTAAAGGAAATTTAGCAAGTAACAAAGAAACTGATACGCGTGATACTTTGTGTATCTGCCTTGAAGCAGCAGCAAGAGGCATATACTTTAAAAATATTGATATTGAAAAAAGTGATGCTAAAAAGTTTGTGATTACGGAAGATGGAAAAGGTTTAATTATTCCTTTCTGTGCATTAGATGGACTTGGAGAAAACGTTGCCAAAGAAATAATTAAAGCAAGAGAAGACGCTCCATTTATTTCCCAAGAAGATTTACAAAAACGCGGAAAAGTAAATGGTTCTTCAATAGAAAAGCTTAAAGCTTTAGGATGTTTAGATGGCTTAAGTGAGTCTAATCAATTATCGTTATTTTAAAAGGAATTAGCTTATAACTAATTCCTTTTCTTTTTCATTTTCAGTATTAATGGTTTCTATTTTGCTAGTTAATCCTAGTATATAGTCTGCGGAGATATTATAAAATTGACATAACTTTATCAAATATGTAACGGGCATAACATTGATACCTTTTTCATATCTAGCATATTGTTGTTGTTTTATTCCTAAATAAGCAGCAATCTCTTTTTGAGTTATATTTTTAATGTCTCTTAACCACTTCATTCTGTCTGTATAATACATAATAATTCACCTACAATATAATTAGCAAATTAAATAAAATAAAAGTTCAAAATTGAACACATATGTTGTATAAAAATGAATATTAAGCTATAATTATTATAGTATGCACACACCACTATAATAAAATTCATTTTTAATTTTGTCATTATTGTTAAATTATTATACTTTGATAAAATAAACAAAAAAATTTTTACAGATAAATTGGTCTAATTTTTTTTTACAATAAATTATACGATTTTTTTCAAATTGACTTGAAAATCGTGGGGGGGGTATTATAAAATAAAAATAGAAAGATAGATGATGCAAAATGAAGAAAACGACAATACTTATAATAGTAGTTTTATTTATGGTAATAGGATATGCAGCATATAATACAACAATAAATATATATGGAAATGGAAAGTTAGCAGAAAACCTAAGTGATTTTAA
>FR884167.1 GCA_000435515.1 Firmicutes bacterium CAG:582
TCAGCATATACAAAAGAATCTATTGTACCTTTTATTGAGACATTTCCATCAATCGTATCTAATTTTATCATTTCAAGATTACTACCCTTAATAAATATATTTCCCATATTACTTTCAAGCAAGAACTGTTTATCATCAAAACTCACAATTTTCTTTATACCACTTATAATTATATTTTTTCTTTCTACAATTTTTACTACATGATTTAAACTATTATTATTTTCCATTATTATCCTCCTAATAAAATATATTTTTATTGCAAAAAAAAATTCACAAAATTGTGAATTAATTTTCTGATTCAACTCTCTTAAGTTCTTCTTCGTATTCTTTTAAGATAGCATCAGTAAACATTTGTCTTGCTTCTTGATTAATTGGATGAGCTATATCTCTATATTCTCCAACACCAGTTTGCTTACTTGGCATAGCTAAGAAAAGACCATTATCTCCTTCAAGAATTCTAATATCATGTACTACAAATTGATTATCTATAGTAACAGATGCGAATCCTCTCATTTTAGAATTTTCTTTTTCAACTACACGTACACGTACATTTGTAATTTCCATCCTGTTTCACCTCTCTATTATAGTTTAATTTTAATACATAAATTGAAAAAAAGCAACAATTTTATCTAGGATAACCTACATACATCATTCCATTACCAACAAGACCACCAATGCCATTTTTTCCATATTTAGTTTTGTTCAAAAGTTCCTTTATATCAAGTCTTTTATTTTTATCCGTTAGTGCAATATTGACAGCAATTATTGCCGGATCTAATGCATGAATATTTACTCTTTTGGGACTACTAGCAAAATTAGCTCCACTTTTAATTATGTCTTCATAATCGCTTTGGCATGCTCCAGCAATTATCACAAGTTTTTCATGACTTTTTTCATAATCACGAGCCTTTAAAACTGATTTCATAAAATATTTAGAATTTTTATATTTAGATATATCACTTGAGTTTGTAAGTTTTCCATAAAACGCGTCATGTCCAGTTATTACTAAAATATCCGGTTTTATTTCTTTTAAAAGGCTATCAATTTTTTGCGGAACTTCAGATTCAGGAATTCTTTTACCAACTGCTAATACTCCAGCAGATTTATAAAAAGCTAAAGATTTATCAAGATAATCTTGATCCCCATCTATATGTAAAATTTTACCAGGAAGATAAAAATACTCGTCCCTGTCACCTGTCAAAATATTTACTTCAGGCATTTTTTCTTCTCTATGCTCCGTTTTAACTAAATCTTCTAATGGAGAATCAGCATATAATCTAACATCCATACCCTTAAGATAAGCAATATTTCCTTCAATTTTTATTACTTTAAATATAACATCGTTGTTATGACTAGTTCTCGTAACAGCATCTCCTATTTGGATTTCCATAAAAATCACCCAATATAGTATATGAAAAACTATCTATTTAGTTAAAAAAACTTGCTATATAGTATTAGCAAGTTCAACAAATATTTCATATGATAATTCTTCAGACCTAGAAGAAAGTGAGTAACCATACTTAGTTAATACACTTTCAACTTTGTTTAAATCATAAGATTTTAGGTTGTTTCTAATATTTTTTCTTTTATATTGAAAAGAATCCTTAACAAGTTTATTAAATTTTTCAAAGTCAACAGGTAGTACATTATCTTTTTTAACAAGTTTTATAACACTTGAGTCTACATTCGGAATTGGATAAAATTTAGTTCTAGAAACATCAAATAATTTCTTAATATCAAAATGATAATTTAAAAGCACACTTATTGATCCATATTCTTTTGTTCCTGGTTTAGCAGAAAATCTTTCAGCAACCTCTTTTTGCACCATAAACACCATTTCTTTAACATCTACTCTTGATTCAATAATCGATAAAATTATTGGTGTTGTTATATAATAAGGCAAATTTCCTATAATATATAGATTATTATAATCGATTTTACTTATGTCACTTTGAATATCTCTTTTTAGAAAATCATCAAAAATTATTTGAGTCTTATCATTTTTTATTTGATTTAAAGTATTTTCTAAATCTTTATCTACTTCGTAACATATTAAATTTGAATTATACTTAACCAAATTTTTAGTAAGTGCTCCACTTCCTGGACCAATTTCTAGTATTAGATCATCTTCTGTAGGATTAATTGAAGATGTAATATTATTAATAATCAATTTATCATTTATAAAATTTTGACCAAATTTTTTCTTAAACACGTGTTTTTCCATAAAATCACCACGTCATAAGTTTACCATAAAAAGAAAGGAAAGTAATTATCTTTCCCATCCATTTCTTAAAACATCATAACTAATTTTGTGTCTACCGACATTCTTAGAAGCAAAATCTTCAGATTCAACAAGTAAATCCAAATCTGTTCCTAGAACACCACGATCAAGAACTATTGCTACAACTTTTTCTCCAGAGACATAATCAGCATCAAATGTTACAATTGAACCACATTTTAAATTCTTACTTGATGCAACAATTCTAACATTGCCATAATCAGCATCATTATATATAGTTGTTCCATCTGATACATCTTGTCCAGTACACCCAAGTTTACCACTACAAAGTGGGCAATTAGCTCCATATCCTGTTAAATCACCAGTAAATGTATCAAGAGGATAATATTTATCTTTCAATTGAATTTCATTTAGCTTATATGCCATTGCTGTTAAATCAATCGTTTTATTTAAATTTTCATTTGTTATTTTATCATTTAAATTAACCATGTTCACTTTTTGTATTACAAATACTGAACAAATAATCAATATGATTTTAGTTGCTTTAATAAATTTGTTACTATTCTTAATCATATAACCACCTTATATACTCATTTTAACAAAAATCAATATATAAGTAAACACTTTACACAAATTTTATATTATTTTTTTATTTTATAAAGTTCTTGTACATTTTTTTCGGTTATAGAAGATACTTCCTCTATGCTCACTCCCTTTAAATTAGCTAAATATTCAGCAATAATTTTTATATATTTTGGTTCATTAGAATATTTTCTAAAAGGTTCTGGTGTTAAATAAGGTGAATCAGTTTCTAAAATAATTCTATCTAAAGGAATATTTTTTATAACTTGATCAATTTTAGAATTTTTAAAAGTCATAACTCCACCTACACCAAAATAGAAACCTAATTTCATAAATATGTTAGCTGTTTCAAGACTACCACTAAAACAATGAATTACTCCACGTACTTTAAATTTTTTAATAGATTCAATTGTATCCAATGTCGATTCTCTAGAATGAACAACTACTGGCAAGTTATACTTTTCAGCTAAAGCTAGTTGAAATTCAAAAACCTCAATCTGCTTATCACGATTTTCTTTTGTATAATAATAATCAAGACCGATTTCTCCAATTGCAACCAACTTTTTATTATTAATATTATCTTCAATAATTTTTTCGAGTTTTTTATAATCATCATCCATATCTTCGGGATGTATTCCAATACAGGCATATATATTTTCATATTCTTCAGAAGTTTTTAAAACATCCGGTATATTTTTTAGACTTGTAGCCGCATTTAAAATTGTATCCACATTACTATTTTTTGCAGATTCTATAATTTCATTAAAATCGTCAAAATATTCGTTAAAAATATGTGCATGGGTATCCGTAAAATGCATAAAATGACCTCCAATAAATAAGAAAGTGATTACTCACTTTCCTTTTCTATTCTTGCAAATAATATTTCTGGCTTATTTAATACTGTACCAGATTCAAATTGACCGAATTCTTTAGTTGATTCATAAGAAGTCAGATCAGTATTAATTTGATTAAATATTTTTTCAGTCGTTTCAGGAATAAAAGATTGAAGATAAACAGTACAAATTCTTATTGATTCAATTAGATTATATAACACTGTTTTTAATCTATCTTGTTTTGTTTCATCCTTAGCTAAAACCCAAGGTGTTGTATCATCAATATATTTATTAGTTGCTCTTAGACAATTAAGTACTTCATCGATAGCATCAGCTATTCTTAATTCATCCATTTTTTTCTTAAATAAGTTAGGTAAAGCTTCAATTTTTTCTATTAAAGTAGCATCAACACCTTCATTAACACATGTATTTTCAACTACACCATCAAAGTATTTATGAGACATTGAAATAGTTCTATTAACAAGATTTCCTAAAATATTAGCAAGATCACCATTAATTCTTTCAACAAGTAAATCTTCAGAGAAAACCCCATCACTTGCAAAAGGAATTTCATGTAAGAAAAAGTATCTTATGGCATCTACTCCATATTTGTTAACTAGATCATCAGCGTACACTAAATTACCTTTACTTTTACTCATCTTACCATCAGCCATTATTAAAAAAGGATGTCCAAATACTTTTTCTGGAAGTGGTAAATCTAAACTCATTAGGAAACATGGCCAATAAATTGTATGAAATCTTACTATATCTTTACCAATTAAATGCAAATTAGCTGGCCATAACTTCTTAAATTCATCTGTTTGATTATCAACATCATATCCAATATTAGTAATATAATTAGTCAAAGCATCTAACCAAACATAAACAACATGCTTTGGATCAAAATCTACAGGAATTCCCCAAGAGAAAGATGTACGTGAAACACATAAATCTTGAAGACCAGGCTTAATAAAATTATTTAACATTTCATTTTTTCTAGCTTCAGGTTGAATAAAGTTTGGATGACTTTCAATATACTCAACTAACCTATCTTGATATTTAGATAATTTGAAAAAATAAGCTTCTTCACATTTTTCTTGAACATCTCTACCACAATCAGGACACTTTCCATCAACTAATTGACTTTCAGTCCAAAAAGACTCACAAGGTATACAATATAATCCCTTATATTCACCTTTATAGATATCTCCTTTATCATACATTTTCTTAAATATATGTTGAACTACTTCTTCATGATGTTTATCAGTTGTTCTAACAAATTTATCATATGTTGTATTCATCAAATCCCAGATAGTTTTTATTTCACCAGCAACGTTATCAACATATGCTTGAGGTTCAATTCCAGCTTCAGTAGATTTAATTTGAATTTTTTCTCCATGTTCATCAGTTCCAGTTTGGAAATAAACATCATAACCTTCCAATCTCTTATTTCTAGCAATTGCGTCGGCTAAAACAATCTCATAAGTATTTCCAATATGAGGTTTCGCAGATGTATAAGCAATTGCTGTACTAATATAATATTTTCCTTTTTCCATAAAAATTTTCCTTTCAATAAAAAACATCCATAATATAGGAACGAACGTATCCGTGGTACCATCCTATTTTATGAATGTAATCATACACTTTTATCTTAACGCGATTTAAACGATTTAAACTCCAGACCCATTCGATTATTTTACTAACTTATCTGCTTTCACCTAACCAGATTCTCTTATAAAAGTCTTCAAATAACTTCTTTCCTTCTTTGTCTAACGACTTTAATATATCACGTAAAAATAATTTATTCAAGTTTATTTTATCATATTTAGAATTTCATCAAGTAGTTTAACTTCATAATAGATAAAATGCTTATCCAAATTAACTTTTGGTAAACTTATATAAATTTTTTTCATTTTATAAGCAAGTCTAAATTTTGGATTAATGTTATATGCAATTAAGAACAATTTATCTCCTTCTATTTTATTAGAGACATCCTCACCTAATTCTAATTCGATTAAAGACTCGGTTTGTTTTACTCGTGTAATATTTAAAAGACGCGCAAGCTTTTCAAACCATTCTTCATACATATAGATTTCCATTTTTTCATCGACAACACCAAAACGGTCCTCAATTTCTTCTTTAGCTTTTAATAAGGATTCTTCATCTTTAATTTCATTGATAATTTTATGAATTTCAATTTTGATGTTTTCCTCTTTTACATATGAATCATCTATATGATTTTCAACTTCAATAAGTGGATTAGTTTCATCTTCCTCTTCAACTACTTCACCTTTTAAACGTTTTATTTCATCATTAACCATTTGAGTATAAAGTTCAAGACCAACGGAATCAACAAAGCCTGCTTGTTCACTTCCAAGTAAATCTCCAGCTCCTCTTATAGATAAATCTCGCATCGCGATTTTATAACCAGATCCAAGTTCAGTAAAATCTTTAATTGATTGAAGACGTTTCTTTGCTGTTTCCGTTAAAATTCTAGATGGTTTATACATTAAATAAGCATATGCAATTTTATCACTTCTTCCAACTCTTCCTCGAAGTTGGTATAGTTGAGAAAGTCCAAAATTATCTGCATCTATTATAATTAAAGTATTAACATTTGGTATATCAATACCAGTTTCTATAATAGTGGTACATAGTAAAATATCATATTTATAATCAATATAATCACTTACTACTTTTTCAAGTTCATTCTTATCCATTTGACCATGAGCAATTGCAACCCTTGCTTCTGGCACTAATTTTTTTATCTTAGTAAGTTCATCTTCAATGCTTTTAACTTTATTATAAAGAATAAATACTTGCCCATCTCTAGACATTTCTTTATAAATTGCATCTTTGATTAAAACATCATTTTCTTCCAAAACATAAGTTTGAACAGGATAACGATTCACAGGAGCTGTATCAATAATAGATAAATCTCTTAATCCACTCATCGCCATTTTTAAAGTTCTTGGTATTGGTGTGGCTGATAAAGTAAGAACATTAACATTATTTTTTAATTCTTTAATTTTTTCCTTATGAGTTACTCCAAATCTTTGTTCTTCATCAATAACAAGTAATCCAAGATTTTTATAATCAATTTTATCATTAAGAAGTTTATGTGTACCAAAAACAATATCAATAATTCCCTCTTTTAAACCTTTGATAATACGATTAGTTTCTTTAACAGATACAAACCTATTAAGTAAAGCTATATTAATTGGATAATTTTTAAATCTCTCTAACGCATTTTTATATTGTTGTCTTGAAAGCAAAGTTGTTGGACAAAGATAAGCTACTTGATGTCCATTCATAACTGTTTTAAACATTCCTCGAAACGCAACCTCAGTTTTACCAAATCCTACATCACCACATAAAAGTCTATCCATTGGAACTTTGGAAGAAAGATCATGTTTTAATTCCTTAATACATTTTTCTTGATCACTTGTAGCCGTATATTGAAAATAAGAATCAAATACTTCTTCTTCAGGATAAGTCTTATAAGCATCTCCAACTATATTATTTCTTGCTGCATATAATTTTATTAATTCTCCTGATATATCTTTTATCTTAGCTTTTACTTTCATCTTTGTTTTAGCCCAGTTTGTAGAATTCAATGAGTTTATTTTAGGCTTAACTCCATCAGCATCAGAAAATTTATATATCGAATTAATTTTTTCAACAGGAATATAGACTTTATCATTACCTGCATAATTTATTAATATGTAATCTCTTTGCATTCCATTTTTAGTTAAAGCTTTTATTCCACCATATATTCCTATTCCATTACTTTGATGTACTACATAATCTCCAATTTTTAAATCATCAAAACTTTTAATTTTTCTTCCCAATTTATAAGAATTCTTATAGGTATTCACAACTTTTATATCATCAATATCATATTCGCTTATTACTGAATAGTTGTTTATTATAAAACCTTCATTAATTTTTTTCTTTATTATATTAATTTCACCATTAATAATAGTACCTATATTAACATGATCAAACAAATATTCAATTGAATTAATTTGTCTATCATTACTTAAGTATATAATTAATGTATTTTTCTTATAAGTTGATAACACATAATCTTTTAAAGAATTATAATTTCCTTTAAATTTTATCATTGGTTTTGAATTATAACTGATGCTATCAGCATAATTATTAACTGTTTCTACACGCATAAAATTATCAACCATAATTTCTTCATATTTATACATAAATACTTCATCAGTATTCTTAGATTCATTATAATCTTTAATATCCTCAAGAATTTTATTATAGCCATTCAATATTTGATTTTCATCAACGAAAAAAGTAAAAGGCTTATTCATGTATTCATATAAAGAATTATGTTGGTCAGTAGAAACTTCTGAAAATGGCATAAGTTTAAAACTAGAAACTTCATTTATTGATAACTGAGTTTCTTCATTAAAGAATCTAATAGAATCTATTTCATCTCCAAAAAATTCCAATCTTATTGGATGATCACTTTCAATTGGAAATATATCTATGATATATCCACGAACAGCATATTCTCCAGTAGATGTTACAAGTGAATCTCGAGAATATCCTAGTTTATCTAAAAATGATAAGAGTTCATCTCTTTCATAAGTTTTTCCTTTTTCCAATATAAGTTCAAAGTTAGTAGATTCTTTAATTGATGGTAAAAACCTCAAATATCCCATTAAATTAGTAACAACTATACCGGAATGTTCTTTTAAATACTCTAAAGTTTCAAGGCGACGCACCTTTAAATCAGGTGATATTGCAAGAGCAACTGAGGCTAAAAAATCATCCATTGGAAAAAGGCAGACATCGTCTGTATATGTTTTTAAACCTTGATATATTTTGTTTGCATCATATAAAGTATTAGTAACTATTAAAACATTTTCATGTTTTTTATTATAATAATTCAAATAATATTGAATAGTTAATTCCTCAGTAAGTCCACAAACATGATATCCATTTTTATATTTAAAAATATCACTCAAAAAATCCATATTTTCTCCTAATTATATTTACTCATCAATTCTTGAATACTTAATTTACTGAAATCTTCAATTATTTTATCAACAACTGAAAAACTATTTGATAAAATATTTAATTCTTCTTTATAAAATTTTGATAAAACATAATCTTTAGTATCCACATTTCTATTATGTGCAATTCCAACTTTTATTCTAGCAAAAGATGTAGAATTTAAATATTTTATAATATCTTTTATTCCATTGTGTCCACCACTTGAAGAATTAATCTTAATTCTTATTTTGCCAAACTCCAAGTCCATATCATCTTGAATAACTAACACATCACTTAAATCTAATTTATAAAAATTTATAAAATCATAGACAACTTTACCTGATAAATTCATATAACTTAAAGGTTTAATAAAAATATATTTTTCTCCATCAATATTAGTCTCATAGTATTCCGCATTAAATTTTTTAGAATATTTTACAGTTCCTAAATAATGATCAAGAGACATAAAACCTATATTATGGCGAGTATTTTCATATTCTTTTCCTGGATTTCCTAAACCAACTACTAATTTCATTTTTTACCTCCCAAAAATACCTTGATATGTTTTGTTTTCATCAATATATACCGGTCTTTCTATTTTAACATAATCTTTTCCATTCAAAAGTGCTTCAATTAAAACAAGCGATGATTCTCCATTTCTATTATCATAAATAGGAACTATAGATTTTATACCAAAATTATATTTTTTTAAACATTCAATAATATCCACAATTCGAGAACTAGTATGTACCAAATAAAAATATCCACCATTTTTTAAAGATGCAGCTGAAACGTGAACAACCTCATCCAAATTAGTACTTATCTCATGACGAGCTTTAGCAAGCACTTCATTGTCATTTAATACTTTATCATCATGATATATAAAATAAGGAGGATTACAAGTAACTATATCATATTTCCTTTTAAAATCAATATTTTTTATATCATCATTATAATAATTAATATTTCTTACATTATTTTTTTCAATAGACATTTTACCAAGTTCATATATTTCAGGTTGTAATTCATATGCATCTATTTTTAGTCTATCACCAAATTTCTTAGATAAAATCAAAGGAATTGGTGCATTACCTGAACATAGATCCAAAACATTTTTGGCATTTTTTCTAACCCTAACAAACTCAGCTAATAAAACTGAGTCTACTGAAAACTTAAAATACTTACCATTTTGATATATATACATATCATAATCATATAAATCATTTAATTCTGCTTGATTCATAAACACATTTATCTCCATTTATTTCAACGGTATATTTTTTGTTCAAAACATCAATTGAAACAACTCTTCCTTTTCCATCTGGAGTTTCTACATATTCTCCAACTTTAGGTAAAAGTTTTCTATGACAAGTATATACTTCATCCTCATATGCAAGACAACAAAGAAGTCTTCCGCAGGCTCCATTAATCTTGTTTGGATTTAATGCAATATTTTGATTTTTTGCCATACTGATACTAATTGTATCAATCCCATTTAAAAATGATGCACAACAAAGTGGTCTTCCGCATTGACCAAGACCACCAATCTCCTTAGATTTATCTCTTACTCCTATTTGATGAAGTTCAATACGAGTTTTATATTTTGCAGCTATTTCTTTGACAACATCTCGAAAATCAATTCTTTCATCTGCAATGAAGTTAAACATCAATTGTTTTCTATCCAAAGTATAAGTTGCATCTAAAAGTTTCATTTCAAGGTTTGCTTTTTTTACACATTCTCTTGCATAATCAAGAGCTATTTTAGCATCTTTTAAATTAGTAAGATAATTATTGTAATCTTTTTTTGTTGATATTCTAATAACCGGTTTCATATCTTCTATATTAATATTTTTTGTCTCCGGAACGTCAAGCTCATAAACTTTTGCAAATTGTTCCCCTTTTTCTGTTTCCACAACAACAGTTAATCTGGTTTTCAAATCCAAATTATCATATTTAAAATAATATAATTTTCCAGTATCTTTAAATTTCACTCCACATATCTTCATAAATCTACTCCCATAACAATATCATTTTGTTTAATATCAATTCTTTATTTAAATTAAATTTAAATTCATTTTGTATTTGTTCAATTAATTTTATTCTTTTAGCTAAAACTAATATATCATTCGTATCAACACTTACTAATATTTTATCAATCATATTTTTATCACAAGTAAGACGTTTTAATAAATAATCATATTTTATTATATACGCTTTTCTTAATATATCAAGTATAGTTTCAATTTCAACTCTTTCTTTTTTAGCTATATTTTTTATTTGATTCATCAAAACATACTTTTTAGTAGAATTTAGTTTAAACGCTAAATCTAATGTTTCATCAACAAATAGATATTGCTCATCATTAACACTTAATAAATCTTGCAAATTTTCATAAGGATAAATAAGTTTAAAAATCTCACATCTACTTTTAATAGTTGGTAACATTTTAGATATACTAGTTGTTATAAAAAAGCCAACAATATTTTTTTCAGGTTCTTCCAAAAATTTAAGAATTTTATTAGAAGCTGATATATTTAGTTTTTCAGCACTTTTTATTATATATACAGAATAACTTCCCATAACTGATGTTGTTGAAAATGAATCTAATATATTTTCAATTTGTACAACTTTAATATCTTTACCATCTGGTTCAACTGTAATTAAATCCGGAAAATTATTGTTATCAATTAAATTATCAAATTCATGATTAGTAATAACTTTCAAAATATTTAAGATATCACTATATGCCTTTTCTATATTATTTGTCTCAAACAAAAAAGCATGAGAATTTTTTTTCTCAAGGAATGATTTTTCTATATTATCAATAATTGCTTCTTTGTTCATATTCATCACCAATAAAATTTATAGGCAAGTATTCCATATATAATCAATCCAGGAAATCCAAAAATTGATGTTATAATTAAACTAAAATAGTTGATTGGAACATAATAACCTATTTTAACTAATATAATATTTAAACTATAAATTGTAATTGTTGAAAACACAAAGTTTTTTAACAATTTTTTTATTACTTTCATGTTATCACCATATTACAATATATTTTAATATACTTATTTTATGATACTTCTTTTCTATCCAAAAGGGCTTGATCCAATGTTAGTGCATCAAGATAGTCAAGTTCTACTCCCATTGGAATTCCATAAGATAATCTAGTAATCTTAACATTTTTATTTTCTAATATTTTTTTGATATATAAGGTTGTTGTTTTTCCTTCAATAGAAGATTTTAATGCAACAATTACTTCAGCGTTTTCAATGCCATCCAACCTTTTAACAAGACTGGATAGATTAATATCTTCTGGATAAACACCATCCATTGGAGATATAAGTCCATTTAATACGTGATATTTTCCATTAAAGCTCCCAGATTTTTCAAACATAAATACGCTTTTATAATCTTCAACAACACATATAAGGTCATCACGTCGATGTTCATTTGCACAAATATAACATTCGTCTTGGTCAGTTAAATGTCCACAAATTTTACATCTGTGTAATTTGCTTTTGCATTCTTTAATCGCGTTTACAAAGTTATCAATATCTTCATCACTTAATTCAAGTAAAGCCAATGCATTTCTTTCAGCACTTTTTTCTCCAACTCCTGGTAATTTTTTAAATGACTCAATTACATTATTTAAACTACTTGGATACATATTAAATCAAACCACCAAGTTGTTTACCATAAACGCCAAGCTTTGATTCAACATCACGTTCAATTTTAGAAATAGCATCATTGAAAGCTATCTTTATCATATCTTCTAAAATATCTAGATCTTCAACATCAAACTTTTCCATATTTTTAAATTTAACGTTTTTTAATTTTTTATCTCCACTTAATACAACTTCAACTAGTTCTGAACTACCTGTATATTCAGTAGAATAAATTTCTTGTTGTTTTCTTTCTATTTCTTTTTGCATTCTTTGGGCTTGTGCCATTAAATTATTCATATTCATAATATTTCTCCTATTCCATATTTACATTATTTGAACCAAATATACTTTCCGCCAACTGACATGAATTATCATCTTTATTTATATAAATGGTTTCATCTATTAATTCATACTTTTTATCTTTATCATATGTTGATAAAAAGTTTTTCCACTCTTGCTCATTTAAAAATAAAAATTTATATTCTTTGTTTAAAACTTTTTTAAATTGAATCTCAAGCTCGTGAAGTTTTTTATTTCCGATTATTTTTGTACTTTCACTTTTTGTAACAAGTAAAGCATAATCATTGGATACAATCTGAGGAATTGAATTTTTAAGAATAGTTTTAAATTCTTTTAGATCATTATTATCTAGGTATGTATAAAATTCTTTCCACGATTCTATAAATGAAAGTTTATTTTCTTTACTTGCTGATACTAAAGTATTGTTTATTCGCGTATCAATAAATTCTTTCGTTACTTTATAATAACTAGAATCATTTGCAGTTAACATTTCATTTACGTCAACTTTAGTGTCTTTTGAAATTATTTCCCGGGAAATAATTTGATTAATATCACGACTGCTTAAATTTACTTCATCATCATTTATAAAAGATACCAACTCTAACTCCAACATCAAAAATCCATTTGAGTTAGAATTAAGTTTTCCTAATAAATCATTAAGTGAATTAATTATTTTTTTCAATTGTTTAAAAGCATTGTTGCTTACATTTTTTTGTTTTAAGGCAATAGCTTTATTCAAAAAGTATTCGATCATTTTATCAAGTAATAATTTAATATCAATACCACATTTTTTTATATCTGATAATTTTGTTAATAAATCATCTAGATTATTATGAAGAATAGCAACATATAATTCTTCAATATCATCATTCGTTATTGTTCCATAATTTTGTTTTAAAACATCTATATTTATTTCTTCACTTATTTTTGATAGTTGATCCAAAATACTTAATGCATCTCTCATACAACCATCTGATAAGAAAGCAATTTCTGCCAAAGCATCATCTTCGCTTTTTATATTTTCTTCTTCACAAATTTTTTTCAAGTGTTCTGTTATTTCAGCCTTATCTATTCTTTGAAAATCAAATCTTTGGCATCTTGATAAAACAGTAATTGGAACTTTTTGAATTTCTGTTGTAGCTAAAATAAAAATAACATTATGAGGTGGTTCTTCAAGTGTTTTTAAAAAAGCATTCCAAGCACTTGTTGATAACATATGTACCTCATCTATTATATATATCTTATATTTACTATTAGTTGGAGCAATATTTACCGAATCAACTATATTTCTAATATCATCAACACTGTTGTTACTTGCTGCATCAAGTTCAATTATATCAGGACTTTGATTAAAATTTTTGCAATTTTCACATTCACCACAAGAAATACCATTTTGTGGATTCAAGCAATTTAGTGCTCGCGCAAATATTTTTGCTGTACTTGTTTTACCAGTACCTCGTGGTCCAGTAAATATATATGCATGAGCTATTTTGTCATTAATAATAGAATTTACTAATATTTTTTTTATAGAATCTTGCCCAACTAAATGATTAAAGTCAGCTGGTCTATATTTTCTGTATAATACCTTGTAGTCCATAAGCTTTCACCTAAACAAATTATATCATATTAGTTTTATCTCTTACAATTATCTTTGAAGAATTGTGTCAATAATTCCCTATATTTTAGAGATTTATTGTCAACATCTTGTATAATACATTTGTTCGTTTTATTATATATTTTTTTATTTTCATTTCTAGGTATCAAATAATAAACGTTTTTTATTCTAGCCTCTTTAATAACATTCATGCACATATCACATGGTTCAAGTGTGACATAAAGATCACAGTCAAACAATCTAAAATCTTTTAATTTTTTATTTGCTTTACTTATTGCCATAATTTCAGCATGATTTATTGTTAAATGTTTTTGCATGCGACTATTGTGAGCTTTAGAAATTATTTTATCATTTTTTACTATAAAAGCAGCAATTGGAACATCATTATGTTTTAAAGATTTTAAAGATTCTTTTATTAGTTTATCTATCATAGTTACCTCCAAAAAAATGTTGAAAACTTTATATATATTTAAATATAAAAAAAGCACACACAATTAGAGGTTGTTATGGCTGCTGTATTCCTACTCTGACCAGATTCCAACATAATTGTTGTGCAAGTTAATTATAGCAAAAAAGAGAAAATATAACAAGATAAAATAAAAGTGCAAATTTTAAAAATTTGTTATTTTGTGTATTTAATCTAAATTATCAATGTTTCACGTGAAACATACTTATTTAATATGCAAATATAATCAGGATTTAAATAGTTATTAAATACTTTTTTAAATTCAAATATGATATTCATTTTTTTAATTTAAATTTTTATAAAAAGTAGTAATGTTTCACGTGAAACATTACAAGCAATTATGCATAAATGGTAAAATAGCATTTTTAAATAGAATAACATATATAAATTAGAATTA
>FR884168.1 GCA_000435515.1 Firmicutes bacterium CAG:582
AAGTTACTTTAAGAAGTAAATGCAAGTTAAATAAAATACCGGTAATATTGAGTTAAATGCAAGTTTTATACTTGCATTTTTAACAATTTTAGATAAAATAGTAGGCGAAAAAGAAAATTATTGCATTCAAAAAAGTATTTTGAAGATAATTTCAAAAATTAAATGTAAGTTATTAGTTTTGAAATATCAATTGTTTTCTTATTTTCAATATGTTGATTATTTAAGTATTCTATAACTTAAGTCAACATTTTCTTCATCGATATGATGGAGATGGAGAGCTTTAGAAATTTTCTCTCCATAGATTTTGGTAAAGATTGAGTATGGTGTTTTAAAATCCATACTTTTTCTTTTGATATTATTTATATTATTCATCATACGTGTAATATTTTCGTTATTTAAATTATCAAAAGTGATACCTTTTGGAATTATATATCTTATAAACTCATGATTTCTTTCTATACCACCTTTTTGCCATGAAGAATATGGTTCACAGTAGAATACATTTATTATTTTTTCACCTGTAAGGGGATCAATCTCTATATCTAATGGTTTAGAGAATTCCCAACCATTATCAGTAAGAACAATTTCAAATAATTCTTTGTATTTTTCTATACCTAATTTTTTTCTAAGATAATTAAAAATTCTTTTAACCTCTGATGTTTTGTACTTGTTTATTAGAAACATAAGCATTAGTTTACTGTTTCTAAAATATAAAGTTAGTATGCATTTTTTATCTTCAAATTTTCCAATAACAGTATCCATTTCAACTATATTTGCATTTGGACGTATAGTTAAATATTCCTCTAATTCTTTTAATGTGCGACCTTTTCTTGCTGGATTATCATATCTTATAGTTGGAGCTACATCTTTTCTTTTTCTAGGTTTATAGCTATAAGATCTAGGTAACATTTCATCATTTATATTTGAAAAATAACCTCCATGAACATAGTTATAAAAAGTTTGAATAGATTTTGGAAATTCATTTTCTATAGTATTGTATAAATGTAAAATTGGTTGATTTTTGTTTTTTAATTTATCAGCTAGATAATCATTCCAATATTCTATTTCATCAATAGACATATCAATTCCTTTTCTTGAATAATGTAATAAATAATCATAATTTTCTTGTGCTTTTTTATAATTGTAATAGCATTTCTTTTTATGACAGTTCACTTTAAGATTGCAACATGAACATACATAAGGAAATCGTTTTAATTTGTCACATTCTTTAAGATTACCTTTACTACAAATTCTTCTTTTTTTAATTTCTCTAGAAACAGTGGAAGAAGTTGAATCAATAGCATCGGCAATATCCTTTAATTTGTAATTTAGTTTTAATAGTTGTTCAATTAACATTCTGTTTTCAATTGTTAATCTTTCTTTTTTCATAAGAACCTTCCTTTCAATTATTAATAAGAAAACAATTGATAAGAATATATTAAATATCATTAAAGAACTAAATGCAACTTTTAAAAAATTACTATATAAAGTT
>FR884169.1 GCA_000435515.1 Firmicutes bacterium CAG:582
TATACTTACATATGAAGTAACAAATAATTCAAGCCAATATGATGCAGAAGTAAAAGTAACATGTGTACCAAAAGAAGGATCAACAGCGAAATACACAAGTATCAAAAACAAACTTGAAAATGATGCAACGAAAGTTTTAGCAAAAAGTTCGGTAAATGGAACATTAACAATAACATTAAACAAGACTGCAACGGAAGAAGTAAGTGAAGAATATACATGTAAGTTAGAATTTAATGCTGTAGAAAGAAATACGTTGGGAGAAAATATTCCGGATCCAGTATCATTTACAAGTGATTCTTGGAAAACAATCCAAAAAGCAGTACAAACAGGAAACACAAGTAAATATAAAGTAGGAGATACAAAAGAAGTAGATTTAGGCAGTTTTGGAACACATACAGTAAGAATATCCAATATGAGTGCATGTACAACTGAGACAAGTGAAACAGCATGTGGATTTGTAGTAGAATTTGCAGATATTATATCAATGCAAAAATTCAATAACTCAGAAACAAATGTAGGAGGATGGAAAGATTCAGAATTACGTACATATATAAATGGAACAATGTATAATACACTTCCAAGTGAATTACAAAATGTAATATCTTCAACAAAAGTAATATCCGGACATGGACGTACGTCTGTAGAAAAAAACTTTGAAACTCAAGACAAATTATATTTGTTAAGTGGACACGAAGTATATGAAGATGGAACAAGTGATCAAATAAGCCCATATGACACATCATATGATACTACAAAACAATTAGATTATTATAAAAATAAAGGAGTAACAACAAGCAGTTATGCAGTAGCAATAAAACAATATAATGGAAGTAATTCATATTGGTGGTTACGTTCGGCCAGTTATAGCAATACCAGCAACTTCCTTTATGTCATCAACTCTGGCAATTGGACCGCCATCAGTGCGGGCTACTATAATGGGGTCTCTCCAGCTTTCCGAATTGCATAACTACATATTAATAAAATAACACATAGATACATTGCTATTTATGTTTTTTTTTATGCTTTTATTCGACAAATATTTTAATACTAATTTGCTATATTTTAGTTGGTGATGTGAATGAAAAATATATTTATGATTCTTTTAGGGTCTTTTTTTGCAATTGCAATATCGTACTTTTTTAATGCTAAAACAGAAGTTCCTGTAATAAGTACCAATACTTCTCTTAAAGCTTTTCAATTAGGTGCTTTTAAGGAAGAATCATCGGCTACTGAGTTGGCTTTAAAATATGATGCTAAAGTGATAAATGAAAATGGCTACTTTTATGTTTATTATTCAGTTTTGAGGGATGAAGCTAATATCAATAAAATGATAAATTGTTTAGACCATAAAAAAATTTACTATTACATCAAAGAAGTAGGTGCAAGTGAAAACTATAAAAATGAACTTACAAAATATGAAGAACTCATGAAAAATACAACATCAGAAATTGCTTTTTCTGAGTTAAACAAAAAACTAATAAGTATATATTCGGAGGTATAGTTATGTTAATAAAAGATTTACCAGAATGTGAAAAACCTAGAGAAAGAATGCTGGAATATGGAGTAGAAAATTTAAGCAATGTTGATTTATTAAGTATTATTTTAAGAAATGGAGTAAAAGATATTTCTGTTAAAGAAGTTGCCATTAATATCTTAAATAATGTTGAATCTATTAATGATTTATCATCTTTAGGGGTAAGAGAACTTTCTAATATAAAAGGTGTTGGTCCTGTAAAAGCTATAACACTTCTTGCAAGCATTGAACTTGGTAAAAGAGTTTCTATTAAAGAAGCTAAAGCTAATATGAGTTTATCAAATAAGGAAAAAATTCATGAAGTTTTTAAAAAGTTTTTTATAAATGAAAATCAAGAGAAGTTCCTAGCAATTTTTTTAGATAACAAAAAATGTCTTATAAATTATAAAATATTATTTATTGGAACCAATAATGCGTCCATTGCTCATCCTAGAGAAGTATTTATGGAAGCCATTAAAGCAAATGCCAGTGCGGTTGTTGTAATGCATAATCATCCATCTGGAAATGTGTTACCAAGTGAAGAAGATAAAAATATAACTGAAAAACTTATTCAAAGTGGACATATGTTAGGAATACCATTACTGGACCATATAATTACAAATGGAGAGGAGTACTATAGTTTCTATGACGAATTCAAAGCTATATTTTAAAACAATTATATTATTTATTGTTTTTTTGTTTATTTTTATATTTAGAAACAATATCTTTTATCTATTTGGTTTAATAAATACAAGTGTAAAAAAAGAAAATAATAATTTAGTGACTGAAAATAATATTTTAAAAGAAAAATGTGAATATTTTGAACAAGAATTAAAAAGCATAACTAATTTAAAAAATTATGCAAATTATGATTATTCTTTAACTCGTATGTCTTATAGATTGAGTTATACAAGTGATGAAATAAGAATATTTAATACAGATAACATCAAAGTAAATGATATTCTTATAAATCAATATGGATTAGTTGGTCTTGTTAAATCTGTTAAAGATAAAGTAAGTGATGTTCTTCTTTTAACAGGAGTTAAAAATCTATCTGTTAATATAAATTCATCTTATGGAACTTTAAGTGGTTATGAATCAGGATATTTTGTTATAAAAAATATATCTAACTATGATGATGTCTCAATAAATGATTCTGTTTATACATCAACCCTAGGTGAAGTTAAAGAAAAAATATATATTGGAAAAGTTGCTGATATTAAAATAACTGACATTGAAAAAATATTATATGTAAAAAGTGATGTTGATTTTAATAATATCAACTATTTATATGTGGTAGGTTAATATGATTTTTATTATTATAGATACATTTATATTTTCTTTAACAGGAATAAACATCACTTTGTTTTTAATGCGAATACATTTTATGGATATAGTTTCATTTATATTTTCATGTCTTTTATTAAGTATCATGAATCCTAATCTCTTTTTAATATTCTCATTTTTTATAATGTATTTAGTTGATAAGATTTTATTTAAATATGCTAGATTTAATTTACTTATGTATATATCTACTTTTACTTTTTATTATTTCATTATTTCAAATGATTTAAATTCATATTTTATAAACCTTCTTTTAATCATTTTATTATATTTTTATAAATATAATTATGTAGGAGAAGCTTATGAAAGAAAAAAAATACATAAATAGTTTATTATTACGAACTATTTTTTCAATTATAATTTTTTTAATATTATTTTTACTTCTTAACAATGATTCTTTATATAAAAAAGTATCATCTATTGTTTTTGATAATTCAATTGATTTTACTTATATTAGAAGTAAAACAACCAAGATACTTGGAAGAATTACTAATAAAGAACATTTTGTAGTAAGTGAAAAACTTGAATATAAAAGTGTAGAAAGAGTAAAAAATTCATATAAATTTATTACGGACAATAATTATGTAATAAATTCTTTAGCAAATGGAGTAGTAACGTTTATTGGTAATATTGATGATCTAGGTATGAGTGTCATTATAAGAAGTGATGA
>FR884170.1 GCA_000435515.1 Firmicutes bacterium CAG:582
AATAAATGATGTTAATGGAGATATAAGTGTAGATGTAATAAATGATTCAACTGAGTATGATACAGAAGCAAGTTTAGAATGTGAAACAAATAACACTTGGGATTTTGATTATACAGGAAGTGAGCAAACATTAACAATACCTATAACAGGTACATATAAACTAGAAACGTGGGGAGCGCAAGGTGGAAGTGCAAATGAAACATATGTAGGAGGATATGGCGGATATTCCAATGGTCAAATAGCTTTAGATATAAATCAAAAAATATATGTAAACGTTGGAGGAACAGGAATTACTGATGATGATTTTGATGCTAGCACATATGTAAACGGAGGATATAATGGTGGAGGAACTGCTTGTGGATATAAAGATAAACTAGCATCCTCTGGAGGTGGTGCAACACATATTGCAACTTCAGCGGGACTATTGTCTTCTTTATCAAATAAAAAAGCAAATATTTTGATCGTCGCTGGAGGTGGCGGTGGAGGAGGCTACCAACAAGAAGGGTATTCTGGAGCTGGTGGTTCTGGTGGTGGTTATAATGGCGTAACGGGAAAATACGTTATAAACTATCAAAATTTATATATCCCAAATGGCGCTACTCAAACTTCTGGTGGTTCGTTTATTCATTATGGAGCTTATACCTATTATGCTTCATCTTTTGGATCTGGCGGTGGAGCTGAGAAATCAAATGGTAATGCCTCTGGCGGAGGCGGTGGCTATTATGGAGGTGGTTTAGGTAATTTGTTCATGGGAGCTGGAGGAGGTTCAGGGTATATTGGTAATTCACTTCTAACAAATAAGAGCATGTATTGTTATAACTGCACTGCATCAAGTGAAACGTCAACTAAGACAATAAGTACAACATGTGTAAATTCAACACCAACAGCAAATTGTGCAAAGCAAGGCAACGGCTATGCCCGTATTACTTTAATGTCATCACCAGAAACTATAACGACAGATAAAGTGACAATTACTGCGCAAGAAAATGCTAGTCAAAGTTTAAAAAATATAACAGGAAAATCGATATTTTGTAAATTAAAAGTTAAGAAGATATCAAGAACAAAAAAGGCATATAATGGTCCAACCGAATGGTTATTTAATTATACAGGTGGAGAGCAAACGTTTACTGCGCCAGTAAATGGGATATATAAATTAGAGGTATGGGGAGCCCAAGGCGGAACAGATTCAAATAATTATCATGGAGGATATGGCGGATATTCTAGTGGTTCAATGAATTTGTCTACTAGTGACAAAATTTATATTTATGTTGGAGAGAAGGGTAAAACTTTAAATTCTTCTGGGCATTCGGGGGTGCTATATGCCTATCCTAATAGTGGAAATGTAAGAGTTAATAGTTCTGATGCAAATAATATTAATTTTAGTACCGGTGGTGGATCGACTCATATCTTACATAGTAGTGGAAATTTATCTCAATTTAGTTCAACATTAAATAAAGTTTTAATAGTTGCAGGCGGCGGAGGTGGAGTTTGTACTTGGTGGGGATACAATGACCATGGTGGTGCTGGTGGTGGATTTCAAGGAGCAACCACTACATATAATTTTCCCAATGGAACAACATCAAATAACAATCCTACTGGTGGAACACAAATATCTGGAGGTTTTGGTGGTGGCAACTTAGATGGTAATTCCAAATATTCTTGGTTAAATGGAATATTTGGAATTGGAGGTGGCTCAAGAGCAGCTGGTCAGTCTGCATCTGGATCTGGAGGCGGCGGTTTTTACGGCGGCGGCGCTTCTTGGGGAGGATCTGGAGCCGGTGGTTCAGGATACATTGGCAATTCACTTCTTTCAAATAAAGCAATGTATTGTTATAATTGTCAAGAATCTAGTGAAGAATCTACTAACACCTTTTCAACAACATGTACGAGTTCAACACCAACAGAAAATTGTTCAAAGCAAGGCAACGGATATGCACGTATAACTCTCATATCAACTTATTAAAATATTTTTTAGTTATTTAAATGAGTATTCATCATATATATTAAATAGGTGAAAATATGAAATATATTAAATATGCTCTTGTAATAACCTTATGTGTTTTATCTTTTTATGCATCAGATAGATTAATACTTTATGTAGAAAATTTAAGCCCTCTTATGAAAGAAATAAAAATGTATGAAGATTCCTTATATGAAAGTCCCGTTAACGCTATTATTGAAGACAATACAATAATAACTGGTAAAAATGGAAGAGAATTAAATAAACGTGAAAGTTATTTAAAAATGAATGACTTTGGATCATTCAATGAAACTTTCTTTGTTTATGATTATATAAAACCAGAAATTTCTGTAATGGACCATTTAGATAAAGTAATAATTGGAAATGTAAGTGATACAGATGTGGCTTTAATAGTTGATAATAAAACCATTGAAGAATATCTATTAACTGAAAAAATAAAATTTTCTAAAATAGTAAAAGAACAAGATGAAATAAATAGGAAAGAAATCACATATATAAATGGTTCTTCTAATGAAGATGATTTTAATGATATTCGTCGATTTTTAAAGAAAAATAATTTAAATAAAAATATATGTGTTGTTGATGTATCCAATCATTCAGCTTGTATAAACACTAAATCATTTATAATAAAACCAACAATAGAATTAAAAAGTTCTAATATTTCCTCTTATGTAAATAATACTAAAGGGGGATCAATTATTAAGATTGATAAAAATCTTACCTTAAATGAATTTAAAGTATATTTAAGTAAATTAAAATATAACAATTTAGAGATAGTTGATTTAATTGATTTAATTAAAGAGTAATTATACCCAATTTGTGGTATAATTTTTTTAGGTGATAAACGTGAAAAAAATAGTCTTAATTGATGGAAATAACTTAATGTTTAGAAGTTATTATGCAACTGCTTATTCTGGAAATTTGATGAAAAATTCTAAGGGAGTAGTAACAAATGCTCTATATGGATTTGCAACAATGATCAATAAAATAATTAAAGAAGAAAATCCAGATTATATGTTAGTTGCCTTTGATATCGGTAAAACTTTTAGACATAGAGAATATGCTGATTATAAAGCAGGACGAGCTAAAACTCCAGAAGAATTAAAAAGCCAAATGCCACTTGCTCGTATAATGTTAGATCATATGGGAATAAAAAATATTGGTATAGAAGATTATGAAGCTGATGATATAATTGGAACTCTCGCTAAAAGAGCTGATGAAGATCCAGACTGGGATGCAACAGTTATAACAAGTGACCATGACTATTTACAACTTATTTCTGATGTTGTAGAAGTAAAACTTTTAAAATCAAAAGACTATACCAGATATAATCCAACGAACTTTAAAGAAGAGTATGGAATTGAACCAATTAAAGTAATAGATTTAAAAGCACTTATGGGAGATTCAAGTGATAATATTCCTGGAGTTGCTGGAATAGGTGAAAAAACAGCTTTAAAACTTTTACAAGACTATGGTTCTTTAGATGGTGTTTATGAAAATATTGATTCTATAAAAGGAAAATTAAAAGAAAAACTTGAAACAGGAAAAGATTCTGCATATTTTTCTAAAAAGCTTGCAACTATATATCGTGATGTTCCGATTTCTTTCTCTTTTGAAGATATGAGATATACTGGTCCAAAAGATACTTTAAATGATTTTTATCGTGATTTAGAGTTTTATTCACTCATGACTTCTCACGAAGTAAAAGAGAGTACTCATGAATTTGAGTTTAAAAAGTTAGAAAGTGTTTATGAAATAGATAGATCAAAAGAGATAAGTTTCTATATTGAATGTGACAATGAAAACTATCATATGGCAAATATATTAGGAATGGGACTTTTTGATGGAACAAATGCTTTCTTTGTAGAGAAAAAAGATATTGATCAAGTATTTGATTATACAAAAGATGTAAAAAAATATACATTTGATGTTAAGAAATCTTATGTACTTTTAAATAGATTTGATTTAAATGTTATTTATGATTTAAATTTAATTGCTTATCTTTTAAACAAAGTTGTTAAAGATGATGTTGCTGTTCTTATGAATAATGATTCTTCATCTATTCCTTTAATACATGATATTATAAAAAATAAAATGGATATAAAAAGCATTGTTGCTGAGAAAGCAAAATATATTTATGATACTCATGATAAAAACATTATAGATATTAAATCTGAGGATATGTATGAGCTTTATACTGACATTGAACTTCCTTTATCAAAAGTACTTGCTAAGATGGAAATAGAAGGAATAAAGTGTGATGCAAACATTTTAAATGAAATGCAACAAGCCATTGAAAGTGAAATAGAAGAGGTTAGTAAAGATATATATAATCTTTCTGGATGTGAGTTTAATATAGCTTCTCGTATTCAATTAAGTGAAGTTTTATTTGAAAAGTTAAATCTTCCACATGGAAAGAAATTAACAAGCGGTTATAAAACTGATGCAGCAACTTTAGAAAAACTACTTGGTTTACATCCAGTTATTGAACAAATAATAAAATATCGTAACTTAACAAAGATAAATTCAACTTATTTAAAAGGTTTAAAAGAATTTATTCATGAAGATGGTAAAATACATACTATTTATAAACAAACTTTAACACGTACTGGTCGTCTTTCAAGTGCTGATCCTAACTTACAAAACATTCCGGCACGTGATGATTTAGGCAAATTAATCCGTAAAGCTTTTGTTCCTGTTAATGACTTATTCTTATCAAGTGATTATTCTCAAATAGAACTACGTATTCTAGCTCATCTTTCTGGAAGTGAAGCTTTAATAAATGCATTTGTTAATGGAGATGATATTCATACTAAAGTTGCATCAGACATCTTCAAAAAACCAATGAATGAAGTAACACCACAAGAAAGACGTACAGCAAAAGCTGTTATCTTTGGAATAGTTTATGGAATAAGTGGGTTTGGTTTAGGTGAAAACATTGGAGTTTCTCCAAAAGAAGCAAAGAAGTTTATTGATATGTATCTATCCCTTTATCCTGGAGTAAAGAATTATATGGACTTAACTATAAAAGATGCTTATGACTGTGGATATGTCAGAACAATGTTTAAAAGAAAAAGGACAATTGACGAACTATTTAACTCGAATTATATGGTAAGAAGTGCGGGTGAGCGTATTGCTTTAAATACACCAATTCAAGGAACAAGTGCCGATATAATTAAAAAAGCTATGATTGAAATTGATAATGAATTTGAAAAACGTAATATCAAATCTAAAATGATTTTACAAATTCACGATGAACTTGTTTTTGATATTGTTGAAAATGAAAAAGAAGAGGTTGGAAAGATTGTAAAAGATATTATGGAACATACAGTTACTTTAAAAGTTCCTTTAAAAGTATCAACTGATTTTGGAATCAATTTATATGAAACAAAATAATTAAGTATGCTATAATAACTTTCAATGGGTGGTTATATGGAACTTGATAAATTTGTTATAGATGAACTTTCTAATTTAAAAGAATTAATTGGTGTAAGTGAAGATTATGAAAAATTTATTAAATATTTTGCATTTATAATAAATGAGCATCATGTATTTGATAGAAAAATAGAAACAAGCTTTTCTTCCACTGACAAAGATGCTTTATTTGTTAATTTAACCGATGAACTTGATTATACCATCTATGCTAATACCATTAAATTGAAAAAATTTTTACAAAAAATAGCAAAGAATTTTTATAAAGAATATGCATATTTTGATACAAGAAAAATAGATTTATTATTTGCATTTGAATTTTTAATACACGAACTTATGCATTTATATCAAATGAGTTTAGCAAAGTCTGATAAAAGTCCAATTGGAAGAACATATGAATTAATTATAAATCAAATGGATAAAAGAAGAAAAATAGTGTTTATTATGTATATGATAAAAACTTATCGTATATGTTATGAAAGAACTGCTAATATAGTAGGTTTTAGAGAAACTAAGAAAATATATAAATCAACTGATTTAGAAAATATATGCAGTTTATTTTATCTATATTATTTATCATCAGGTTATGATATCAAATCAGAGACTAAAATAATTACACCGGTTGAACAAACTTTTAAAGATTATTGTATTAAAGAAAGTATAGATTCAACTGGCGTAAGTTTTATAGATATAATGGAACATGGTTTACCTTTAGGAAAAAATAATCTAAGTAATTTTAATGAACTATTTAAGACTTTAGAAAGCAGTTGTTTAAGTGATATAGATTCTGATGATGTTATTAAAAAGATGTTGGAAATGAGGTGAAGTTATGCCTGAAATAGCTGAAGTAAGAACAGTAGCAAGAACTTTAAATAGAAGCCTACCAGGAAATAAAATTAAAGATATAAATGTTATATATGATCGCATAATTGATCAAGATACAAACGAATTTAAAAATATATTAATTGGAAAAACGATTGAAAGTGTCAGTAGTTTTGGTAAGTATTTACTATTTAATCTAGGAGAATATACGTTGATTTCTCACTTGCGTATGGAAGGAAAATATTTTATAAAGAAAGCAGAAGAGCCAATAGAAAAACATGAACATGTAATATTCATATTTGATGATTTTACTTTAAGATATCATGATACAAGAAAATTTGGCCGTATGCGAGTTTTAAAAACTGAAGATGTATATTCTTCAAAAGAGATAAAGAAATTAGGAATAGAACCCGATAATGATTCTTTAACGAAAGAATACATCTATAAATCTATTCATAATAAAAATAAACCGATAAAAACATTACTTTTAGATCAATCTATTATAAATGGCTTAGGAAATATTTATGTTGATGAAGTTTTATTTGCATCAAACATAAATCCAAATAGAAGTGGATCAAGTATTACTTTAGATGAATGTGATAAAATACGTATTTCTTCAAAAGCTATTATTGAAAAAGCAACTGAACTTGGAGGTTCAACAATAAGGAGTTATACTTCATCTTTAGGAGTAACTGGTCATTATCAAGATTACTTAAAGGTTCATACTAAAGAAATATGTCCAAACTGCAAAAATAAAATAAAAAAAATAAGAGTTGGTGGACGTGGAACTTACTTTTGTGAAAACTGTCAAAAATAATGTATATTTTAAAATTATCGCACATAATAATAACAGGAAGTAGTTAAATAGGTAATTTATACTTCCAGTATTTAAAAGCATTTAAGGATTAACTTAATTTGCTTAGGGTATTGATTATTCAATACTCTTTTTTTTGTAAAAAAATGTTAAAACTACCAAACTTAAAAATTGGTAGCTTTTTTTCAACAGATTTTAACGTTTTACATATAAATCGCTACAAATATTAAAAATCTGAGCCTCTAAATTTAAAATTTTGTAGTTTTAAGATATAAAAAAATTATGTTTAAATAAATACTCGAGAAGCAAGGAAAAGATGCTTATCACTTTCTTATATGTAGGACGT
>FR884171.1 GCA_000435515.1 Firmicutes bacterium CAG:582
ACCAACAACAGCAAGTGCAACAGATTATACAACAGTAGGGAAAAATGTGTTTGCAGCATTAGATACAAATAATACAAAAGGTGTATGTATAAATGATAACGGATTATTTTGTATAAAACTAAATGATTATGATAATTCAAAAGAAGCATTAAAAAATCATTTTGGAGAATCGACTTGTAGTGACAATGGTTCTTACTTCCGCTGTGCCTCTGATGCGTTCAGCTGCACTGCTAATTCGAATGGCTACGTGAACTGCAATGATACCTCGGCTAGTGAGAAGTGCAATGTTCACCCTTCCGGAGCTGTTGTATGCAGCTAGTCCTGCCTCCCTGGGATATCTAGACATCTAAAATCTATCTTTTGATTTATCAAAAGATGTTGAGGAGCAATGCGACGAAAAAGTGCCGAACGGAAGTGTAGGCATCAAAGTTTTGAAATAGTTGGTATCAACTATTTCAAAAAAAATTAATAAATTAGAAAGGAAATATAATAAAAATTTTGGGGTATTCTGAATTTAATGGAGTTTTAGTGACAATGGTTTGTGCTTCTTCTACAACTCTGATACGTTCAACTGCAATGCTAATTCAAATGGCAACGTGAACTGCAATGATAACTCGACTAATGAGAACTGCAATGTGAACTCTTCCGGAACTGTTGAATGCAGCTAGTCCTGCCTCCCTGAACTTCCAATACACTTTATTTAATTAGTAATATTTTAAATTAAAGATTTGGAAATAAGAATATTCCATGTGGAAACACAAAATATATGCAGTAAATGAAAATTTAGATTAGTAATAAATATTATGAAACTCTTTGTTTTCTACCCTTACTGCTTTTTTTTATTATAAAAATGTCTTATGGAAGAAGTAAATACTAAGAAAAAACAAAAGTTAGATAATTTATATAATAAATATAAACCTCATGAAAAGTTTCTAATTGCAAAACAAGCTCGTAAAACAATTAGATATATTGAAAGAAATACAATGAGTTTTCCAAATGTTTATAAAGTGCTAAAAACTAGAATTATTGATTGTAGTTATGTAATACTTGAAAATATATATCGAGCTAATATATTTCAAGAAATAGATTATAAAAAAGAAGTTGTTGTAAATATTCAAATGTTGAATTTTTATTTAGAAGAAGCTTTAAGAAAAGATTTAATTAGTAATAAAAAGTTTGAAAGTTATAGTAATCATTTACTTGAATTAGATTTAATGGTTAGAAGTTGGTTTAAATATGAAAAGAGTATCTAATATTTACTATAAAGTATATGATATAGATAATATTAGTAAAATGTGTGACTTAGTATGTTCTAAAGTAAGAAACAAAGAAAAAGCTGAAAAGTTTATGCTATATAAAACGGAGCATATTATTAATATTAGAAATAAATTAATATCTAAAAATTTAAATTTTTCTAGATATAATATATTTCTTATTACAGATCCTAAATCTCGAGTAATAATGTCTCAAAGCATAGAAGATAAGGTAATCAATCATTTAATAGCTAAATATTTATTAGTTGATGTATATGAAAATATTTATACTAATTCTATGTGTGCAACTAGAATTAATAAAGGGTCTAGTTATGGAATAAATCTTGTAAAAAAATATTTAAATGAGATTAAATATAAGAATGATAATTTTTATTATTTAAAATTGGATATAAAAAAATATTTTTATAATATAGATCATGATATTTTAAAAAATATTTTAAATAGAAAAATAAAAGATAAGGATGTTTTAGATGTACTTTATAAAATAATTGATAGTACCAATTCCACTTATATAAATGATTGTATAAAAAAATTAAAAAATGATCGAATTAAGTATTTGGATAATTTGGAGTTAATAAAAGAAACTGAAGAAATACCTTTATATGAATATGATAAAGGTTGTAGTATTGGTAATCAAACATCTCAAGCATTTGGTTTAATTTATTTATGTGGTTTTAATCATTATTTAAAAGAAAATTTACATTTAAAATATGTAGTTAATTATATGGATGATTTTATTATTATTCATGAAGATAAAAATTATTTGAAATATTGTTTAGAGAAGATAGAAAAATAATTTATTTGAAAATTTAAAGTTAGATTTAAATAAAAAGAAAACTAAAATTAATGGAATAAAAAATGGTATTGATTTTTTAGGATATAGATTTATTATTAAAGATAATAAAATTATTATGAAATTAAGAACTAGAGTTAAAAATAACTTTAAAAGAAAAATTAAAAATTTAATTTTGTTGGTTAATCATAATTATATTGATGAAAAAACATTCAATAATTGGTTATCAAGTTATAATGGCTTATTAAAATATGGATGTTGTAGAAATTTATATTATACATATTTTAAATTGCAATAACTTTAAAATATTATGTCTCTTTTTTTTTGTATTTTTTTAGTGTATACTTATAATAAGTGGAGTTGGTTAAAGTGCGTAGAAAAAAACTATATATTACTTTAGTTTGTTCATTTATTGTCGCTACAATTTTAAGTGTATTTATTTTACTTAATAGTAATAAAATTTTAACTAATTTTAAGATTATAAGTGTAGATAATAATATGCGAGAATATACTGTAAAGTATGAACGAGTTAAAGCAGCTGTTAATTATCGTATAACTATATATGATCAAAACGATATAAAAATATATGATGAAACATTTGATTCTAATGTGGCTAAGTTTAATTTAAATAATCTTGAATATGATAACACATATTCTTTAATGGTTTATGCAATTGATAAGTCTGGTGAAACTCGTCCTGCTAAAAGTGAATATAAATTTAAATGGGATGAAGCGAGTATGGAATATGATTCTACAATATTAAATGATGAAGATTTATATTTAACCATTGATGGTGATTTACAAAATAAACATTATAAAATAGAATGTCTTTTTAATGATAATGTTAAACTAAGTGAAGAACTGACCAAAGATGAATACGTTGTTAGTAAGAGTATCTATCAAGGATTATCCGGTATTTTAAAAGTTCAAATTAAATCCGGTGAAAAGATTGTTGATGAGCATAGTTTTTATAATAATATGAATCCTATAAGTGATGTTACTATTTCTTCTATTGAAGATAATTCTATTCTTAAATATAATGATGTGTATTTAGAGTTTACTGGTGGAGATAATTCTGAAAGTACTGAGATAAAGATTTATGAAAATAAAAAACTTATTAAAACAAGTTCTACAACTAAGAAAAAAGTTATTTTATCTAAAAATTTATTTAAAACGGGATTAAATTATAAAATTGAAGTTATTCCTACTATTGGTGAATATAAAAAGAACGCAAGTGTTAATTTTCAAATGAGTGAAAAAGAACAATTAAAGCCAGTTTATATTTCTAATAATTGGAATCATATTAAACGTGGAACTAAAATTACTTTAGCAAGTCCTGATAAAGATGCAACTATTTATTATACGTTAGATGGAAATAATCCAGAAAGTTTTGGTATTCCTTATAAAGAACCTATCACGATTAATGAAAATGTTACATTAAAAGCTGTTGCTGTAAGTGATAATAAGGTAAATAGTATCATTAAGACATATAATATTGACGTAAGTGATATGGCTCAGTTAAAGGTGTATATAAGTCCATCTAATCAATCTAAAAACTTTGGTGTTAAAGAAGCTCTTTACACTAATGAAAGAGATGAAATGAATGATTTATCTAATTATATAGTTGAAAGACTTGAACGTTTTGGTGTAAAAATAAAAAGAAATAATTCTAGTGGAAATATTAATTTATGGTTAAAAGAAAGTAATTATTTTGGAGCTAATTTACATATTGCGATACATTCTAATGCATCAGTTAATCATACTTCTCGTGGTATTGAAACTTGGATTCATTCAGAAAGTAGTGATACTTATAGTCTTGCTAATAAGATTCAAAAAGATTTAGTAAGCATATATCCTGATAAAGATAAAGCATATGCTGATCGTGGAGTAAAATATGCTAATGGAGCTTTAGGAGAAGTAAATGATAATTATCTTCCATTTGGAATTTTAGTTGAAGTTGCACATCATGATTATTATGAAGATGCTTTATGGATTATGCAAAATAAAAAATTAATTGGTTATAATATAGCTGATTCAATATTAAAATATTATCAAATTATAGAATGATTTATCTACTTTTGTCGAATCTATTGAACTTATAAAATTTAAGTAATATAGTTTAATTGGTGAACATATGAAAAAGGTAAACAGAATACTTGATTCAATGATAAGTGATATTGATAAAGTGAAATTAGGGTTGTATGAAGCTTCTACTAAAAGAAAAAAGTAGAAGCTTTTTTTGCAAAAGTGTGATAAAATCACGTAAAATATTTGCAAAAGTGTGATGAAAGTGTATAAAATTCCTGCAAAAGTGTGATTTTGTAAAAAATATTGTGATATACTAGTTATAGGTGATGCATATGAAAAGAAAAATAATGAGCGATCTTATAGAATGGAAGAATAGTAAAAATCGTAAGCCTTTAATTTTAAAAGGGGCAAGACAAGTTGGAAAGACCTATATTCTAAAAGAATTTGGTAATAAATACTATAACAATGTTGCATATTTTAATTTTGATCATGATAATGGTTTATACAGTTTGTTTGAAAACAGCAAAAATCCGGAAAGAATAATTGAACAATTATCTTTAGTAAATGGTTCAAAGATTGAAAAGGGTAAAACTCTAATAATATTTGATGAAATACAAGAATGTCCTGATGCACTTAATTCTTTAAAATATTTTTGTGAAGATGAACCGGAATATCATATTGCTTGTGCTGGTTCTTTACTTGGAATAAGACTTTCTAAAACATCTTTTCCAGTTGGTAAAGTAGATTTTCTAAATTTATACCCAATGACTTTTAGCGAGTTTTTAGAAGCAGATGGTCGTGGAAATCTTGTGGAATTTATGAAAACTATTCATAACATTGAAAACATTCCTAAAATATTTGAAGATGAGTTGATTGAAAAACTTAAAATTTATTATATTGTTGGTGGTATGCCAGAGGTTGTTTATTCTTGGGTTAATGAGAAGAATATTGAAAGAGTAAATTATATTCAACAAAATATTTTAGATTCATATTCTAGTGATTTTTCTAAACATACAGAGGCAAGCGAAGCAAATAAAATATCTTTAATTTGGAATGGAATTCCATCTCAACTTGCTAGGGAAAACAAAAAGTTTGTTTATCAAGCTGTTGCAACAGGAGCTAGAGCTAGAGAATATGAAGGTGCTTTGAATTGGTTAAATGATGCTAATTTAATCTATAAATGCTATAATGTCAGCAAATGTGATTTTCCGTTAATTGCCTATAATGATTTAAGTGCTTTTAAAATATATATGAATGATATCGGCCTTTTAAGAAGAATGTCTAATTTAGATAGCAGTATAATTATAAATGGAAATAAATTATTTGAGGAATTTAAGGGTTCTTTTACAGAAAATTATGTTTGTCAAACTTTGATTAGTTTGTTTGGCAATTCATTAAATTATTTTACTTTTGATAGAAATGAAATTGACTTTATTATTCAATATAAAAATGAAATTATTCCAATAGAAGTTAAATCTAATAAGAGTACAAATAATAATAGTTTAACTAAATATTGTGATAAATATAATCCACAAAAATGTTTAAGATTTAGCCTTAATAATTTAAAACAAGATGGAGCTATTATAAATGTTCCATTATACTTTATTGAATATATTGAGAATATTTTATAAACTTATACAACCAATTGACAATAAGCTTAAAAAATAATAAAATTATAAGTGTTAAGAAGAAAAAATAGGGTGATTATATGTATAATGAAAAAATATTTTTAACTCCTCAAGAAATACTTGAAAAAGAGTTTAAGATTGATGCTAAAGGATATAGACCTCAAGAAGTGGATAAATTTCTTGATATGGTTATAAGAGATTATACAGAATTTGCGAGTATTATCAATAAACTTAAGAATGATAATAAGTATTTAGCTGAAGATAATGCTAAATTAAAAGCAGAATATCGTAAGCTTAAAAATATTATTGATAGTGCTGAAGAAAATAATGGATCATCTAATAATAGTTTCAATAACATTGATCTTCTTAAAAGAATAAGCAATTTGGAAAAAATTGTATATGGTAAAGATGAATAAATAATATCTTGGTAAACGCGGCATAGTATTATGTTGAGGAAAGTCCATGCTCGCACTAACCTGTGATGGTAGTAGTGTTCATGCCGAGGAAATAAATAACCGAGGGTAAGTTTTAACTTAACGGCTCCGAAATAACCTCAAATGGTTAAATTAGGTATAAAAGTGCCAAAGAGACGAGTACATTTGGAAACGAATGTAGTGGAACGTGGTAAACCCCATGAGCGAGAAACCCAAAATTGGTAGGGGAGTCTTTAGAAACAAATTAAGAAGGGCCTAAAGGACAGAAATGTAGATAAATGTTTACCGCCTAGAAATAGGTACAGAACATGGCTTATAAGATATTATTTTTTTATTTATAAAAGGATGTGAGTACTTTGATAGAAGCTGGAGAGTCTTTAAAAAGTGCAAGAGAAAAAGCTGGAGTTTCAATAGAAGAAGCAAGCCAGGACTTAAATATCCCTGTATTATTTTTAGAACAGATTGAATCAGGTGCTGTTGGAGCGTTTGAGGATATATATGAACTAAAAAATATGATGGTTGAATATGGTAAATATCTAGGTTTAAATACAGATGATATTAAGTTAAAATTTAATGAATATATGTTTGATTATACAAGTAAAATAAAACTGGATGAAATAGAAAAAGCGATGAGGGAACAACAAAAAGAAAAAGAAAGTGATGAAGAAATACATTCGCCTTATACAAGAGTTACCCCTAAAGAAAAAACATTGCCATATATTTTGTCGGCTGTAGTTATAATTATTTTGGTGGTTTTGGTACTTATATGGAGCATAAAACAAATTACTGTTAATGGATCAAACAGTATTATTGGTTTTTTAGATTAGGAGAGAGATATTATGAATTTACCAAACAAAATTACAATGGGAAGAATTGTTCTTTCGATTATGTTACTTATTTTATTGGTGTTTCCTTTCAGTTTATGTGGAATTGATTTCCCTAAATATGAATTATTTGGAACAATAAGTGTTGATTTAAAATATATTATTGGTGGAGTTATATTTTTAATTGCATCTTTAACAGATTTCATTGATGGAAATATCGCTAGAAAGAGAAACTTAGTTACTGATTTTGGAAAAGTAATGGATGCTATTGCTGATAAAGTACTAGTAAACGGAGTTTTAGTTGTACTTGCTTGTAATGGAGTTATTAATGAAATTATACCAGTAATTATTATTACTAGAGATATCTTTGTTGATTCGATTAAGATGGTTGCTGGAAGTAAAGGGAAAGCTGTTGGAGCATCAATTTTAGGAAAACTTAAGACTATATGTATGATGAGTGGTTTAACTTTAACATTCTTCTACAATATTCCTTTTGAACTTATTAATTTAGATGTTGCTAATGGACTTCTTTATATAGCTTGTGTTTTATCAATAATAAGTGGAGTTCAATATTATTTAGTTAATAAAGAATATTTTAAAGAAAAATAATCTGCGGTGCAGATTTTTTTTATGAAAATGACAGATTTTTAAAATTGTACATTTGTTCGTAAAAAGTGTTGACATTTGTTTTTATAATTGTTAAGATGTTTATGTAAGGAAGATTGGATAGGAGAATTTATGAAAAAAATAGATACAACAAATCAGGATAAAGATAAAGCCTTAGAACAAGTAATGGCTGAGATAGAAAAACAATTTGGTAAGGGAGCTATAATGAAACTTGGAGAAGAAACCCATTATGAGATTGAAACAACTCCAACGGGTTCTCTAGGCCTTGATATCGCACTTGGTGCTGGTGGGTTTCCAAAGGGAAGAATAATAGAGGTTTATGGACCTGAATCAAGTGGTAAAACTACTATTGCTCTTCAAGCAGTTGCTGAAGTGCAAAAGCGTGGAGGTAGAGCGGCATTTATTGATGCTGAACATGCTCTTGATCCCATTTATGCTAAAAATTTAGGAGTTAATATTGATGAACTTTTATTAAGTCAACCGGATACTGGTGAACAAGCACTTGAAATTTGTGAGGCGTTAGTTAGAAGTAATGCTGTTTCAATAGTAGTAATCGACTCTGTTGCAGCCCTTGTTCCTCAAGCTGAAATAGAAGGTGAAATGGGAGATAGTCATGTTGGTCTTCAAGCAAGACTTATGAGTCAAGCTCTAAGAAAGCTTTCTGGTATTATCAATAAAACAAATACAACAGCTATATTTATCAATCAATTAAGAGAAAAAGTTGGAGTATTATTTGGAAATCCAGAAACAACTCCAGGAGGAAGAGCGTTAAAATTCTATGCTTCCGTTAGGCTTGATGTAAGGCGTGGAGAACAAATTAAATTAGGAGACTCTGTAATTGGAAATAAGACGAATATAAAAGTTGTAAAAAATAAAATTGCACCTCCATTTAAGGTTGCTACAGTTGATATTATGTATGGTGAAGGTGTAAGTCATGTTGGTGAACTTGTTGATATTGCAAGCGATTTAGGAATAATGGATAAAAGTGGTGCTTGGTATTCGTATCATGGGGAGAAGATTGGTCAAGGTCGAGAAAATACAAAAATATTCTTAAAGAATAATCCTGATATCGCGAATGAAATTGAAAATCAAATAAGAGAACATTATGGTTTTAAGCCAATAGATGAGTAGAAGTGGAAGTTAGATTCCACTTTTTTTAACTTGTAAAATGCTTGTTTATATTTTATAATTAATGTATAGATGAGTTTATATAATTATCTATATAGATAGAGGGAGTGTTAAAATGTTAGATGCTATGAGCATAATTACACTTCTTGTTGGTCTTGTTGCCGGTAGTACAGTAATGTTTTTAATCATTGTGCTAACAGGTGCTGGGGCAGGAAAAAAGGCTGAAAAATTATTAAATGAAGCTAAAAAAGAGGCTGATAAACATAAAAGAGATAGTTTATTAGAACTAAAAGAGGAAAGTTTCAAATTAAAACAAGAAACCGAAAAAGAGATAAAGGAAAAAAAGGCTGAAATTGCTCAAAGTGAGGAACGACTTTTACAAAGAGAACAATCTTTGGATAAAAGAGAAGAAATGTTACAAAATAGAGATAACATGCTTGAACAAAAAGATAATAATTTAAGTGCTTTACAAAAACAAGTCCAAGAGAAGGAAAGTAAAATGGATGATCTTCTTAAGGAAGAAATGGAAAAGCTTGAAACTATTGCTAAATTTTCTAAGGAAAAAGCTCATGATATGATTTTGCAAAGAGTTGAAAGCAGCATGGAAGTTGAAATAGCTGAATTTATTCGTGAGAAAGAAGCTGAAGCTAAACTTGAAGTGGATACAAAAGCAAAGAACTTACTTGTTAACTCAATGGAAAAATATTCTAATGATGTTACTAGTATTCAAACTGTATCAACAATTAATTTGCCAAGTGATGATATGAAAGGCAGACTTATTGGTAGAGAGGGAAGAAATATTCGTACAATCGAAGCGGTCACTGGAGTTGATTTGATAATAGATGATACGCCAGAGGCTATTGTTGTTTCATCCTTTGATCCGTTTAGAAGAGAAATTGCTAAACAAACTATTGAAACTTTAATTAAAGATGGAAGAATTCATCCTACAAGAATTGAAGAAATCTATGATAAAACATGTAAAGATATGAATGCTCGTGTTACTGAAATTGGTAAGGAAGCTGTTTATAATCTTGGATTGTCGAAGATGGATCCTGAACTTGTAAATTTGATTGGTAAATTGAATTTTAGAACAAGTTATGGTCAAAATGCTTTACAACATTCAATTGAAGTTGCAAACCTTTGTGGAATTATGGCGGGTGAACTTGGAGAAAATGTACTTCTTGCTAAACGTGCAGGACTTCTACATGACATTGGTAAAGCTATTGATTTTGAAGTTGAAGGAAGTCATGTTGATATTGGCGTTGATATAGCTAAAAAATATCATGAGGATTCAATAGTTATAAATGCTATTGCTTCACACCATGGTGATACTGAACAAACAAGTGTGATATCTTGCTTAGTTCAAATTGCTGATACGATGAGTGCTGCAAGACCTGGTGCAAGAAATGATTCGATGGAAAACTATATTAAGCGTTTAGAACAACTTGAAAATATTGGTAATTCATTTGCTGGTGTTGAAAAGAGTTATGCAATGCAAGCTGGTAGAGAAATTCGTGTTCTTGTAAAACCGGATGAAGTTGATGATTTAAAAAGTTTTAAGATTGCTCGTGAGATTAAAGAAAAAATCGAAGGTGAAATGCAATATCCGGGTACGATTAAAATTACTGTTATCAGGGAAACTAGAGCTCAAGAAGAAGCAAAATAATGCTTCTTTTTTTCATAATAAAAGTTAGCTCAATTAAGCTAACTTTTGTATTTTTTTGTATTGATATAGGAAATATTCATCTGTCATACCAGCAATAAAATCAATTACTTTTCTTTCATCAGTTGTATTATTTAAATAGGATTCATCCATATCTTTTAGAAAATCCTTAAATATAATAGATTTCATGTTTTTTTCCTTTATTTGTTTTAAGAAATAATTAAATAGTTGATAAAATCCATTTTTTAAATATTCTTTTGTTTCATCAGTCATCGATTTTGAATATATATTTTTATAATTGAAGTCTTTTAAATCATCTATAGCTTTATAAATTTTTGGCGACATACTTATATAGTCTTTTCCAATTGAATTTTCTATAATATCTAAAATAATGGTGTTTACAATATCTTTGTTACTACTTCCTAAAATGTCTCTTATACTTTTTGGTAGTTCATTTATATCAAATACTTTAAGTCTTATAGCGTCTTCAATATCACGTCCTAAATAGGCAATGATATCACTTATTCTAACTACGCATCCTTCTAAAGTCATAGGTACTAAATCTTTAGAAACGGATTTATCCTTATAACAGGCTTCATATTGTTCTAAAAATTCTTCTTTTGTTTTTTTTACTGGTCTATATTCGTTTTGAACAAGCTCACCATTGTGACAAAGGAATGCATCAAGCACCTGAATAGTTAGATTATGTCCTTTTCCATGATTTTCAACAAACATCATATTTCTTACTGATTGAACATTATGCATAAAGTACCCTTCATTATACTTTAAAGATATTTCATTTAAAACCGATTCTCCAAAGTGACCGAAAGGAGTGTGTCCTAAATCATGACCTAAGGCAGCAGCCTCAATTAAATCTTCGTTTAATAAAAGGGCTCTTCCAATTGTCCTTGCAACTTTGCTTACAAGCTGAACGTGAATCATTCTTGTTGAAACGTGATCATTGTGAGGTTTTGTAAATACTTGAGTTTTATTAATATATCTTGAATAATTCATACTATGAATAATTCTATCAATATCTCTAAAGTACTCTGGTCTTATATCTGTTTTTTCTTCTTCAAATCTGATTGCATCTTTATTAAATGATGCATATTCACATAAATAGGTTTCATTTTTTAACATGTTTTTTTTAATATCCATACTACCACCTAACAATATTATATTATTCTTTAACTATTGATGTAAATAATAATTGCATAAATTAATTTGTTGTGCCTAATTTCAGCTAAAATAAAAGAACTAGCGTGCTGCTAGTTTTTTATCTATTAAATTAATTATTTCATAGAAAATGAATGATAATAATAAAAGTAAAAATATGCCACACATAACAAGAGATAGGTTAAATACTTGAGTTCCATAAAGTATTAAATAACCAATGCCTTTTTTACAACTTAGGAATTCTCCCATAATAACACCTATTAAAGAAAGTGATAAATTAAGTTTTAATGATGATATTATTTCAACTTTACTTGATGGTATTATAAGTTTTAAAATAATATCTTTTTTGGTTGCTCCAAACACTTTAAATAGCTTAATTTTATCTTTATCTGTGTTGATAAATCCATTTAAGATAGTACTGAAAGTTACGATTAAATTTATAAGTAAAGCCATAAAGATAATCGATTCTGTATTAGCTCCTAACCAGATGATGATAAGTGGACCTAAAGCTACTTTTGGTAAGCTATTAATCATTGTTATAAATGGATCCATTATTTTTTTTATTGTTGGAAAAATATAGAAGAATAGGGCAAGTATAAAACCGAGAATTGTAGAAAGTGAAAAAGATACGATTACTTCCATGCTAGTAGTGTAAATATGTGGAAATAAGTTATGATCTTTATAAAGATTGATCAATGTTAAAATTATTTTGCTTGGTGAAGAAAAGATAAAAGAATTTATCAGTTCATATTTTGATAAAAGTTCCCATAAACCAATAAAAGTAACGAGTAATGAAATTTGTGATAATAGAATTATCAACTTATTTCTTTTTCTCTTCTTAAGATATAATGCCTGTTCTTTACTCATCATTCATATAGTTCCATATATCTTCATATAGTTTTGATATATAACTTTCTTTCCTAAGTTCACTTGGAAGTTTTTCTTCTTTTTCTAATTTAACTATCTTTTTTATTTTCCCAGGTCTTGGAGTTAATACAACAAGTGAGTCACATAAAGTAATTCCTTCCATAATATCATGAGAAATAATTACAGCAGTAATTTTTAATTCTTTGATGATTTTATATACGTCATCACTTATCTTTATTCTTGAGTCAATATCCAGTTTAGAAAATGGTTCATCAAGAAGTAAAATGTTTGGCTTTATAGCTAAAGTTCTAATAAGGGCAACTCTTTGTCGCATTCCACCGGATAAGTTGTTAGGATATTCATTGCTGAATTCGAATAGACCATATTTTTTTAATAATGAATTAACATATTCAATGTTTTCTTTAGTGAGTATTTTTTTTAGTTTTAAGCCTAGTATGGCATTTTCATAAACGGTTAACCAAGGAAGTAGAGCATCAGTTTGCATCATATAACCAATTTTTAGCTTTTTATTTTCTTTGATATAACCGCTTGTCGGTTTTTCTAATTTGGTTATGATGTTAAAAAGTGTTGATTTTCCACAGCCACTTGTACCAATTATTCCCAATATTTTTCCTTCTTCAATATTAAATGTTATATTATCTAAAGCGATGATTTCTTTTGTTGGTGTATGATATTTTTTACAAAGAGAAACTATATTAATTAAATTCATAAACTAATTCATTAAAATTAATAGTTTCTTCAAGTTCATTATTATCAATCATAATATTTTCTAAATTAATCATGATTTCTTCACTTATTTTTGGAGTTTTTAGCCATGAGTCATAAGACTTATAGTTATCAACCATCGCGACTAAATCTGTAAAGTTAGTATCAGGAAATTCATCTTTTATTATTTCGGCTATTTCTTTACTTGAATGAGTGCTTACGTATTCAAGACCTTTTTCAATTCCTCTATAGAATTTTTTATATTTACTTTCGTTATTTTTTATATTTGATTCTAAAGCATTAAATGCTGTATATGGAACAACTCCTGAATATGTTCCAATTGATGTAGCTATATAATATTTTCCTGTTTTAGCAAGCGTAGTTGCATTTGGTTCAAATAGGTTAACACCATCACCAGTACCTGCAATAAATGCGCTTGTTAGATTAGCAAAATCAATAGATGAATCAATTGTTACATTTTTTATATTTTCATTTTTTAGTGCGTTTTTAAAATTAAGTAAAGGCATACCGCCGCTTCTTCCAGCTAAAATAGTTAGATTTTCAATACTTTTAAAATCTTCATATTTTATACCTTTTCTTAAGACCAAGAATTGACCATCTCTTTTTGTTAAGCCAGCAAAAGTTTTAACTTTGTTTTTGTTTTCCTTATTAGCATAAATGGTTGCTTCTGGTCCGCATAAACCGATATCTGCATCTTTTGAAAGAACTGCAGCAACAACGTTGTTGGCACCACTTGTAAGAATTACTTCAATATCAAGATTTTCAAAATATCCGTTATGGATAGCGACATACCATGGAGCATAGAACACTGAGTGTGTAACTTCAGCAACCTTGAACTTGTTATTTTCATTATGCTTTTTATTTGCACATGCAGTTAAAGTTACAAGAGTTAAGCCGACAATTAAAATACAAATAAATCTTTTCAAAAAAAATACCCCCCAACTTGTATTTCTAATTTAGTATATGGTGAGTGTTAAGATACGGTGATTATTTTTTTAGACTTATGCCTTTTAATAATTATGTATAAAATAATGGCAATTAAAAAAATAAAAAATGAATATTTATCAAAAAAGATAGCTAATGTATCCCAGTTATCCTGTAATATAAAACCGGCAATAACAAATATAGTATTCCAAATAAAACTTCCAATCCAGGTAAGCAATAAAAATAAACGAATATCCATTTTGGATAATCCTGCAGGTATTGATATAAAACTACGAATTATAGGAATAAATCTTCCAAAAAATATTGATTTATAGCCATTTTTTTGAAAGTGTTTCATTGATTTTTCAGTGTTTTCCTTTTTTAATCCACATAGTTTAAAAACTTTAAAATTAAGTAAATTTAGGCCAATAAAATATGCTAAATAGTAAAGAACAATGGCTCCGATTAAAGATCCAATTGTTGCAAAAATGATGATTAAAAAGATGTTTAAATCTGTATTTTTACTTATAAAACCAGAAAATGAAAGAATTACTTCTGAAGGAATAGGGGGAATTAAATTTTCCAAAGCAATAAGAAAAGTTATTCCAAAATAACCATATTTATTTATGATATGAAATATTATATTTTTCAATTATATCACCTATTTAATAGTATGTGATTAAAATAGTATTTAATATACAATTTGTGTTTACACTTGGGTATTTTTTTGCTATAATTTTTTTATAGAATAGAGAGGTATTTTGTTATGGAAAAAATGATTGGAGTAATCAATGACAATTTAAAATCTGTTATAAGTGGAATAAAAACTCATAGAGTAGATACAGAGAAGGAATTATCTAAAGTTAATAAAGATATTGAGGATAAAGCAGGTATTGCTCGTCAATATGGTATAAGTATTGAAGATTCTAAACAAGTTATTGGAATTCTTGAAGGAGAAATTAAAGAACTTGAAAGCGATTTAGTTGAACTAACTGATAAGTTTAAGAATTTTACAGAATTATTAGCTGCTGGTAATAAAGAAATAAGTAACAAAATACTTGAAAAAAGAACTTTAATAAGCAAAGAAACTCAAAGCATAAAAGAAGTAACTGAAAAAGCCGAAGAATTAAAAAGTGAAATTATTGAGTTAGAGACTAATAAAGAAAAATTAGAAACGGAACTTAAAAAAGCCAAAGTATTGGAAAGATATTATGAATCCAGCATTAATTCAATAATCGATTTTTCAACTAATCATAAAGATGAACTTGATAGCTTTGTTGTTGAAGAAATTAAAGATGAACTTGATGTAAAAGATATGGAAATAAATGAAAAAGATTTAAATCATGAAATTGATGATTCTGTTTTTGAAGAAATTGATAACATCGCTGATGACGATGATGCAGAAGAAGCAGATAATATAGATGTTGAGACTGATGAAAGTGAAACGACTGATGAAAGCGGTGAACCAAAAGAGTTATCAATAAAGGATACTTTAGATAACATTATATCTTCAGGACAAGATTTAGAGAAAAAAGCAATAGAATTTGAACTAGAAGAGGACATTCCTGATGTTAGTTCACTTATTGATGAGGATATTGAGATAAAACATGATGATGAAACTTCTGTAAGAGATGACTCTTTAGAAAACGAAGTTGAGGATACAATTCTTGGTGATAATTTATTTGATGAAGAAAAAGAAACTTCTTATAAATTAGAAGATGATAATGTATCAGATGAAACAATTAATTTATTTATACCAGATGATTTTAATGCATCTCCTGATGCTGAAAAGAAAGAAAATGTTCAATCTTTATTTAACCCGGACGATTTTAAAGATATGGAGGAATCTTCTATTGGTTTAAATAATGTGTCTTCATCGATATTTGATTCCAATGATGATATGGATGAATCTTTAAAAGAACTTGGACTTGATAAACTTAGATTTAGTGATGAAGATATAGATAAGATGAGTAAAAATTTTAATAAAGATAACACAAGTAAATTTTTAAATATAATGGAAAAACATCATATTGATTCATCACTTATATATACAAGTGTTGATGTTTTAATCAACGTAACTCCACAAAATTTAGATCATATTTTGACTTTACTTGAACATACAAATGCAACAAGTGAAGATATATCATGTGTATTTAATTTATTGGATAAAGTTAATATTAACAAATTAGAAGAGGTAATTGAAAACGCTAAAGAGGATGAAATAGCTAACTTGTTATTTGCTTCAATGGATTATAATAATAATTGTGAACTTTTAATTAAACTTGGATTTACTAAAGATGAAGAAAAGAAGTTTAGAAAGAATTTAACTGATGAAGAGTTCTTAATATTTAATACTTTTAGTGATATAGTTATTAAAAACTTTAATACAATAAATGCTTTAAATGTCGATAATGCTCGTGGATGTTTAATTGAACATCCTCAAAGATTTATCTTTAATCCAAGTAGATTTAATTCTATTTTAGATAAATATGACAAAGAAGATTTAATAAGATGTATCAATAAGAATATTGCAGTAATTGATCGTTTATAGAAGAAGAGTAATCTTCTTTTTTTTTGTAAATTAAAAGTAAAATTTGTTGTGTATTAAAAAAAATATGTCGTATTTTGTTATAATGGATATGAATAGGTAGGTGTAGTTATGAATAAAAAAAGATTATTTATATTTTTACTTTTATGGATGACTATGCCAAACATGGTATTTGCTAGGACAATTACAGGAGTTGTTTCAGGAACAGGCGTTTATGTAAGAACGGGTCCGGGTACTAATAATGATAAAATTAAAATGGTATCCACTGGAGAGAGTTTTACGATGTCAACAGATGAACTTTTCAAAGATGAAAGTATAGGAACAAATAATTGTCCAAATGGCTGGTATAAAGTTAATGTTAATGGACAAGATGGGTATATATGTTCCAATTATTTAAAGGTAAGTGTTGTAGATGAACCTAAAGTGGATGATACAGAAGCTCGCACTGAGTGTGAAAAGGAAATGAAAGAAAAAGGATTTCCATCTTCTTATTGGAATGGTTTATGTTCTTTAAAACTTGCGCATCCAACATGGAATTTTGAAGCAGAAGTAACTGACAAAAATGGCAATGTAATTGATTTTAATGCGAGTGTAAATGCTTTTAGTTCGTGTGGAAGTTCAACAATTAAGTCATCTAGTAGAAGTGACTATATAGATACAACTTGTACAAAGAAATTTGATTCAGGTTACAGTGCAGCTAGCAGAGAAGCTATTAAATATTATTTGGATCCAAGAAATTTTTTAAATGAGAAAAATATATTTATGTTTGAAAATTATAAAACTAATACAGGTATTAATGCGGAAGATTATAAAAGAGCTGCTGATAAAGTATTTAATAATAACTTTTTAGTACAAAATATTCCGTCTTTAACAGAGTTTATTAAAAATTCAAGTTTAAATATTGGTGTATCTCAAATGGCAATATCTTCACGTATTAAACAAGAACTTGGTTCAGCAAAGCTTACAAGCGGAACCTATAGTGGTAAGCTTTATTCATGTGTAAGTGGAAATTATACAACTAGATATGGTTATTTATATAACGGTGCATCACTTGATAATTATTATAACTTCTTTAATATTGCCGCTTATGATGGATCAAATGTAACTCAAAAAGCACTTATCTATGCATTTAATCATGGTTGGGGTGGAACTGGAAATATGGATGCTGACCGCCAAACAGCAATGAATGGTGGAACAGAATTTATTAATAAAAATTATGTAAATGCTGGTCAAGATACTGCTTATTATCAAAAATTTAATGTTTTTCCAGAAAAAATTGAAAACAGGTATCTACATCCATATATGACAAATGTGGAGGCTCCTGTTGGCGAATCGACAATTATGTATAATGCATATAAAGCAGCAGGAATACTTGAAAGTTCATTTAATTTCATTATTCCCGTATATGCCAATATGGATGAGTTAGTTGATCCTGGAGATAAACCGGATGAAGTTGGAAAAGTGGATGCAAGCGTTGCAGTTATTTCATCGGGATATAGATACGAAATTGGGTTTATTTCTAATATTGAAGTAGGAACAAGTGTAAGTGATTTAAAAGGTAACTTGGAAAGTAAAGGTGTAAGTGTTGTTATAACTGATCCTTCAGGTAATGTTGTTGATGATATTTTAAAAACAGGATATAAAGTAACAATTTCCGGTAATACAATAGAAACTTTGGAAATAGTAATATATGGAGATGCATCTGGTGATGGTGAAATAAATGCTTTAGATTTACTTAAGGTACAAAAGGATATTCTTGGTACATCAAAATTAAGTGGAGCTTATAAAAAAGCGGCCGATGCAAGCAAAGATGGAGCAATTAATGCTTTGGACTTACTTAAAATACAAAAGAATATTTTAGGTACAGCTAAATTAGAACAATAGGAGGATATATGAAAAGAATAAAAATTTTATTGGTTGGTTTGCTTACAAGTTTACTTCTTCCAGGACTTGTAAATGCAGCTAGTGCAAGTATAACAGTAAAAACAAGTGGAAGTGCAGTTGTTGGTAATACAATAACGGCAACGGTTACTTTGTCGAGTTCAACACCTATGGGTTCATGGCAATATCTAATAAGTTATGATAATTCAAAATTAAAATTAATAAGTGGACAAACTTCTGTAGCCGATTATACAACAAGTGCAAGTGGTGTAAAATCAAAAAGCTATACTTTGAAATTTCAAGCTTTAAAGAGTGGGTCAGCAGCTATTAATGTTGGTAGTTATTTGGTATATGCATTAGACGAATCAAAGATGAGTGTTTCTGTAAAATCAGCAACAATTAAATTAAGAACTCAAGCTGAAATAGAAGCTAGTTATTCTAAAAATGCTAACTTAAAAAGTTTAGGAGTTGAAGGATACTCTATAAGTCCTGTTTTCAATAAAGAAAGCTTTGAATATACTTTAGAAGTAGAAAACAATGTAGAACGAGTTAATATTACTGGTGGTGTAGAAGATTCAACTGCTCATGTAAGTGGTCTTGGAACTGTTGATTTAACTGAAGGAGCAAATAAGTTTGAGATTGTTGTTACAGCTCAAAAAGGAAATACAAATAAATATACTATAACAATTACAAGAAAAGAACTTGATCCAATAAATATAGATATGGATGGAGTTAATTATACAATTGTTAGAAAAAGTGATGCTTTACCATCAATGACAACATTTACAATTGGAACAACTACTTATGGTGATGTAGAAATACCTGCTTTAGTTAATGATAATCTAACTTTAATCGGATTAAAAAACAGTGATGGAGAAGTAAGTGTTTATATTTATGAAAATGGTAAAATAACTAAAAAGTATATTGAATTAAAGAGTAATTTAATTTATGTTAATCCAATTGACTTGGTAGAAAGTAAAGGTTTATCTTTTTTAAAGAAAACTAATATCGAAATAAATGGTTTAAAAATTGATGCTTATAAAGTAGAAGGAAGCGATAATTTAATTATTTATGGATATAATTTAGAAACTAAAGAAAAGGGTTATTATTTATTTAATACAAAAGATAGTACAATATTTCCATTAGATGAAAATGTTACTGAAAGTCTAAATGGTCTTGTAAATAATTATAAATATGTAATATTTGCTTGTTTAGGGGTTATAGTATTGCTATTAATTTTACTTATTTTTAAGAGAAAAAAGAAAATGAAAATAATTCCAGTAGAAGAAAAAAAGGCTGAAACAAAAGAAACTGAAAAGAGTGAATAACTCTTTTTTTTTATGAATTCTTATTTTTTAGGTTCTAATTTTGTCGATATTTGTCGGATTTGTTGACAAGAGAAATTAAGTATATATAATACAAGTTCGAGAAGCAGAAGAAGGTGCTTATCACTTCCAACTAGAGGCTAAATTATTCGGGGATTTTGGTTTAAGAAGTACGAGAGGAAGTGATATGATATGTTTAAAAA
>FR884172.1:0-212 GCA_000435515.1 Firmicutes bacterium CAG:582
TGGTATTGATGAATTCAAAAGACTTTTTGAAGTCATTTTAACTGATAATGGTACTGAGTTTTCTGATCCCGAAAGTATTGAATTTGATTTTAATACTGGCGAAAAAGTTTCTTCAGTGTTCTACTGTGATCCATCTTGCTCTTGGCAAAAAGGATCAATTGAAAAAAATCATGAATACATAAGATATATTCTTCCAAAAGGAACTTCTTTTG
>FR884172.1:245-37687 GCA_000435515.1 Firmicutes bacterium CAG:582
GTTTATCTCAAGAAGATTGCTATCTTATTGCATCTCATATTAATTCAACTCCAAGGTTATCTTTAAATAATAATTCACCTTATGATTCTTCTATCCTTTTCATTGGTAAAGATAACTTAAATAAATTACATATAAAAAAAATCAACAATGATGATATTGATCTTTCTATTAGATTATTAAAAAAATAATCTAAAATTTTAAAAAAATTAAGCCAAATTACATACAATCCAACCTTTAATTTTCGGGAGGTTACCTATATAAAAAAATTTTTTTTCAAACGTCCCGTCTTTTTGAATGCAATAATTTAATTTTTTCGAAACTTATATTATCATTTTGTATTACTTTTATCAAGTTTTTGTCCCCAATTTTCGGGACATTAACTTTTTCACGATAATTTTACTTTTATCGGGACGTTATATCTATATTTAACGTTACACAAATTTTTCAAAATTTTTTATTTTTGCATATTAAAGTACACAACTATTAAATTATTCTACATTACATTTTTTCTTTTCACCTAATTCCACACACCTATCCTATTGTTAATTATACTACATGTTTGTTGTATTTTGTGTATATCATTTTTATTATGTGTAAAGTTTATTTTTTAAATAATATTGCAATAAAAAAATTACGCAAGTTTTTTGCATAATTTTTAACTAATCTTTAAATATTTTTGCTACTTTAACTTTAGCTATTTCATATATTATAAACGCTAGTAAATTAAATAAAATAACTAATAAAATTGCTTTTATATCAACTACTACAACATTTATGATATTACCAATTGGTGTTAAGAATACTAAAGCTTCAATTATAAGTAAAATTGATATTCCAATATTAAATGATTTATTAGAGAATATTCCTTCTTTAAAAATATATTTCTTTAGATTACGACAACTAAATGCATAAATTATTTCTTGCATTACAAGTGATAATAAAGCTAAAGTTGAAGCGACATCACTTGAAAAATATTTTAAGCTTATAAAATAAGTTACTAAAACAAATATAGTTTCAATTATTGATGATATAACAATTTCTCCCCAAACAAATTTAGTAAACATTGGTTTATTAAGTCCTCGAGGATTTTGATTCATTATATCCTTCTCAGATTTTTCATAAGAAAGACATATACTTGGAATTGAATCAGTTACTAAATCTATAAATAAAATATGTATTGGAAGTAAAATATTATAACCAAATATCATACTTATTAACACTACAAATATTTCTGCAAAATTGCTTGATAAAGAATAAACAATATTATTTCTTATATTTGCATATATTCTTCTTCCCTCTTCTACAGCATCAACAATCGTTGAAAATGAATCATCTAAAAGAATAACATCAGCAACATTTTTAGTAACTTCAGTACCAGTAATACCCATACCTATTCCAACATGAGCATCTTTTATAGCAGGAGCATCATTTACTCCATCTCCTGTCATTGCAACAACTTTTCCCATATTTTGAAATACTGTGACTATTCTTCTTTTATGTTCAGGAGTTACTCTAGCATAAACAGAATATTTTGTTATAACACTCTTTAATTCTTCATCAGTATAGTTATCAAGTTCACTTCCTAAGATTCCCTCATTTGAATTTTCAATAATACCTACGTTTTTTGCTATACTAATAGCTGTATTTAAAGAATCCCCCGTAATCATTATAGGTTTAATACCAGCTTTTTTACATTTTAAAACTGAAGATGCAACTGTTTTTCTAGGTGGATCAATCATTCCACAAATACCTACATAAATTAAATCACTTTCATTATCTAAAAGTTCCTTAGAAGACTTAATTTCTTTTTTTACTTCTTTATAAGCAAATCCAATAACCCTTAAAGATTCATCAGACATTTCTTTTTCTCTTTTTAATATTTCTTCTCTTTCTTTATCCGTTATATTACATCTTTTTAATAAGTTTTCTAAACTTCCTTTTACTAGTACATATGAATTTTTATCATTGCTAACAAAAGTACTCATCATCTTTCTAGAACTATCAAAAGGCGCATCTATTAGTCTATAATATTCATCATTAATACCCTTTATTTTTGTTTTTCCAATATAATTAAGTAAACTTATTTCGGTTGGATCTCCAATTTCTTCATCACCTATAACGGCATCATTACAAAGAACCGAGATAAGTTCAAACATATTTTCATCAACTAAATCAGTTTTTACAACTTTCATTTTATTTTCCGTAATAGTTCCAGTTTTATCTGAACAGATTATATCAACTGCACCCAAAGTTTCAACTGCACTTATTTGTTTTACAACTGTATTTTTTTTAAATAAAGCTGCTGCTCCATTTGATAAAGTAATTGTAATAACCGCAGGAAGTCCCTCAGGAATAGCTGCAACCGATAAAGAAACACATAACATAAGTATTTCAAGTATTTTATATCCGTTTATAAGTCCATAAATAAAAATAAATAAAATTATAAAAAATATCAATATGGTTATTTTTTTACTTAATTCCTTTATTTTAGTTTCCAATGGAGATGGAACTGCATATGGAGTATTAAGAGATACAGCAATAAGGCCAATTTCTGAAAGCATACCAGTCGATACTACAACAGCTGTTGCTTTTCCATTTGTTATAACTGAACCACAAAAAAGCATGTTAGTTCTATCTTGAATAATTCTTTTACCCTCTAAAACTTCACTACTTTTACTAACTGGTAAAGATTCTCCTGTTAAAGCTGATTCATCAACACTTAAATTGCTTTCGCTTATAATTCTTGCATCACTTGTAACTTTATCTCCTGCTTCATAAATAACAATATCACCAGGAACGATTAAAGATGAATCTATTATATGAATAACTCCATCTCTTTTAACTTTACACTTTGAAACAGAATATTTTTTTAAATCATTCAAGGTCACTTCAGCTTTTTCTTCTTGAATAAATCCCATTATAGAATTAATTAAAACAACAACAAATATTACAATAGCATCAGTATATTCATGACTAACAAAAACTCCATAAAAAACTAAAAATACTGCAACAATTAAAAGAATTATAATCATTAAGTCATTAAACTGAGCCAAAAATTTTAAAAACCATGATTGTTTCTTTTTTTCCTCTAATTCGTTTTTACCATATTTTAAAATTCTCGTCTCTGCTTCTTTAGAAGAAAGTCCAGATTCACTTGTTTTTAGTTCTTCAAATACATCTTCGATATTTTTATTATAAAATTTCATAATATTTCCTCTCAAAAAAAAGATTAATTTTTTATAATATGAATTAATCCTTTGTCAATTTCTTCCAATGCTCTTCCAATTTCTTTTTTAGAAACATATTCATTTTCTTTCATTTGAAAATGTTTTGTTTCTTGCATTTGTCTACTTCTTTTTGCAACAACATGAACCAAAGTATATTTAGATTCAACTGTTTTTAAGATTTTATCGATTGATGGATAAATCATTTTTCTCACTCTCCTATTTAAGAATATACTACAATAAAAAAAATATATAAATAGTTTATACACTTTATTTACAAAAACATAAAAAAAACTCCTATTTCTAGAAGCCCAAACTATTTCCTTAATATTTTTCATTTAAATCAAAACTTAATAGTTCTGCACATATTTTCTCATAAATGTCTTGTTCATGTTTTATAGTATCAATTAAAAACATTTTATCATTTTCGTATTCTTTTAAACCTCTTAAATAGTAAGACTTATCATCATCAAGCACGATAAAAGGAACAATATTATTTTTTAAACATTCTTTAAACATAATAATTCTTCCAACACGACCATTTCCATCTCCAAACGGATGAATACGTTCAAATTTAAAATGAAAATCAATTATATCTTCTAAAGTAATAGTATTTCTAGAATTATATAAATCTAATAATTTATCTAATTCTTCACCAACTTTTTCTGGTTTCGTTGTATCAACTGTATTTATAACACCTATCATATTAGGAACTATTTTGAATCCTCCAACATTATATCTAGGATCATCTTCATCACTTGTATTCTTCTTTAATATCTTATTCATTTCAATAATCATTTCTTTAGTTAAAACTTGATCTATATTATCCAACATGTAATCAAATAATTTAAAATGATTTTTAGATTCAATTACATCATCCAATTTAATTAATTCATCAGCTTTAGATATAAAAGAAGATGTATCAAAAATAGCTTCAGTTTGATCACTAGTTAGTCTACTTCCCTCGATTTTGTTAGAATTATAAGCAAAATTAACTTGAGAATAATGATATATATTACCTTTGAATTTAGAGTTCTTTTGTTTAATTAATTCTTTTTTTAATTCACTTACATTCATAAAAATCTGCTCCTTTCAAAATTATTATAATTTTTTTTCTACATCATCTATTGATGTAAAAACGTAGGATTTTAGGCCCATCTTATTTGCTGCAATTACATTTTTTTCTTTATCATCAAAAAATATTGTTTCTGATTTATCCAATTTAAATCTATCAACTATCAAGTTATAAATATTATAATCTGGTTTAATTAAATTTTCTTTGTAGGAATATATACCACCTTTAAATATACTATCTATATCTATTAAATTATTGATATAAAAATAGCTATCCTCAGTTATATTACTTAATAAATATAATTTGTATCCTCGTTTTTTTAAATTTTTAATATATTCAAAATTATTTTTTATTAGTGGATAAGTTTCTTTTAGATTATCTCTTTTTAAAATATAACTAATATCACTAAACTCTTTTTTATCCCTTAGTTTTTCTAAAAAATCGTCAACTTTCATTTGGCCTAGTAAGCATTTTTTAAATTCTTTACCATATGCAATTTTATATATATTGCTACAGTCTTTATTTAATAGTTTTTCTAGATTTTCTTTACTATCATCAAAAAGAATTCCTCCAATATCAAATATAACGTTTTTTATCATTTGTTCACCACAATTCACTCAATAGCATTTAAAACATTATACCACATAAAACAAAACTTTTTATTAAAATTTTCCATAAAAAAAACTCCTATTTCTAGAAGTTTTTACAACATGGATCATAAACATTTTCACAAGTATCACATTCACTCGTTGTATAACAAGGAGTATAAGAATGTTTATAAACATGATGATTTATAATCTTAGTATGTATTGGCATTACATGCGGAACTTCATGTACAATTACTCTAGTACATATTCTTTCTTGTGGACATTCATATACTGGAGGACATGCACAACCACACATACCATTGTTGTTCATCATATCAGTATCCATTCCCATATTCATATCCATCTTTTCATTTTCATAACATCTTGGATTCATAATAGTCAATTCCTTTCTAGTTTATAGTATGCAAAAATGCATAAATTGGACTATTACAAATTACTTAATTAGACTATTATTATTCTTAGTTAAACTTTTTATTTCATTAAAAATTTTATTATTTGTATAATCTTCAAATTCTGAAACTTTTATTTCTAAATTTTCTCCGTTTTGTAAAGCATATAAATTATTAGTATGATAACTTATTCTTCTAAAAGTATTAAAAAACTTTTTAGTTGCATTTTCATAATCTTGTTTTTCTTTTAATTTTAGACAAGTAAACCCACTTTTTTGATTCTTTATATTTTTAGAATTCCATCTAATTGGTAAAGGCGAAATAGCTTTAAAATTTTTAAATCCTAACTCATTAAAAAGCCATATAAATAAGTCACCTGCAACCACAAAAGATGAAGTTACATTCATAATATTCGGACAACTTTTATCATTTATATCAACACCTTCATTCACTTTATAAAGTTGTCTATTTATCTTTTTAGAAAAAGTTTCTTCACCAACAAATTTTATGTTTTTTTGCATTGCATAAATATAAACTATATCATCACTTATTCCAAACCTAATAACCGGAAAATAATAAACTTTATCATCTAAATAAGCTTTAAAAACAATAGAATTTGGAGTTTCATTAAATATTCTATCTTTAAATATTATACATTCCAAGTTAGCCTTTAAAACACTTGAAAATCCTAAATATATTTTTTCTTCCATATGGTTTCTCATAAAATTTATACGTTTTTTTAAATATTCTTCAGGATTATTAAAATCTCCAATTGTTGCATTGCTCCATAATAAGCATAAAACCATTTTTTGTTTATAAAAAAAACTATCATCTAATTCATCCAGTTCTTGAAAATAAGGCTCATCTTTATAATAATTTAAAGACATATCAACATATTGAACTAATAAATTATTAAATAAATCAAAATCATTAATAACCAATATCGGAACCAAATAATTCTTATTATTTATTTTAGATGGAATAAAACAATCTAAATCTCTTATATATGTTCCAAAACAAACATTAAATTTAAAATAACAATCAACTCTACCCTCAGAAGCTTCTTTTACAAGGGAATTATAAAATGTATTCAATACACTTAAAGTCATAAAATTTCCTCACTTTCATTCATAACAAATATAGATAATACAGTTATTTTCCCACGTATGTAGTAATAATGTCAAATAACATCTATATATTTTATTAGAGAGGAAAATAAAAATGCCAAATTTAATATTAGTTTTTATAGATGTATTAAAAAATATCCAAACTGAAAAAGATTATAACGAATTTATAACCTTGTTGAAAGAACTATGTTTAAACGATGAAATCATTTTTGAGTTAGTAAGCAATGAAGAAAAATTGGATTTAGAAAAAGAAAATAAATATTTTCAATTGTTTTATTCATTAGATTTTGAAGGTTTAAAAGAATATCTAAAATCTTTAAAAGAAATATATATAATACCAAAAGTGTACTTTGTTGACGAACTAGATTATCTAGTTGAAATAACAAACATTTTAAGAGCTAACGAATGTAACAATGTCTTAAGTTTTTATAAAACCAACTTCCACAAAAGCAATTCCAAGTTATAGGTATTGCTTTAAAATATCAATACTATCTTCTTGCATTCTAATAAATTCTTTTGTAATATCCAAAACCTCAATATCCATAGACTTATTATTAAATATTTTTCTACCTTCAATTATTCCCATATTAACCCCATTTAATAAAAGTTCTGCAAGCTTAGAATCACTTGTATCAGCAATAGTTTTCATCTCTATTCCTGACCATAGCATTGCTTTATTTATTGGACTTGTTTCTTTTGGATCATCAACACGATCATATTTATAATAAAGTTTGTTTATTTTTCTAGATATTTCTTCGTACCTTTTATATATAGTATCAAGAGTTTTCTTAAAATCTTCATTTTGGACTTTATTTTTTATCATATCAATGGAATCCATTCCCATACAAGCACCCTTATTTAATTCATCTAAAATATTTATATTCTCTTCCATAATATCACCTAAACTTATTTTAACCACAAAGTTAAGTTTTATACTACTTATGAACTTTACCACCAGCATAAGTGACTATATTATCAATTATAAACAAACAAATAAACATGATAGTTATATATGTTGGAATAACTTTTATAAATGGTTTAATAATAGGTTCAACTATATAAGCTAAAATAACTGAAGAAAAAGCCCATATCAGAGAAATTTCTAATGAAATATATTTACCAACATTATATTTAAATGGTCGATAATCCCAAAAAGTTTTATGAAATACTCTTTCAATAAAAACACCACCAACTAACTCAATTATAGTTAAGAAAACCATCATAATTAAAGCGAAAAATATACAATTTAGCCATCCAGCAACATGAATATATTTTTGAATAATATTAAAAGTACAGATAATTAAAACAGTTCCAAACCCATATATCGGTGTCCAAGGTAAATAAAGAATTCCACTTCCAAATTTTTCTTTACAAAGAATATTCCAAAAACTTTCCATAATATAACCCAATATAGAAAATATGAAAAAAAGGTTCATATAATACATTTTATCACCATTAATAGTATCAACTAAATCATATTTCCTATACTAATCAGTAAAAAAATTATCCTATTTTTTTTAAATATTCATTATGATATTCTTGAATTTTAGGAATAGATTCTTCATCTATTACAAATCCGGCTGATTTTTTATGTCCTCCACCATCATGATGAAATTCCGCACATATTTGATTTAAATCAACATCATCTTTAACACATCTAAGAGAAACTGAGTTACGACTATAATTTAAAATCATTACAAAATCTAAATCAGGTCGCATTTTACAAATTTCATTACCTAATATTGATCTATATTGTTCTGCAATAGTAACTCCTATTTTATATTGTTTATAAGTTGTCACTAAAAGGTTTTCATTTACAAAATCAATATAACTTCTTTGACGAACCAAATCAGCTTCATATAGATCACTAAAAAGATTAGGAAGTTTAAATTCTTCTAAATCATTTAAAGAATTAATTAATTCAATATAAGCAACTGGTCCAATTATTCCATAAACACAAGCAAGCATTTTGGCATTATAAGTTTCTTCCAGAAAATCCCATGTATCAGTTTCTCTTGTAGCTTCAACAAAAACGTGATAAAAAGGACTATCAAGTTTAGTTGATAGACTTAACAAATAGTTATAGAAAAGCTCCGTTCCACAAGTTTTTCTTCCATTTAAAGTAACATGAGCATTAACATAATTTGGAACAACCCCACCATATGATGAATGATGATCAAAATGTTTTAATTTTGAAATAATCTCTTCATGCTTATCTAATACTTCAATTGCACTAGGGATTAATGGTAAATCACATAGATATATAACATCATAATTAGAAAAATCAAACGTTTTAAACAAATTGGCTAAGTCTTTAGTTTCGGCTAAGATATAATCAACTTGATTATTATAAAATTTATCTGCTAAAATAACCGAACCCATTCCATCAATATCAGCCATATGTGATATCATCAATATTTTATTATTATTTATTTTTTTTATCATTTTTACCTCCATAAGTATAGATATATTTTAACATAAAGTAAAAAAGAGAACTAATAAATAGTTCCAAATCATTTTTCACAATATTTTTTATAAGCATTTATCAAATCAGCATCCATTATATTTTTTGGTATCTCATTTAAATTAAAAAACTTTAGCCTTTTTGTTTCAGAATCTCCTTTTAGACTTGATTCATCAGCTATAGAAACATCAGCTAAATAAAGAGACGTATTATTATAAACAATATCCCCATTTGGATAACTATTTTTTCTACTACTTCCAGATAATGTATCTATTAATTTTAACTTATCAGTATTTAACTTTATTCCCGTTTCTTCAAAAGCCTCCCTTGCTGCTGTAAATCTTAAATCTTCTCCTAAATCTTGACAACCTCCAGGTAATCCCCACTTATCTCTGTCAGTTCTCTCTTGTAATAATATTTGGCCATCTTGATTTCTAATAATAACTGCAGCCCCAGTTTGAATAAACGGAATATGACTAATTCTTTCATCTAAAGACATTCTAAAAAGAACTGGATAACCACCATAATTAGAACTCAAATCAAGAAGTTCTTTTTCATTTAAACTCATAACCAAATTAACAAATTCCTCATGAGTATATTCTCTCATTTTTTTATAATTCATTTTTAGCATCTCTTTCATTTAACATAAGATATTTATATATCTCACCCCAGTTATTTATATTAATAACATTATCTTTTTCCATCTTGGTTGCTGCATTGTTCTTAAAATATAAAGCACATACTCCATTATCAGCAGCATTAGAACAAATAATATCATCATCATCTATAATATAATCAACTTTTTCCTCTAAAATTTTTTCGATTTTACTATGTTCATTATTAAATATTTTAATGTCACCTAATCCAATATTTTCAAATGCTTTTTTAGCAATAAGTGCTTGATAATCAGTTCTAGCAGTAATAACTACAAAGTCGTATCTTTCTTTTAACTTTTTTATTACTAGTTCAAACCCAGTCATAAACTTAGCAGTATCAATAATTTTTTTTACATTTTTATCACAAAAATCTTGAATTTCTTCATCACTCCATTTATAACGTTTTTGAAAAGTTCTTTTACTGTTATCTATTAAAGAATCCCTTTTTAAAATATCAACGTCATACATTTCTGTATAAACACGATAGAGATTTTCTGAATCAAAAACTACACCATCTAAATCTAAAGCTATTTTTTTCATATATATCCTCCAATGCAAATATAGTATAACATATAAATAAACCATTCAAAAATAAAAAAAAAGAACTAATAAATAGTTCCAAACATTAATTATTTTTTTGGGATAATGAAACATCACTTTTTATTTTTCTAAAATTTTCCAATTGGCTTTCAAAGTTAGCATTTGCTTGCATCTTCACATCAACCTTTGAAAATACTTGTTGATATTCTCTAGAAAATTCTCCTTTAGCAACAGCTATATAATAATTTATTATTGCAATTCTTTCTTCATCAGTATTTCTTAAATAATCTTCCATACTTTCTTCATTAATTTCTACTGGACGAGCCATATTTGTAGCAATGCGTATTGGTTCTCTAGTAGCAAGTGAAACAAATTGCTTTAATATTCTATTATATGTTTCTTCACTTATAGGTTCAAAAGTCCCGGTTTTCCCGTTGAACGTATTTAAAAATTCACCATCTAAAGAAAGATCTGTAAAACTCAATCCACAGTAAGATGGTTCAACCCAAGATGTATCGTCAACAAGTTTACTTTCAATGCTGAATACTCTTCCTGTAGTCATCTCCTGAACTTTTGAGTTTCCTAAATACTTAACAGCAAAAAACACCTCTGAATCTATATTTCCAATAAAATCAGCTTTAGTTAAAAAAGGATATTTATATTGAACATCTCCAGTATTCTCAAAATCTTCATAATTATCATAGATTGTACTATATTGAAAATTACTATTTGTTATAAAAAATACATCCCCTACATTTATTTTATTTAAACATTTCATTCTAAACACTCCCCCTCAATTGAAAGCTAGTGTAACATTTACTTATGTAAATGTCAATGTTTAAACAAGAAAAAACGAACTATTTCTAGTTCGAATAAATCTTTAATGGTGTCAGTAAGAAGCAGGTTTAACAACTGCCAGGCAAAAAGATGATAGTAAGTAATAAACTTACTAACTACATTATATATATTAACAAAACAAAAAGAAAGTATTTTACATTACTTTCTTGAATTTTATTTACTATCATTATTGTTTTTTATTCTTAAAACAAGTTTAGGGCCATTAGTAGTTTTATCTAATTTTTTATCTACTTGTTCAATAGTAATAATGTGTTCTTCATCTATTGGAATACCATCTATTCTTAACCTTAAATCATATGTAGGCTTTTTCTCTATTCTTTGTTCTATATTTTTTTCTAAATCTTCAAAGTCCATATTAACAATTTCATCAAAAGGCAACCCAATAGCTCTAGATATATTTTCTTTTGTTTTTTCACTTAATTGATATGGTTTATTCTCTATTTCAGCATCATTCTTTTCTCTATATTTTTTCACAAAATATGCTGTTCTAAACTCATGTTCAAAATCATTATTCAATATACAAAAATAGTAGTTATATATTTGTTCAGGATATGCAGATAATAAATTCCACATTTGTAACTGATAAATATCTGTTGCTAATTTATTAATATTCCTTACATATGTGTTATATTCCGAATATATATGTGAGTTTTCTTCGTCAAGCACATTAATATACGCTATTTTATAGTCTTGTGGTTTATAATATGGAATTCCAACTTGTTCACAAATTGTAGTAGGAAGAAGTCTCAGTCTTTTTATTGGAATATTAATATTCAATTCTAATCTTTGATTTTCATCAGATAATTCTAAATCTTCTATTTTTTCTTTTAATCTTCTAATGATAAATTCACAATCCTCTATACTAGTTTCCATAAATATTGATACAGCTCGTAAATACAAATTAGAATTAATCTGATCTTGAGTCAATGAATTAATAAAATTCTTTAATTCAATATATCTTTTTATTTTACTAATTCTTTTCTCATCAAAACTTTTATTTATTAAATGATCTTCTAAACCATAAGTACCAATAATTTTAAACAATTTCTTTTCTAACTTTTTATTTTCTCTTTTATAATAATCATTTACAAAAATTTTAATTTTTGTAAATCTATCAGAATGTAACTCATTTTGTTGAATTTGTCTTATATGTTCTTCAAATTCTTCTTTTGTAGGATAATTTGTATTTCTTCTTGCAAACTTATCTAATGCTTTATCTGAAAAACTATCATTATCACAACAATTTTTTTCAACTTCACAAAATTTATCATAATTCATTCCAAATGCTCTTTTATTCTTGAATTTTATTTTATTTTTAATAAGATCAATTAAATTCATATAAAACCTCCTCTTGTGACTTTTTACTGTATCACATTTTTTATTTTTTTACAAATTTCTTGTTTTCGATTATTTATTTTCAATCAAAACTCTATTATTTACACTTATTTTTTCTTGCAATAATTCTAATTCTTTAATACCATTATTATTTTTTAATATTTCCATTTGATTTCTAGCAGAATTATTTAAACTAATCAATCTTTCACTCTGTAACATACCGAGTTTTATAAACTCTGCATTTGTATTTTCTAAATTATTTAGTATTACTAAATGTAGTAAATCTGTATAGTCTCTAATATTTCCTTTTTTAGCAAGTTCTGGATTTTCTTGTCTCCATTCTTTAGCAGTCATTCCAAATAATGCTACATTTAAAACATCGGCTTCTTCAGCATATACAAATTTTTTTTGGTCTTCTGTTAATGTAGGAACTATATAATTTTTAACTGCATCAGTATGAACTACATAATTTAATTTAGATAATAATCTATTAGCATGCCATTCAATTTTTTGTTGATACATTTCATTACTTTTTAATCTTTCAAATTCTTTTATTAAATAAAGTTTAAATTCAGGGCTTAACCAACTAGCAAATTCAAATGCTATATCAGGATGTGCAAATGTTCCACCATCATATCTTCCTGATTTTGAAACAATTCCAACTGCATTAGTTTCTTTAATCCATTTTTGTGGAGACATTTTAAATTTATTGCTACCTGCTTCGTTTTTAAAGGTAGCGAATTCGCCCCCTTTAAAATTTTTGTTATTCATACTTTCCCATAGTCCTAAATAAGAAATAACTTCTTTATTTCTCATCCAATCTCTAATTGGGAGTCTTGGTTCTTCTGCATCAGCATATCTTGCTAAATCAGTAAGTGATATATAATCAACATCTCCAATTCTCATTATTCCTATTTTATTATCTATAACATTTATTTCAGTTTTTACTAAATCTTTTGCCAAATTTTTGCTCCTTTCTAAATAGCCAGACTTGTTTGACTAATCATTTTATATATCAATTTTACCATAAAATTCAGTTAATTCTCATTATATTTCTTTTCAGTTATTATATTATTTTCTCTTAGATTATATGTAACCTCTTTATATTTGTTTTCTAATATTTCCTTAACATCATTTGACTTAACACTTTATCTACTTTTTATTTATTCTGTTTATTTTCTTATGTTGCTTTTTATAATTAATTTATCATAAAAAAACGAACTATTTCTAGTCGGATAAATCTTTAATGGTGCGAACGACGAAGTGGTTTACAACTCTTTCGCATAAAAGCAGTTGATTTATATCAATCATAGATTTAATTATACACTATTTTTATAAATAATTCCATATTTTTTAATTTTTATTTAATGACTCCTAATCCTAAATAGAATTGTTTGTCTTTTAATAATTGATTTTTTACTATTTTTTGTAATGTGGTTTTTTCAGGTAATAAAGAATAATTGTCACAATTTTCAATTTCAAACACAAAATTTAAAATATCTTTTATGCAATTTTCTCCATCTTTAACATTGAATAATTCTTGAAATTTATATATATTGGTATCTTTATCTACTAATTCGTGTATTTGATTACTTAATAGCCAAGAATTACAAATATATTCACAATTACTAACTTTAAATATTTTTTCTATTTCTATTTTAGAATCATCAATTGATTTTCTAACAGAAAATATATCTAATTTATTTCCTCTTGGTATATGTATTTTAATAACTTGCTTATTGTCATCAGTTATGGAGTATTCATATTGTAATATACCAACTTCTATTATTCTAACTCTTATAAAATAAACTGCCCATAGCATTTGAGATATTCTAATACCTTCATATTCTCTATTAACTAAATCATTTTCAAAACATTCTTTAACTCTTTTTTTATGAATACTTATTTGCTTATCATCAAGATTGTATTTTTTAATATTATATAAATGAAATTCATATCCAAGTAAAATCATAATATTTGTTATGAAAGGATTAACATTATCAGTAAATAATTCGTTTATATTTCTTATGTTCCACAATTTTCTTATATCACTAAAATCATTGTAATATAATATTTTATATACTTTATTAAATGCTTCTGTATATTTATCAGAATTATTTATTTCTTCTGCACATTCATAACATGTCTTTTTATATTTATTATCTATATTATAAAAACTAAATGCTTCTTCTATATTCTTATATACTATCATACAATTACCTCATATTATTTTTCAAATTTTTCTATTTTTTTGATATTTAAACCTGTAGCTAATATTGATAATGTAAGTAATATCATAATTATATTTAAAACAACTTGATTCCCACTTATACCAGCTAGTAGAAGCATTAAATATCCTACAATTCTACCACAATTTAATATTCCTTCGCGAATAGCAAAAAATTCACTCTGATTATTTTTATCTACAATAGAACTATCTGATATATTAAATAATCTTATTTCTCTTGTTAATGTAAGTAATGATGTAAAAATAACATAACAAACATTATAAATTATAACAGTAATATTATTTTTATAAATAAGTAATAATAAAACCGATAAAACAGGAACAATACTTGATATATTTATAATTTTTTTATCATCTTTGTATTTATAAAATTTTCCATATAAATGAACACACAATATTGATAGTAATGTTGTAATTGATGTAATTATTCCAAGATTTAAATTTGTTTTAAAGGAGTTAAATATTAATATTGTCATTAATACTTCTAAAGCCCCATCACTTACATTCATACCAATAAAAAACTCTACAATAGATACTTTTCTTATTTGTTCATTGTTTTTTAACTTCTTCATTGTGTTTTTTAAATTAAAATTTGATAAATTATTATTTTTTTCAGGTATTATCAAAAATGAAAGAACTATTTGAATCATAGATATAAATAGAATAATAATCGCTGTTAATTCATAATTAGTAGCTGTTATTATTGATCCTAACAATATAGGACATAATACACCAATAATTGATGTAACAATTTTAGATTTAACTGTATATTCAGTTCTATAATCATTATCAATTTTATTAATTACAAACAAATTATACGGAAACCAATATACACTAGATGATATTCCATATAAAATTGATATTAATGCTAGATGATTTACTATATTCTCTTTTAAAATAATAATTGCCAAAATATAAAAGAAATTTAATATTATACCAATTCTAAACATTCCTATTCTAAATTTATTCTTTATTATACTTGCTACTATAAAACTACCAATAGCAAGTAATATATATGAAAATATATAATATATGGATAAATCAATAATACTTTCTTGTGAAGTTTTAATAAAATAAGCAGTTAAAAATGGACCTAAAAAAATTATCATTATTTTTTTCATTGCATTTATTGCAATAATTATATTACCTTCTAATTTTTTGTTATTCATGACTAACACCTACATTATTTCATCTATTAAATTAGAAACACTTTCATATTCCCTTATAGCCACCTGTTTTAATTCATTTACTGAATTAACCATTGCATATCCATTAAAATCTTTAATCATTTCTATATCACTATAACCATCACCAATTGTATAGACATTTCCCTGTAATATATTTAATCTTTCTAATAATAAATTTATAGCCTTTGATTTATTTGTTTTATTTGAAATTATTTCTAATGAATTTTCGGTAACATAATAAGAATTAACATCATTAGAATATTTATTATTTATTATTTCATTAATAGTCATTGCTTCTTCTTTAGTATTATATTTGACATTTATCTTTGTTAAATAACTATGTTCAAAATCAACTCTACTTTCTAACTTACTACAACAAAAACTTTTTATTGATTTTTCTAATTGCAAATCATCTTTAATATTATTTATAACACCATCATTTATAGAAAAATTTGCAAAAATGTTATTATTTTTATCTAGTATTGTTGCTCCATGATTAATAATCACATAATCATAATCAAAATTATACATATTGACTTTATTATGAAAATCAAAATAACTTCTACCTGTTGCAATAACAAATATATTGCCTTCTTTTCTAAATCTATCTACTGCTTCTTTATTGATTTCTATATCTTCATCATTTAAATAAAATGTTTGGTCATAATCGCTAACTAAGATTTTCTTATTCATGTTCATATAAACATAACCTTTCCTGCTGAATAATTAAGAATTAATATATGTTATTATATCATATTTTACTATATATTGATATGATACTAGCAAAATAGATAGTGTTTCAAAAGTGTAGAGATTTTAAGAGTTTTGCCTTTAAAATCAATAAAAAAGGCAAAAACCTAAAAATTGCTTTATAATTTAATTGTCTAAAAAAAAAGAAAACATGCTTTTTCTTTTTTTTTCTTATCCAACTATTTCTAAAATATCTTTAATAATCTTATAGAAAAGGTTAGTATCATTTTCATCCATTGATATTCTTGAAGTTAAATCAAATTGTTCCCCATTTATTTTAAAAGCAATATTAGTAGTACTTGTAACTTTAATATTAAGTGTTTGTCTTTGTTTTTGCTTTTCGGCTTCAGTTCTAATGATTCCTTGCATCAGATTAACATAATTCCATACCTTATCAATTGTTTCTTTTTGATTTTCCAGAAATTCATCCCTACCATTAACTGATTTATAAATTATATCATCAACAATTATTATATTAGTTTCTAAAACCATCGTAGGTTTAATGGTTCTTTCCAAATATACAATAGCATTTTTAGACTCGTCAACCTTCTTTAAAATTGCTTTTCTTTTTTCATCTACTTGAAAATTTCTATTTTTACCACCTTTTTGAAATTCTTCTAATAACTTTTCAAAACTAATACTTGAAGCAGCAGCCAAATAATTACCATTTTCACCGACTATTATACTAACTCCACCTTTATTAGGATTCCAATAATATGTTGTAATTTCATCTATTTTTTTACTATTTTTAATAGTTTCTTCTTTTGTTAATTTTAATAGTTCACTTACTTTTTCAAGGTTTCCATCAATTTTGCTAATATCACTATTTTCATACCCACAATTTGGACACTTTTGCTTACTATTCATCAAAGCATCATTATCTTCTTTTGAACCAATTAAATAGTTAACACTATGAACAAACATTTGCTCACTCTCTGTTCCACAGACTGCACATTTTACAATATTTTTAGTAATTTTAGTCATATTTTATCACCATTTCTTTCTAACGAGAATCACACCTCATTAAAAAAATTATATCATATAAAATTTAAAAAAAAATAAATTTCAAGTCAAATTTATAGTTTTTATTCACACTATTTATTTTTGAATGGTTACCAAAAAATTTTAAACATATATTACTTTATATTTTTTATATCAATTAATTTTTCATTATCAAAAGTAAGTTTAAATACTTCACAATAATCAATTTTATTATCAAATATTATATTATTGTTAAATAAAAATTTATAACTAAAATCTTCTTCGTTGGGAGTTATTTTGCACCAAGTCTTAAGTAAAAATAACATTGCAGTTGAATGAAATACTATTGCTATTTTCTTTTCATCACTCTTTAATGTGTTCATTAAAGCATTCAAGGTTCTCTTTCTTACCTCTTTTTGACTCTCACCAAAACTAGTTTTATAGTTTTCATCTAAAAATTGCTTTTTTCCAAAATTGGCTGGAAGTTCTTCCCACGAATTAATTCCAAATTTTCGTTCACCAAAATCAGTATCTACATTTATTTCTATATTATTATTTTTGGCTATATACTTAGCCGTAGAAATTGCTCTTACGTAACTTGATGAATATAATTTATCAATATTTTTTAATTCATCGATATCTAATTTTTCTCTGGCTATATTTTCTCCTTCAATTGATAAGGGCTGCTTTTCATTTTGAATTTGTAAGCTATCAATATTTTTATCATTATTAATCTTTAAAGGTTTTGAATGCCTTATTAAATATATTTTCTTAATCATTTTATCACCGACTTTCTTAACAAGATTATTTTAACATACTTTTATATTTTTTAATTAAAAAAAAATCAATCATTTCTAATTGATTCATATACATAAGTTCGAATATTTCGAACAAATTTATAAATGGTGCCGACTATAGGATTCGAACCTACGACCTACGCGTTACGAGGGCGTTGCTCTACCAGCTGAGCTAAGTCGGCTTAACTATATCTAATATACAAAAAAAAGAGCAAAAAGTAAATAATTACTTAAGCTCTAATTTTAAAAGTTTTGTAAGCAAATTTATAAACTAAAATTAAGGAAATAACTATATAAGTTATACTAAACAAAGTCATAACAATACCAAAACTATATACACTTATATGAAGTTGATTTACATAAAAACATACATAATAAGTTATTACTGAAACAAAACGATAAGCTGATCCCTTTATATCACTACTGGAATTATATGGTTGAAGTAAATAATAGATTATCAAATTATGAACTGAAAAAAATACACTCATCGCATTTACTGCTAAAAAAATCAAAACATAGTTAAAAATATATGTTGAACCACCACTAACATATAAAATTAAATCAAGTCCAAAAGATAGAATCAAAGAAGGTATTAGATTCATTCCAACTATACTTTTTAACCTTTCTTTAAATAAAGATAAAATAACCTCTCTTCTTCTATAAAAACTAAATGTTAACATCGCTGCATCACAGTTCATAAACATAATTTTTGCAACCCTTTGACCAGTATTTAAAAAGTACATTAAAAATAACAAAATTGGTAAAATATATATTATTTGCTGATTAATTATTTTTCTTAAATCAGAGTTTATTAATACTATAAATAATGTTAGTAACATTACCCCAATAATAACATACGTTGTATTTTTAGCAAATTTATACAAAACCTTACTATGTCTTTTCATAAATAAATCATTAAAATAAGCATATCCCTTTTTATTAGAATTATAATTATTATTACTTATAATATTAAGCGCTGCATTTTTATCATCTTCTAATTGACTATTTTTTAAATCATTCATATCATTTTGCTTTAAAATTTTATGATATATTTGATAATAATTATCATACTTAAATATATATCTTAAAGAATAAATAGATAAAACAAAAGAAATCAAAACTACTAAAAGATAAAGGATTATAGGTAAAGAAATATTTAATAAAGGTAAAATATATGCAAATATAAATAATAATGATATAACTAACCATTTAATAATCCTAAATTTATTACTTAATTCAATATTCAAATCTTTCTTATATAAATTCAATAAATATGCCGTAATATTAATTTTAACAGTATAGATAAAAATAGTTATTAAAAAAGCATATATGATATTCATATTTAATAGTATAAAGAAAACTGAATTGACTATTAAAAATCCAAAAATAAGTTTTATTAAATAAAAAATATAATTTGACAATGTATATTTTTTAACATTCATCTTCATAATAATCATTAAATAATATTTATCATTAGATACATCAAAGATATAATTATTTAATATTCCACCAATAATAGATAAACATAAAAACATATTTAAAATGCTTCCAACATTTATAGAATTCATCATAGTTAAAGGTAAATATAACATTAAAAATATATATATTATTTTTCCGGCTAGCATAGAAAACAATTCATACCAAAAACTAATGATATATCCAAGAACTTTTAAACCATCATTTCCATATAGTCCATCAGGTATTATTTTACCTATTAAAGGAAATTGTTTCAAAGAATATATTACAGTATTCACTCGATATGCCATCTTAACCTTATAAGATATTAAAAAATTATTCTTCATAGTTTTGTTCATCCTTTAATTTTTGAATAATATATTCTTTTAATTCTATGTCACTTTTATTACACTTATCTATAATTTCTAACTTACCATTAGTAAGAATTACTATTTCATCACATAACGATAAAGCAAGTTCCATAATATGTGTAGAGAGAATCAATATAGAATCTTCCTTCATTTCTTTCAAAATACTTTTCATTTCCTCAGCAACTACAACATCCAAACTCGTCAAAGGTTCATCTAAGAGTAAAACTCTTGGCTTAACTATAAAATTAATTAACATCTGCATTTTATTTTTCATTCCATGAGAATAATCCTTCAAAAGTTTATCCCTGTCAATATCATCTATACCAACAATATCAAAATATTCATCAATCGTTTTTTTGTTCTTTATTTTATCATCATTGATTTCTAAAAAAAATTTTAAGAATTCACGTGCAGTTAAAAATGCTGGTACATTTGGAGTTGAAATAACATAACCCAAATCTTCCTCATCAAGTTCTAATCGATCACCATCAAGCAAATAAATATTTCCTGAATCCAACAAAACATCTTTACTTATTATATTGAATAAAGTAGTTTTACCTGCTCCATTTCTACCTAAAAGTCCATAAATTTTTCCCTCTTCAAAAGTAAATGTCGCGCCTTTTAAAACTTTTTTACTATCAAATTGTTTAAAAACTTCATCCACAATTAATTTCATTTTATCACTTATCCTCTTAATAATATTATTAACATCTTATTATCATTTTTCTTCTTATTTTGTAAATATACTTACAATTATTTATTTACTTGATCATAAGATTCACTTACTAATTTTATAATAGTTTCATCATCTAAATATTCATCTAATATTATTGAAATCCAACTTTTTTTATTCATATGATAAGCAGGATAGTAGCCTTTCTTATTTAATAAATCTTGAATTTTTAACTTATCTAGCTTAATATTTAACACTTCCACTTCACCACTTTTATTTTCAAATTTCATACCATCAACATTCATAATTATTCCAAACCATTTATTATTTACTTTATTTCTAAAAACACCATGTCCAGAAGAACTTTCCCAAAGAAATTCAGGTTCAATTTGATATTTTTTCATAATAAAATTAGCTATCCTATTTGCTTGATCAGTTATAAAAAGTTTGTTTTCAAAACATTTTTCTTTTATATCAAATAAGATACTTAAATATTCATCTCTAACTTTACTTACAAAACTTCCATTCATAATTGTTTTAATAGCAAAATATTCATCATTCATTTCTAAATCTATTACTTTACCAGTTACATAGTTATCAACAATAGTAATTATAGCTTTAAAATCTCCGTTAATAAATTTTTTTTCATAAATATATTTATCGTCGATTTTTTTAAATCCATACTTTAACAATTTTTCATAGTCAACAGAAGTTCGTTTAAATAAATTATATTCAATATCCATAAATAATTCTTCCTTACTCTTTTTATTATATATCATGAAACTATAAAAAACTATAAATTATTTTTATAACTTTTTTATACCAAACTAAAATTATTTATGTTATAATGTATACATGCCTATGTGGTGGAATTGGTAGACACGTTGGACTCAAAATCCAATGATAGCAATATCGTGCCGGTTCAAGTCCGGCCATGGGCACCAAAAAGAATTAATCGAACTATTTTAGTTCGTTTTTTATTATCACAAATTATCAAAATCATGCTAAAATATATAACGAAATTTTGGTGATTTATTATGGCAGGAAACAAATACTTTTATGAGGGTATACCATTATCTAAATATTGCAAAGATCATGATATAAAATTGAGTACCATAACAGCAAGAATATGGAAAAAGAAACAAAATAAAAAGTATGAAAATTATACTGATCAAGAAATTGTCAATTTGGTTATGAAAACTCGTGGTAGCACTACCAAATATATGTATCAAGGTATTTCATTAAGACAATATTGTTTAGAAAATGAACTAAATCCCAAAACTATTGAATCTAGAATACATAAACTAAAAAATGAAAATAAAAATTTAAAAAATGACGATTTAGTAAAACTCGCACTGGAAGAATTTGATAATAAAAATTTCAAATTTTTTTACAAAGGTATACCACTAAAACAATATTGTGAAGAACACCCCGAGATAAATTACAACACTATTAGATCATTTATCAACACAGAAAAAGCAAAAAATCCCACTTTATCTGATGAAGAAATAATAGAACAATATTTAGCAAAAGAACATAAAGGAATTTATAAATATTACTATTTAGGAATTCCTCTAAAACAATATTGTGATGAAAACAATTTAAATCATAGAAACATTATTACATATATGAGTAGACATAGAAATGATGAGACTTTTGCAGATTTAAAAGATGATGAATTTGTTGAGGCAATCATAAACCAATACCAGCCATTTGAACCAAAATATATATATAAAGGAATAACTTTAAGTGAATATTGTAAACAAAACAATCTATCATATTATAGTGTTGTGTCATATATAAAAAGAAAATTAGTAAACGGAAATGCCAAAAATATTGATGAACTTATTGATGAAGCAATAAATACTATAAATAGATATGGAATAATCTATTACTATAAAGGAATACCACTTAAAGATTATGCAAAACAAAATGGTTTAAATGCTAGTTCAATCCGCTCCGCTATTTTAAGGAAAAAAGCAACAAGTGATAAACAACTACAAGAAATCATTGATGAATGTGTTGAATCTTATCAAAAATTTTCGATTAAATATTATTATAATGGAATACCGCTTTTTAAATATTGTCAAAGTATTGGCTTAAACTATAATACAGTAATTCATAAATATTTATACGAATATGAAGATACAGATACTAATATAGATGAAGCAATAAAACAAATAGTCGATTATTATGTAGAACACCCACCAATAAAAACCAAATATTATTTTAATAATCAATCATTAACCAATTTTTGTGATGCATTAGGCTTTCCATATTTAGCTATTTGGAGAAGAATCAAGTTATTACAATCCAAGGATTCACTAGATAATGATGAAATTATAATCAAAGCAATAAAGAAATATGAAGATAAATTACGAATAGATAGGATAAATGAAACTTTTAGTAAACTAAAAAGTTTAAAATCACATGACATCAAAGAAATAAAAGAAATATGTGAATTTTTAAAAATTGATTTTGAAAATGTAAATGAATTAGTCAATATGGATTTTACATTTAATCAAGCAATTAATTTGATTTGGTACTTTTCAGATAAGAAAACTTCCAATGATTTTAAAATAATCACTGATAAAAAGTTAGAAGATATTTTTATTTTAATCAACACTCTAAAAAAATCTGATCAGGATATTGAACAATTCGAACTATATGATTTAATAGGAATATATAAAAGTGAATTATATGATTCAAGGAAAGAAATATTACTAAGAGAAAAAAGATATATTTGTAAAACTATATATTCATTATGTAATAGTTATAATATCACTCTTAATAAAAATAACTATGAAGAATTTGAAAGCGAGATTAAATATTATTTACTACTAGTAATAAACAGAACTAATTTGAACGTTAAAGGACAAGTAATTAAATACATGGATTTAACTGTGAAAGGATATTTTAGAACTTATCTAAAAAGTTACATTCAACAATATAAAATTTTGTCTTTAGATGATGCTAAATATTCTAGTGATAAAGGTACAAGAAAAGAAAAAACAATGATTGATTCCATTGCTGATTCTAAAAACAATTATGAAGAAAACAAAAATACTTCTTTCAGTTCAACTATGATGGAAGTTTTATCATCACTATCAAAGGAAGATTTATCATTTATTATGTTAAAATATCAAGAGGATTTCAGTGATGATGAACTTGCAAGTACTTTTAATTTAACTATTGATGAAATAAAGCAAAAAGAAATAGAGATATTATCTCTATTAAAAAAAGATGAAAATTTAAAATTACTAAAAATGTATAATAATGATAATTAAAAGGAAGTTAAATTATACAAAATTAACTTCCTTTTTATATAAAAATATAAAATTAAAAATACTTTTGTAAGCTTAGTTTCTTCTGAACAATTTCTTCATAAAGATCTTTATTTTCTTTATAAAATGATTTAAGTATATCTCTATTCTCAGAACATATTTTTATTGATTTATTCATTTGATTTTCATCATCTTCTCTTGAAGAAAATTCCAAATTTTTTCCTAGCTTTAATCTTTCAAATGGACTCATATATGCATAAGCATCCTCAGAAACATATATAGATTTTGAATCACCTGGTTTAAAGATGAGAGAATTTGTTGGATCCAAAATATACATCACTCCATCATCTTTTGCTACGACAATAACATGATTGGGAATATATAAATTTTTTTTGCTTTCATCATATGAAAAAACATAACACTTTTTAGATTCAACACCACTTTCTTTAAAAATGTCATTCAACATTCCAGAAAAATGTCTACATACTCCATGTCCTAATATAATTTCAACACCTGAAAGTCCAGAAATTTCCTTTTCAACATCCTCATCTGTTTGTCCATATTCAAAATTATGATGGAAAGATAAATAACCTTTTTCTACTGCATAAACATATAAGGCATATATTTCTACTGGATTATTAAAGTCAAATACCTCGTTTAGTTTGCTGTAATGTCTTATAATTTCATCATATATTTTTTGTATTTCATTGATTGTGGATAATTCATCTTTAATCTTAATAAACGTTCCTATATATGAACCAATCATGCTGAACCCAAGAGAAACAAGTATAGCTGAAGGGATAGGAGGAAGTGTAGCCCCAAGCAAAAATTCAAGCGTGACAATAGGTGTAAGAATTTTAGATTCAATTCTATATCTATAATAGTCTGAAATCAGCTCTAAATTTTTTGCCATAGTCATTCCCTCTTTGTTTAAGTATGTTATCAAAAAAACAACTTTAATTCAAGTTGTTTTTAATTATCTATTTCTTTATAAGTTGATGTGAATAATTCGACATCATCAGTTTCTTCATTACTTACTTCATTCATATCAATACTAGGTAAATCCTCTAACGTTGCAAGTCCAAAATAATCTAAAAATTCACTTGTTGTTTGATACAAATTTGGTCTTCCAGCAAGATCCGATTTACCAACTTCTTTTAAAAGTCCTTTAGCTACAAGTTTTCTTATTAATTGACCACTTTGTACTCCCCTAATTTCTGATACTTCTGGATTAGTTATCGGTTGATTATATGCGATTATTGCTAAAGTTTCTAATGCTGCTTGACTTAGTTTATTTGTTCCTGGATTGACTGCCAAAGATTCATAATATTTTTTATGTTCTTGTTTAGTTGTTAGTTTAAAGGCATCTCCCAAATAAGAAATTCTAAGTCCACGATCCTTAGCTTCATAGTTTTTCTTCAATTCTTTTAGCAAATTTTTAACCTCATCTTCACTTATTTCCATTATCTCCGATAAAGTTTTTAAGTCACACCCTTCATCACCCATAACAAAAAGTATTCCTTCAAGTATTCCTAGTTGTTCCATTATTTCACTTCATTTCTATTGATATTTCTCCAAAATTATTATCCTGTTTTATTAATATTTCATTATTTTTAGCCATTTCTAAAATTGATAAAAACGTTACAACAACATAAGGTTTTGTAAACTCCTCAAATAGTTCTTCAAAATGACATTTTCTTTTTTCTTTTAAAATATTTCTTATTTGATGAGTTCTTTCTTTAACACTTAATTCTTTTTTCATTATTTTAGTATTAAGTGGTTTATTAAGTTTTTGTCTTGATAAGAAAAGTTCAAATGCATTTATCAAATCATCTAAATCATTTTCTCCATAGTTTAAAACCTCTTCTTTCTTGTATTCACTCAAATCACTTGGAAGTTTGGTATAAAACTCACTTCTTTTATCCTCAAGTTCTTTAAAAGAATCAGTTAAACCCTTAATCTTTTCGTATTCAAGCAAGCGCATCTTCAAATCTTCTTCAGAATTAAATTCAAATTCACTTTCTTCATCTTCATCATCATCTTTATTTAAAAGAAGTTTACTTTTAAGATGAATAAGTTCAGCTGCCATTACCAAATATTCACTTGAATCATCCATAGATAAATCCTTATTATTGTTGATAAATTCTAAATATTGACGAGTAATACTTTCAATATTGATATCATATATATCCATTTTACTACTACGAATTAAATGTAAAAGTAAATCTAATGGACCTTCAAAATCGTTTATACAAAAGTTGTGAATCATTTACAATCAAATCCTTTTCCCGTCATAGAGTAATAGATTTTTTTAACGTTAGTATTTACTACATAATAATTATAATCCTTAACACTTTCAGGTACAGTATCCTTTTCTAAATCAACACTAGCCTTAAAAAGAATGCCATCACTCGTTTCCTCTAAAGTAGCTGATTTTCCTAAGTTGCTAGCAAGTGTTTTATAATCACCAAGAACACTTAAATAATCTTCATCAGTTAATCCAGCTTTTTTTACGATATTTGTATCACTAAAACTGATTAATTTATCAGAAGAAAAAACATAATCTAATTCTCTATCATCTTTTTTACAAGTAAGATTACCAATACCCGATTCATCTGTTTCAAGTTTATATTCAGGATAATCATCATCTGTCATTAAAACTACTTTACCTAAATAAGTCATGTTACTATTAAAATTAACATTTGTTTTAAATTCAAGTTCTTTTTCTTGATAATCATAAGTTCCTGTAAGTTTTACATATGCAATTTTACTACTATTTTGATTTGATAAAATTTCAAAATAATACTCATCTTCATCTAAATTTATAATATCATTATAGCTTGAAATAGTCATTTTTATTGTATTATTATAAAGTAAAAAATTTTTTAAAATAATGTTTCCCGTTTTCATAGATGTTGTTTTTAATAGAGGTTGCTCTTTTTTGGCATCAACAAATACTTGTTTAGTTGTAACGTTAGTATTTGAACTACTATTACCATTTAAAAACTTATAAAGTACACTGTTTTCATCATTCATCATACTATTTATCATCGGTAAACCTACAAGAACGATAACAAACAATACTGCAAGCTCAATAACAATCATTGGTCTTCCAATTTTTTCTTTTCTAAGCTCACCAATAACTACCGGTTCAACATCTCTTGGGTTTGTATAACTAGTTTCTTCGATATTATTTTGATTTTTATCTTGCATATATATCCCCTCTATCCTCAAGATTAATTATACCAAAAAAAGAAGAAAAGTAAAACTACTTTTCCACTACACCATCTAAACTAAAACTTTTTGCTTCAGTGATTTTTACATCAACAATTTGGCCTACTAAAGATTTATCACAAGCAACATTTACAAGTTTTTGAGTTTCTGTATATCCAAATAATTTATTTTCATCTTTTTCACTAGTGCCTAAAAGTAAAACCTTAACCGTTTGATTTAAATATTTTTGATTATTCATATTTGAATATTTATTAACAATCTCATTTAATCTATGAAGTCTATCCTCTTTAACACTTTTTGGTATCTTATCTTCCATTCGAGCAGCAGGAGTTCCTTCTCTTGGAGAATATATAAATGTAAACGCTCCATCATACTTACATTTTTCTACAACATCCAAAGTTTCTTGAAAATCTTCTTCAGTTTCATTCGGAAATCCAACAATTATGTCTGTTGTTATAGCAACATCTTTTACACGATTTTTAATTTTTTCATAAAGACTTAAATATTCTTCTTTAGTATATCTTCTTCCCATAAGTCTTAAAATACTATTTGATCCACTTTGCAAAGGCAAATGAATATACGGCATAATATTATCATACTTAGCTATAATATCTATCATTTCATCAGTAAAATTCCATGGGTGACTTGTAACAAAACGAATACGTTCTATTCCAGTTTTAGCAACATTTTCTAAAAGAGATGCAAAACTTATTTCATCTTCTCTATCAGTTCCATATGCATTAACATTTTGTCCAAGTAAAGTAACCTCTTTATATCCCTTTTCCTTTAAACAGTTTACCTCTCTTAAAATATCTTCGCTTTTTCTGCTTCTTTCCTTACCTCTAGTATATGGAACTATACAATATGTGCAAAATTTATCACAACCATACATAATATTAACCCAAGCAACATACTTAGAATCTCTTTTATAAGTTTCACCGATTTCAAAAACATTTCCTTCATTACTTTTAACTTCAACATTTAATCCATCGCTTAAATTCATTAAATAGTTAGGAAGTTCATGAATATTATGAGTTCCAAATACTAAATCAATGTATTTATGTCTATCCATTATTTCTTTTACAACACTTTCCTCTTGAGCCATACAACCACAAAGAATTATTTTCAAATCTGGTTTTGACTCTTTCAAGTGCTTACATAATCCAAGAAATCCAAAAACCTTATCATGAGCATTCTCTCTAATTGCACATGTATTTAAAACAATAATATCGGCATCTTCATATTCTAAAACAGGTTCAAATCCCAAATTTTCTAAAAGAGCACTTATCTCTTCAGAATCATGAACATTCATTTGACATCCATAAGTTCTAATAAAATATTTTTTACCATTGAATTTATTACTAATCACTGGAGTATTATAAACGAATTCAACACTTTCTTTATTTCTAGATTTTTCTTGTTTCATATCTGGTATATTCATAAACTTCACTTCCATTTAAAGATTATAACATAACGAAATAAAAATCTCTACATATATTTAAAGTAAAGATTTTTATTCAATTAATGCATTACTTTTCATAGATATTTATTTGTTTATTAGTATCTATAGTTTCAAGTTTTCTGACATTAATAGACATTAAACTAAATCCTACAATTAGAACAAATAAAATTAAAATCACCCCTCGATAATCATATAAAAGTTTTTGCATATCAACACTTCCCTTCAACAATTAAATCATATCAAGAACATTTGTTCGTGTCAATGATAAAAAACAACTTTTTCATTTATTAAACATTTGTTTGACATTTTATGTTTTTTTTGATAAAGTTTTAATAGGAGGAATAAATTATGGCCCAAGAATTAACTAAAAAACAAAATGAAACTTTAACATTTATAAAGAAATATATTGTATCACATGGATATGCACCAAGTGTAAGAGAAATCTGTGCTGGAATGAATCTATCAAGTCCAGCTACGGCTCACACTCATTTAAAAGAACTTGAAAAAAAAGGTTGGATTAGAAAAGAAGAAAACAAATTTAGAACTATTGAACTTCTAGTTGATAACGAATTTGAAAAAAAGGAAGAAGATGTTGTATCCGTTCCTTTACTTGGTAAAATCTCTTGTGGAAACCCAATTGAAGCAATTGAAAATCCAAATGAATTCTTTACTCTACCTGCAAGTTTAATACCTGCAAAAGAATCAATATTTACATTAAAATGTTCTGGAGACTCCATGATAAACGTTGGTATTTATGATAAGGATATAGTAATACTAAAAAAACAAAGTGTTGCTCATAATGGAGATATTGTTGCTGCTATGACTGAAGAAAATGAAGTTACTTTAAAAACATTTTATAAAGAAAAAGATCATATTAGATTACAACCTGAAAATGATGAACTTGCTCCTATTATCGTAAATAATTGTACTATATTAGGTATTGCAATCGGTCTTTATAGAAAATTATAAAAAAAAAGAAACATAAGTTCCTTAAAATCCAAGAGTTTTCATAAACTCTTTTTTATTTTCATCATAATTACAATAATGTTCAACAAATTCATTTGGAAATACAACACCATATTTTTCTTCTACAGATGACATTGCAACAAGCATATTATATTCTTTCAAAGCATTTACATAATCAGCAAAATACGGATTATTATCCATTAACAATTTAACTGATTCTGGAGTAAAAGTATAGGAAAACAAAGGATCAACCGAGCCATCAATTGTAAAATCCAAAAATGCAGATTCAAAATCATGTGTTGGAGGAACTATAATTTTGCTATTTTTTATACCATAATATGAATTTTCAATTCTATCAAATAAAGATGCGTAAAAATTTCTTAGTATCAAAGCTGTTATTTGTTTTCTAGTAATTGGATCACACTCAAATTTATAATCAGTTAATATTTTCCTTATCATTCTAATAAGGTTTCTTGGAGCATAAATACTTTTAATACAATCATAATCATGAGTTAAAAAATTTTCTGAAATAAGACCAACAATCTTGTTTTGCTTCGTTGCAATTCTATATTCAATTGTTGGTACTCCTAAATACTTTGATAGTTCAACACAAAGTAATTCATTTAAGATAGCCATATTATTTGGTTTATATTTAAAATAACATTGTTTACCATCAACCATATACCAAGAATCGTGTTTTTTCATATCTTCCAAACTTATACCTATTGTATTGGCACTTGCATCTTTAGCATAGATTTTATCTTCGTCTTTAATTTCGACTTTATTAATTAAATCTTTTGAAATAAGCGATGTATCAGCAATTCTTGAATCATCAGAATGCATAATTGCTGCATCAGCTAAACTACAATCATATAATTTTTCCATAATAACCCCTCTAATTGAGGCATATTATAACATAAGATACACACTTTTTCAAATTAATGAAAAAAAAGATAGAACGAGTCTATCTAAACAATAACATATACATCAAAAACCCAATCAATATAGTTGTTATGATTATACCATTTATGGTATCACTTTTATCAGTTCTACCTTCAATACCAACAATCATAGCCGAGAATATTCCACCGATTAAACCACCTATATGACCAAAATTATCAATCATTGGATTCATAAATCCAATAACTAAGTTCAATATTATTACTGGAACTACTCCTGTCATCATAACGTTTCCTAAATATAATCTATAATGATAACCAAAATATAGAAGTGCTCCTAAAAGACCAAATATTGCTCCACTTGCTCCTATAGAGGAATAATTTCCAAGTACTCCACTTAAAAGAGAAGAAATAATTGCACTCATTAAATAAACAACTATGAATTTTTTCTTACCTAGAACCGTTTCAACCTCTTTACCTATTATAGCAAGAGAATACATATTGCAAAGCAAATGTATGATGTCTACATGAAAAAACGCAGCAGTAATAAGACGATAATATTCATGATTTTGAATTCCAGCTTTATTCATAGAAAATGCTGAAACATTTAATATTCCGGCTATTGAAAGCATAAATATTAATATATTGATAAATATTAAAACATACGTAATAACAATCGGTTTCTTTCTAAAAGTCTTTTCAAACAATCTATTTTTTTCTTCAGTTTTAGAATTTATATCATTTGTAACATTTATAAAGAAATCCATATTAGATCCAGCATCAACTTCATCATCTTTTAACTCAGGAAATATTTCCATGATTTTATTGTTTTCAATTCCTTCATCAACATCAATTTTACATAAATCCATATTTTTACGATGTTCTTCAAATTTAACATTTTCACCTACGTTTAAAAATATATTTAAAGACTTACATTTAAAAGATAAAGTTTTCTTTTTTATTTGCTTAATTACTGAATTGGTTTTAAAAATATCAAAATCCAATTGTTCATTATTATGAATATAATTGCTATTAATTCTTACAACCTCATAATTAGAATCTAAGTTTTCCAACCATATTTCATTTTCAACACCATTTACAAGTATTGGTTGATAGTTTTCTTTTGTTATAAAATAATGTACTAAACGCATCACTAATTGATCTGTACTTGACATGTTCATAACCATTCCTCCTATTTTTCTTCAAGTGTATCTAAAAATTCTTTAAAATATTTTGGTAATTCACATTCAAAATGCATATGTTCTTTTGTTATTGGATGAACAAAATCAATGCTAGCTGAATGCAAAAATTGACCAAACTCTGTTGTTTTATCATTCGTATAAACCGGATCATTATAAACTGGATAACCAATATACTCCATATGAACCCTTATTTGATGAGTACGTCCTGTATGTAATGATAAACGAACTAAAGTATAACCTTTATACCTTTTTAAAACACGCATATCAGTTATTGCATCTTTAGAATTCTCTCCCGTAACTGTCATTTTTTTTCTGTTTAATTTATCCCTTCCAATTGGTGCATCAATAGTTGCTGTGTCACTTAAAAACTCACCTTTTAAAAGAGCGATATAATCTCTTTTTATCTCATGTTTAGAAAGAGCATCAGCAAGAATTTCATGTGCTTTATTATTCTTAGCAACAACCATAAGTCCTGAAGTATCTTTATCAATTCGATGAACTATTCCAGGCCTTACCTCTCCATTTACATCAGATAATGCATTTGTATGATATAAAAGAGCATTTACTAAAGTTCCATCATTATTTCCATTTCCTGGATGAACTACCATTCCAGATTCTTTATTTAAAACAATTATATCATCATCCTCATAAACAACATTTAAAGGAATATTTTCTGGTTTTACATCAAGTGGTTCAATAAAACCATCCTTAATTTCAATCTTATCACCAGATTTTAATATATAGTTGTTTTTAGTTTTCTTACCATTAACTAAAACATACTCATTTTCTACCATTTTAGCTATTAAACTTCTTGAATATTCAGTATTAGCTGCTAAATATTTATCTATTCTTAAATTTCCTTCTTCTACTAAAAGTTCCATTTTTAACATCTCCTTTAACGGTTGCTATAACAAGTAATACAACTCCAACTACTATTGACATATCTGCTATATTAAATATTGGAAAATGATATCCAAATATATTTATACCTATAAAATCTCTTACATATCCATAAAATATCCTATCAATTAAGTTACCAAGTATTCCACCAAATAAAAGACCAAATGATGTATCATTATATCTATTTGATGGATATGAAAACATTAAACTATAAACAATAACCAACATAACTATTGAAATAACAATTAGTAAAGTTACCTTTCCCTCTAAAATAGACCATGATGCACCCGTATTTTTACTAAAAGCGAAATAAAGTACGTTGCTTATGATATTAACACTTGTATTTGCCATTTGAACCACTAACTTAGTGATTTGATCAAGCAACAATACAATAATTGATATAATAACTATTCTTTTATTCATATATCAACACCCATAAAGATTATAACTTATAAATCATAAATCTACAAGTATTACATCCTCTCCTATTTTAACAACTTGATTCAATTTTATACTTGTTTCATTATTATATATATTAAGCTTTTTTAATATTTTTTTTGGTTCAACTACAAAAAAGTTAATCATACCACTTTCTAGGATGTCCACATCTATAATTCTCCCAATATTTCTTCCATCATTTTTATTAACAACATCTTTTGTTTGTAAATCACTTATACGCATATAAACACCCATTAAATTATACGGAAAAAATTATTTTTTTATACTTAAAATTTCCAAGTAGAATGATCACTTAATTTAAAATCGTCATTAAAATTAAAGTCAATATTGAATCGGTTTATAAACTCATCAATTTCTTTTCTACTTATAAAACAGGTATCAACACTTGTTACTTCTTCAATTGCTGAAAGCACTGGAACACATCTATAAATATATATAATATTGTTCATAAATCCAATATTTTTATTAAACTTTATTTCATGATAATTTTTTTCTACCAAAGCCAGAAGTTCACTTACATCTCCATCATCAAAAAAAACCATATTCATCGTTTTTAAAACATAATTCTGGCACATCTTTTATGTTAGAAGTTTTGTATTCAACATCAAAATAAATTATATATATATTATTATTAATTGTTATTTTTCTTTTTATTTGCATGAGTATTCTCCTTTATCAATTCATACAAAATTATACCACTAAGAACTAAATAAAAATACCTAGAATATATATTCTAAGTATTAATTACTATTTTACAACTATATTAACAATTCTGCCCTTTATTACAATAACTTTAACTATTTCTTTTCCTTCAATATGTTTTTTAACGTTTTCTTCACTTAAGGCTTTTTCTTTTATTTCATCTTCAGTTTCATCAGCTAAAACTGTAATTGTTCCTCTTACTTTACCATTAACTTGAACACCTATAGTAGTTTCGTTTTCTACAAGTTTAGACTTATCAACTACTGGCCAAGAAGATTTACAAATTGTATCTCCTAAAGCGTAATATTCATTTAATTCCTCCGTAATATGTGGAGCAATTGGATTTAAAAGAGTTAACAATAATCTATATTCATCTTTAGTAATTGTTTCATAAGAATCAAGTTCATTAAGCAAAATCATTAAAGCTGATACTGCTGTATTATATTTCAAAGTTACTAAATCATTTGAAACCTTATCAATTGTTTTATTTATCAACACTTCATTTGAATAACCAGTCTTATCATTAAGTTTTTCTCCTAATTTAATAACACGATCAATGAAACGTTTACATCCTTTTAATGAATCAGTATTCCATGGAGCATCCATTTGATAATCTCCCATAAACATTTCATATGTTCTTAAAGTATCAGCACCATATTCATTTACTATATCATCTGGATTGATAACATTGCCTTTACTCTTACTCATCTTTTGATTATCTGAACCTAAAATCATACCATGACTTACACGTACATCAATCATTTCTTTATTAGGAACTAGCCCAAAATTATAAAGCATTTGAACCCAGAATCTTGCATAAAGTAAATGTCTTGCAGTATGCTCCATTCCACCATTATACCAATTAACTTTACCCCAATATTTCATTGCATCCATTGAAGCAAATTCATGAGAGTTATGAGCATCCATAAATCTTAAGAAATACCAACTAGATCCAGCCCATTGAGGCATTGTATCAGTTTCTCTTGTAGCGTCCCCACCACACTTTGGACATTTTGTATTTACCCAAGATGTAATTTTTGCTAAAGGAGACTCTCCATCATCCGTTGGTTCATATTCAGCAACATCAGGAAGCACAAGTGGTAAATCACTTTCATTCATTGGAACCCATCCACATTTAGGACAATTAATCATTGGAATTGGTTCACCCCAGAATCTTTGTCTTGAGAAAATCCAATCACGCATTTTATAGTTATTTACACGTCTTGCAATTCCTTCACTCTCTAATTTTTTAGTTATTGCTTTCTTTGCTTCTTCAACAGTTAAACCAGTGAATTCTTCAGAGTTGATAAGCTTACAACCTACGCCTAAATAATCTTGTTTTTCAAAAGCATGCTCACTTACATCAGCTCCATCTATAACTTGAATCATCTCAAGATTATGAGCAACAGCATATTCAAAGTCTCTTTGATCATGACTAGGAACAGCCATAACAGCACCTGTTCCATAAGAACCTAAAACAAAGTCTCCTAAGAATACTGGAACTTCACGACCATTTACTGGATTAATTGCTTTAATACCTTTTAAGATACATCCAGTTTTACCCTTATTAAGTTCAGTTCTATCCATTGCACTTTTCTTTTCAGTTTCATGAATATAATCCATTACTTCATCTTTATTTTCAACTCTTGGAAGAAGTTCTTTAATAAGTTTACCATCTGGTGCAATTACAAAGAAAGTAATACCATAAACAGTTTCAATACAAGTTGTAAATATTGAAAATTTTCCACCACCAACTATGTTAACATCCATTTCTACACCAGTTGATTTACCTATCCAATTTATTTGACCTAATTTTACTTTTTCAGCAAAATGAGTATCTTCAAGTCCAGTAAGCAAATCTTCAGCATAATCGCTCATTCTAAGCATCCATTGACTTTTCTCTTTTTGAACAACACTTGTTCCACATCTTTCACAAACTCCACCAGCAGCATCCTCGTTTGATAAAACCATTTTACATTTTGGACACCAGTTAACAGGAACTGTATCTTTATAAGCCATACCATGTTTATAAAATTGTAAGAATTGCCATTGAGTCCACTTATAATATTCAGGGTCAGTTGTTGAAAATTCTCTACTCCAATCAAAAGACATTCCTAAACTCTTCATTTGATTTCTAAAATGATCTATATTAATTCTAGTTGCCTCTTTAGGATGAACATGATTCTTTATAGCATATTCTTCAGCAGGTGCTCCAAAAGCATCAAATCCCATTGGATATAAAACATTATAACCTTGCATTCTTTTCATTCTAGCCATTGCGTCTTGAGCAGTATAACTTCTTACATGTCCAACATGAAGACCAGCTCCACTTGGATAAGGAAATTCAACCAATATATAATAAGGGTTTGCTCCTTCATTTTTTACTTCAAAAGTATGATTTTCATACCAATACTTTTGCCATTTTTTTTCAATATTTTTAAAATTATATTCCATAATTACCAACCTTTCTTCTTTAAGATATAACCTATTAAATTATAACTTATTATTATTAAAACTATAAATAAAACAAATGAAACAAACGCTAAAACAAAATAATTAATATTCCATCTCAATATAAGTTCAATCGCAATACTTATAATCAAAGTATTATCAATAATTATTATTTTAGATAAAGCATCTATCTTTTTATCATCCAGTTTTAACTTATATTTTTTTTGAATAAATAACAATGCTTTATTACTTATAAGAGCATCATTTTTTTTCATATGAACATAGTTAATAAGATAATTAATTATAAATACTATAAATGCAATTACTACAAATTCTAAAATCATTTTAACCTCCAAAAAAAAGATGATACCAAAAGGACGAAAATACTTCCGTGGTACCACCTTACTTTAACACTCATAAGACTTTAAAGGGTCAAACCTTACACATCCAAAAACAAGTTCATAAATCTCTTATGTTTATTTTCACCAACCATAAACTCTCTAATAATAAGATAATTTATTACTACTTTTTCTTCATCTGCTTGAATGTATTATACAAAAAAATACTATAAATGTAAATAAAAAAATAATAATTTATCTTTGTTTAAATTTTAATGTAGATTTTATTAAACCATTATAAAAAGGAGACAAAAGTCTCCTAAAACCCAACATTTAATAATCGATAAATTATTAATTTTTTTAATTTAGAAATTAATATATTTCCATTATTTTATTTTTTCTTTATAATGCTGGTTTGTGAATCCCCACTTACTTTTATCTCTTTTTACAGTTTTCTATATCTGCATTATGCGATTCGGAAAGCTGGAGAAACCCCGCGAAAGCCGGCCGCACCGAAGCCGTTCCAGTCGCCACCATTGTCGACACCAAGGAAGTCGCTGGCACCACCAGAAAAAGCCGTACGAAGCCACCAAGAATCGTTACTTCCGTTATATTGTTTTATTGTTCCTGAATAACTACCTGGTGTTACTCCTTGTTTCTTATAATAATCTAATTGTTTTGATGTTCTTACTGATGTATCATAATTATTACCATTCCAAACTTCTTGAGCACTTAATAAATATAATTTATCTTGTGTTTCAAAGTTTGTTTCGCCTGATGTACTTCCATGTCCTGATATTACTTTTG
>FR884173.1 GCA_000435515.1 Firmicutes bacterium CAG:582
AATGTATAATTAATTTATCAAAAGAAAACATTATGACTTACTTTGAACTTTAATCGCTCCATAAGGTAAAATCGTCGCACCAATGTGACGTTAATGATTAAATCAATCTGAAAAGGTTGATTTTTTTATGCGTTATTGCAAAGAAAGGTGTGATGTGATATGATAAAAATAATTAAAAAGAAAATCAATATGAGTGATGAACTCAAAGCCAAAATTAATTGGTCTTGCAAATTCAATAACAGACCCTACCAGATGATTGAGGGTCACCTAAGAATTGTGGAACATACAAATTTAGCGTATGTTGAGCCACACAAAGTAATTATTGGAGATACATTATATTATTCTTCAATGAACAAAAACATTTTTATATTGGGAATTTAAAGAAGAAAATCCCTATTGCTGATTTATCAGACTACATAGCAAGGCATTAATTAATTGAGAGTTTATATACTCCCATAATATTGGTTTATTTTGTCGTGTAAATAATCAATATATAGTATAAGGTGTCTTGTTATGTGACACCTTTTTTGGTGCCTTTCATTAAAGAAAAAGGAGGAAGAAATTATGAATAATGAAAGAAGGTAATAAAAAAGGAACAATTAATAAGTATGGGATGTTAAGACTTGATTATTTAAAAGCACATAAAAAAGCACTTTACACTACACTTTTAATGAAAGATGAACTTAATAATCATCTTGTTTCAGTAAGTAAAAATGCAGAAAATTTATTAAATAACTTGATGGAAAGTTATAAAAAATCAGATGAAAAACTATCTGAAAAAAGTAAAGAAACAAATCAAATTGAATGGGCAAAGATTATGAATAATTATAAAATTACAGCTGAAGAAATCATATTAAATGAATTAATTTATACTGAAAATGTGTGAGTACGTACTCACATATTGTGTCTAGCCAGCACTGAATTTGTACTCCCATACAAATTCTATATGGGAATTCCCATACCCTTAAATTTTTAGAAAGGAGATTTCAAATTATGAGAATAAGAAATAATAAAGTTAATGTATTTTTAAGTGATGATGAGAAGTTTATTTTAAAAAGAGATTCTTCAA
>FR884174.1:0-24534 GCA_000435515.1 Firmicutes bacterium CAG:582
AGATAATGAGATAAAACTATTTAATGATTCTTTAAATAAATCGCAGGAACTATTAAAAGTTGAAAAAGAAAAAGAGGTGGATAAAGAATATGACATTAGATGAAATAAATAATGAATTAGATAATTTAGAAATAAATAATTTATATAGTGCCATAAAAGGAAATATACTTGGAAGTTTAAGGACAGCATTAGAAAATTCTAATAAGGATAAAGTAAAATTTTATAATAATAGAAGTTTAGATGAAATAGTTTTAGATATTGAAGATCAGGTTGATGAAATGATATGCAATTATGATATTTATAATATTGAAGAACTTATTGATGAGGATATATGTCTTTAGAGCTAATCATTGTATTAGCTCTTTTGCTTTTGTTTATGGTAGGTTTTATGTTTATAGAACCAGCTATATCAAAACATAAAGTAAAAAATAATAATGAATATGGATCGGCAAGATTCTCAAATTTTAATGAGATTAAGAAAAATTTTAAAAAAGAAAAAATAAGTAATATTAAAGAATCTGGTGTACCTATATGGTTTAGTAAAGATTATAAGTATGTTTGGTTTGATAGAGAAACACCACATTACACTTATTTGGGATCAACTGGTAGTGGTAAATCAGTTACTGCTGTTATTCCTATGTGTTCATTTGTTGCTACTGCAAAGAATAAAAGAAGTGTATTTATAACTGATCCAAAAGGTGAAATATTTAATACTACTTCTAAAATGTTTAAAGACAATGGATATAATGTTTTAACACTTGATTTTAGACATCCAGAAATGTCTAATCATTTTAATATATTAGAGCCAATTATCAAAGAGTATGAAAAGTATATTGATTACGAAAAAAAGTCAATTGTAAGTAAAAAGGATAAAGTTAAATTTAATAATTTAGCAATGACCTCACTAGCTGAAACAAATAGATTAATAACTTCACTTGCTACTATGATAATGCAGGAGAAAACTCAGCAAAAAGATCCATTCTGGAATAATAGTGCAAGAAACTTATTAGAGGGTTTGATAGGATTCTTTTTAGAAGAATATAAGAAGAATACTATAAAGAGAAATCAAATTACTATGACATCTATTCGTAAGTTTCAAAATAGTTCAATGCAAGAAAAAAACTTTAATAAGTTTAAGACTTATATTGATAGGAAAGATTACGGAAGTAAAAGTAAAGATTCTTTAACATCAATACTTAATGCAAGTGATAATACCTATAAATCGATTACAGCAGTTTTTGGCGAAAAGATGTCTTTATTTGATGATGTCAATGTAGCAAATGTAACATCTGATTCTGACTTTGATTTTGATTTGTTGGGTAGGGAAGCAACAGCATTATTTATAATAGTACCAGATGAAGATAAAGTGTATTTCACATTAGTTACAATTATTGTAGGACTATTATATAAAGAGTTAGTAAAACTTGCTAATAGTAAAGAAAATAAAAAGTTACCAGTTCAAATTGATTGGTTACTTGATGAGTTTGCAAACTGTCCACCACTTGCAGATATTGAAGCATTAGTATCAGTTGCGAGAAGTAGAGGAATGAGATTCCATTTCTTTATTCAATCATTCTCACAGCTTGATAATGTGTATGGTAAAGAAGTAGCACAAATAATACTTGATAACTGTGGACTTATTTATTTAAAAACAAATACACAAGATACGGCAGAACAAATATCTAAAAGATTAGGTAAGACAACAATATCAAGTAGTTCTATAAGTCAATCACTTAGTTTATTAGATTACAATGGTAATAAATCGACTTCTTTAATGGCAAGAGATTTACTTACACCAGATGAAGTGAAACAACTTCATTATAAAACTATAATATTTCCTATAATAGGTTATCCAATCTTTAGAGATACTGTTATGTATAATAAGTTCTCTTGTTATGAAAAAGGTGAAATTGAAAGAAAAGTTAATTCATTAAAGCAACTAGATAATACATATTTCACAGTAGAACAAATTAAATCACCAATAGGTGGTAGATTTAAAAAAGTTGATGATGAATTAAATATGAGTGCAAAAGATTTTTACAAGGAACAAAGAGAAGCAGAAGAACAAGAACTCTTAAAAGCAATAGAACAAATTAAAGACATTATAAAAGATAACATTATTAATTTTGAATATAAAACTAAAAATAATAGAACATTTTCTGTTGTTAGTTTAAATAAAGACATTGGTGAAATGGAGAAGTCTTTAATAAAAGGTCAATTAGATAATAAAATATATCATATTGAAATAAGTAATAATGATAATGGTAAAAATGTTATTGAAATTCATTTAAAAAGCACATTTAACCAAGAACAAGAATTAGGAAAGGAAAAGAATAAATAATGTCGTTTCTTTATTTAGTATTATTTATATCTTTATCTCATATAGTTTGATGAGGATGGTATAACATGTATAACACAGATGAAATTGAAATAAAGTGTAGTACCAAACATTTGCCCTTAGAATATAAATTATTAGAATGGCGACTAATTTTAAATAGAGAATTATATGAGAGTAAAGTGATTGATTTAAAAGTTTTTAGTTTAATGGAGCAATCAATACTTGGAAGAATGACAAAAATAAAAAATGAATATAAAGACAAGATTAATGATGGTTTGACAATAAGGAAAAATCATGGTAGCATGTCATCATCCTAGTTATCTTGCTTTTTAAGAACATGGGAGGAGAGTGAGTAAATAATGGATATAAAAAAAGCAAGGGAAGATTTAAGGAAAGGAAAAACGATTTATGATATGCCACTTAGAGTAGTATATTATGCTCGTGTTTCAACAGATAAGGACGATCAATTAAATAGTTTGGAGAATCAACAAAACTATTTTGAAGAAATGATAACGGAAAATAAAAACTGGGTATTCTGTGGTGGTTATATAGATGAAGGAATTAGTGGAACTGCTGTAAAAAATAGAGATAGATTCCTAAAAATGATTGAAGATGCTACTCTAGGAAAAATAGATATGGTGGTTACAAAAGAAATATCAAGATTCTCAAGAAATACTGTTGATAGTATAAAATATACAGAGTATTTATTAAAGCATGGAGTTATTGTATATTTTCTATCTGATAATCTTAATACAATTCAAGAAGATTCAGAGTTTAGACTTACAATAATGTCAAGTTTGGCTCAAGATGAAGTTAGAAAACTATCAGAAAGAGTTAAATTTGGTGTTAATAGAATGATTAAAGATAGAAAACTTATTGGTGGTAATTTAACTGGATATTTCAAAAAAGATGGAAGATATGAAATTAATCCAGCAGAAGCACCAATAATTACATATCTTTTTGAAACTTATGCATCTGGAAAAGTTGGTCTTAAAAAGATAGGACAAGATCTTGCCAAAATGGGATATTTAAATTCAAAAGGTGAACCTTATTCACAAACAACAATGGCAAAGTTTTTAACTAATCCTAGATATAAAGGATATTATACTGCTCGGTTAACTGAGGTTGAAAATTATAAAACACATAAAAAGAAAAAAGTTCCAAAAGAAAGACAAATAATTGAAAAGGATGATAGAGTTCCATCAATTGTATCCGAAGAGTTATGGAATAAAGCAAATGAACTTCACGAGATGAGAAAAAAATCATCTGCAAGACACATTCTAAATTCTGAAAAATCATTAGAGAATTCAAAATATAGCTGTTTATTATATTGTAAAGATTGTGGAAATGTATTTATAAGAGCTGGTGGAAGTAATAGAGCAAATAATCCTACATGGTCTTGTAAGAAATATAAGACTGAAGGTGTTGGTGCTTGTGCTTCACCAATCTTAAGAGAAGATTATCTAGATAAAATTTTTGTACAAATATTTAGTGATTTTATAGATAATAAAAAAGAATATTTAAATCAAGTAATAAATGAATACGAGAATATTATAAGCAGTAATAAGAGTTTTGATGATATTGGAAGTATAAACAATCAAATTATAAAAATAGAAAAGCAAAAGGATAAATTATTAGATTTGAGTATTAAAGGATTGATTGATGATTTAGAGTTTAAGAAAAGAAATGACAAGTTTAACAATGAAATTAATTCCTTAAAGGCAAAAATTGATAGACTTAATAATCCTGATGCAGAACTTACAAAATTAAAGGGAAAAATAACAGAAGTTAGAAATACTCTTACTTCAAAAGTTGATTTACAAAGTCAACTACCTAATTTAATGAGAATATTGGTTGAAAGAGTAGAAGTTGAAAAAATAAATGGTGATAGAAAACATGTAAGACTAATTATTTATTTCAATTTTAATGCAGATACAATATACAGAGAATTAGAAATTGATAACAAAAGAAAAAAACTTGAGTTATCAAATTTTTATCCAAAAAAATGTTCTTGTACTGACACAGAGATTCAAAACAGTCAGTACAGGAACATTGAAATTGATTGTGGAAGCCTTGAAAATAAAGGAAAAAATGCTCTTTTATGTTCCGATAGTAACACCAAGCAATCCAGGTTTTGTTGTAATGGGTGAAAGACTTGGAAAAGAAAGACTCATGGATTATGTTAAAAAGTTTGGCTTTGGAGAAAAAACAGGAATAGATCTATCTGGAGAAGAAAATGGAATTCTTTTTGATGTTGATAAAATGGGACCAGTAGAAACGGCAACCACTGCTTTTGGTCAAGGTGTATCAGTAACTCCAATTCAACAAGTCATGGGTGTATCAGCTGCGGTTAATGGAGGACATTTATATACTCCTTATTTGGTTTCGTCAATATCTAATGCCAATACTTTAGATACTGTTTTAGTAAATAAACCAAAATTAAAAAGAAATGTTATCTCTGAAGAAACCTCTAAACTTGTAAGATATGCCTTAGAAAGTGTTGTTGCTAAAGGAACCGGTAGAAATGCTTATCTTAATGGTTATCGAGTAGGGGGAAAAACAGGAACAGCTCAAAAAGTTAAAGATGGAAGATATATGGATGGTAATTATATCTTATCTTTTATAGGATTTATGCCAGCAAATGATCCTGAAGTAGTTGTTTATGTTGCTGTAGATAATCCTAAAGGTGTTGTTCAATATGGAGGAACAGTTGCCGCACCAATTGCTAAAAGAGTACTCGAAGCAAGTGCTAATGCTTTAAATATAAAAAAAAGCAAAAGTGATATTGAAAGGGAATATGAACTTTGGGACATTAAGTATTACGAAGTACCAAATGTTATTGGGATGACTAAAAAAGAAGCAAGAGCAGCGATTGGTATTAACTATCAAATCGAATATTCTGGAACTGGAGATAAAGTTATATATCAGTCTCCAAAAGAGGGTGAGTTTGTTAAGCATGGAGAAAAAATAAAACTAATGTTAGGTTAAAAACGTATAAATCAATAAAATTTACATAAAATATAAAATAATTGGCACTTAGTATTGACAAGTGCTAATTAAAGTAGTATAGTTATAATTGTAAAAGAAAGGAAGTGTGAGTATGTTACCAAGTAAATTATTCTTCGATAATTTCTTTGATGATTTAGATACTCCAAAAAAATTAGATAAAATGATGAAATGCGATATTTATGAAAAGGATGGACTTTATAATATCGAAATGGACTTGCCTGGATTTAAAAAAGAAAATATTAATCTAGACTATAAGGATGGATACTTAAAAGTATCAGCAAAAAATGTAGTTGAAGAAAACGAAGATAAAAAATATATTCGTCGTGAAAGATCTGTAAGCGAATGCACAAGAGATTTCTATGTTGGCGATATAGATGAATCATCAATCAAAGCTTCTTTCAAAGATGGAATCTTAACAATAAGCGTTCCAAAAGAAGAAGACAAAAAAGATGAAATTAAACATATTAGCATTGACTAGTGAATTTATTTCACTAGTTTTTTTTGCCCGATAAATTTGACAAAATGCTGTTAAAGTGTTAGTATATACAGCAATTCAAGGGGGATTTGGATTATGAAAGTTGGTAGAAGTGTAGGGGTTATTCTATCACTACTGATAGTAATGTTGTTTACAAATAGATATATTGATGGAAAATCTTATAGTCGTTATGCTAATAATAATGAAGAAACAAATATAGCCTATGATATACCTGATCAAATGTTGGGTAATTCTTCGGATAATAAAGAAGGGACTATTACTTATAAAAATGAGTTTAGTTATCCAATTTATTTAAATCAATCCAGTATAAAAATAAAATGTGCTGGATATGGAGATAATAAAGAAGATGATGAGGAACTGGTTAAAAGTAATCTTCAAATTAAAGTTTTATTCTCTAAGGACAAAAAGAATAAAAGTGAAAGTATTAGGCTAGAAAAAAATGAAACTGTATATATCTATGTTGTATCTAACTATACTAAAGATATTTATCCGACTAAAGAAGTCACATGTAACTATAACATAAACATTCAAACGTCGATGTAATTTGACTATTTAGAGATAATTTGCTATTATATAGCGCATAAAGTTTTTAAAGGGGTAAAAACTTTAAAGAATAAAAAGAGGGGGTAAAAAAATGGAAGGTCGTACTAAAAGACGAGTCAAGTTTGGTCTTTCTATCACACCTTATATTCTAATAGTTGCATTATCTGGTGGATATGCATTAAGTGATATTGGAAGTGATATAAAAGATGCAAAAGTTGTAGAAGATGTTAAAAAAGAAGTTTTGCTTCCTGAACATCCGATTATAATAGATGATAGAAAAGACGAACAAAAACGTCAAGATAATATTGTTGAAGAAACAACTGTTATTGAACCAGAAGAAAAAATAAATATCAGCTCAGAATTATTGGATCAAGGGTATGAATTCGAAAGAATTGATTTTGATGAATTAAAGCAAATCAACCCTGACTCTGATGCATGGATTATAATTGATGGAACAAAGATTGATCTTCCAATAGTTAAGTCTATTGATAATGAATTTTACTTACATCATAATATAGAAAAAAAAGATAGTAATTCAGGAACATTATTTATAGATTGTCGAAATCAAGCTTTATCTAGCGATTCACTTGATGATATAACATTCGTGTATGGACATCACATGAAAGGCGGAAGGATGCTTGCTGGAATTTGTAATTATAAAGACGAAAATTTTTATAAGAATCATGAATATGGTATAATTTATACTCCGGATGGATATGCTTACAAAGCAAGTGTAGTTGCCTGTACGGTAGTTGATGGTGGAAGCGATGAAAACGTTTTTGAAAATAACTTTGATAAAAAAGAAGAATATCAAAATTATTTAGATAACATGTTAGCAAATTCAGTCATTCAAACTGATACACCAGTAACCACTGATGACAAATTACTTGCATTGGTAACTTGTACATATGAAAAAGAAAATGCCAGATGTATTGTTTATTTAAAGTTAGAAAAACAATATACAAACACTTATCAAATAGAAGAAACAATGGAAAAAACATTGAATTAATAATTTAAAGGGAGAGATAAAAATGGAAAAAGTTATTAAAAAATTAAAATTATTTGGAGCAACAGTTGGATTAGCAACTTCGATAGTATGTACTTCACCTGTAGTTGTACATGCTGAAGAAGAAATATTGTGGGAAAATGATAAAGATGATCATCATGAAGAAGATATCAATAATTATCAACCTGATAACTCTATAGCAACGCCAACACCAGAAACACCAACGCCTGCACCAACTCAACAAATAACAATTGATGCGTCAAATTGGGATCCAAAATCTGAGCCAAATGCGGGGCTAGAAATTCCAGACTATGTACAAACAGAAGCAGAGAGAAAAGGATTGACTACACCAACACCAGAAACACCAACGCCAGAAACACCAACACCAGAAACACCAACACCAGAAACACCAAGCAAACCTGAAGAACCAAAACCTATTCCCAAAACTGGACAAACGGCTAAAAATGTAGTATTTGCTTTAGCTTCCGGATTAGCATTTTCTACAATAGCATTAATAATTATTAGAGGTTTAGGATTCTGTAATGATGAAAAAGCACTTGATATAATTTATAAAGAAGAAGAAAAAGAAGAAGAGGAAAACAAATTATTAAAAAAGTAGGGATTAATGAAAATTAATCCTTGTATTTTGTTCATTGAAAGGAAATAAATATGAAAAAAACAAAAACAAATATAAAATTAATGAGCATAATTTTAACTATTGCCTTATCAGGAGGTAGCGTTTGTCTTACTTCTTGTGCTCCTGAAGAAAAAGAAAACGTAAAACTTGAAAATTACTCCACTTTAGGAGGTATATCTAATATAGATAAGATATTAAATGAAAGTAATGTTAAGCATTTAATAACAGAACTTAAAAATTATGGAGTTATTTGTGACTATAGTGAAAATATAGGTAGCCTTGAAGTTAGTTCAATAGCAGGTTATGATTTTAGTAACATGCCTGATAGATTTTACACATTATTAAATGATTTATTAGAATATACTTCTGTCAATCATTTGTGTTGTTTTTCTAAAGAATTATCAACTAACTTAGATTTAAACAAAATAGATTTAGAAAACATTAAACGTTTAGGATTATTTGGAAATGATAATATTATTAACTATATCAATAATTATCAACCTGATGTTGATAGTCTTTGTATTCTTTTAGATGAAACATCACTTTTGACAAATAAACTAAATCTAAATATACAAGGAATAGAAGACGTAACTATTTTAAGTGGTAATTCAAATATTATTGAACTTGGAGATATCAACTTTTTTGGTGTAAAGGAAAGCAAGTTGACATTAAGTGGGATTGCTGTAACTAATAACACCTCATTTAATTGTAGTAATGTAAAAGTTATTTTAAAAGGAACGATAAAAGACTCTATATCATTGGCAAGTTTAAAAAACGTTATGTTTGTTTATTATGATAATGAAACTGATAAGAGTATAAGTTATAATCCAAATAAAAATAGCTTAGAAGAAATAGTACAAAAAATTAATGTTACTAATGGTATAAAAGGTTTAAAAAAAGGAAATATGTAGTTAAATATTTTCTTTTTTTTACATATAATTAATATAGTTATAATGGGTACAATATATGTAAATAGAGTGTATAATATTAGTTTTTTTAAAGCATTTATTATATAATAATATAAATGGTGGTGAGTTTATGCTAATTTTAGCAAAATCTATATTAGGACTAACTCTTGGGTTTGTTCTATCTATAATTATTGGATTATTGATTATTCCAGTATTAAGAAAATTAAAGGCTGGTCAAACTGTAAGTAACTTAATAAATAAGCGACATCAATTGAAAAATGGTACACCAACACTTGGTGGACTGATATTCATAATTCCACCAATTATTACTATGCTCATACTTTATCTTAAAGGAAGCATAACCCTATCAACGAACATCATAATTGTTATGTTTGTCTTTCTTGCTTATGCAATATTGGGATTTATCGATGATTTCTTGAAAATAAAATATCATAACAATAAAGGATTATCTACAATAACAAAACTTATTTGTCAAATATTTATAGCTGTAGTATTCTATTCAATCTATAAATATAATGGTGGTTCAACTTCACTAGAAGTAACATTACTTGGTATAAAATGGGAACTAGGTTTTGTTTATGGTATATTTATATTATTTGTTTTGGTAGGAACAACGAATGCTGTAAACATAACTGATGGATTAGATGGCTTATGTGGTGGGCTTTCTGTGATGGCTTTTTTAGCATATGGAGTTATCTCATGGGGAAGTAATTGGATACCAGGCTATGACACAATGGCAATTTTCTCATTTGTTTTAGTAGGCTCTCTTTTAGGATTTTTGCTATTTAATACACATCCTGCTAGAGTATTTATGGGAGATACTGGATCTCTTGCTTTAGGTGGAGCTTTAGCTAGTGTTGCAATTCTTACTCATCATGAATTTTCACTTATTATTATAGGTGGAGTGTTCGTAATTGAAACATTATCAAGTTTTATTCAAATAATAGCTATAAGAAAGTTTAATAGAAAAGTATTTTTAAAAGCACCTCTTCATCATCATTTTGAAGAGTTGGGTTGGAGTGAGACTGATATCGTTAAAGTATTTTGGGTAGCAGGATTCTTACTTGCAATGTTTGGAGTAATATATGGAGTATGGTTGTAATACTCCTTTTTTTATTTCATAAAATGTATTATGAAAAGAAATTTAATAATAACAATTGTAACAGTTTTTTTAACTCTTTTTGGTGTAGTAATGGTTGCATCATCTTCAAGTGTATGGGCGGCTTATAAGTTCAATAATCCAAATAAATATATGATGCATCAATTGATTTTTGCAAGTATCGGTTTTGCTTTAATGTATATATGTAGTAAAACGGATTATAGGTTATATAAGCATCATGCTAATAAGATATTAATTTGCTCTTTCATATTGCTTATTTTGGTCTTAATACCAGGAATAGGTATAGTAAGAAATGGAAGTCGAAGTTGGTTTGGAATTGGTCCATTTGGAATTCAACCAAGTGAAATAGCAAAATTAGCAATGATTATATTTGTATCAAAATATTTATCTAAGTTTGATAGTTATATGGATAATATAAAAGAATATTCTATTCCTATACTTTTATTAGTAGTTGTTTGTTTCCTTCTTATTCTTTTAGAACCTGATTTTGGAAGTGGAGCTATTTTAGTTTTATCGCTTATCGCATTAATATTTACATCAAAAATAAAAATATCTTTTTTTGTAAAACTAGGTTTTTTAGGAGTTTTTGGAGTTGTAATGTTAATTATTGCTGCTCCTTATCGAGTAGCTAGAATACTTGCATATTTAAATCCTTGGAGTGATCCTTTAGGAAGTGGTTTTCAAATAATTCAAAGTTTATATGCAATTGGACCTGGTGGGCTTTTTGGTTTAGGACTCGGTAATTCTATTCAAAAACATTTTTATCTACCAGAACCCCAAACGGACTTCATTTTTGCAATTATTTCAGAAGAGTTAGGTTTTGTAGGAATTCTCATAATAACAGCTTGTTATATAGCTTTATTTTACAATGTTGTTAAGATTTCTTTAGAGACTAAAGATTTATTTGGAAAATACTTAGCTTTTGGTTTAATTCTAGAACTTATTTTACAAACTCTTTTAAATTTACTTGTTGTTGTTGGTCTTATTCCTGTTACTGGTGTAACTTTACCGTTTTTAAGTTATGGCGGCTCTAGTTTACTAACATGTTTAATAATGATTGGAATAATTTTAAATATATCAAAAAGTAAATAGCTATGTTATAATATGCAAATAGGGAGTGAAGATAATGGAAAAATATGAAAATATAATGGATACTTTAAAAAATAGTAAGACATCTTATGATGATACTGACTGTTTTTTCCAATTAATTGAAGGAGTAGATGCTGAGTCACTTGATAACTTAATTAATATGATGGTTGAATATTATGGTAAAGCTTTAACAAAAGAAAATTGTTATGAAATGCTTCAAAACAAACATTTTCCTAAAGAAACAAGAGAAGATATATTTAGATTAGCTAATGAATGTATTGATAAATATAGATATTTAGGAACAAAAATAAATGAATATGGAATTAATACAAGTAGTTGGATAAGTCATTCTATTCAAGAAGCAAGACTATGTTCACATATGGCTACATGTATACAAGTTGATCCTAATGTAGCTTATAAAATGGGACTTTTACATGATTATGGAAGAAAATATAACCATGGTGGAGCACATATAATTTTGGGATTTGAAAAACTTTATGAGTTAGGATATATTGAAGAATCTATTGGATGTTTAACTCATTCCTTCCTAAATGGAAACTTTTTTGCTTGCTATGCTCCAAGTGATAAATATGTAGTAAATGAAAATTTAGAAGCGATACCAGTAAGTCCAAAAGTTATTGAAAATGGTTTATGTGATTTTTTATCTAAATATGAATATACAGCATATGATTTAATTCTGACATTATCAGATTTAATGGCAACGGACCATGGAGTTGTATCTCCATCAGAAAGAATTGCTGATATTGAAACTAGAAGAAAAATGGAAGGGTTGCAAAGAAAATTTTTCTTAAACCAATTATCTATATCAATAAAATTATTCTTAGAATGTATGGGAGTAAAAAATATTGACTCTGATGACTATGAAACATTGTCAAACATGCTATGTGATAAATTATGTGTGTTTTCATCATCTAGTAAACAACTGAGTTTAACTCCAAAAGAGAATTAATCTTTTATTTTTAAAACCTTGATGTTATAATTTTGTTAAGGTGATGTGATATGAAAATAGCAGTAGCAGGATGTGGATATGTTGGACTATCCTTATCAACTTTATTAAGTCAAAAACATGAAGTTGTTGCACTTGATATTGATGAAAAAAAAGTGGATAAAATAAACAAAAGAAAATGTCCAATAAAAGATAAATTGATAGAAGAATATTTCAAAGAAAAAGACTTAAATTTAAAAGCAACAATAGATGCTCATGAAGCGATAAATAATGCTGACTTTGTTATAATAAGTACTCCAACAAACTATGATGATAAAACAAATTATTTTGATACTTCAGCAGTAGAAGACATTATTGTAAAAACAATTGAATTTGGTAGTCAAGATACAACAATAGTAGTAAAGTCAACTATACCTGTTGGTTTTATAGATCATATGAAAGAAAAATATAATATAGATAATATTTTATTTTCTCCAGAATTTTTAAGAGAAGGTCATGCTTTAGAAGATAATTTATATCCATCAAGGATTATTGTTGGAAGTAAAAGCAAGAAAGCCAAACTTTTTGCAGAACTTTTAAAAGATGCCGCTTTAAAAGAAGATGTACAAGTTTTATGCATTGGAGGAAAAGAAGCAGAGGCTGTAAAATTATTTGCAAATACTTATTTAGCTTTAAGAGTATCATTTTTTAATGAACTTGATACATATGCAGATGTAAAAGGATTAAAGACAAAAGATATAATTGATGGTGTATGCTTAGATCCAAGAATAGGAAGTCATTATAATAATCCATCATTTGGATATGGGGGCTATTGCTTACCAAAGGATACTAAGCAATTGCTTGCTAATTATGAAGATATTCCTGAAAACTTAATAGGTGCCATAATAAAATCAAATGATACAAGAAAAAAATATATAAGTGACTCAATAAAGAAAAAGAAACCACTTGTAGTTGGGGCTTATAGATTAGCAATGAAAGCCGGTTCTGATAATTTTAGAACATCAGCTATCAAAGATATAATTGAATCAATTAAAAATGATGGTATAAATGTAGTTATTTATGAGCCAACAATTGATGACGAAATGATTATGGATTGTCCAGTTATCAAAAATTTAAATGATTTTAAAAAAATGAGTGATATTATACTAGTTAATAGACTTGATGAGAATTTAATGGATTCTCTTGATAGAGTATATACAAGAGATGTATATAGTAATAATTAAAATCTGCATTTGCAGATTTTTTTTATTTAAGTATATTAATACAAAGAAAAACTTTACACATACTAAAAATAGAATATTTACTATACAACAGATAAATTGTATAATTTAAATATAATAAGTGTGCAATAAAAGAATGGTGTGTGTTTTATGAAAAAGAAAAGTGCAATAATAATTGCAATTATTTTGATGTCTATAGGTTTTGCTAGCATTTCAACAACATTAATAATAAACGGAAATGCAAAAGTAAGTGAAAACAATGAAGATTTCAGTGTAATCTTCACAGCTGCAAATATAGATGGAAAAGATGTATATTCAACAGCAGTAGACGATACAAAGAAAACAATAACATTTGAAACGAGCGAATTAAAAACACTTAATCAAACAAGTATACTTACATATGAAGTAACAAATAATTCAAGTCAATATGATGCAGAAGTGAACGTAACATGCGTACCAAAGGAAGGAACAACATCAAAATACACAAGTATCAAAAACAAACTAGAAAACGATGCAACAGTAGTTAAAGCAAAAAGTTCAATAAATGGAACATTAACAGTAACATTAAACAAGACAGCAACAGAAGAAGTAAGTGAAGAATATACATGTAAGTTAGAATTCAATGCAGTAGAGAGAAATGAATTGGGAAAACGCGAAAATGTCTTTGCTAGTGATAGTTGGAGTACAATAGCAGCAAATGTAAAGAACGGAAATACAAGTAAATATGATGTAGGTGATACAAAGGCAGTAGATTTAGGTTCTTTAGGAGTACATACAGTACGTATTGCAAATATGAGTACATGTACAAATGGAGAAAAAAGTGAAACAGCATGCGGATTTGTTGTTGAATTTGCTGATGTTATAACAAAACATAATATGAACTCAACAGCTACAAATGTAGGTGGCTGGCCAGCAAGCGAAGCAAGAACATATGTAAATAGTATAATATTAAATGCATTACCAAGTGATTTACAAAACGCAATAGCAGATACAAATGTAATATCAGGACATGGTAGTACTGCAGGAGAAACGAATTTTACATCAATAGATAAACTGTATTTACTATCAAGCGAGGAAATATATGGTGATTTTAATAACTCATCATATGTGGAATTTGATACAGCCGCTGGCACATCAAAACAATTAGATTATTATAAAAATTTGGGTGTAACAACAACTAATTATTTATTAGCGGCAAAAAGCAATTTTAATTGGTGGCTACGATCAGCCTATTCGATTTATAATCATGCATTTCTTCTTGTTCATAGTGTTGGTTATTGGACTGGAATATCTGCTGATGGTGAAAATGGAATTTCTCCAGCATTTAGAATTGCTTAAATTAACATTTAGAAGTTTTTCACACAAACTTCTTTTTTATTTCATAAATATTTCAAAATAATTTAATATATTTATTTTGGGAGATGAAAGAATGTATATATTTAAAAATGCGCTTACAAATATAAGCCGAAACAAAATGCGTAATATATTACTAGGTCTAATATTTATTGTTATTGCATCAATTTTATCTATTACTTTTGCTATTAAAAAGAGTGCAAGTAATATTGTTAAGTCTTATGAAAGTAAAAATAGCGTTGAAGCTAACATTAGCATGAATAGGGATAAACTTATGGAACATCTTGATGAAAGTGATTCTCAAGAGGATAAAATAAATGCTTTTAATAATATTGAATCAGTAACGCTTGATGAAATAAAAAATTATGCCAACAGTGTCTACGTTTCATCATATTATTACACATATAATTTAAGAGTAGATGCTGCATCTTTAACGGAAGCAACAGATTCGCTTGTTAAAGAAACAACTGAGACTAAGACTGAAACTAAGAGTTTTAAAAATGGCGGACCATTTGGAAATGCTCCACCAAATGAACAAACAAAAACAACAACTAAAAAAACCAAAAAAATCTATAATGAAAAAGCTCAAGATGGCGCTTTCTCTTTAATAGGTTACAGTGATTATGCGTCCATGAGTGAATTTATTAATGGAAAATATAAAATTACTGAAGGAAGTATATCGGAAGATTTTGAAAGTGATTCTTGTGTTATTTCAAGTGAACTAGCCGAAATAAACAGCTTAAATGTTGGTGATACAATTACTATAGTTGATCCTAAAAACTCTAAAAAAACTTATAAACTTACTATAACTGGTATTTATGAAGAGCAAAGTGATTCAGCTAATGATTTAACCAAAATGTTTTCCGATTCAGCTAATACAATAATTACTAACTCAACTGTTGTAAATAAAATACTTGATGGAAATAGTTCTTTAACTGCAACAATTACACCAACATTTATTTTAACTTCTAGCGATGCTATTGAAGCATTCACTGCTGAAGTAAGCGAAAAAGGTTTAAGTGATTATTACACAATAACTACAAATCAAGAAGAAATTGAAGAAAGTTTATCATCAATAAAAAATCTAGAAAACTTTGCAAATACTTTTTTAATTATAACAATGATTATTGGTGGTTCAATTCTTGTACTTATAAACACTTTAATCATCAGAGAAAGAAAGTATGAAATAGGTGTATTAAGAACTATTGGTATGAAAAAAAGCCTAGTATCTCTTCAATTTGTTTTAGAAATATTTATAGTTGCTATATGTTCATTTGTTATTGGAACAGGTATTGGTTCTACATTAAGTGTAAATGTTGCTAATAACTTATTAGAAAATGAAATTACTGAACAAGAAAACTCTAACAATAAAGTTAATGATAATTTTGGTAATCACGGAAAACAAGATTTTAAACCAAATCAATCAATTGTTAAAGTGGATTCGATAAAAGCTGTTGTAGATATTAAAGTAATAACATCAATGCTATATTCACTTATAATTTTAACGATAACATCATCTCTTGTAGCGATCGTATCCATAAATAGATTTAAACCGCTTACCATATTAAAGGAGAGAGGATAATGAGTATACTAAAACTAAAAAATGTATCATATAGATATAAAGATGCCAAAACGGACGAATATGTTCTTAAGAATATTGATTATGAATTTTGTACAGGAAAATTATATGTTATTAAAGGAAAAAGTGGAAGCGGTAAAACTACATTCTTATCTCTTATAAGTGGACTTGAAACCAATTATGAAGGAAGTATTCTTTACAAAGATAAAGAACTTAAGAAAACTAATTTGGATAAATATCGTAATACCGATATTGGAATTGTATTCCAAAGTTATAATCTTTTACCATCTTTAACAGCAATTGAAAACATTATGTTATCAATGAATATCAATGGAATGAAAACTAAAAAACGCGAGAAAGCCTTAGAACTTATGAAAAGTGTAGGATTAGATGAAAGTTATGCTAATAGAAGAATATTAAAATTATCAGGAGGAGAGCAACAAAGAGTTTCTATTGCTCGAAGTATTTCTTATAATCCGAGTATTATAATAGCTGATGAGCCAACAGGAAACTTAGATCCTCAAACTGAAAAAGATATTATGGAAATATTTAAAAAACAGGCTAAGGCTGGAAAATGTGTTATTATAGTTACGCATTCGGAAAATGTTTGCAAATATGCTGATTATATATATGAACTAAAAAAGAAATGATTTTTCATTTCTTTTTCAATGTGTTTAAAATTTTTGAAATTGCTAGTTGTATATTTTCGGTATACACTGTTGTATCGTTAATATAGTTAACTTTTATTATATAATACTTATTATCAACTTGGAAAAGATGCGCATAATAAGAATCATCTGCAAAAGTGATACTTTCAATTTCTCCTATTTTACTAGTTAAATGTTCGTTTAATTCGCAGTAATTATTGTATTCCTCAAATGTTATCTTATTAATTTCAATATTTATACTCGAATTGTCTTTAAGAAATATTACATTAGAAGCAACTCCAAAGTTATCTGGATATTCCATAATTAAACTATCATATTTAAACTTTTTTGTTTTCATTTCTTCCGTAGTAGTAGAACTAGTCATATTAGGAATAGGTTCTTTTTTTATATCTTTTATTGTGTAAGTTATTATTAAAGAGATTGTGACAGCAATAAATATTAATAATATCATAATAACTATGGAATGCTTATTTGTTTTCTTTTTTGCGGTTTTCATTTCTTTTAATTTATTATTTTCCTCTAAGGAATTGTCATAGCCACAATGATGGCAAATTTTTTTACTTTCATCAAGCAAATGATTACATTTTTTACAATACATAAGCACACCACCCTAAAACAATTATAAATGAATTCTAGTTTAATCACAAGGAAAAAAGACTAAAAAAATAAAAATGCAACATAATAAATAATGAATATAATTGTCGATTTTTGTCGTGTTTTTGGTTTACATGAATTATAGGAGATGTTATAATTTTAGTATAGGATGTGAATGATATGAAAGGTTATGCTGTTAAACTATTTACAATTATAACTTTTATATTTGTTTATTTTATAGGAGTTAGCATTAACAACAATAGTGAAAACTCTTTATCTTTAGCTTATCCAAACAAAATAGGTGAGGTTTTGAATGTCAATCTAACTCAAAAGGGTGCAGCATTGTATGCGTCTGCAGCACTAAGTGCGTCCGTAGAGACTAAAAACACGGTAAACTCTACCACACTATATAGAGATAAAATTGACAGTGTAACAATTAAAGTATCAAATGCAGATTATGCTGAAAATATCTACACATTGAAAATAACTGGACCTAATGGTGGAGTTGATACGAATAACTGGTCTGTTGTAGATAAATATAAAACAGGAAAAACGTTATATATCAAATTAAAAAGAAGTGGAGATAATCCAAGTGTTGGTTCGTATAAAGCCACAATAACAAATAGTAGATACACTTCATCAAAAACATCAGTATCTTTTACTGTATATGGATACTATAACTACTTTGAAATAACTGATCCAAGCATAACAAGCAACACACATGGATATTCAAATGAGGAAAACTGTTGGGAACTTGATTTAAAAGGCTTAGCAGACCAAATGTATAACAAAGTTTCGTCAAACAATCTTGATGATTTTAATGTAACTATAAAATATAATAATTCTAATGTGACAAATTCTAAGTTTACAATTACTAAAAATAAGGAAAAAATATATATAAGAAATAAAACCGGAATATTCAGCCGACCACGATCTGGAGTATATGAGGTAACAGTTACTCATACTGATGATGAATTCGAACCATCAACAGTATCTAAAAAAACGAGTTTTACTGTTGGCCTTAAAAATATAAAATTAGTAGAAAAAAGTTCAGAATCTCATAGATATGTAAGACAAATGATGGATATAAATTATGTTTTAAACATAGAATCCATAAAAAACTCAAATGTTACGTATTCAGTTAATAATACTAAATATACTCAAAGCATAAATGAATTTCAAACTAAATATGAACGTGCAAATATCAATGATGTAGTAGTAAATGCTGATGGTCTTGTTATATATAACTACAGTGATTCACTTGTAATTACTGGCTATAACGGCAAAAATATAACTTATTCACTAAACGGAGTAAGTCAAACAGAAGATGTATCAACTTTCAAAACAAAATATGCGGATGCCTACACAAAGCTTACAACTAATTATGGTTATACGGCAGATGGAAATTTGATCTATAAGATGAATTGTTTAGTGGCGGAAGAAGTAAAAACTTTAAACAATAAAAATCTAACTATTTTCGCATTATCTGGTGGAATAATAACAAAAACATATACGTATGAAGGCGTTAGAGAAGAAGAATTTGAAAACTTCCAACCATATATCGTAAAAAATAATGATACAAAAACATGTGAAGGTGGTGTATGTGGAGAAAAGGATGGTTTCAAATTATCTTGTCAATACACTGCGACAAGTACATTAAAAGGAGAAATAAAATGTACGATCGACTATGACAATACTCTTGAAAAATATACAGGCGTATATAAAATTATTTTACCGTTTGAAGATTCTAGTGAACAAGCTATAAAATTTGAAATTTATGATCAAAATACTGATTATTATCTTACAAGTCAATTTGATAAACACTTGGATAGCAACGATAAACTAAGTTCCACAACATTACCACCAGGAAATAAAAGATATGAATACTATTTGGGATTATATTTGATTAAGGGTGGAAAAAAGGTTGAAACTAGAACTGAAGGTACACTTTCTACAAGAATCTTTGATCATCACGTTGATGTTGAAAAAGATCAAGATGGTAACCCTTTAGTGGATAGCAGTGGTAATGAAATACTTAAATATTATGATGTTAATTCTTATCAAATTCGTTTAAATAGTTATAATGCTGGAACAGGCAAAGTTAATTTTAACGTATCTATAAACGGAAGTGCATTTGAAACAAAAGAAATGACTTATAACGATTTTGCCACATTATATGAAATTGATGAAAAATTCCCAACTTGTGGGGGTTCAAACTTCCTAAGTTGCTATAAATTTGACTCCAATGGAAATTTTGTTAGCAGTGATGATAATTTCTTTCACACTGATAATGATGGAGCAAAAAACAAAATGTTAATTAAATCATTTAAATCAAATTCAGCAGGAACCGATATTGATGTTGTTTATGATCTATATAATGTTGATGGAACACTTAAAACTGCCAATGCAACAATGTCACTTACGGAGTTTAAATCGAAATATCCAGATATGTATGGATATCTAGTAACGAAGTTTGTTTATGATGCCAACGGAAACATAATCCGTGGAACTTTTAGTGGTGAATATAAGGTATATGAAATAAATGGTAAAAAAATAGAAGGTAAGGAATTAACAAAACTATTTGATATAAAAGTTGATTATGATAATTTAAATAATGTTGATCGTGCAATAACTATATTACCTAAAACTGAAGTTCCAAAAGGAACATATTATGTTTACACAAAATACGATACAATGGAAGCAATTGGATATATAAATAAAAATACAGTTGATCCAATAACAGGCGAAGAAGTTGAAGCTACAATTAGTAAAGACTTATATCCAGAAATGTGGCTACAAAATGTTCATATGACTTCAATTTCTTATTCTGAACCTGATTATGATTTAGAAATTAGCAACGTTGTTCAAAGCAATGTAAGAAATGATGAAAATAAAGCGTACTACAATGTAAACGGAAATATAGTATTTGATTTAAACACTAAATACATTTACAGTGATACTGACTCTTCAGGCAATAGCCGTTTTAATGTTAAAATTTATCAAAAAAGCGGAAATAATTATGTTGACGCGACTAATAAATTTGATATCGAAGAAGAATATAATATGCCTGTAGAAGCAACATCTGCTATCTCAAAAATAAAGTTAAATATTACACCTGGAAAGATTAGTGTAGGTGATTACAAAATAGTTATTACTTATACAAAAGATGGAATAACTGATACATGTGAAAAAGAATTTAATATTTCTGGAAAATACTATAATATTGAACTAGTAGATGACCAAACAATCATATATGCCAAAAACGTTGAAAAAACTGTTACTATAAACACTAACACATACTATGTAGATAACCCAAGCAATATAGTACCTAGTATTGTTATGCAAAGAGTTGGTACTACTAGTGAAAAATTAGTTTTAGATAGTCAAAACAAGACGTTCAAAGATTCAACTGGTAAAGCTATGTTTACTTATTCATATGAAATTAATAAAATTGATGATGAATTATCGGAATATCAATTCTTATTGACAAATATTAGAAATAAAGCAGAAGTTGGTCAATACGTTTTAACTTTATCATATCAAGATGGTGATAATGATTTAATTCAAAAAAATATTGATTTTTCTGTATCTGAAGAGGAATATACTTTAATATTAAGCAATCGTGATCCGAAAATAAGTGATGAGGGAATGTTCATAAACTATGACATTTCAACAAAAAATATCTTAGAAAATGAATTAGATAATGTTGAATACACTATCTACTATTATGATAAAACGTTAAGAAAATACGTTGATGTATCCAGTGAAGATGCTGAAAATCGTATGTTTAAAATTCGCGATAATTGGGATTTGACAACAGGACCAAATTATACTGGAAAAGTGATTATTGAACTTATTGATAACAAGGTAGATATGGATGGTGTTTATACCATAAAAGTCAAGTATCATTCAGCGGAAAGTGAATATGAACTAACGGATTATGGTAGATCATTAAAAAGTTTATTTAACTGGAAAATTGAAAACGTAGATATTAGTAGTAAATATAATGATAATGGTACTATGATTAAAATAGATGGCTTTTACAATAATTTATCAGATGTAACAATAACAGCAAAAATCGATTCACCATTTGATAAACTAGCTTCATGGTCTATAAACAAAGATTGCATAAATGGAACATGTGATCCAACTATTGGAACAAATTACAATGATCGTTTTACTGCAACTAATGACACAAAAACTAGTGGTATTTTAAAACTAGCTTTAAAGAATAATTTAAGCAATGAAATGAAATTAAATGAAGGTACGTATTCTTTAGTTATTTATTATAGTAACACTGAATATCGCGTATATAATTTTGAGGTCAAAGGAGAATATGCTAACATCATTTTTGATAAACAAAACACTTTAATTTATTCAAAAATAAATGAAAATTTGGTGGTTGATAACTTGTTTACCAATAAAGTAGGAAAAATATATATACCGGTAAAAGTACATGGAATTGATTATTCTAATGAAGATTTAAAAATAAAAATTACTAATGAAGATGGAACTATAGGTTATGAACAATACTTTAATTATAGTAGAAGTGATTTTAACACATCACATAATCTAGAAATAGATTATTCTGCTAGTAAAATAATTCCTAGTGGTAAATATATGATTACAATGGAATATTCTAATAATAAAACTTCTGTCAGTGATTCGCTTGTATTTACAGTAAATCAAACTTATTTCAACTTCAACTTTAAAGCGCCAACTTATAACCCAAATCCGTTATATCCAAATACTGTTGGTAAAGTACAATTTGAAATAGAAACGGAAGATATACCAAATATTCAAATAAGTGATAGTCATATTGATGCTGATTCAAATAAACATTTATTCAGTAAAAATACAAGAATTTTTGATGAAGAAAACAATGATGTAACATCGTCATTTACAGTTATTGCATCTAATAGTAAAACTTCACTCTTCAACTTGATGTTGAATATAAGCTATGAAAAAAATGCAGTTACACCAGGTACGTATAAAGTTGTTACTTATTATGATATGGACGGATATCGTCTAGAAAAAGAAACATCATTTGTTGTAGGAGATTATAAGAAAGACTTTACAATCAAAGAAACAAAGATTATAACTGATGCCGTAGATGGAAGATTACATAACAATGTCGATAGTGTTTTTGAAATCTATTATTCAAGTGATTATGATATTTTTGCATCAGATATGAATGTAGTAGTTAAGTCAACTGATGGAAAAGACGTAACAAACAAATTTACTATTGAAAAATATGATGATGTTATAAAAATAAAATACTATGGAAGAACAAATATAACTGCAGGTAATTATCAAGTAGAGTTAACTTATCAAGAAAATATAGACTACAAATATACCCAAAATGTTGATTATATTATGAATTCTAATTATAAAGAAATAAAACTATCTAATATGACAGCAAATAATTCTCCAATATATGCTGATATGGATAATATGAGTTATACATTTGATGTAAATACTGTTCTTACTGGAAATGATTTAAATAACTTAAAAGCAAGAATATATGACGCTGAAAATAATCTCGTTTACAGTGATATTGCATCAGACAAAATAACTAACTCATTTAAACTAGTTAACAAGGTTTCAGAAGAAGGAAAATATTATATTAACATCATTCCTTTTGCAGCAAGAACTGGAGAATATACAGTTGAATTAGCATATTTTGAAGCTGATGGCTCATTCTCAACATCCAACAAATTATCATTCACAATAGATAAAAATTATTATAAAGTAACATTAAATAATGAGTCTACTATTGAACCAGTAATTGATTATGGAAATGCTTATATATATGATGCTGATGGAGCTAAGGGGTCATATACTTTTAGCACAACATATGATAAAACTAAGAAAGATGTTTATTCTATAAAAGCATACAAGGGCTTAAGGCTAGTTGACGAGGTAAAAACTGATATTGAAGAAACAGATTTCTATGGAGCAACTTTATTCAAAACAACATTTAAAACCGGAAAACTAATAGCAGGAGATGTTGATTTCTACTTGTGTATTAATGGTTTACCTTATAGCAAAATTACTAAACAAGTTTATGAATATAAAAAGGTAAATAGTATTAAAACTATTATTGATAATATGGAGATAAATGATGAAGTTACATTGTTTAATGGAGAATATAAAACAATAAACTATGTTATTGAACCAGTAGATTATACAGATCGTAATATTAAGATAATTTCATCAAATGAAGAAATAGTAAAAGTATTAGATGATGGTAGAATTAAAGTGAATGGAATAGGTTCTTGTGAATTAAAAATTGGAAATAAGGACTTTACTAAAGTAATTAAGGTTACAACAAGACAAAGATTATCTTCAAATACCTATGCAGTAAATTATGATGATTTTACTATAAATGTACTAAGCATGAATAAAAAGTCTTTGAGCAAAACTGAATTCTTGTTCAACTTAAATGGTTTAGTTAATAATTATGTAATCCTTGATAAGAATAAGAACGATATAACTAGTAAAGTAACTGAAATAGGAACGGGCATGCTTCTTGTTAATGGAGGAGAAACATATACTATTTCTATAATAGGTGATTTAAACAAAGATGGAAAAATAAATGTATTTGATGTATCAATGCTTTATAACTATGTTAGAGGAAAAACTAATCTTGATAAATCTAGTTTAAATGCTGCAAGAATTAGAAAACAAACTGATATAAAAGTTGCAGATGTTTCTAAATTATATAGTTTTGTAAGAGATAGGATAAGTGATATATGATGAAAATAATGATTTTGCTATTATCACTTATTCCTACACTTTGTTTTGCAGAAGGTATTGAATATGATTGCAAAAAGAGTGGCAAAGTTCAGGAATGTATAATGTATGCAACTTCCAATTTTGAAGTTAGTGCAATAGAATATCATTTGAATGGTAATATAAAAAAATTTGAAACTACAAATGATTTTTTAGGAGATTATGAAAATAACAAAATTCTTTTATACACC
>FR884174.1:24550-37485 GCA_000435515.1 Firmicutes bacterium CAG:582
CTTTTATACACCGACACTTTCAAAAAAGGAAAATTTGAAATAGGCAAAATTACATATGCTGGAAAAATAAAGTCAACATATTTAAGTTATGGTGACAATGAATTTAATGAGGTTATTATTTATAACAAAGAAGAAAACAAAATTAATTATTATTTATTTATAGTACCTATAGTTATACTGGTACTGATAATTGCATTAATAAGAAGGAGGAAAAAATATGAAAGGTAGAACTTTAGTAGGATTGATCATGTTAAGTTTAGCATTAATTTTACCAAATAGTGTTCAAGCTGCTGGCAGTTTTAGAGTAAGCGTTAAATGTAATAATGTTGAAGTTGGAAATACAACTAAATGTACTTTAACAGGAACTGCAAGTGGAACAGAAATATCAAGTTTTCATGGAAAAATAAATGTTTCTGGAAATGCATCTTTTGAAAGTTTTCAAGCAGGTTCTGGCTGGATTGGTGAAGGTAGTAATGGTGTAATAGATTTATACACTGATACAATGAAATCAAATTCTTTCTCCATAGGAACAGTTACTTTAAAAACAACTGCTGTTGGAAGTGGATCTTTGACTATTTCTGGAATAGAGGCAAGTGATTCAAATTTTGAAAACATAAGTGGAATTAATAATGCAACTGGAAGTTTTAAAATTAATGATCATATAACGAAAACAACGACAACAAAAAAAATAACTACTGCTGCAAGTAACAATGTTACTGAAAAAATAACAACTACAACTACACAATATATAGCTCCTTTAAGATTAACAAGTTTAACAGTTGATAATTTTCAAATAACAAATGAAAATGGAATATATTATGTAACTGTTAATCAAGATACAACCGAAGTAAATATTAATGCAACAGCTGCTGAGGGAATAACGATAATAGGTTTAGGTAAGCGTACTTTAGCCGACGGAAAAAATGTTGTAGAATTAGTTTTAAGAAATACTTTTGATCAAACAGCAACAGTGAGTTTGATTATAACTAAACCAAATGGTGAAAAAGAAGTTGACACTAAATTAAGCGAATTAAAAATAGTTAATTATCCGTTTACATTTAATCCTGAAACCTTGGAATACAAAGTTACAATTCCTTACAATATTAATGAAATATATGTAATGGCTATACCTAAAGATGAGAATGTAACTATAAGAAACGATGGCCTACAAGTTTTAAGCAAAGGGAAAAATACTATAGTTGTAACATCAAATTTTGGAGACTTAAACGAAACAAAATATACAATAACAATTACAAGAAGTTATACCAATTTAATATTTGCAATACTATTTTTCTTTACTGGTGGTAGTTTCATGATTTATTCATTTTTTACTATTAAAAAAACAAAAAAGATAAAAGAAGAAGCCATAAATAAAGTTGCTGAGGAAAAACGTGAAGTAGTTAATCAAAATATGAAAGTTAAAGCATCCTTTAATGGAGAAAGCAGCGTTGGAGTTGGAAAACGTATAGTTATCCCAACTAGAGTAGTTGCTTCTCATGTTGTAAATGATGCTCCAAATGATAAAATATTAAGTTCAAATACACCAGCTCCTCAAGTAAAGGTAATAAAAACAATTAATACAAATGGTATTAATCAACAAGTTATATCTGTAAATAAAGACAAAGTTGGTGAAATACATGAATAATCAAAACATTCCTTTCTTGGATCGAGAAAGAGAAAATGTTCAAGAAGCGACTATTGAAGCAAATAATAATGTTAATGAACAAAAGGTTAATAATGTAAATAATAGAATCAAAGTAAAAAAGAAAAACAAATTTTTATCATTTTTAATAATTCTCATTTGCTTAATTTTAGCTGTATCATTAACATATTATGGTGTTAAATATATTACTAAAAAAATGAATAATATAACTCAAAGCACTACGACTACAGAACCAGCAAGTGATCCAGCAAGAGAATATATAACTGATATAAATAAGGTTAGAAAGTTAAGAAGTGAAAAAGAAATAATATATCTTTTACCAGCTTTCTCTAACTATAAAGTGATTTCAATTGACATTAGTAATAAAGAATTAATAACTAATAAATATGGAACATATAATATATTAAGTGATGGTTTTGAAATTTGTTATGGAAATGATGTATATAATTATGTATTAACAAAAAAGGGTGTAATAAATGATATAGATTTCATAATAGATGACAGTGAATATAAATATTACACAAATAATCAAGATATAATTCTTTTAAATGCATCAGATAACTATACTCATGCATATATTATAAAAGAGGATGGAAGCGTAAAAGAGGAAACCTTTACGGAAGAAATCGACAAAATCGTCATTGGAAATGATACCTTTATTAAAAATGGTGATGACTTATTATTCAATAATGTAAGTTATATTTATATATCATAAATTTGATATTTAACTAATTATTTGATATACTTAATAGGTCGCGACAAGTAAAGCGACTTGTTAAGTAATGAAAAATTAGAATATTTAATTATTGATATATGATATAATTTTTTCAAAGTGGAGTGGTAAAATGAAAACTAATTTAAGTTTTGATGATATAGCAAAAGAAATTATTAAAAATGAAAAATATTTAAAAATAAAAAATGAATCGCATCATGGTATTACAAGATATATTCATTCTATGCGTGTAGCGAGAAATGTTTATAAAGTATCTAAAAAATTGAATTTAGATTATGTTTCAGCTACAAGAGCAGCTATATTGCATGATTTCTTTACAAACGAAGAGTTTGGAAGCAATCATGGTTTAATTCAAGGAGTTGTTCATCCTGACATCGCCTTAGCAAATGCTAAAGGAGAATTCAAACTAAATAAAATAGAGGAAAATGCTATAGCAGCTCATATGTTTCCTTTATGTATGACTTTACCTAAATATAAAGAATCATGGGTATTAACTCTTGTTGATAAAGTAGTTGCTATCTATGAATATGCAAGTTATAAATTCAGCTATACAAAAGTAACTGGTAAAGTGTCTACAGCATTAAGTTTATCATTAATTTTTGCATTTAATGTATTAACAATGGGAAAAAAATAATCTCATTGTTTTTATTTATAATCATTTATGTTATAATTTTTATATGTCCTGGTAGTACAATGGATAGTACAAGGCTCTCCTAAAGCTTAGATACGAGTTCGATTCTCGTCTGGGACACCATTGGAGAATTCGTTCGATTGTTAGAATTTTTAATATATATTAGTCTGAAATATGACTAATTTTTTTGTTAACTAAAAATTTTGAGAATGTATTTTGTCTCTTTTGTCAGTATACTAATAAGTTCGCTTTAGTCAAATAGAAAAGTATATGATATAATCTCATTAGAAGGTGATTATTTGAAACTATCTGAAATAACAAAAGAAACATTATATGATGGTGATATTCAAAAAATAGAATCTGAAAGTACTAGTGTAATTGAAATTGTTTCTAGTGATTCTGAATTAGGATTACTAAAAAGAAGTGGAAACAAAAATTTAAAAATTTGTTTGCCATTATGTTTATCTATTGGTAGTCTTGATGGAATGAAGTGTTTAAAAAGAACTGAACTAGAAAAATATATTAATTTAAATGAGAATAAACTGTTTGAAAATGGCTTTGATTTTAAATATGAATATAACAAATTAATAGAATATGCCAATATTGCAACTAAAATAAGAATATGGTCAAGTCATTTAGATTGTGACGATTATTGTTTATTATTATATTTATGTTATTTATTAAACGATAAAAATATAAGTGTAATATATTCAGAAGAACTTGATTGGAAAGCAACAACATTGGGAAGTGTATCCGAAAAAGAGCTAAAAATATTAGAACAAAAAGAGCATATTTTAAAACCGGTTGAAAAAGATAATTTTAGTAATGAATGGGAAAAACTAATTAAAGATAATACTGAACTTAGATTTATGGTGAATGGTAAAGTTATATCAAAAGATATTAATTATTTTGATAATGATATAGTAAAAAAAATGGAGAAATTAGGTCGAGTAAATATACATACTTTAGTTGCAGAATTAATGGGAAATCCAATTATTCCTTCCGTAAAATATTCAGATTGGATCTATATTTATTTAATAAATAGGCTTATTAATAATGAGTTAATAGAAAAATCAGTTGAAAATAATATAACGTATGTTGAAGTAACTAGATAAATAGACCCCTTTATCAATACTTAAAAGTGCTCGTTTTTTTTTTTGAAAATGAGCATAATAATTAAGCATGATATGAAAGCAAAATATACGAGATTTTTGTTAAATTTCAATTATATCCATTCTTATAATGCATATAAAGGCGAGCCTTATGAAAAAAGTAGGTTATATATTATCATTATTTTTTTTATTTTAAAATAAATCGTATCTTTATATATTTATTTTATTTTTTTATATAAGTGGTTTATTTTTTTGTAAAATATTTATTCTATATTCTAGAAGTTTTTTTCCTCTTTTCTTTTTTAATTTATTTACATAATTATTTAACTTTTTTTTATTAACATCATCAAAATACTTCAAATATATTTCCCAAATTGTATAAGTCCAACGCCATTCGGACAATTCTATTTCAGAATCTAATTTTGGAAGTAGAAAGTTGTTTCGCTCACAAGTATCGGCAAAATATTTTTTTTCTTTTTCATTATATGGTTGATTAAATTTCCATTTGAAGTAATTAAAAAAATCGGTATTTAAATCATTAGATTTATACTTTTGCAATAATATAATTGTTTTGTCTTTAAAATACTTTTTTTGTACCTCTTTGTTATAATTATCGATAAAATCAGCTAAAATAGGTGATTCATTTGTCAATGAACTAAACTTATCAATTTTATTTTGATATTCTTCTTTGCTTAAGTCATAATATTGCTCAAATAATATATTCTTTGTATGTAGAAAGATGATTTCTTGTTTGAATCCTAAATTTAACACATTATTCCAATTTAATAAAGTGTAAAGATCATTAATTAATTCTTCAATTGTAATTATTTTGTATTTTTCAGATTTTATACTATTATACATTTCTTTTACTTTAATAGTTATCTTCTCAGTTGAAAGATAAAAAACACTTTTTTCTTGTTTTTTCTTTTCAATAAAAGAAGTTATAATTTTATTAAATGTGTAGATTAAATCATCATCTATTTCACCATTATATATTTTTATGACATAATCAACAAGTGATGATTCAACATCATAACCAAATATAGAATTTCCACTAAAATAATGATTTGAAATTCTTGAGGAAATATCTGAGTCAAATTTTTTCATCCAATTAAACTCATCATAGTCAGAAGTATTTTCACTGGTTTCATCAGGCTTATATAATTCTTCATTAATTTCAATTGTAACTGCCATACAATTTTTAAGAATTACTAAATATATTTTTTCGTCATATTTTTTAAAAGATGTATTTCAACTATTTCCAAAAACAAATTTATAGCCTTATTTATGGTCCTTAAATTCCTAACATAATGCTTTTCTAAAAAAGAATTAATAAAATTAGTTAATAATTCTTTAGAAATATAATCATTTAATTTATTAACAACTAGTGATTCAATTGCATCAAAAGAAAAAGAGTCAATTTTATATTCTTTTTCAACAATCTTTTCTTTAAACTTTTCCCATGTTTTTTTGTCACCACTATTTAAGTTTTTTTCATCACCAATTAAAACAATTTTAACTTTTTCGGTTGTTGATAATTCTTCTATCAATCCCATTACATCTTCAATTGGAATATTCGCACTTTTTCTTTCTAAATCATCGATTATAATTATTAAGTCTTCCTTTTTAAACAATTTAGAAAATTCTTGAATAAGACTTTTATTCTTAATATATAAATTTGAAATGCTGATTCCAAAATATGAAATAGATGTTTGAATATTAGAAAATAATTTTTTCGCTTTTTTTGCGTACTTATGCAACGTATTTAATTTTTTTATCAATTCATTATTTAATGCTTCTATAATAGAATCAAAGTTTGTTTTGCCAAATAGACTTATATAAACAATGTTATTTCCACATTTATTACGATATTCATTAGTATAATAACTTTTCCCAATACCCCATGGACCATTGATAAATATTTTCTTATAAGTATTATTTTCATTGAAATGTTTGAGTATATTCATAATCTCTTTTGATTCCATGTGCGTCACCTTAATTATTTATTATAGCACGGGTTAATTTAATAGGTAAATGATATAAACAAAAAAGTTGAAAAATAAAGTAAAATCAGTTATAATACCCCTTGTTTTTACGAGGGGTGTTTGTATGGAAGAAATTAGTAAAGATTTAATTTCTAATGGAATGAATATTAATACATATAATTTGTTATTTGATGACATTAACAATAAAATATCGGATAAAAAAGGCAGTTGTGAAAGTCTTAATGCTTTGTGTGTAATTAGTAAATTCACCAAATTTGATGATATAAAGATATACTGTTTAATGGCTGGAATGTATGAAACCATTGATGATTATGATTTTAGAACAATTAGTTGGAGTGATGAACTTAATTCTTTTATATATCAAAAAGGAAATTTTAAAATACCATTTAATCTATTATCGGATTTTATGACACATGAAGATGTTAAAAAAGAATTAACGTCGGATGAAAGACTTCATAAATGTCATGAAAAATCTATTCTATTAGCTAGCATATATCCAAATTTTAGAATAATTACCGGATACGTATATTTAGAAAAACAAAGAATGTTACACTCTGTCATTGAATATGATGATAATGAAGAAACTATTATTCTTGATTGGACTAAAAACCTTAGAATGTTAAAAGAAGATTACATAAGATTAACTAATTTAAGAGTTATAGAAACTATTGAAGGCTATGATGTAAAAAATGATATAACAGGTCCAATTATTCAAATGGGAATGGATTTTAAAACATACTGTGCATTTAGACCAGAAATTGTTAAGGAGTTAAAAAAGAATAATAGCATTTTCTAATTAATAAAGGAGAATATATGGAAAAATTATATGGATTAGATACTAATGATATTCTTTTACCAAATTTAGTGATTCCTAGTTTAACAGATAAGGAATTAGAAAAAATTTATAGACAATTAAAACCCATAGCAACAGTTGACGAAATAAAATATTATTTAAAGGAATATTCTTTACAACAATTACGTTACTATTCGTATATGCAAGATTTTGCTTCCTCAATAAGTGAAAGATTAGATTCATCTTTAATTGATCCAATTGATGAATTTATTTGCCTTCATAAATTTCATTATTATGGATCATTTACTCCTACAATAGCAGAAGTATTATCTCAAGTACCTGAACATTTAATTGATGATTCGAATGCATTTGAAATTGTTGAATATCCAACAAAAATGGCTGATGTAGCTAGGTATTTTGAAGCATTTGAAAAAGGATATCATCTTTCTAAAGTTAGAACATATAAGATAAAAAATGAAAATATCTAACTTTTGGTAATTTATAGTATTTCTTCCTTTTTTTGACTTTATTTTTATAAATCAATTGTAAATTAGTTTTTTATATGCTATAGTCAAAATATAGAGGAGAGTTTGATATGAACGAAGAAAATAATGTTAATTCTAATGAAGAAAATAACTCATTAGAAACAAGCAATACTGAATCACCTGAAACAGTTAATGTTGAAACAAAAACAGTTACTACAGTTGAAGAAGTAAAATCAGAAGCAACAGAGAACAAACAAGAAAATAAAGATTTGTTTTTAGGACTTATTGATAAGACTAAACTAATCAAAATATTATGTGCAATTGCAGTTGTATTATTGATTGCACTTATAATTAAAATTTTTGTATTTAAACCAGGAACTTCCAAAAATGGTGTAAGTAAACTATTAGATACAAAATATGACTCAATATCATGTATAGACTACGACTGTAATGGATTCATGGCAATTGAGGGAGATAAATTAACAAAATACAAAGTTGTTTTATTCAATGTTGATGGTGAGAAAGTAGCTGATTATAAAGAGGTTTACAATGCTAATTTAAAAGAAACAGAAGTACCTTATGCAATTGGAAAAGATTTTTATTTAACATCAATTACAAGTTTAAGCAAGTTAAGTGCAAGTGGATATAACATGAAGAATAAAAAAGGAAAAGTAATTTATTCTTCAGAAAAGTCTATTGAATTATTAAATAATTATTTAGTAATTACTACTGATAAAGAAACAAGTAAAAAAATTATTGTTGATAAAAAAGGAAAAGTTTTATATAGCAATATAAGTGATTATGAATCATATTTCAATGGAAAAATCATTGAAATAGAAATTGATAACACATATGCTTTGTTAAATGAATTAGGAGAGAAATTCTTAAGCGATTATTCTATTTCTAAAATTGTTAAAGATGAAGATGAAAAATACTTATATGCTGTAGTAAAAAATGAAAAAGACAAAGTATATAATTATTTTGATTTATTAAAAGCCAAAGTAGTAGGAGATAGTTTTAGTAGTTATTCTGCCGGAGATGAAGTTGGAACACTTGTTATAACTAAAAAAGAAAATGAAAAAAGTGTTAAATATCTATTAACTAAAGATGGAAAACAAACTAAACTTGAAACAGAGGAAACAACAACCTCAAGTGATGGTTTTTATAAAGATTTTAAAGACAAAGTAGATACAGACACTTATAGCATTTTTAGTGGTAGTCTTTATTCAAAAGATCAAGAAAATATTATTGTTAACAATAAAGTAGAAAAATCAATGGGTGTATACAATGTAAACACTAAAGAATATAAAGAATTATATAAATATGCTCAAGATAAATCATACTTTTATTCAAGTGTATATAATGTAAAAAATTCTGATGAAAATGGTTTAGTTTTAAGATTTATTTGTACAACTTCATGTGACCAAAATGAATCATTAGTCTATGATGTAAAAAATAATAAAGAACTATATCGTTATGAAGGAGAAAATCACATAACAAGTTATGCAGAATATGAAAATGGTTACAAAGTTATCGGTTTATCCAATTCAACTGATAAGTATACAGTTTTAGATAAAGATAATAAAAATCTATATTCTTCAAAAAAAGTGGTATTAATTCTTGATTCTGAATTAGTATTAGGAGATAAACCATCATATTCAGCAATACTTTACTCTTCAAAAGATAATAAAGTTATAAATGAAAATACTGTATCCATTATTGATGACTATAAAAATATGCTTTATAAATATAGTGATGAAACAAATACATATATTCTAGATAAAGATGGAAAAGAAATTATTAAAGTAAATAAAAATGATTATCTAAAAAATATTGATAATTATTATATCTATATAGCAAATAATAAAATAAATATCTATGACATAGATAAAAATAAAACTAATTCTTATACAATGAAAGATTCTGAAAAGATGAATGATGCTAGCGGATCGATGATTTCACCATATAAGCAAACTTTAGTTATAAATAATAGTACTGAAAAGTATGTTAAAGTAATTAACTTTAATGGAAAAGTACTTAAAAAGATAGATAATGTTGAATTATCAAAATTTAAAACAAATGATGAAGCAGAAAAAGCATTCTTAATTGTTAAAAAAACTAAAAACAATAAAGATTTATATGGATTATATGTATACCAATAAGATATCAAAAGAAATTTTGATATTTTTTTCTTTATAAGGAACAATTTACATCTTAAAATATCCATGTTATAATTAAATATAGTAAGGATAGGGATAAAAATGAATGAAACTGGATTAATTGAACAAGTATCAAGAATTATAAATGCCAATTATTCAAATATTTATGTAATAGATATTATAGATGACAAAGTATATCGTTTTGATTTTACAATAAGCAATAGTTTAGTGATTAAAGAAGTAACTACTTATACTGATTTTATAGAAATTGCAAAAAGATTTGTAAATTCAAATGATTTATCAACTTATTTTGATGCTTTATCAATAAGCAAATTGGAATTAGAAAGTCAAAGAGGCACTAGTGAAACTAAGATAAAATATCGTAAGTTATGTGAAACTGGCGAATATAAATGGTTTGTTAACATAATTAATTATCTACCATATGAAGGTAAAAAACTAATTTTTATGATGAGTGAAGATATCAGTAATAGACTTACAGATATTGAAAGTGAAAATGATAAACTTGAAACAGAAGTAACAGACTATAAAAAAAGATTAGACAGAGAAAATAAAAGTATAAGTGATGCGATTTATTTAATCAATCATGCTCTTGAAACTAGCAATGGAAGTGAACAAACAAAAAGATATATTAATTCAGTATTCAATAAAGTAACCGAGGATCATCCTGAGCTTAATAAAGCTATATTAAATAGAATGGCTGAAGTAACAAGCTATAGAAAACCATCTATATTAATAGTTGATGATTCTTCAATTATAAGAAATTCTTTAAAAAGAATATTTTCTAATGACTATGAAATTTTAATTGCTAAAAATGGATTAGAAGCTATAAGTATTATTACGGAAAATGTTTTATCAAGTAATATGAATATGTCTAAAGAAAATATTGTTGGTATGCTTCTAGATCTAGTGATGCCTGAATCAGACGGATTTGAAGTTCTTGAATTTATGAAAGCAAATGATTTATTCAATAGAATCCCTGTTGCTATTATAAGTGGAGATGAAACTCGAGAAACAAGAAAAAGAGTATACCAATATGAGATTGTTGATATGCTTGAAAAACCATTTAACACAGAAAATATTCGTAGAAGATTTGGTAAAATAGTTAATCTCTATCAATCAAGTAATAACTTACAAAACATTGTAGAAGTTCAAAATGAAGAATTAAAAACAGTAAATGATAATAAATCATTAGAACTAATTATAAATAAAATAATAACTAATATAGAAACTTCAAAAGAATCTATGTTATTAAAAAAAGTTGTTAAATTATTAAGTGATGCTTTAGCAAGCAAATATCCAAAATATAATTTGGATTCTAAAAAAATAGATAATATTGTTAAGTCATGCGCATTATATAATGTTGGATCAATCGCGATATCCAAAGATTCCGTTATTACAAGTGATTCTATAAAAGAAGAAATTGAATATGGAAATGTTTTATTAAAAAATTATATTAAAGATGAAGCTCATTTAAAAGTTGCCTCAAATATAGTTAACTATAGTTTTGAAATGTATAATGGAAGTGGTTATCCAAACGCTTTAAAAGAAAATGATATTCCAATAGAAGCACAACTTACAAGTATTTCAGTAAGAATAGTTCAATATTCATTAAATAAATCATTCAATATAGCAATAAAAAATATACTAATGGTTGAAGATAAGAAATACAATCCAGATATTTTAGATGTTATTAAAGATATGAAAAAAGAACTAAAAGACTTGTTCTAGAGAAATGCAAAAAGCATTTCTTTCTTTATTATAATAAATAGGAGTTGAAGTATATGAAAAAGAAAAAAAATTCTTTAAATCCATTAATAATATTTTTGGCAACAATTATAATTGTTTTATCTATTATTTATGGCATATTTATAAACCCAATTAAGCAAGATAATGATTATATAAAGGAACATTCAAAATTTGACGTACATTTTGAAAATCCACAAGCAATACTTGTTCCTGAAGAAAAAAGGTTAGATGGATTGGATTTCAATGAAAGCTCAACAACTTTATCTTTTTCTGCTTTTTTAAAACTAAATGATGTTTATGACTACACTTTAGATGTTGTTAACAATAGTGACACAAGTGTAAATTTAAATCAATTATCTATGACAAAAGCAAACGAAAATAATGGTAGTGCAGAAAATATAACTTATACACTTACATGGGATAACGGCGAAGAAATAAAAGAAACTGATATAATTGAAAAAAACTCTAGAAGAAAGGTAACTATTCACATACAAGATGACAATGAAAAATATATAGATATTTATCAAAAATATAGTTTTACATTAAACATGAATTTTATTAAAACTAAATAATATGCTATACTATTATGCAATTTAAGAAAGGAAGAAATCTATGGCATCATTTACTACTCAAATAAAAGATGAAATAAGTAAAATCGAAACAAATAAGTTAGAATCTATAAGTGAATTATGTGCATTTTTAAAATATAACGATGCTATAGATGAAACTTTAACAGTAAAAACTGAAAATCCAAGTGTAGCAAGAAGAATATTTAATCTTTTAAAAAGAATTTATGGGGTAAACATAAAATTAACTATTAGAAGTCAAAAAAAATTTTTTAACAAAACTGTTTATTATTTGCATGTAAGTGAAAAAATAGATATTATCAATACTGATGTAGAAAGTATTTATAAATCTATTACTTCTTTTTCTGATGAAGAACAAGCATCTTATTTAAAAGGAGTATTTCTTGCTAATGGTTCAATAAATGATCCTAAAACTAGTAAATATCATTTAGAGTTTTTAATTAACGATGAATTAAAAGCAAAACTTGTTGATAAATTATTAAAACATTTTAGATTCTCAAGTAAGATTTTAAAGAGAGAAAAGGGTTATATGGTTTATTTAAAACAAGCTGAAGAAATAAGTGATTTTATTAAAATGATTGGAGCCATAACAGCGTTATTTTACTATGAAGATATACGTATTTATAGGGATCACAAAAACATGGTTAATAGATTAAATAACTGCGAACAAGCTAATGTTGAAAAGTCTTTAAAGACATGTAATGAACAAATAGAAAACATAAATTATTTAAAAGAAAATGACTTGGAATCTTTAATAGATGATAAAACAAAACTAATAATGACGTATAGACTTAAATATCCAGAGACTACAATGAATGAACTTGCAGAAATCATATCTTTAGAGACGAATATTAACATTACTAAATCAGGAATAAATCATCATTTTAGAAAAATAAAAGAATTAGTTGAAAAAAGTAAAAATAAAGATTTGTAGAAGAAATCACCAAAAGTGATTTTTTTTTGTAAACGTTAAATTTAGAGATAACGTCCCGATAAAAA